>NZ_NHSJ01000058.1 GCF_002937075.1 Rhodoblastus sphagnicola
CCCAAAACGCCGCCGACGCCGCCGATGCGGGCGAAAAAGGCGTCGCGCGCGAAATCGTAGCCGCCCGGCAGCGCGGCATGGGCGGGCGGCAGGGCGCGCGCCTTGGCGACGATGAAATCCCCGGCGGCGAAAGCGGGGGGGCCGCGCGTGGTCAGGCGCAGGCGAAAAGGTTTTGCGTCCGGACCGACGCGCTCCATCTCCGATACGCGCAAAACGAAGCGCGATCCCTGCTGGCGGTAATCCACTTCTTCCACGAAACCGGTGACCATGCCGATGAACAGGCGCGGCAGCACCGGCGCGTCCATGCGCGCGGCGCGCCAGCTTGCGAGAGCTTCGCCGGCGAAAAAGGCCGCGAGCGCCGCCAGCGGAAGCATCAGCGCGCGGCGGTCGCGGGTCAGCACGGCGGCGACGGCGAAGCCGGCGGCGAGCGCCGCGACGATCCACAGGACCGGGTCGGTGGCGGCGAGCAGAGCGGCGATCGCCCCGGCGCCGGCGCAGACCGGCAGCCACAGGAAGAAGCGCCGCTCGCTCCACTCCTCCTCGAAGGCGGCGACCAGCAGCGCGTGCAGCCGTTCCGCGCCCCCTCGCGCGGAAATGCTTGCGGACAGGCGCCCGAAATTCAGTTTTCCGAGTTGCAGTTCTCCAACGTCGACCGTGTTTCGCCCCTTTTTTTGCGCGTCGGCGTTATGCTAGGAGGAGCGCGCGCGCCGCGACACCAACCGGGCGCGCGAAATCGAGAGTTTTTCCATGTCCGAGATGATCACGCGCTTCGCCCCCTCGCCCACCGGCTATCTGCACATTGGCGGGGCGCGCACCGCTTTGTTCAACTGGCTGCTCGCCCGCCAGCAGGGCGGCAAGATGCTGCTGCGCATCGAGGACACCGACCGCGAACGCTCCACCGACGCGGCGATTGACGCCATCATCGACGGCATGAAATGGCTTGGCCTGAACTGGGACGGCGACACCATCTACCAGTTCGCGCGCGCCGACCGCCACCGCGAGGTTGCAGAGGCGATGCTGGCCAAGGGCGCGGCCTACAAATGCTACGCCAGCGCGCAGGAGCTGGAGGCGATGCGAGATCTCGCGCGGAAAGAAGGCCGCCCGCCGCGCTATGACGGGCGCTGGCGCGAGCTTGGCGGGACGCAGGCGGAAAAAGACGCCATTGCGGAAGGCCGCAAGCCGGTGGTGCGGCTGAAGGCCCCGCGCGAGGGCGAGACCGTGATCCAGGACAAGGTGCAGGGCGAGGTCCGCTTTCCCAACAAGGATCTCGACGACCTGATTCTGCTGCGCTCGGACGGAACGCCGACCTACATGCTGGCCGTGGTGGTGGACGACCATGACATGGGCGTGACGCAGATCATTCGCGGCGACGACCATCTCACCAATTCCGCGCGGCAGAGCCACATTTATCAGGCCATGGGCTGGGAGATTCCGTCCTTCGCCCATATCCCGCTGATCCATGGGCCGGACGGGGCGAAATTGTCCAAGCGCCACGGCGCGCTCGGCGTCGACGCCTACCGCGCCATGGGCTATCTGCCGGAAGCGCTGCGCAATTATCTGGCGCGGCTCGGCTGGAGCCAGGGCGACCGCGAGTTCTTCACCACCCCCGAACTGATCGAGGCGTTTTCGCTCGACCAGGTGCATCGCTCGCCGGCGCGATTCGACTACGCCAAGCTCGAAAACATGAATGGCCAGTTTTTGCGCGCGACTCCCGACGACGCGCTGCTGGCGATTCTGCTGGACACCCTGCCCTATCTGCCCGGCGGCGCCGACATGGCGGCGAAAATCGACGACGCCAAAAAGGCGCAGCTTTTGCGCGCCATGGCCGGCTTGAAGGAGCGCGCCAAAACCCTGATCGAACTGGCCGACGGGGCGAGTTTCCTGTTCGCGCGGCGGCCGCTGTCTTACGACGCCAAGGCGACGGAAATCTTGAAGCCCGAGGGCAAGGCGCATCTCGCGGCCCTGGCGCCGAAACTCGCCGCCTTGCCCGACTGGACGGCGCAGGCGGCGGAAGCAGCCGTGCGCGCCTATGTCGCGGAAACCGGCGCGAAACTCGGACAGGTCGCGCAGCCGCTGCGCGCGGCGCTGACCGGGCGCGGAACCTCTCCAGGCATATTCGACGTTGTCGAAGTGCTCGGCCGCGACGAGGTTTTGGGGCGCATCAACGACGCGGCGGCTTGAGCGGCTTGGCGTTATAACGCCGCATCGGGATGGGACCGCGATGCGGCGCGCGGCCTGCCGGGGCCATGCGTCACGCCGGCGCGTTCCCCTTGACGGCCCCGGCGATTCCCTTTTTTCGCCGGCGCATGAATTGCGCCGCGAAGATGAGCGCGGCGAACCCGAGAACGCCGGCTCTCGACTTTTGCGCCAGGTCGAGCTTCGACTCATCGACCGAGAGCGTCGCCCCCGGGGTCAGCGGGCCAAGCACAAGCACATGGTCGCAATGGCTCAAAACAGCGTTTTCGCCCTTCGCGCGATAGGTCACAAAATCAATCGGGCCCGCGAAAACGCCGACATATGGCGTTGAAACAACGGGATTTTTTCTCAGATCCGCGAAGCTGACGCGACTGAAGACGTCGGGCGTCGACTCAGGGCAAAACGACCTGATATTTGCGTAATCGGGACTGAACAGGCGAACGCCCCAGACACTTTCCGGTTCGTCGCTGAAATTGACGAAATAGGACTCCGCCGTGCGGTCGGATGGACTGATGATTTTTTGCACGTCATTGACGATCTTGGGTAATTTCGTCATCAGCCTCACGCCAAACGCCGAGACCGCGACGATCGCGAAAACAGGGATCAGGCGCGCGAAATTTCCGCAATGGTCGCGCTGCGAAAACCGCAAGGCCGCCGCAAAACCGATGACCGCCGTCGCGAACATCAGTCTCCAGATGAACTGGATCTGACTCAGCCCCGGAATTTTTGGAATCAGACCGGCGAACAGCCACGTCTGCATCAGCAGCAGCGCAAAAAACAGGATTGAGCAGGACAGCAGCCGCCTGTCGCGATTGGCCCAGCCCGCGTAGACCAAATAGCCGCAAAACGCGATCATCGTCGGGCCAACCGTCGCGAAAATCGTGGGATCCAACACTTGCCAGGGTGGCGCGAACGTGTTGGCGAAGTTGAACGGCAGAGCCTGTTTGCCCAGGACGTCGTTCATGAACAGCGCCGCCGGAAGCCAGAAAGGCGCCGCCGCCGCCAGTCCGGCGACGCTCGCGGTCAGCAGGGGGCGCGCCAGTTTCAGCAGCGGGCGATCGGTGATGGCGTAAACCGAGACAAATGTGCCCAACGCGCAGAAGGCGAAGACGATGGGATGGGCGCAGGCTTGCAGAAAGAAGATGAACGCGAGCTTGATCCAAGAACTCCCCTCGCAAGACCTCCCCTCGCAAGACATCCCTTCGCGCGACGTCTCTTCGAGAGCATAGACGATCGCCATTGGAATCAGGGCATAGGCGCAAATCTCTCCAATCGCCGCCCTTGTGGTCCAATCTGAATAGACATAATTGGCCGTCAAGAACAGAATGGCCGCCGCGTAAGCCAGTTGTTTTTTCTCCGGTCGCGGCAGGCATTCGACCAGACGACGCAAAGAATAGATCAAAAGGCCGAGATAAACGACTTCCGCGATTTGCAACGACACGCGTGACGCGACTCCCGCGACCGTCAAGGCCACCGGAAGCAGGTAGGGTAAAAAACTGTAATACAGAAAGATCGCGGCGACCTCTCCTGTCGCCTTGTTTTCGATCAGGGGGCTTGGCGAGCCGGTCGCGATTTGTTGCGCCAACGCATCAATTCGCAAGACATGGTGCAGAGTGTCGTTGCCGGTGGCGAGAATGACATAGGCCGCCAAGAGCGTCGAAATCGCCAGGAAAGCCGATGAATAGCGCCGCTTCCGGATGGACTGGATTGAAAAAACAGTAATATATATTGTTGATATTGCGTAAAAAACAAAGACCGAAATCAACAGCGCGTCGCCGTGGAAAAAGTTGAACGAATTTGAATTAAGCACGCATCACCCCACCCCAACTCATTGGCTCCAGCCAATCTGATCCAGAAAGGCGATTCCTATCCAGAACGGCGATTCCCGCCGCGGGTGAGCGTCGCGTCGGGCGACGTCTGAGCCTGGGATCGGGCGGCTTGCGCCGCACCGCAGCCGCCCCCCGGCAACGCTCCACCCGAACCAAACGTCGATAGCATCCCGCCCTTTGCTTTTCCAGCCGTCGCCGGCAAGAAAGGCGACTCGGACTGGCGTTGGATTGCGCGCGCGCCCGCGCCAATTGTGCGGAGCGGCGCCCCATTGGTCTAGGGTGCGTCATCTTGCCCGATGCTCGCAAACAAGCTAGTCAGGGCAGCGCACAAATTGACGCGGCTCTACCGTCCAGCCCTTCCGGTGTTTCGTGGGGAATGAGGCTCGCCCGGGGCGCTCCCCGAACGGCAGACGCGGAGGTGGGTATTTGCAAAGGGGCGATGTCATGGGCGAACAATTGGGCGAAAACACGGGCCTTACAGCAACAATCACCGTCGGCGACAAGGTCGTGGACGCGCCGGTCCGGCACGGCTCTATTGGTCCGGCCGTGGCCGATATCAGCAAGCTCTACGCGCAGACCGGAATGTTCACTTACGATCCGGGCTTCACCTCGACCGCGTCCTGCGAATCCGCCATCACCTATATCGACGGCGACCAGGGCGTGTTGCTCTATCGCGGCTATCCGATCGAGCAACTGGCCGAAGGCGGCGACTTCCTCGAAACCTGCTACCTGCTGCTGAACGGCGAATTGCCGACCGCGCCGCAGAAGGCGGAATTCGATTATCGCATCTCGCGCCACACCATGGTGCACGAGCAGATGGCTCGGTTCTACCAGGGTTTCCGCCGCGACGCCCATCCGATGGCGGTCATGGTGGCCTGCATCGGCGCGCTCTCGGCCTTCTATCACGATTCCATCGACATCACCGATCCGGTGCAGCGCCAGGTCGCGACCGTCCGCATCATCGCGAAGATCCCGACCATCGCGGCCATGGCCTACAAGTACAATATTGGCCAGCCGTTCATGTTCCCGAAGAACGACCTTGACTATACGTCGAATTTCCTGCGGATGTGCTTTGGCGTGCCCTGCGAGGAGTTCAAGGTCAATCCGGTGGTCTCGCGCGCGCTCGACCGCATCTTCATCCTGCACGCCGACCACGAGCAGAACGCCTCGACCTCCACGGTGCGTCTCGCCGGCTCCTCGGGCGCGAATCCCTTCGCCTGCATCGCGGCGGGCATCGCTTGTCTGTGGGGTCCCGCCCATGGCGGCGCCAACGAGGCGGCGCTGAAGATGCTGACCGAGATCGGCCGCGTCGAGAACATTCCGAAATTCATCGCCAAGGCCAAGGACAAGAACGATCCGTTCCGCCTGATGGGCTTTGGCCATCGCGTCTACAAGAACTACGACCCGCGCGCGAAATTGATGGCCAAGACCTGCCACGAGGTTCTGGGCGAACTCGGCATCAAGGACGATCCGTTGCTCGACGTGGCGGTGGAGTTGGAGCGCATCGCGCTGCACGATGATTATTTCATCGAGAAGAAGCTCTATCCCAACATCGACTTCTATTCGGGCATCACCTTGAAGGCGATGGGCTTCCCGGTCTCCATGTTCACCGTGCTGTTCGCGCTGGCCCGCACCGTCGGCTGGATCGCGCAGTGGAAGGAAATGATCGAGGATCCGCACCAGAAGATCGGCCGCCCGCGCCAGCTTTATGTCGGCGAACCGCAGCGCCAGTATATCAAGATCGCCTCGCGCACATGAACTTGCGTTTCATCGCTCTCGCCCTCGTCCTGTTTCAGGCCGGGGGCGGTCCCGTTGTGGCGCAAGCACAATCCCAAGGACAATCCATCGAGGAAAGCGGCGCGCTCGACCGCCGCGCCCCGACGGAGCCGGTCGACGACAAGGCGTTCGATTGTCCGGCCTTCAAGGTGGTGATCGCCGCCGCGCCGGACGGTTTCGCCGCCCTGCGCGGCGCCGTCGCCCGCGAGGACGAGACTCTCGCGGCCTATTCGGTGGCGTCGCCGCTGTTTGGCGCCTGCGAAATCCTCGACAAGAAGAAGATTTCCGAAATCTCCTATTCCTGCCAGGCTTCAAGCCTCGATCTCGCCGACGTCAAGGCGACCATTGACTCCTGCCTCGGCGAAAGCGCGCAGCATTACGCCAGCAATGAAAACCCCAACACGCCCTTCCTGCGCTATAATGTCGCAGTCGCCGGGCGGCAGGCGCGGGTGATGGCGCTGAAAACCTTTGGCAAGGTCACGCTGGCGGTGTTCAACCCAAGGTGACGCCTTGGCGCGCATAAGCAACTGTTCACCACGGAACTCGATCGCGGCCGCGTCGCCGCGCATCCTTACGTAACGTTATCGATATTGCCGCAGCATCCGGCGGAAACCAATTTCCCGCCAAAACGGTTGCAAAAAGGCCTTTCGATGACGGATGTGCGGCTGCTGCTGAGAAACCTTTCCGGAGGCGACCGAACACCCCAGGCCCTGGCCTTCGCCGACCGCGCGGGCGCATTCTCCCGACTCGCCGTGCACGGCGCGCTGTTGGAGCTGGTCACTTTCGGCTTCTACCGGTTCTGGCTCAACACCGACGTGCGCCGCCATCTCTGGGCGCATACCACCGTTGGCGGCGACGCGCTGGAATATACCGGCCGCGCGCGCGAATTGCTGATCGGCTTCCTGATGGCGCTCGCCATTCTCGCGCCGGTCTATTTCGCTTATTTTCTGCTCGGCGTCGAAGCCGAGCGCGCCAAAACCTTCGGCTCGACGCCGCTGGTGCTGGTGTTTTTCCTATTCGGCCAGTTTGCGGTCTATCGCGCCCGGCGCTATCGCCTGACGCGCACGAGCTGGCGCGGCGTGCGCTTCTGGATGACGGGGGCGGGGCTCGACTATATGTGGCGCGCCGCGCTGTGGTCGCTTCTGGTCTGGCTGACGCTCGGCTTCGCCTATCCCTGGCGCGCGGCGGCGCTGGAGCGCTACAAGATGAGTCGCACCTTCTATGGCGATCTCCAGGGCGATTTCGGCGCCAAGGCCGACGATCTGTTCAAGAAGGTGTGGTGGATCTGGCTGGTGATCGCGGCTTTGGCCATCGCCGCGCCGGTTGCGATCGGCTATGGCGCGGGATCGCTGATCGCCGTCGCCAAAGCCTGGCCGGCGGCCCAGCCCTTGTCCCAACACGGCGGCGCTATCGGCCGTCTCGCGCTGCAAGGCGGCGCCGGCGCGCTGATTCCGCTGCTGACCGTGCTGCTGCTGGTGGCGCTCTATGCGCGGTTCAAGACCATCGAATGGCGCTGGTGGGCCTCGGGACTGCGGCTCGGGCCGATCGGCGTCGCTTCAAAACTGCAGCAGCCGCAATATTTCGCCCTGCTGGTCAAATATGGTCTGGCCCTGACCCCGTTCGCGCTGGCTGCGGCGGGACTGATCGCCTACGGGCTTGGGCACGACGCCAGTCTGCAAAAACTCTTGACGTCGGAAAAACAGCCGGGGCTGGCGCCGACGTCCTCGGCGCTGCCGATCCTGGTGGCGGGCTATGTGCTGTTCCTGCTGGCCCTCAACGTGCTCAACCGCATTTTCCTGCAACATCATTTCTGGCGACTGATCGTCTCGACGCTGGCGATCACCGGCGGGGCGGCGGCGGATCATGTCGCGCAACGCGACGAGGCCGCCGGCGCGCTCGGCGAAGGGCTCGCCGATGGCCTCGACGTGGCCGGGTTCTGACCATGACCCCCAGCGCGCTCTATTTCGACGGGTTGACCAGCCAGCGCCGCGAGGTGACGCTGAAGGCGGCGGAGACGCTGGAACTGGCGCAAGACGGGGAGATTTTGGCGCGTTGGCCGTGGCGGGAGATTCGCCGCGCCGATGCCGCGCCGGGCCGGGTGCGGCTGCGCTGTCGCGGCGCCGCCGAGTTGGCGCGGCTGGAGTTTTGCGACGACGCGGCCGGCCGCGCCATTTTGCGCCGCTGCGCGAAAGCGGGCGACGACGAGGACAGCGCCATTTCCACCGCCAAAATCGTCGGCTGGTCGATGGCTGCCGGCCTGTCCATTCTGGCGCTGGCGTGGTTCGGCATGCCGCTCGCCGCCGACCGGCTGGCGCCGCTCGTGCCGCAAAGCTGGGAGAACCGCGTCGGCGAAATGGTCGAACAGCAGGCGTCTACCGTGTTCGGCAAGAAAACCTGCGAGGGGGCGGAGGGCGCCGCCGCGCTGGACAAGCTGGTGGGCAAGCTGCGCGCGCAGGCGGGCTTGCCGCCGGCGCCGCCGCCGCAGGTGCTGGCCTCGTCGGCGCCCAACGCCTTCGCCCTGCCCGGCGGCCGGGTCTATCTTTTGCGCGGCATTATCGACGAGGCGCAAAGCCCGGACGAACTCGCCGGCGTGATCGCCCACGAATTCGCCCATGTCCGCCATTGCGACGGGTTACGCCGGTTGATCCGCGACGGCGGCGGCTCCTATCTGGTCAGCCTGCTGTTTGGCGACATCACCGGCGCCGGCGCGGCGGTTTTCGCGACACGCGCGCTGTTCGGCGCCGCCTATTCGCGCGAGGACGAGACCGCCGCCGACGCCACCGCCATCGAGGTTTTACGCGGACTCGGCCGCTCGCCTGCGCCAATGGGGCAATTGCTGGTGCGCGTGACCGGCAACGACGAACGGTTGAGCCTGCTGGCCAGCCATCCCATGAGTTCGGACCGGCTGGCGACCATGGAGGCGGCGCGGGTCGCGACCACGGGGCCGGACCTGCTCGACGCCGGGGAGTTCCAGGCGCTCAAGGCGATTTGCGGGGCGGGCAAGCTGGAGCAAAAGCCCGAAAAGGCGGCCGAGAAAAAGGGCGGTTAGGCTTGGCCCGCCGGCTTTTGCGAGCGCCGCGCGTGCTGGACGCAGCGCTCCAGCGCCGACAGGAAGGCCGAGCGGTCGCGCGGCGTAAACCCCTTGGGGCCGCCGGTGATCTCGCCGCCGGAGCGCAACTCGTCCATCAGATTGCGCATCGCCAGCGCCATCCCGATCGAGGACTCGTCGAAAATCTTGCCGTTGGGCGCCAGCACAAAGGCGCCGGTTTTCACGCAGCGCGCGGCCAGCGGAATGTCGGCGGTGACGACGATTTTGGTTGCGTCGGCGCGCTCGGCGATCCAGTCGTCGGCCACGTCCGGGCCTTGCGGCACCAGCACGCGCTCGATCATCGGATGGCGCGGCGCCTGGAACAGGCGATTGGCGACCAGATAGACTTTCAGCCCGTGCCGCGCGGCGACCTTGTAGCACTCGTCCTTGACCGGGCAGGCGTCGGCGTCGACGAAAATTTCCGGGTCCACCCCCGCTACCGCCGCTTCTTCTTGTCGTAGGGGTTTTCGCCCTGCTTGAGCGTCATGCGGATCGGCGTTCCCGGCAGTTGAAACGTCTGGCGCAGGCCGTTCATCAGGAAGCGCTGATAGGACTCCGGCAATTGGTTGAGCTGGTTGCCGAACAGCACGAAATGCGGCGGGCGCGCCTTGGGCTGGGTGATGTAGCGGATTTTGATGCGGCGGCCCGCCACGGCCGGCGGCGGGTTCTGGTCGATCACGTTTTCCAGCCAGCGGTTGAGGCGCGAGGTGGACAGGCGCTTGTTCCAGACTTCATGCGCGGAGATCACGGCGCCCATCAGGGCGTCGAGGCCCGCCCCGGTGGCGCCCGACACCGGCATCACCAGCGCGCCGCGCACCTGCGGCAGCAAACGCAAGGCTTCCTCGCGCAAAACCTTGATTTCGGCCTTGTCGGCGATCAGATCCCATTTGTTGACGCCGATCACCAGCGCCCTGCCCTCGCGGGCGCAGAGATCGACGATGGTGAGATCCTGTTTCTCGAAGGGTATGGTGGCGTCGAGCAGGATGACGACCACTTCGGCGAAGCGGATGGCGCGCAGGGCGTCGGCGGCGGCGAGCTTTTCCAGCTTTTCCTCGATGCGCGCGCGCCGGCGCAGGCCCGCCGTGTCGAAAATCTTGAGCTGCCGCTCGGCATCCTTGCCCTGCCAGAGGTAATCGACGCTGATGGAATCGCGGGTGATGCCGGCCTCCGGCCCGACCAGCAGCCGGTCCTCGCCGAGCAGGCGGTTGATCAGGGTCGATTTGCCGGCATTGGGGCGCCCGACCACCGCAATGCGCAGCGGCTTGGTCGGGTCGAGTTCGCTGCCCTCCTCGTCGTCGTCCAGCTCCAGCCTTTCGCGGCGCTCGTCGTCGTCGTCGGACAGTTGCGTGGCTTCGGGCAGGGCTTCGAGCAGGGAGGTGAACAGTTCGGCGAAGCCGTCGCCATGTTCGGCCGACAGCGCGATGGGGTCGCCGAGGCCGAGGTCGAACCCTTCATAGGCGCCGGCATAGCCGACGCGGCCTTCCGCCTTGTTGGCGATCAGGATCACCGGTTTGCCGGCGCGGCGCACCAGGGCGCCGAAATGGCGGTCCTCCGGGGTTACGCCGGTGCGGGCGTCGATGACGAAGAAAATCGCGTCGGAATCGTCGATGGCCGCTTCGGTCTGGGCGCGCATGCGGCCGGTGAGCGAGGCGGCGTCGCTCTCTTCCAGGCCCGCCGTGTCGATCACGGTGAAATTGAGGTCGCCGAGCTTGGCGTCGCCGGCGCGGCGGTCGCGGGTCACGCCGGGCTGGTCGTCGACCAGCGCCAGTTTCTTGCCGACGAGCCGGTTGAACAGGGTCGATTTGCCGACATTGGGGCGGCCGATGATGGCGACGGTAAAGGTCATAAAGGCTGGATACACTCGTGGTCCGCCCTCTCCCTTCGAGACGCCGCCTCCGGCGGCTCCTCAGGGTGAGGGCTACTGGTTATTTCTTTTCGGGCGTGGGCGGCGTGACCTTGCCGCCGCCGCGCGCGAGCGAGGCCAGGGCTTCCGCGCGCTGGCGCATCGCGGCCGGCGTGTTGGGATCGACGATCAACTGGTCGAGCAGCCGGCCGGCGTTTTCGAGGTCGCCGCGCTTCAGCGCCGCCAGCGCGAGGGTTTCGCGCGCGGAAAAGCGGAACGAGCCGTTGAGCAGCGGGCCGAAGCGGTTTTCCAGCTCGGCCTTTTCCGCGTCATCAACGCGCAAAAGGCCGGCGCGCAGCCGCGCCACATCCTGCAACAGCGCGGGAACGGCGGAATCGGCGGCGAGGGCGTCAAACGCCTTCACCGCGCCGGCGCGGTCCGTGAGTCCCAGCTCCTGCGCCGCGCGCAAAAGGGAGAGCGCGCGCACGCCTTCGGGCGCGGCTTTGGCCAGGGCCGCGAAAGCCTCATTGGCCTCGGCCGACTTACCGGCGACGGACAGCTCCTGCGCCGCCGCGAATTTGGCGCCGGCCGCCTCGGCGGCGGCGTTTTTCTCGTGGCGCAGATAGGTGAAGCCCGCCGTGCCCGCCACGACGGCCACGGCCGCGCCATAGACGAGAAAGGAATATTTCGCCCAGGTCCTGCTCAGTTTGTCGCTGCGAATGTCTTCATCGACTTCGCGGAAAATGTCGGCCATCGCCCTAACCCCGAGATTTGCAACGTCCGCGATTAGCACGGCCGGTCGGAGAAGGCGAGTTTTTTGCAAATCAGCCGACAGCTGACCGTTTTCCGGCGACGACGCCGGAAAACGGTCTTTTCGTCAGGCTCATCGGTCCCCCGCCAAAGGGCGGCGCATGACGCCCCGTGGCCATGGTCCGGGGGAGACGGCGAGCAGATTTATTTCAGCAGCTTCTTCAGCGCCTTGCCGGCGGGGCTGTTCAATTCCTTGGCGTCCAGCGTCGCGTCGGCGTCGGTGTTGGCGGCGTTGAACCTTTGCTCGACCACCACGAGCAGTTCGTCCTTGGTCAAGGTCTTGTCCTTGTCGGGGTCGGCGCCGGCGAAATCGGCCCGGCTCAGGCGGCCCTGCAATTCCTTGATGTCGAGCGTGCCCTCGTGATCCTTGTCGAGCTTGTCGAACAGGGCGCCGGCCGCCGCCTTGGCCTCGGCAAGATCGATGGTTCCGTCGTGGTCGGGATCGAGCGCTGCGGGAATTTTCGCGGCGTGAGCCGGCAGGACGAAAGCGAAGGCGACTGCGAAAATCAGGCTGCGTATCTTCATGAAACCCTCCACCTCATGCGCCACACTTTAGAGCCGCCGCACCGCAACATCAATGTCGTCAGCGCAAAACCTCGATGGCGGCGCGCAACAGGTCCATGGAACTGCGCGCGCCGAGCTTGGCTTTCAGCGCCGTGCAATTGTTGGCGATGGTCTTGTAGGACACGCCGAGCTTGTCGGCTATGTCGCCCATGTCGTCGCCCGCCGCCAGCAGACGCAGGATCTCGATCTCGCGCGTGGACAGGTTTTCGAGCGGCGACGGGTGGCGGGCGAAGGCCATTTTCCGCGCGAGATCGGCCGGCAGCCAGGTTCCGCCGTCGCAAACCTGTTTCAGCGCCGGCAGGAACAGCATGGGATCGTCGTTCTTGGCGATATAGCCGCGCGCGCCCGCCTGGATCGCCCGCGCCGCGAAAGCGGGATCTTCGTTCATGCTGAACACCACGATTTTCGCGTCCGCGTCCTTGCCGAGAATGCGCTGCGCCAGATCGAAGCCGGACAGGCCCGGCAGGTTGATGTCCACCACGCAGACATCGGGATCATGGGCGCAAAAGGCGGCGAAACCGCTTTCGCCATCGCCGGCGGCGAAAATCTCCACCCCCGGTTCGGCCGCAAGCAAAGCCTTGCAGCCGGACACGACCACCGGGTGATCATCAACGATGAGAACGCGCATCCCGCCTTCCTTTTGGCGCAGGATGCGACGGCGCGGCCCGGACGGCAAGGGGGGCGCGCCCTTTTCCAACCGGGTCAGGCCGCCGTGCGGCGGCCGAACGTGGCGCGACGTTCCTGCGGCGGCCGGTAGGTCGCGAGCACGATGTCATTCGCGCGCGGGGCTTGGGCGCGCGGGGCTTGGGC
>NZ_NHSJ01000059.1 GCF_002937075.1 Rhodoblastus sphagnicola
ACCCATTCACGCAGGGTGTGCGGCGAGCAGCCGATCTTCGACGCCACCGACGATACCGCCGCCCAGCGCGAGTCGTGATCGCCTTCGTGATCCAAAACCATCCGCACCGCGCGGGCGCGAACCTCAGGTGAAAATTTGTTGGTCGTAGTGCTCATGATGGCTCCATCCTATTTGGGAGTTGGAGCCTCCGGCAAACCCGGCGCGGTTCAGAGCCAACACGCCCATTGGCCCTTGATCACGGCCATAATGGCTAAAATGAAGGTCTCTCATGTTCGCAGTCAACCGTTTTGAACACAGGAGATTTGAACCGCGACGGCCAACGCCAAAAAACGCGAAAAAGCGCTGCTGACCGCCCTCGTCGAAGCAATCGTCGCCCCATCACCCCGGAATCCGGGATGAGCCTCTGACGTTTGCAACCGTCGTGTGGTGCCGGCAATGCCGCCAGAGCGCATGGCCGAAGGCGTTAACGATGCGTCGGGAAAAGCATTCTTCGAGGCCGTATCCGCCCCCGGCAGGGGGCTGATCGCGATAGGGGGTGAGGGCCTTCGTGTTCTCGCGTATCCGACAGGAACTTTTTTCAGGGGAACAACGTCCACGATCTTGAGGGTTGTTAATACTCCCCCAGCCCTCCGCCATGCATTGATAGCGCAGCGTGACTGCGCATCTCATTGCAGACGAGATGGTGGATTTCTGATTGACACCGTTGCAGTCGTCCGCTTTGAGCAGCGTCTGCGCTTGCCGCGCGGCTCTGCATTATGCAGCGTCGAGTTTGTGCCGCGCTGGCGTGGCGTTCATTGATCCGTTCGGTATCCACGCAAAAAATGCCGAGGGGGGCACGCCCAATGCGCGGCACATCTCGGACATAATCCTTGGTTCAATTCGCGTTTCTCCGCTCTCGAATTCCAGCAGGCGAGCGCTTGTGACGCCGATAGCCTTAGCCAGCGTGTGAACAAACCAGCCCCTTTGAAAGCGCATCTTGCGCAGACATGTGCCAACTTGCACATCGATCGAATTGAGAGCGTGCATTCCATAACCTAAGGTAGTAGGTCTATCCTAACGGCAGCTTTGAGTGTGTATGACTCATTATTAACAAAACATGAACAGTAGGATTCTTTTTCGCAGCTTTGAGTTGTGACGCAATAGCGACGTGCATCTTGCAAAAAAGCATGCTCTCATCTTTGGGAAATCAAACTGCTTAATTTATCAACATATTAATTTGATATGGATCAATATCTAAGGGGGATGTATCACATTAGCTTAAGCTGCGGCATGCACGCAAGTCGGATAGCGTCATGCAACTTTCGGTAGGTATTTTGTCGGAACATAACTGGACGCCGTGGGCGTTCAAGAGTGAAGCCCAACACCAAGATCAGGAGATGGACGTGACCGACAGCAGGCTTCCGGAATTGGTAGAAATCAACCTCTATTACGCCAAGGCTGAACTATGTCAGATGAGCGACCCTTCGGCCGTGGCGCGTGCTCTTCTCCATATCGAAGATGCGCTGAAGGAGCTGCGCGCCGCCAACCGTCGCCCAGCTAAAGAGGCAAAGAGAGAGACGGAAGCCGCCTGAGGCGAGGCACAAGTTCGACAAGGGGAAAGCCCGTGAGTTCGCGCGGTTCGGAACAGGTTTATTGGTCCATTGCCAGTACTCGGCGCGCGCAGCTCGCGAAATCGTAGACCTGCTTCAATATGAGCGTCGCAGATAGGAAGCACCCCGCGACGCCGGTCGCCGCTTCCAACTCCGACATGGCGAATGGCCGGTTCCGTGAGATTGGCAGCAAACTACTACGCCACGGTTCAAGGCGCGGACGAGTGGCAACGGCTTCACTTCGGTGAGCGCATCCAACCTCTCAAGCGTTACGTCGGTGCGGCTCCTTCACGCCCGGCGGCGTCCAGTATCCGCTGCGGGCCGATCTCGTGCAACACGACAATTAGGAAGGCCGCTCGTATTGCCTCACCAGAATTGTTGATAGACACGGAGCCGTTGCCTCACCTGAAATGCTGCCGAGAAAGTGTTGGCGGCGAGGGTGTGATGAGGCGGATCAGCATGACGACACGCGACGAACTGATAGCGGCGACGGTGGCTCGGTACGCGCTTGCGGACCGAACGCAGCGCAGTCGCATCTTGGACGAGTTCACGGCGGTGACGGGCTTTCACCGCAAACACGCGTCGCGTCTCTTGCGATCGGGGAAGGCGGCGAACCGCTCGGCGCCGCGGCTGTCGCGCCGGATCTAAGGCGATGCGATGAAAACGTAAGGGCCCTCATCGTCCTTGAGCCAGGCGATCAGGGCGCTGTTCTCCAGGAACGCCTTTAACAGCCCGTTGACGAAGTCGCCGTGTGCTGATTCCCTCTGATAATGGGAATGGGGCTGGATTATTTCGATGGCGATGAAGCGGGACGCCGGGGTTCAGAATGACCTCATCGCGACTTGGGCGGACATGCATCGCTCTCCCGGCCACGCCTTTACGACCGGTTGAACAAGCTCTTGAGCGACGCCAACTTCGACGCCTTCGTCGAGGAGGTTTGCAAACCGTTTTACGCGGCGACAATGGGCGCGCCCTCGCTGCCGCCGGGGCGGTATTTTCGCATGCACATGGTCGGATATTTCGAGGGCATCGACAGCGAGCGCGGCATCGCCTGGCGCTGCGCCGACTCTTTCTCGCTGCGCGATTTCCTGCGGCTGTCGAATTCCGAGAAGACGCCCGACCATTCCTGGCTGTCGAAAACGCGGGCGCGCTTGTCCCATGAAGCGCATGAGAAGATTTTCGACTGGGTGTTGAAGCTGATCGCCGAACGCGGCCTTGTGAAGGGCGAGCGGATTGGCGTCGACGGCTCGACCATGGAAGCCAATGCGGCGCTGCGCACCATCCTGCGGCGCGACAATGGCGAGACCTATCGCGCGATGCTGACGCGCATGGCCAAGGAGAGCGGCATCGAAACGCCGAGCGCCGAGGACTTGGCGCGGCTTGACCGCAAGCGCAAGGGCAAGAAGCTGTCCAACGACGACTGGAGGAGTCCAACCGATCCGGACGCCAGGATCGCGCGGATGAAAAACGGGACGACGCATTTGGCCTACAAGCCCGAACATGCCGTCGATCTGGACACGGGAGCGATTGTCGCCGCGCCGATCCATCCGGCGGACGAAGGCGATGTGGCGACCTTGCCCGCGACCCTGAAGGCGGCGGCGGAAAATCTCGCGGACATCAATCTTGCGCCGACGCGCGAAAGTCCCTGCGAGTTGATCGCCGACAAGGGGTATCATTCACGCGACGGGCTCAAGGACCTGGACGACGGCGTCTGGAAGACACGGATCGCCGAACCAAAGCCAGCCAAGGGCTATTTGCGCTGGCATGGCGACGAGGCGGCGCGCGACGCCGTTTACGCCAACCGGGCGCGGCTGAAATCGGGCGTCGGGCGCAAGGCCATGCGCCGACGCGGTGAGTTGGTCGAACGCAGCTTCGCCCATGTACTGGACCGTGGCGGCATGCGCCGCGCCTGGTTGCGTGGCCGCGAAAACGTTCACAAACGCTACCTGATCCATGTCGCCGGGTTCAACCTCGGCCTGCTGATGCGGGCGCTGTTCGGCGCCGGGGCGCCAAGGCAGGCGTCCGACGCAAAAAACGCCCTGCTATTCGTGTATCAGGCCGATGAAACCTTCGTTTTCGCCATCATGGCCGCGGTCGAGGGCAAATGGGCGTGTTGCCTCACCATCCTCAAGCCCGAACCGAATTAAGACGCGAAAGCGACTTCAGCCACGGCCTGTTAACCGTTTTTCGCTGGTCAGGACGGCGTCCTCCGCTTGCTTGCGCTCGGTGATGTCGTCGAATATCGCCACGAAATGGTCTGGACCCGGGCGGCAAACGGAGACGTTGAGCCAGCGCCCCATTGGCTGGAACGCGATCTCGAATCGCTCCGGCCGTCCGGTTCGCGGTACGCGTCCGGCACGGACCGCCTGTGATTTCGCGGGCAGATCGGTAAGACACTGTGCGTATGGATAGTCATACGCACAGTGTCGAAAAGCTGGCGATCGTCGAGACGG
>NZ_NHSJ01000060.1:0-45000 GCF_002937075.1 Rhodoblastus sphagnicola
AGGATGCCTCACGCATTCGCAAGAACCCGGACATCGCCGCCCGCCTGCGATCTTTCGCGTACAACCTGCTCAGGGCCGCTGGGTGCGACAACATCAAAAACGCCCGCTGGCGCGCCGCACTCGATCTCAATCTAATCCTCGCTATGCCTCAACTGTATTGAGAACTGAACAGCCCTGCCCCAACCCCTCGCCGTGAGGCCTCCAAATCGATTTAGTAAATTCCGTACGCATCTTTAGTGCGCGATTACGGTGGTCGAAGTGGTGGTGGTGATCGGCGTCGGCGTCGTGATCACGGTAGACGATCCCGTCCCGCGTATGGCGGAACTCAGCGCAAAGCCGTTCGTCGCGTAAATCACGGGATCGTTCACTGTCGCTAGAGTCGTGCGCACGAACGTGAGAAATTTCGTGGCTTCCACGGAGGTGGCGTTGGCGCAGTAGATGACATCCTTGTTGCGCATGGGGAATTTCTGCGCGAGGAAGTAGCCTGAGGGGTCGCGGAGATCAATTTTGTAGATCACGGGGATGACGCGATCCTCGAATCTGTCAACGTCCACGCCGAGTTGGCGGGCGGCCTCCCGGGTTTCACCCCGATAAAGGAACACGGCGGAGGGATTGGCCTGTGCGTCGTTTAGCCCGCCTTGTTTCGCAAGTGCTTCGGCCAGTGAAAGGCGCCAAGCGTCGAACCTGAACTGCCCCTGGATCCCGCTGGCTCCGAAGGCGACGAAAGTCTGCGGCTCCTGGTAGACGAAGACGATGTCGTTTGGCAGCAGATAAATATTGTTCGAAGCATCGTCCATGAGCGCGCCCATCGGGATGCTGACCCGGCGGCCGTTGCGCTCGAGCGCGACATTGACGTCGTAGCCCTGGCTCCCCGGTCCGCCCGCGCGGGCGATGCCGTCGAGGATGCTTTCTCCGGAAGGGCTTGCGGGAAACCGGCCGGCCGCGCGAACATCGCCGAGGACGCTGTAAAGCGAAGTCCGCTGTTCGGCGAGCGAGACCACGACCTGGGGTTCGAGAGCGCGCGACTTGAGACGCTCGACGATCTCGGTCTGGATCTCGGAAGGAGTCCGCCCTTTGGCCCGTATCGATCCACTGAAGGGAACGGAAATATTGCCCCGATCGTCGACAGCCTGATTCGGAACCGTGACGAAATTCCCTGCCCGAACGCCCGCGCTCGAAGTGAAGAGCCCGCCTGCGGCGGCCTCGAATATGGTTATGCTGACGATGTCGCCGACCCCGAAGCGAAAGACCTTGGGTGGTGTATGTCTGGCGAAGGCGGTTGACAGCCTCGGAGTCAGGCGCCCGAGAACATCGACGGTTGCGGGTGTGACAGGAACGACAGCGTATGCAAGCATCGCCGGGTTCAAGCTGTCCTGGGTTCCTCCGGCGTCCACATCCGACGCCTGAGGACCGCTCACAGGCGTGATCGCGCATCCGCCGCAGCAAGACAGCGCGAGAACGCTGGCGCAAAGCATTGCTCGCTTATCTGAAAACAGGCTGATCAGCATGGCTCTATTCTTAAAATGAAATTCTCACAGAGACTCGCATGAACGAAATGAGTCTTCCAGCAAAGAAATTCAGAAGACGGACTTTAACGCCGGATGTTGCTGGATTGCCACGAAGTGAGCCCGGATGGCGGGCTCGAAGAAAGACAAGTCAACTAGACTTCCCCAAAGGAGTCATCGGAATGATAACGGGTGTAATGCCTTATGTCGTAATAGTCCCGGCAGTTTTGATCGTAGTCCGCCATCAGCTCGGTGTCAGCCTTGTTGAGCACAGCGCCGACGATGTTTTCATAGACGTTAGGCGCCGAATGAAGGGCCTGCTTTACAACCTCGATCTTCGTTCGTCCCCATTCGATCACGAGAAGATGGCAATCCGTGAACGAGGCTGTCGCGCGCGCGTCGACCAGAGGTATCAGCGGCGGCATATCGACGATGACAAAATCATAGGACGCGCGCAGCCGTTCGAACAGCCTTCTCGTCGCCTCGGAAGCAAGCAGTTCGCTGGTATGAAACAGGGGCGCGCGCCGGACCACGGGGAGGAAAGCGAAATTGGTCTTGGGATCCCGCCAGATCGCCTGCTCCAGCGGCGTCCTGCCGGTAACGACCTCTACGAGGCCGCACGCGGCGTTGGGACTCAGCCGGGCGGAAAGCGACGGACGCTTGAGATCGCAGTCGACGATGATGACGCGCTGGCCGGAATGCGCGATGAGCCGCGCGAGAGAAGCCGCGATCGTCGTCTTGCCCTCGTCCGGCAGCGACGAGGTGATGCCGATGATTTTGTTAAGAGACTTGCTCGGGTTCAGGTCGATTCCGATCTTGGCGTACCTGATGGCTTCCGCGAAGCGTGACATGGGCATGCCGACGACGATGGAATCCACGGAGTGCGGCGTGGGCACCGCGCGGGTGGGATGACTGTCCGACTCCGCCGCTTCTTCGCGCGGCCCGGAGGTCGCATGCGCCGGCATGCGCGGCACGACCGAAAAACACGGAAGTCGCAGGCAGGTTTCGACTTGCGCCGGCGTCCGGAAGGTCCGGTCCATCATGTCCCTCAACAGACCGATCGCGGCGCCAAGCGCCAGGCCGCCGAACGCGCCGACCAACAGGATGAGTTTCGACTTTGGCTTGCTTTTGCTCGCCGGCGGCAGCGCCGGATCGACCACGCGGGCTTCCAATATTGGAAATGACTCCTGCTGGACCGCGGCCATGTAGCGCTGCTGGAAAGTTTCATAGAGAGACCGATAGGTCTTCGCGTCGCTCTCCATTTTCCGCAGGGTGATCTCCGCGGGACTGTTGACATGGGTAGTCGAAACGACGTTGTTGAGCTGCTTTTCGAGCTCCTGCTGCCGCTTCTTGGCCAATTCGTAATCGCTCCGGCTTGTCTCGGCCAGACGGCGCACTTCATCGTTGATTGACTTGCGGATGTTGCGCATTTGTATGCGCAACTCTGAAATGGCCGCGTGAGTCTCGCCGTAGCGGGGAACCCATTCGCTCTCTCGCCTCTGCAACTCCAGATATTGGGAGCGAAGGGTGTTGATGATTGGATTGGCGAGGGCGTCCGACGCGGCGACGCCCAACGAATCCAAGTTCTCCGCATTGGATAGCGATACGGACTCGTACTGGTTCAGGCGGGCAAGTTTGTCTGCGGTTTGCGCGCGCGCTTCCATCAGGCGCGCATTGAATTCCGCGATCTGCTGCTCGTCGATCGACTTTCCGCCGCTTGAAACGATTTTGTGCTGCATCTTGTATGCGTCGACCGCCTGTTCGGCCGCTCCGGCTTGCTCTCCCAGTTCGCGCAGCCTGTCCTGAAGCCAGGCGATCGCGCGGTGGTTGGCCTCGAGCTTGGAGTTCAGCTGATCGTTGATGTACGCGGCCGCCACCGCATTGGCGATCTCGGCTGCGCGCGACGGGCTGCTTGAAGAAAAACTGACTTCGAGGATGTTGCTGAATCCGGCGCGGTGCGCGTCCACCCGGCCATCGAACGCGCCAATCAGAAACTCGGTCGATTCTGTGGCGCCAGCCTCGGTCTTCGCCGGATCCGGGGGCGAGAAATACTTGAGAAGCGTCCGCAGGTGCGACGCCAAAGCCGATTCGGCGCCGACGAAATCGGGATCTGCGGCGAGATTCAGCTCCTTGATGACGGCGATCGCGATCGCCGATGATTTCAACACTTGTATCTGCGTCTCGATTTCGGTGGGCGTGAGAACGGGATCTGCGAGAACGAATTCTTCCTTGACGAATTGCGCCTTCGAATTTTTCAACAGGATTTGCGCCTGCGCGGTGTAGGTCGGCGGCGTGAACCACAGATAGGCGCCGGCCAATGTCAGCGCGATGGCGACCGACGCGAGCATGAGCTTGTACTGGCGTCGCAAGAGTCCAAGCACGAAATTCACGATTTCGCCGATCCCGCCCTCGCCGGCGGCGTCGGCGGGTTGAAGTCGAGCCGCTCGCGGCAGATCGCTCTGAAGCATCCGACGCCTCTCCATAGTTCTCATCACCCGGCGTTGCGGGAGGTCCGCCTGGACGCCGCTTCGCGCATGATGTTACCGGCGATATTTAAATCATTATATCGATTTGAATCCAGCTGTCCAACTCAAATATGAACGCTTTCATAATGGCGCGCAGACCGAGAAGATGATCTAATAACCTTATGCAAATCAACATAAACGGCCTTCGGTCGGACGTTATGGAAAGTGTGGTTGCCGGCGGCTTGTTAATGTGATTAATTGATAATATGATTTAATATGATAACGCCGAGCTTGCTGGCTGTTCCTGCGTCGGAGGGGAGTCCGTCATGTTCAGGGAAAACGCGATCGAAGTGCGTTTCGGCGCCAGAATCGACGCTATGACCGAGGTGGACCAACGCGCCGAAAGGCGGCGACGGCGTTCATCGCCGGGCCGGCGATGCCGTTAAGGTCGACGCTCCAGCCAGGCGGGAACTCCGGCGGGATGAAATTTCGCTCCGCGATCTCGCGAAGGCTGACCCATCAACGGAGCGCGCGATGAACATAAAGTCCGACGAATTTACGCAGCCGGAGCGCGGGACGGAAACCCGCGAGGCGCGCAACAATTCCCGCCTGGTGGACTACGCCCTGCGCGGCCTTGACGCCTGCTGGCTTCCCGAACAGGGGTGCTGGTCGCACATCCACCATCTCGACGGGCGCAGCCCGCCCAACGAATCCGTTCCGCACAGCGACGTGTTTTACACGCTCAACGTGTTGCTCGGCATGTCGCGCGTCGCCAATCTCCCTGACAGTCTCGACTTGTCCGCGATCTACGAGCGAAACGCCCGGCGACTGCCCCACCTGCCTGTTCGCAAATATGCATATGGCATGGCGCTGTGGGCGGCGGCGGAACTCGGCTTCGACATTCCCGAAGAGGTTGCGCGCGAGGTCCACGGCATCCTGACGGACGAGGCGGCCTGGCGCGCGTTCCATGC
This sequence comes from Rhodoblastus sphagnicola, assembly GCF_002937075.1. Taxonomy (GTDB): domain Bacteria; phylum Pseudomonadota; class Alphaproteobacteria; order Rhizobiales; family Beijerinckiaceae; genus Rhodoblastus; species Rhodoblastus sphagnicola. Next base: position 4,942 of record NZ_NHSJ01000060.1, read on the forward strand.
CCAGGACCTCGGCATGCTGCTCACGGGAGTCGCGGCCCAGGTCCGTGCGGGTCATGCGGAGTGGGGATCATTCGCGGCGTCGCTGTTTCGATACCTGAAGGAGGATTTCCGCAGCGATTCAGGCCTGTTCCACGACACGCCGGGCGGGCTGCGGCGTCGCTTCGCTTCGTTCGCCACACAAGTCTACCTGTCGATCGCCTGCTTCCAGCATGGAGAACTCGCAGGCGATCCGGAGGCGATCGCGCTGGGCGTCGCTTGCGTCAAGAAATTGATCGCGCTGCAGGGGCCGCAGGGCGAGTGGCCATGGTTCTTCGACGCGGCGACGGGTCGTGTGCTCGATTTCTACGAAGTCTATTCCGTCCACCAGTACGGCATGGCGCCGGCGCTGCTGGAATGGGCGGAGCGCCACGATGTCGCCGGCGCTACCGAGGCGCTGGTCCGCGGCTTCAGATGGGTGCTCGGCGACAACCAACTCGGGTGTTCGATGCTCACGCCGGATGGCTTGACCATACGGTCGCAGATCCGCGAGGGCGAACGCGAGACCAAGGCGCCGCGCATGCTGCGCGCGGTCGCGAATATGGCGCTTGGACGCTCGTCGCGTCTGATCGACAGCAGCGGCGTCGCGCTGCGCCTCGAATGCCGCAGCTATGAACTCGGCTGGATCTTGTGGTCATTCGGACGCCGCGCCGACCTGCCGCAACTCACGGATCACGCCGCGTTCAAAGCGCCGCAAGCGCGCGCCGGCCATCATGATCCACAGCGCTAGAGGAGATCGAGATGACGAATATCAAGAAGACGCTCGGCTCCTTGATTCCCTATCCCGCCATCCTCGCCGGCCGGAAGGTGTTCCATTACGGGCGGCGGCGTTGCCTGGTCTGCGCGTCGCACTACAGGTCGCGTCTCGACAGTGGCTATGGCTTTCCTGTCCTCGAGCAATTGCACGTTGCCGGCGGATTGATGCGCCGGGCCGACGTCTGCCCGATCTGCCATTCCGGTTCGCGCGAGCGGCTGATTTGGTTCTATCTCACCAAGGAATGGAAACTGTCGGACGACGCCCGGGGCCGGTTGCGCGTGGCGCATTTCGCGCCCGAGAAGGGGCTGTCCCAGCGCTTGCAGCAACAGTTCCCGGACACCTACCGAGCCTATGATTTCGCCCCGCAGCGGTACCGACACCTGCGCAACGTCGAATTCCAGGACATTCAGCAACTCTCGCTTGCGAGCGCCTCCGTGGACCTGTTGATCTGCAACCACGTTTTGGAGCACGTGTTTGATCTCTCTGCGGCCCTGCATGAGGTGCGCCGGGTCCTGTCGGCCAACGGACGGGCGATCATGCAGACGCCAATCGCCCTCAAGCTGGATCAGATGCGTGACGGCGGGCAGCGTGCAAGCCCGGCCGAACGAATCGCGCTTTTCGGCCAGCATGACCACGTCCGGCTGTTTACCAGGCAGGGCTACATCGATGCGTTAAACGCCGCCGGGCTTTCCGTCACGGCCTACGAACCGTTTCAGGAGCGTAGCGAGGAAGCGACCGCCTGGGAGCTCGACCCGTTCGAGACGTTGTTCGTCATAAGCATCTAGATGCGTGAATATTTGTTTCACTGGTGGCGCACAGCCAATCAGAAATGTAATGCGAGCTGTTCATGAGCGCGTCTGCCTCCGCTGATATATCTCCTGATCTCAGCGTCTTTATCGTTGCGTACAATTCCTGGCATCACGTCGATACATGTTTGTATTCGTTGCAGAAATATTGCACGCGTGACGATATCGAGATCATTCTCGTTGACAACGGGCAGGATGGCTCCGGCGAGCGGGCGGCGGCGAATTATCCGAAGGTTAAAGTGCTGCCGCCCATCGGCAATGTTGGTTTCGGCGCAGGCAACAATTACGCATTTCGACATTCGAAGGGTGAGTATATCTTGTTGCTCAATCCCGACACGGAGATATGCGACAACTCGATCCTTGTGCTGTTGAACTTTCTCAAACAGGTCTCGGGTGACGTGATCGTCGGCGGTCGGACCACGTTCAACGACCGGCTCGACAACGGGAACCAACTGCGCTTGCCGAGTATAGCGGTCTTGTTCAAGGAAATGCTCGGCGCGTCGAAGACCCATCTGAAGATCGCCAAGCGGCCCGGCCAGACTGAGCCCTATCGCGTTGAGGTCGTCTCCGGCGCCTTTCTGATGACGCGGCGGACGACATGGAAAAAGCTCGGAGGGTTCGACGAAGGCTTTTTTCTGTATTTCGAGGAAGTTGATCTTTGCAAGCGGTTGGCGGCGGTTGGCGGCGCAGCCTGGGTCAAGCCCGATTGCATGGTGCGGCACGATGTCGGGTCGGGCGAGAAGGTTGGCGAAACCCGCATCATGCTCCAGTTGGCCGGTGAAATGCATTATATCCGCAAGCACTTCCCGCGCGGCCGCGCGGCCGTGGCCTTCGTTTTCGTCTATTTGACCGTCCTTCGTCGCTTCCTCAAATACGCGCTGTTGAGCGCGGTTGATCGCGGGTGTCACGCGGGGCGGCGCGCGTTCGCCAAGGCCTTGACGAACCCTTCCGCATGGCGTTTCGGCTATGCGCTGAAGGAGCGGGATTAATCGACCAGGCTCGATTTAACATTGAATAAAAATTAATCGCGACAAAGCGTTCGCTCATGATGCGACTCGCGCTTGAACAATCCCGCCGGCCCGGCTAGCGCTCAGCTAATACATTGCTTAAAAAGATATTTCTCCGAAGATCGCTCGATCCGTGATTGCCGCGGAATAACCGTGCGAACTTTTTATTGGATTTGATTGTAAATTTTATTGGATTTGATTGTGAAGCGGTATTTAATGTAAAACAAAGCGCAGGCGGCGCCGCAGTCCCGTGGGGTCGATTCCGTCACCTCGGGCAAGGCCGCCGGCCAGACGACCGCCGACGATCAGATGAAGGTTCCTCAAGAAGCGAGCTGCGATTGGCGTGTTCGGCGATCAAAATGGCTAATCGAGACCGTGGAGACTCGTTATGAATCAGATTTCAAAGATTGAAATAGACGACACGTCAATTCGCGAGCCGATTCGCAACTTTCTGCTCGATAATTTCCTGCTCGGATCAGGGGCGGAGCTGGAGGATGACACTCCGCTGATGGAGGCTGGAATATTGGATTCGACGGGCGTCGTCGAATTGGTCTCTTTTATTGAGGATACATTCGAAATTATGATCAGCGATCATGAAATAACCGCTGATAATTTCAACTCCATTTCGAAGATGGCGAATTTCGTGTGGAATATTTCGAAATGACGCAGCGCGGGAGGCTTTTGTTCGAGTATTTGCGCGACTCTGCGGCGCAGTTCCCAGGCAAGCCTGCCGTTATTGTCGGCGACCAGGCGCATAGCTTCAGGGAAATCGACGAGGACAGCGACCGTGTGGCCGAAGCGTTGCAGCGCCTGGGCGTGAGGCGGGGCGACCGGGTAGGAGCCATCCTCGAAAACTCGATCGAGTTGGTGGTGGCAATGTGGGCGACGCTCAAAGCCGGAGCGGTGTTCATTCCAATCAGTCCGCAGGTCAAGGCCGAGAAGCTCGGCTTCATGCTCGCCGACTCGGGCGCCACCGCCTTGTTCGCGACCGCATCGTTGGTTAGGCGCGTCGAGGAGGCCGTTGCAAGCATCTCTTTTCCCGGCGTGATCGTCTGGGTGGGCGACAAGGTCGCGACGACCGGGGTCCAATGGATTGAAGTCTTGACCGGCCTCCCGCACCCCCTGGCGGATCCCCAGCTCATAGATCAGGACCTGTGCTTGATCATCTATACCTCGGGCTCGACCGGCAGCCCGAAGGGCGTGATGATGACCCACCGGAATATTTGTAACAACGTCTGGTCGATCTCGACTTATTTGCGCAATCAGCCGGAAGACGTCGTTTTGTGCGTGTTGCCGCTATCGTTCGACTACGGCTTGTTTCAGATCCTGACTGGGGCCCGCGTCGGCTTTACGGTCGTGCTCGAGCGGTCGTTTGCTTTTCCCTACGACGTCCTCAAGCGCATCGGCGCGTATCGCGTGACCGGCTTGCCGGGCGTGCCGACCATTTTCGCCAAGATCCTGGAGTTCGCGCCGTTCGATCGCCTCGACCTCACGTCGCTGCGTTACTTGTCGAACACCGCGGCGGCCTTTCCCGCCGCGCACATCCGCGCGCTGCGGACGCTTCTGCCACAGGCGACGATCTTTTCAATGTACGGTCTCACTGAGTGCACACGGGTCTCCTATCTCGATCCGTCGCGACTCGACGCGAAAATCACCTCCGTCGGGCGGGCGATGCCGAACTCCGAGACCTACATCGTCGATGAACACGCAAGGCGTTGCGGTCCGAGGGAGATCGGCGAACTCGTCGTAAGAGGCGCCAGCGTCATGCGCGGCTATTGGCGGCGTCCCGAAGAAACCGCCAGGACTTTGCGCGACGGCGACATCGCTGGCGAGAAGGTGTTGTTCACCGGCGATTTGTTCTGGATGGACGAGGAGGGCGACCTCTACTTCGTCGGGCGCCGCGATGATGTCTTCAAGTGTCGTGGCGAGAAGGTGAGCCCGCGGGAAGTGGAAGCCTGCCTGTATGAGCTTGACTGGGTCGCGGAGGTCTCGGTCGTCGGCGTGCCGCACCCGAGCGACGGCATGGCGATCAAGGCGCATGTGGTGGCGCGCGCGGGGCGAGCCGCGTCCGAGGACCAGTTGCGGAAACACTGCATGCGTCGGCTTGAGCCGCTCCTCGTTCCGAGATTTTTCGAGGTGGCGGAAGCGCTCCCCAAGACCGATTCGGGGAAGATCAAGACGGCCGAGTTACGGCGAAAGGGTTGACCGGATATGTGCGGCATTGGAGGCGTCATGTCATCCGCCGCCGAGGCGGCTCCGACCTTCGGCGAAATGCGGCGCATGGTCGCCATGTTGTCGCACCGCGGGCCCGACGGCTACGGGCTTTATCGCGATGACCAAGTTGGCCTCGTCCATTCCCGGTTGAGCATCATCGATCTCGCGGGCGGCGCCCAGCCGCTGTCCAACGAGGACGGTTCTGTGTGGCTGACCTTCAACGGCGAAATCTTCAATTACATCGAGTTGCGCCAGAACCTCGCCGAGTTGGGCCATCGCTTTTCCACCAGCGGGGACAGCGAAGTCATCGTCCATTGCTACGAAAGATACGGCTCGCGCGCCTGGGAGATGCTGAACGGCCAGTTTGCCTTTGCGCTATGGGATTCCCGACGTCGCCTGTTGTGGCTGGTGCGCGATCGGCTTGGCATACTCCCTCTGCATTACGCGCGCGCGCGCGGTCACGTTGTGTTCGCCTCCGAAGCCAAAGCCATTTTCGCAGGCGGCCGGATCGCGCCGCGCGTCGATCCCGAGGGATTGTGCCAGGCCTTCACCACCTGGTCGGCGATGGCGCCGCGCAGCGCGTTTCAGGACATCCGCCAGGTTCCTCCGGCCACCGCGCTTTGCTTCGATTCCGCGCTTTGCGCGCGCGAACAGACCTACTGGCGCGTTCACCCGGCCCGGCCCTCCTTTGCCAAGGGCTCGGCGGACGACGCCCTCGAGGCGCAGTTGAAGCGATCGGTCGCGCTGCGTCTGCGCGCGGACGTGCCGGTCGGCGCCTATGTCAGCGGCGGGCTGGATTCTTCGGTCATCACCAGCCTGGCGGCGGAAGCTCGTGGCCATGTCGAGACTTTCGGCATCCGATTCGCAGATCCGCGTTTCGACGAAACCAGGGAACAGCGCCTCGTCGCCAAACATCTTGGCGTCCATCACCACGAGTTGCTTTGCAGCGCCAGCGACATTCGCGACGCCCTGCCTGAGACGGTTTGGCATTGCGAGACGCCCCTGTTGAGGACGTCGCCCGTGCCCCTGTTTCTTCTGTCGCAAGCGGTGAAGGCGGCGGGCGTCAAGACCGTGCTGACGGGGGAAGGCGCAGACGAGCTGTTGTGCGGCTACACGATCTTCAAAGAGGATCAGATTCGGCGGTTTTGGGCGCGTTCGCCCCAGTCGACCATGCGGCCCGCCCTTCTGCAGCGGATCCATCATTACGTCGGCGCGGAGGGCGCCCGTCAGAATGCGGTGTGGCAGAGCTTTTTTAGCCACAAGCTGCTCGAAACCGCGCATCCGTTCTATTCGCACTTGATCCGTTGGCGTAACACCGCCTGGACCTTGCGACTTCTCGCGCCCGAAATACGTAACAGCTTGCCGCTCGAGTCGATGTTCGCGGACATGGCGGCCGAATTGCCTCCGGACTGGAGCGCCTGGGACCCGGTCACGCGAGCGCAATATATCGAGATCCAGGGATTCATGTCGTCCTACCTGCTCTCTTGCCAGGGCGACCGGGTGGCGATGGCCCACGGCGTCGAAGCGCGTTATCCGTTCCTCGATCCCGATTTCGTCGATTTCTGCTTTACCCTGGAAACGACCGACAAGATGATCGGAACCCGCGACAAGATCGCGCTTCGTCGGGTCGCCCGGCGGCGTTTGCCGCCAGAAATCTCGGGCCGGCGAAAGCAGCCGTTCCGGGCGCCGATTGCCGCCGCCCTTTTCGACCGGGACGAGGCAACGTTCGAGGACGCGCTCTCACCGTCGAATCTCGCCGCCAGCGGGTATTTCGATACGACCGCCGTCACCCAATTGCTTGCGAGGGCGCGCGCGCGCGGCCGCAGTCTCGGCGAGCGGGAAGAAATGGGCCTGATCGGCGTGTTGACTCTGCAGCTGCTGAACGACGCGTTCGGACCGCAATTCCGGCAGCGCGCGCTTGAAGCCGAAGCGCTCTTGGCGGGCATGCGCTGCGACGTGTGGGTCGACCGGGCGATCGACAAGCCCTCCATCCCGCCTCCTCACTCTGTGTTGTCGGCGTTTGAAGTCAGGCATTAGCAAATGGATGACCACGTGAACGAGAATAAGCCAACAGCGCCACATCAGAGCGCCTTGGCGATCGACTGCGCCTCGGAGGCGGATCGCATTGGCGCATTCATCGTGGCGACCCTGCGCAAGCTTAACCGCCGTGGTTGCGTGCTGGGTGTCAGCGGCGGCGTCGATTCCGCAGTCTGCGCCCATCTGGCCGCTCGCGCCGTCGGATCGGACCGCGTCCTGGCCCTCCTCATGCCGGAACGGGATTCGACGAAGGAGGCCGGAGCCCGCGCGCGACGTCTCTGCGACAGCCTGGGCATTCCGCATGTGGAGGAGGACATCACGGACCCACTCGAGGCGATCGGCTGTTACCGCAGGCGCGACGAGGCGATCCGGAAACAATTTCCCGACTATGGCGCGGGATGGCGGCAAAAGATCGCGATCGTCGCCGGAAAGACTTGGATGCCGCAATTCAACCTGATCGTCCAAAGTCCCGACGGACAAATATTTGAGCGCAGATTGCCGGTCGACGCCTATCTGCAGATCGTCGCAGCGACGAATTTCAAGCAGCGCCTTCGCAAGTCCATGGAATATTATCATGCGGAACGATTGAACTACGGAGTGCTGGGCACGCCCAACAAGCTCGAATACGATCTCGGTTTTTTCGTGCGCGGCGGAGACGGATTGGCGGATTTCAAGCCGATAGCCCATCTTTACAAGACTCAAGTCTATGCCTTGGCCGAACATCTCGGCGTTCCCGATGAAATTCGCCGTGAGCCGCCGAGTACGGACACCTACAGCCTGACGCAGAGCCAGGAAGAATTCTATTTTGCGCTCTCCTGGTCGGACGCTGACCGTGTGCTGCATGGGATGTCCGAAAAGCTCAGCGCCGCCGAAATCGCCATAGCCGTCGGGCGCGACCGGAGCACGGTCGCACGCGCCATACAAGAGTTCCAGGGCAAGCGCCGCGCCGCCTCCCGCGCCCTGGCGCAGGCTTACGTTCTCGGCGGGGGAGCGTCGTAGTCAACGGTCTCGACCAAGATGATCCCGCCAGTTGGTGCGGCCTTGCAATTTTTCCTCTGAAGGTAAATTTCCCAAAGCTAACGTTCAAAAATGAACGCCTGCGCGCAGGCGCCAGTTGTCGAAGCCGGCTATCGCAACGATTTCCAGGACAAAGAAGATTGGCCCGCCTTTTGCTTAACCCGGGTTAGGGTTGCGTGACAAAGGCCGGCGGGAGCGATCGAAACCGGCGCGCGCCAAAGCGCCTCGCTCGTTCGGGCGTCACGTGCATTATCGCGAAGACTCGAACGCCCGGCCCGGGCTGACGTTTTCGCCCGACGCATATGCGTCCGACGCGGCATGAGCCGTTTCCGAGAATGAAACGTCAGGAGACCGCCATGCGTGCAGAAACAATTCTCAACACCTGCGTCGCCGCCATGCGCCTGGAAGGCTGCGGCTCGGAGGCCATCGCCTTCATGCTTGTGGAAAGCGCAGTCGATGCGCTGACAGCGACGGGTCTGCGTCCGGACTCGCTCGATCGCGGCGTCCAACATCTGATCGACGCCATGCAGGACCGCGCCGCCGATCTGCGCGCCGTGCGCAACACGCCGAACCTGATGCTGGTGGCGGCGCAAGCAAGCGCCTGACGGGCGGGCGAACGCGAAGCAACGGGATCCGGCCGGACATTACGTCCGGCCGGATCTGGAAAGCGCCGAACGCGCCGCTATTTGAGCTCCGCCTCGCTCAACATGCGCAAGAATACCCGAGGTCCGCGGCATTGGCGAGGAAGCGGTCGGCGCGGGCCGCGCGCGGCACGGGGCCTTCCGCCGCCACGCTCGGCCGTGCGTCCAGCGCGGCGACATAGGCGTCGGGCAGACCGTGCGCGCGCGCGGCGCTCGCGATGCGGGCGAGGTTTGGCGCGCTGGGCGGGTTGGTGAAGCCAAGCTCCGTCTTGCGATAGGCCAGCGCCGCAATCGTTTCGCCGTCCGCCGTCGTCACATTGACGGGCGAGTGGAAATAGGCGCCGGTTCCGTCGAGCCTCACCCCCTGCCAGGCGTCGAGCCGGTCGAAAGCGCGCGCTGGAACCTTCCACACCACGCCCCAAACGTGTGCGCCGACTTGGCGCAAAATCGTCTCCTCGCCGCCGTCCCAGCGTTCGTCGCGGCCGAAAAAGCCCAGCGCGTAATCGGCAAGGCGGGCGGGCGCGATTTTCTCCGGCATGAGGCCGCAGCGCCCGGAGATTTGCGCGGGATCCATGGCGCCGCCATAGGCGAAGAACAGCACGGATTCGCGGCTGGAGAGGTCCGCGCCGACGTCATTGATCTCAGGCATGAGAGTCAGCCTTTCGCGATTGGGATGACAAGGGCGCGCACGCCGGCGCCGCGTGGCGTGATCTCCGCCGCCAGACCGAGCGCCGCGATTTTGGCCGAAAACCAGCGCGGCAGGTGATCGCATAAAATTTCCAGACTGGAGAAGCGGCGCGCCTCCAGCAGCGGCGCCAGCACATCCACCGAATTGGCGTCGCGGTAGCGCGCGAACACGGCTTCAAGATCGATCCGGAGCCGGCCGTCGGGCAGCGATTCCGCCAGCCTGTGCACGGCGTCGATGGCCTCGGGCGTGAGGTGGCGGCGCGTCGGGCCGCCTTCGCCGGCGCTACAGCCGCCGGGCGAGCAGAACAGCGCGGCGAAGGCGCGCTCCCGCGCTTCCGTTTCGCGGTCGCGCGCCAGTTCCGCGTCGCGTTGCGCGAAGGCGTCGAGATCGAGCGCGGCGAGCGGCCCGCGCGCCTTCCAGACGCGGAAGCCCTCCTCTTGCAACAGCGAATAGACCAGCCCCCGGTTCCCCCCGGACACGAAGGCGTGGCCCGCGCCGAACCGCTCGATCACGCCGCGCAAGAGTTTTTGGATCGAGGCGAGATTGGCTTGTGCTGAAATGGCGAAGGCCGCTTCGTCCACGACGCGCCAGCCGTCAGCGGCCCTTTCGAACAGGCGCAAGGTTCCGGGCGTCTGGACATCGGCGATCTCGTCGCGCGCATCGACATGGGCGATAATCTTCATGACGGTTTTCCTGAATCGGGAGGCGGGCGCGCCGCGCCCGCCCATCGTTGGTCACCACACGTTGAGCAGCCATTCCTTGCGCTTCTTGTGCTCCATGTCCGTGAACAGCGCATTGGCCATCTGCTCGGCCAGCCAGGTCGCGCCGCCATAGCCGACCACCGGATAACGATAGAGTCCGGCGCGGTCGTAGGTGGGGAAGCCGACGCGCACCATGGGGATGTCGTAGTCGATCGAGACGAAACGGCCCTTGGAATGACCGAGGATCAGGTCGAGTTCGAGACCCTTGTTCTTGATGCGGTCTTCCAGATCCCAGAAGTCGGCGTTGGTGACGATCTCCATGGGATAGTCGACATGCTCCTGCAACGCCTTGATGCGGGGGTCGTTGACGTAAGCCGAATTGTCGTCGCCGAGCAGCAGCAGTTGCGGCTTCATTTCCAGGTCGAGACAGAATTCGGCCAGACCAATCACCAGATCGGCGTTGCCGTAGATCGCGACCTTCTTGTCGGCGAGGAACATATGCGCGAGATCGGTGATGGCGTCGAGCGCGACGCCGCGCTTGCGCACCAGCGAGGCCGGGATCGGCTTGCCCGTCGCTTCCGACAGTTTCTTCAACAGCGCGTCGGTGTTGCGGATGCCGATCGGCGTCGGCCCGACGATGGAGGGAATCTTGAACTTCTTTTCGAGGAACTGGGCCGCCTTGCCGCCCTCATAGCGGTTGAGCGCGAAAGTGTGGGTCGCCGAACCCGTGGACACCAGATCCTCGATGGTGGTGTTGCCGTGCGAGACTTCGCTGCCGTCGGGCATGATCGGGGAATCGAAACTCTCGATCTCGAACAGCACGGTGGCGTCGATCTGCATCTCCGCCAGCAGCGATTTCAGCTCGGTGACATCGCCGGGATTGACCCAGCCGGTGATGAAATTTATCTTGCCGTTCGACGGCCCCTTGCGCGCAAACTTTTTGACGAAGTCACGCACGGCGACGTCATAGCCCGACACCATCGAGCCGACGAAGGACGGCGTGTGGATCGGCAGCAGATGCACTTCCCGGTCGGGGTATTTTTCTGCGAGCAGCCCCTCTTCCAGCTTGGTGATGACGCCGTCGATATCGTCGCCGATCACTTCCGTCGAACAGGTGGAGATGATCGGAATGACCTTGAGATGCGGATAGCGCGCCAGCAGCACGTCCACGCCTTCCTCGACGCGCCCGCAGGCGCCGAACACCGCGCCGTCCTCGTGCAGCGAGGACGAGGCGATTTCAAAGCTCTCCTTGAGATGCTGGGAGATCAGCAGGCGCACGAACATCACGCAACCCTGGCCGCCGTGGACCAGGCCGATGCAATCCTTGACGCCGATCGAGACATATTGCGCGCCGGCGGGCTGGCAGGTGAAAATCGGATTGATCGTGCCGATCCGGTCCTTGACTTTGACTTCGCAGTTCATGGCAAAAATCCTCAATAATTCTGGACCGTCAGCTCTTCATTGAGCGAGCCGTCGATGGTGAGCCAGTCGATGCGGGCGTGCAGGATTTTCAGCAGGGCGAGCACCTCGTCCTTGCCCATGCCGGCGAGCCAGACGCAGTGTTCGCGGAAGGCGCGGGACAGCAGCACCGCATCGACCCAGTAGCACTTGTCCAGCGGCGTTTCGTTTTGCACCTCTTCGCCGACGAGCAGTTGCGCAGTCTTGCCGAGAATGCCCTCGTTCTGCTTGCGGCGGTCCCAGCCGCGCGAATTGAACTGCCACAGGCAGTTCTTCATGATGTAAGTCTCCATTTCGGAGACTTTTTCGCGCGTCGCGGCGTCGAACCCGGCGAGCGGATCGGAGGCGTGCAGCTTGGGATAATTCGCCCGCGCCGAGGGTTTTTCCTTCTTGAAACCGGCCATGTCAAAACTCCTCACTCGGCGGCTTGGGTGGAGGTCTTGCGCGCGAACTCCGGATAGTCCGCTTCGGTCTTGGCGCGCAGGGCGGCGATGGGATCGAACTTCCCGGTGTAGCCGGTCAGGGGCGAAGCGCGGTCGGCTTCGGGCAGGGTGGCGTCGGAGAGCATGCGGCGCGTGACAAAGCCCTTGTCGGTGGCGTAATCGTCCTTGGAAATGTCGATGCCCGACAGTTGGTGCATCGGCGAATAGACCGCGTTGTAGATGTCGCGGGCGAAGCGCACCCAGCCTTCAAAACCCTTGTAGGGGCCGTTGTGATAGGCGTGGGCGTTGAGATAGGGCACGCGCATTTTCTTGGCGACTTCGCCGGGACGCTTGCCGGTGAAGATCACGTCGGGCTTCAGCCGCAGCAGCGCCTCCTGGCCCTCAAGCTCGTTGGGATCGTCGATGGCGAGCGTGCCGACGCCGGCGCGGGCGATGCCTTTTTCCATGTCGCCCTGGTGGCCGAACTTGGTGTAAACCGAGACGACCTTGACGCCCATTTCCTCCTGGATGGCGTTGGCCCAGTGCCACAGTTTCGAGCCGCCCGGCCACAGGCAGACGCGCTTGCCTTGCAGGCGCGCGGCGTAAAAGTCGAGTTCGGGTTTCCAGCGCGCGGTCTCCGCCGCGATGATCGCCTCGGCGCGGTCCTCGATGCCGAAGAACAGGCCGATCTTGCGCAGGGAATCGCCGAGCGCTTTAAAACCGAAGCCGTCAATGTCGAGGCGCGGAATGCCGTAGCGGGCGCGCAATTCGTCGCAGATATATTCGGCCGAGCGCGCGCATTCCAGCACGTTGAGATGGGCGCGGTGCATCCCGCGCAACTCGTCATAGGAGCCGTTGCCGGTGAAGGTCGACAGCACCTGGATGCCCATGCGCTTGAAGTAGTCCTGCATCACCTCCTGGTCGCCCTGGATGTTGTATTCGCCGACATAGTTGATGACGTAATCGGAGGTGATTTCCGGCTCGACGGTGCCGACTTTCTGGTTGAGCCAGGCGATGTTGATCTTGTGGTGGCCGCCCGATTGCGACGGGCCGGCGAAGCCCGGCGAATTGCACACGAAAATATCGACGTCGGGCCGCTCGGCCATCACCTCGTCGGCGACGGCGTTGATGTCGTCGCCGATCAGCGCGGTGGCGCAGGTCTGATAGATGGTCATGCGCTTGATTTCGGGGAAGGCGTCGAACGCCTCGTGGATGTTCTGCTTGAGCAGGCTCTCGGCGCCGAACACGATGTGCTTTTCCTTCACATCGGTGGCAAACGTGTATTTGAGCTGGAAATTGTTGTTGTCGGAGATGTAGCGCTTGGTCTGCCAGGTGTCGTAGGTGCAGCCGACGGGGCCGTGGCTGATGTGGATCACGTCCTTCATCGGCGTGCCGATGACGTGCTTGGCGCCGCAATAGGCGCAGCCGCGCTCGGAGATCGAGCCGGGAATGGTGTTGAGATAGCCTTTCGGCAAGCAGGAGGTGAGATCCTCGCCCTCGCCCTTGACGACGGCGTGCTGTTTGCGTTCCGGGATCACCTTGGAACAGTCGAATTCATGATGAGGCATGACGTCTCCTTTTTTCACGCGCGAGGTCGGGCGCTGTGGTTCGGCTTTTGGGGAAAGGGAAGCCGGAGCTTCCCTCGTGGCGACGTCAGTCGCAGATGCCGTATTTCACGACCATGGCTTCGAGTTCGTGCATGGCGAGCGGGGTCGGAATGACGAAGTCGTCGTTCTCCAGGATCTTGCGGCCGAGTTCCTGGTATTCATTGGCCTGATTGACCTGGGGGTCGAATTCCGTGACGGTCTTCTTGTTGAACTCGGCCTTCTGCACGATGTTGTCGCGCGGCACGAAATGGATCATCTTGGTGCCGATCGCCGAGGTGAATTCCTGCAGGAATTCCTTCTCGCCATCGACATTGCGGCTGTTGCAGATGATGCCGCCCAGGCGCACGCCGGACTGCTTGGCGTATTTCACCAGGCCCTTGCAGATGTTGTTGGCGGCGTAGATCGCCATCATTTCGCCGGAGGCGACGATATAGACCTCCTGCGCCTTGCCGTCGCGGATCGGCATGGCGAAGCCGCCGCAGACCACGTCGCCGAGCACGTCGAAGAAGACGAAATCCAGATCCTCGGTATAGGCGTCGTTTTCCTCCATCAGATCGATGGCGGTGATGACGCCGCGCCCGGCGCAGCCCACGCCCGGCTCGGGGCCGCCGGATTCGACGCAGCGGATGTCCTGAAAGCCGGTCTTGACCACGGTGTCGAGCGTGACCTTTTCCGCGCCATGGATGCGCAGCGTATCCATCACGGTTTCCTGCATCTGCCCGCCGAGAATGAGGCGGGTGGAATCGGCCTTGGGATCGCAGCCGTGGATGAAAATCTTCTGGTTGTGGAAATAGGCGAGCGCCGCCGCCGTGTTCTGGGTGGTGGTGGACTTGCCGATGCCACCCTTGCCGTAAATCGCAACCTTGCGGGTCATGAGGAACTCCTTTCGCGCCTGGCGATCGTCGCCATCGCATGACCCGTTATCGCAACCGATGTGCCAGTGTTCGTCTAATATTCGTTATGAGGGCGAGAATTATGCAGAAGTCGCGCGTTAGGATTTAAGTATTTGATTTAAAAGTATTTTATATACTGCCGCGCTGGCGGAACAGCCCTGGAAATTCGCTGCGAATGTGAATCCCCGCACGGATTTACACGAAGGTAAAAAGTCGTCGCGCCGCGTCTTTGGAGAGGGAATCTCCCTGAAGGTAAATTCTGGAAGATTTTACCTTTGGGTTTATTTTGCGCCTTCGCGCGCGCAAAGAAAAACCGCCGGCGCGAGGCCGGCGGTTCATCGAGGAGAAATCAGATTTGCTGCGGTCAGTTCGGACCGTCGTCTCCGCCGGCGCCCGCCGCGCGAAACATCTTGTAGTTGACGCCGTAGCGCTCCATGCGCTTGCCCATCATGCGCCGGGTCAGGCCCAGTTCGCGGGCGGCGTCGCCGATATGGCCGGACGAGTTTTTCAGCGCCTCCACGATCATCTCATATTCGACCGAATGCAGTTTGGATTCGAGGCTGACGCCGAAGGTCGTGCCGCTCTCCTTCGACGTCTGCAACGACGGCGGCAGGGTGTAGGCGTGGATGACCTCGTCCTCGCACAGGATGACCGCGCGCTCCATGATGTTTTCGAGTTCGCGCACATTGCCCGGCCAATGATAGCTCATCAGCATGTTGAGCGCGGGCGTGGAAATCCGCTTGACCGCCTTGTTGTTCTCGGCGGCGAAGGCGGTGACGAAATGATCGGCCAGCGTGATGACGTCGCTGCCGCGCTCGCGCAGCGGCGGCACAGTGATCGGAAACACGTTGAGGCGATAATAGAGATCCTCGCGAAAAAGCCCTTTCTCGACCATCTCCGCGAGATCGCGGTTGGTGGCGGCGATGATGCGCACATCGACCTTGATCGACTTGGAGCCGCCGACCCGCTCGAAGGTGCGCTCTTGCAGGATGCGCAGCAGTTTCGCCTGGATCGGCAAGCTCAACTCGCCGACCTCGTCGAGAAAGATCGTGCCGCCGTCGGCCAGTTCGAAACTGCCCTTTCGCAAGCTCAGCGCGCCGGTGAAGGCGCCGCGTTCGTGGCCGAACAATTCGCTTTCGGCGAGTCCCTCGGGCAGGGCGGCGCAGTTCGACTTGATGAACGGACCTTCGGCCGCCGCGCTGTTGAAATGGATGGCGTTGGCGATCAACTCCTTGCCCACGCCGCTTTCGCCGAGAATGAGCACCGTGGCCTTGGTCGCCGCGACCTTTTCGACGAGATCGTAGACGTCCTGCATCGGCTTGGACGCGCCGATCATGTTGTCGGGCCTGAACCGCTGCCCGAGCGTGTTGCGCAGCCGCCGGTTCTCCTGCTCCAGTCGGGCCTTTTCCAGGGTTTCGAGCAGGTAGAGTTCGGCCGCCGGCGCGATCATCGCCGCGATCATGGTGAGGATTTCGACGTCCTGCACGCGCAGCCGCGCATTCAGATAGCTCCGTTCGGCGGCCAGGGCGCCGACCACTTTTTGCGCGTGGATGATCGGGATGCAGATGAAGGCGGTTTCGGCGCGGCTTTTCCTCTCCTTGTCGAAAATTGTTTTCGCGCCGCGCCGGCTGCGCGCGATCAGGGTTTTGCCTGATGCGACCACCTTGTCGATGACGCCCTCGCCGGGCAGAACGGCCCCGCGCGCCTTCTCCTCCTCGGACAGCCCAAAACTGTCATGGACGAAGATGGTTTCGCTGGCGCGGTCGTAAAGCGTGAGCATGCCGCGCCGCATCTTGAGTTGCTGACGCATGACCGCGAGGATCAGCGGCAGCGAGCCCGCGAGATCGGCGCTGTCGGTGATGATCCTGCTGATCTGGGACAGGGTTTGCAGCACGCCGACGCGGCATTCGCCCGTGAAGCAATGGCTGAATTCGTCGACGAAATTGTTGATGTCGATGTCCGCGGCTTCGCGGTCTTCAAGGCGCATGGCTGTTCCCGCCTCAGCCGGGTGAGTCCGGCCGTGAGGATGTCTCAGCAAGTGCGAGGCCAGACGCTCATCTTTTTCCGGACGGGCGCGCGGGCGCGAATTCTGGCCGATTCCACCGGGGCGCGCGAGGTCGCGCGCGCCGCCTTGAGCTGGTCTGAAATATACCGATTAAGTACATTGTACCTTTTTGTCGAATTTTCGAGTCCGCTCCGCCGTTCGGTGCGCGCGACTCGTCGGTGGGGGGGGGACTCGGGCGAATTCACCGCGCGGGCCAATTCGCCCGGAAAGTTACCGTGCGGGACCGGTCTGTTTTCGCGCTTGCGCCGGCTTCGCCCTTCATTTCCTCGACGGACGCCATGGCGCGGCTCTTGCGATGATCAGATCAACGCGCGTCGGGCGTCGACGCGGATTTCCAAGGGAATTTTCATGCGCCAGGATCAGACTTTCTCCAAGCCGGCCAGCGAAAGCGAACGCGCGCGCATCATCGCCGAGACGCTCGAAGCCTTGCGTGAAAAGTTTCGCGCCGATGGCGGCGACATCGCGCTGGTCTCCATCGACGGCCCGCGCGTAAAAGTGCGGCTCGCCGGAGCCTGCGTCGGCTGCGGCGCGGCAAACGAGACGCTGGGCTTCGTGCGCAAGCAGCTTTCGCTTGCCCTGGGCGGCGGGCCCGTGTCCGTCATTCCGGCGCTGGACGCGGAGCCCGCCTGATCAGGGTAGCGTTTTCAAGCGAAGTGGAGTCCGGTTCGCGTTAAGAAAACGCGCAAAGACTAAAAATTCAGAGCGCGGCGAACAGGTTGTCGTTCAGCCGCCGCGCCGCCGCCAAAAAGGCCGGCAACCGGCGCGCGGCCTCGGTTTCAAGGCTGGCCGCCGCCGGCCCCAGCGCCGCTTCCAGGCTCGCGGCATAGGCCGGAATCGCCTTCCATTCCGCGACCGTCTTCGACGTGATTTCGACGTGGTATTGAAAGCCCCAGGCGTGACGGCCGTAGCGCATCGCCTGGATCGGCGCGGCGGCGTTTTTCGCCAGCGCCACCGCGCCCGCCGGCAGGCTCTTCACCTCGGCGCCGTGCCATTGAAAAGCTTCCATACGCTCGGGAAAGCCTGAGAAAATCGGGTCGGCGCGGCCTTCGGGCGTCAATTCGACTTCGACAAAGCCGACCTCTGCCGCCGCCATCGGCCCGACCGGCGCGCCAAGCGCGCAGGCCAGCAATTGATGGCCGAGGCAGATGCCGAGATAGGGGCGGCCGAGATCGACCACGAAATGGGCGATCGCCGCCTTCTCGGCGATCAGCCAGGGCAGGTCGCCTTCCTGCCAGACGTCCATCGGACCGCCCATCGCGACCAGAAAATCGAAATCTTCAAGCGGTGGAATCGCCTCGCCCTCGTCGAGTTCGACGGTCGTGACATCGTGGCCGGCTTCCCGCCAGAAATCGGCGAGCGTGCCGGGATGTTCGACGGAAAGGTGCTGGAAAACCAGAATGCGCATGGCGTCACCCAATTGAATAGCCGGAGAGATCGGGCGCGGCGACGCCGGGAGAATTGCGCGGATCAGGCTCGGGCGCGCCGACGGTCAGGCGGATCGGCAGCACGCCCGCCCAGACCGGATGGGCGTAATCGGATTCGTTGTCTTCCGGCGGCCCGCTGCGAACTTTTGCCGAGGCCTCCTCGATCTTCAGCGACAGGATGGCCGTGGCCGTGATCTCGCTTTCCGTCGCCGGGCGCAGCTTGTCCCATTGGTCCGGCGCGAAGCCGTTGACAAGCCGCGTCAACAGCCGGATTTTTTCCTTGGGATCGGTGACCGCCTCGGCCTTGCCGAACAGCATCGCCGAGCGATGATTGACGTTGAAATTGAAAGCGGAGCGCGCCAGCACCAGACCGTCGAGGATTGAAACCGTCAGGCAGACGTCGGCGCCTTCGGTGGCGCGCATCATGCGGCCTTTCGCCGCGCCGTGCCAGTAGACGCGATCGCCCTCGCGCCATTGCAGCGTGGGGGTGACAATCGGCTGTCCCTCGTGAAGATAGGCGATGTGGGCGACGGGCATGGCGTCGAGAATGGCGTCGATGGTCTCACGGTCGTAATGGGCGAGGTGGCGATAACGCTTGACGAGGGTTCTGGCGCTCGGGGCGCCGGCGTCATTGGACGAAGTCATGGAAAAAGTCCTGGGAAAAGGTCCTGAAAGGAAGATGGAACGCAAACAGCAAAGCATAAAGCGAGCCACGCGCCCGGCGCGGCTCCGGGGCCGTGGTCGTGGCGAGCGCTGACATGACCCCACCGTTCGGCCCCAACATCGTCGGACTGCCGGCTGCGTTCATCGCCTCCGCCGATTACGCCCGCGCGCCGCGTGAGCTGCGCATCGCCGGCGTGCGCGAGATGAACGCGCCGCTGTTCGAGATGCTCGGCTTGGCCCGCGACATCGCGGAGGCGAGCGAGGCGCTGGCGAAATACATGAGCGCGATCTTCGGGCTGGAGCCGCGGCAATGGCGCGACGCGCCGAGGAAGAACGCAGCGTCGTTCCGGCATTCGTTCGTGCGCCTGCTGCTTGGCTGGGAGCACGACAGCTCCTCACGCGAAGCGGCGGTGCTGAAGGGGTGGGTGCACAGCCGCTTTGGCCTTCCGCCCGCACACCATGGGGAGAAGATCGCCGACATGTGCGATCCGTCCTGGACGGCCTATGTCGCGGACAACATGGGGAGCGGCTATCACGCCAATTCCATCTACGCCCAGCTCGATCTGCTCTACGAATATGTGCAGTGGGCGCTGCGCACGCTCGTCTGGCCGGGCCAAACCCATCTGCGGCTCTATCGCGGCGTCGACAGGTTCGGCGAGCAGATCATGCGGCGAGAGACCCTGCTGCAGTTACGGGTGAACAGTCTGTCCTCCTTCACCACCGACCGCGCGACCGCCGACTGCTTCGGCTCGATGGTTGTCTCGGTGCAAGCGCCGCTGACAAAAATCCTGTTCGCCAACACGCTGCTCGCCTTCTTTCCGTTCCGCGCCGAGCGCGAAGTTCTTCTGATCGGCGGCGACTATCCGGTGGAGATCGAACCGCCAACGGTGTGACCGTTCTCGCCACCGACAGGCCGCGCCGTCAATTGAGACGGAACGGGATGACCGTGCTGGTTGAAAACCGCCCGCCGGGTTGGGGGCGGCGTGTGAATCGAAACCATGATGGCGTGCGTGGCGCCGTCGAGAACGCCGGAGCCGGACGACAGGGTGACGGACCGGCTGAGGCGACGCGACGAAATAAACGCTGCGCTTACGGGCGCCGTCTTCTTGCGCGGAGCGATGACGTAATTCCATTCCGGATGGAACGGATCGAGGGTGATGTTGAGGGCGCGCATCTCGTCGTCGCTCACCTTCACGCCTACGATTCAGTTGTTTCGTCGCGTCGCCTAACGGCGACCGGCAGGCCGCCTGAAAACATCAAAGTCAGGGGACGGAAACCCGAAGGGTCGCAGCAATCGCCTGCGCGTTCGGTTCGCGACAGCCGTCAGCGTCAGCGGGACACCCATTCAGCGCGCCTTCGAATAATAAATAGAAGGTCAAGCAGCAAAATTTTGTGTTTTTCTGTCGGTTGTGCGTATAGTATGTGCCTATGATTCTGAGCGTGTAGCAATAAAGTTATAACCGCGGCGCGGGTTCTTTTTTTGTGGCGACTTCTTGAACTGGATCATGCGCCTCAATAAATCCGTGGTTAGTATAAATAAATATTTTCATGCCCAACTCATGAGACACAAATCGGGTGTTGGCATGTAACTTGTCCGAGCCTTGTTCCTCGTAAACGAGGAGCGTATCGCGCTCGAGAAGTTGAGAGGCGCCTCTCAAGGCGGCTTCTTCGACGCCTTCGACGTCCAGTTTCAACACAATCCGAGGGCTGCGTTGTAGTAGCGGTGAGCGCGATAGCAGCCCGTCAAGGCTCACGCGCGGAGCGCGTTCGGCATTTGGACCCGCTTGGGCGGCGTCGACGATCGCAAGCCCTTCGTGGGTCGGGCTTTCGAGCCACCAGGGCGGTGGCGATCTCGTTCGCCTTGGCTTCGTCGTCGATTGGCGTCTGGACGATGCAGAATGCGCTCAAAGCCATCCGGTCGTTTCCCTGCGAACGACATCCTCAAGGACGTCAATCGCCGCCGCGCCATCGTTCAGGCAGGGCACGAGGGCGAAATTCTCTCCGCCGGCCTGAAGAAAGGCATTCTGGTTTTCCACGCCCAGTTCTTCCAGGGTTTCCAGGCAATCCGCGAAAAAGCCGGGCGCGATCACCATGATATTCTTGGCGCCTTCGGCCGGCAGGCCTTCGACCGTTTCAAGCGTATAGGGCTGTAGCCACTCCTTCGGGCCGAACTGCGACTGAAAGGTCATGAGCATCTTGTCGCCAAGACCCGTCGCTTCGCCGAGCAGGCGGGTGGTCTTGGCGCAGTGGCAGTAATAGGGATCGCCCCTGTCCGAATAATCCTTGGGAATTCCGTGCCAGGACACGATGATCCGGTCGGGCGAAAACGCTGCTTTCGCCATCCGGTCGCGCAGGGTGGAGGCCAGAGCCTCGATATAGACCGGGCGCTCGTAAAAGGGGGCGGCGATGCGCAGGGTGGGCTGCCAGCGCATTTTCTTCAGCGCGTCGAACGTTTTGTCGGCGACGGTGGCGGAGGTGGCGGCGCAATATTGGGGGTAGAGCGGCACAACCAGAAGGCGGTCGCAGCCTTTGGCCTGAAGCGCGAGGATTTTTTCCGCGATGGCCGGTTTGCCGTAGCGCATGGCCCAATCGACCACGATTGTGTCGCCTGCGTCGGAAAGTCGCGCCGCGAGCTTTTCCGTTTGCGCCCTTGTTACTGTTTTCAAAGGACCTTCGTCGAGTTCGCGATTCCAGATCGCCTCGTAATCCTTTCCCTTCTGCGTGGGTCGTTTCGACAGAACCATCAGATGGAGCACGGGGAGCCAAAGCACGGGCGACGTCTCGATCACGCGCCTGTCCGACAGGAATTCCGCGAGATAGCGCCGCATCGGCCAATAGGACGTACCCTCGGGCGTGCCGAGATTGACCAGCAGGACGCCGATCTTTCCGTAAGGAGGCGGGTGGTTTGTCGAAGGGATCATGGCTAACTTGTGATTTTTCGTTTATTGTTCATCCGATAATGCGGCGTGGAAAGCAATGGATCAGCCGAACTGGCGTTTGATCCTCGTCAAGGAGCGCCCGGTTGATCTGTGTCAAAGAGGGAACATGAGCAGTCTTTCGTCCAGTCTGGTCCTAGCCGAAAAGTCGGTCCCTCGCTATACGAGCTATCCGACCGCCCCCCATTTTTCCGACGCCGTGGGCGCGGAAACGGCAGAATCGTGGTTGCGCGCGCTCGACCCGCGGTCGCGGCTGTCGATCTACGTCCACGTTCCCTATTGCCGGGAACTATGCACGTACTGCGGTTGCCACACCAAGGCGACCCTGAAGCCCGAACCCCTCGACGCCTATGCCGCGACGCTTGAGCGCGAAATCGGCCTGATCGCGGATGCGACGCCTGCGCGCACCGTGACGCACGCCCATTGGGGCGGCGGCACGCCCAGTCTGCTTGGCGGCGCCCGTCTGCTGGCGCTGACGGACGCCTTGCGCAGCCGATTCGCCTTCGCGCCCGGCGCCGAAATTTCGATCGAACTCGATCCGCGCCATGTCGATCGCGAATTGACCGATTCTTTGGCTGCGGCCGGCTTCAACCGCGTCAGTCTCGGCGTGCAGGATCTCAACGATCACGTGCAGCAGGCGATCGGCCGCGTCCAGCCTTTCGAGGTGGTCGAGCAATGCGTGGCTCATCTGCGCGCCAGCGGTTTTCGCGCAATCAATCTCGACCTTATGTACGGCCTGCCGCTCCAGACCGAAGAGGACGTGATCCGCACCGCCGAATTGGCCGCTTCGCTGAACCCCAGCCGTCTCGCGATCTTCGGTTACGCCCATGCGCCCTGGTTCGCCAAGC
Source organism: Rhodoblastus sphagnicola (assembly GCF_002937075.1). Taxonomy (GTDB): domain Bacteria; phylum Pseudomonadota; class Alphaproteobacteria; order Rhizobiales; family Beijerinckiaceae; genus Rhodoblastus; species Rhodoblastus sphagnicola. Next base: position 27,162 of record NZ_NHSJ01000060.1, read on the forward strand.
GGCAGCAGTTGATTGACGCCGCCTCCCTGCCTGGCGCCGCCGAGCGCCTTCGTCAGGCTGCGATCACGCATGAGACCCTGGTCTCCAAGGGTTATCAGAGCATCGGCCTCGACCATTTCGCCCTGCCGTCGGACCCGATGGCGATCGCCGCGCGCAATGGAACGCTGCACCGCAATTTCCAGGGTTATACGGTCGATCAGGCCGACGCCTTGCTTCCTTTCGGCGCGTCTTCGATCGGCAAGCTGCCGCAGGGCTACATCCAGAACGCCCCCGATGTCGGCTCCTGGCGCCGCGCCATTGAGGCTGGCCAGTTCAGTGTGGTCAAGGGCGTCGCCTTCACCCGTGAAGACATCGCCCGCGCGGCGGTGATCGAACGGCTGATGTGTGATTTTAAGGTTGATTATGGCGCGATAGCGCAGGACATGCTCGGGAATGCTTCGGCCTTCGATAAGGCTGAAGAGGAATTGTCGCAGCTGGTCCGGGAGGGTGTTGCGACGCGGGAGGGGCGGTCGGTGTCGCTGACCGACGCCGGTCGTCCCTTCATGCGTCTCGTCGCTGCGGCCTTTGATTCTTATCTGCATGCGCGGGCGGCGAAGCACAGCGTCGCCGTCTAAGGCAATCACCCAACTCAGGGCTGGCTGCGATTCGATGGGATCGCAGCCAGCCCTAGCCGCCGCGCGCAAAACCGACATAATGGCCGGCGAATCTCTGTTGCATCGACGGAGCGCTTAAGGCCGCATGACCCTCACCGATAAACTCGTCTTCTCCCGCCGCGCCATCCTCGCCGCCGCCGCGACCTTTCCGTTGCTTCGGGGCGCGCACGCGCAACAGGCGCGTCTGCCTCACCGCAGTCACGGCCTTTCGTCTTTCGGCGATCTGGCGCTGCCGGCCGATTTCTCCGCCTTTCCCTACGCGCGGCCCGACGCGCCCAAGGGCGGTCAGTTGATCCTTGAGGCCGGCGGAACGTCCTACGATTCGCTCAACGGCTTCATACTCCAGGGCAATCCGGCGCAGGGCGTGAGCCTCATCTACGACACGCTGATGGCTGGCAGCCTCGACGAGGACAATGCCGTTTACGGACTCGTCGCCGAAGCCGTGGAATATTCCGACGACAAGAGGACCTATCGATTCTTCTTGCGAAAGCAGGCGCGCTTTCACGACGGATCGCCCTTGACCGCAGCGGATGTGGTGTTTTCGCTGAATGTTCTTCGCGACAAGGGCCACCCGCTGATCCGGCAATTCCTGCGCGATCTCGATCGCGTCGAAGCCGAGGCCGCCGACCGCGTTCTGGTGGTTCTAAAAGAGGGGTTTGGCCGCGACTCCATCCTCAATATCGTGGGTCAGCCGATCTTTTCCGCCGCCTATTACGCAAAGCGCGATTTCGGCCGCGCCGGGCTGGAGCCTCCGCTGGGCTCCAGCGCTTACAAGATCGGAGCTTTCGAACAGGGCCGCTACATTTCCTATGAGCGGGTCAAGGACTATTGGGCCAGGGACTTGGCCGTCAATCGTGGGCAGGGCAATTTCGACCTGATCCGCTACGACTATTTCGGCGAGCGCGCCGTCGGTTTCGAAGCCTTCAAGTCGGGCGCGGTCAATCTGCACGAGAGTTTTACCGCGTCGGAATGGGCGACCGGCTACGATTTCCCGGCCGTGCGCGACGGACGGGTGAAAAAGCAGGAGTTTCCGGACCGGCGCAGCCCCGGTTTTCAAGGATTCTTCTTCAATATGCGCCGCCCGCTGTTCAAGGACGCCCGCATCCGCGAGGCTTTGGGCCTCTGCCTCGATTTCGAATGGTCCAACCGCAATCTGTTTTACGGCGCCTATACGCGCACCGTGAGCTATTTCGAGAACACGGAAATGAAGGCGGTCGAGCCGCCCTCGCAGGAAGAATTGGCGATCCTCGAACCCCTGCGCGGCAAAATTCCGGCGGAAGTGTTCGGAGCGCCGTTCGTTCCGCCGACATCCGACGGTTCGGGGCAGGACCGGGCGCTGCTACAGCGCGCCAACACGCTTTTGAAGGAGGCCGGGTGCCAGCGCAAGGGTTCGCAACTCCTGCTGCCGGATGGCGCGCCGTTCGCCTTTGAAGTGCTGGAATTCAACAACGCGCTCGACAAGGTCGAACAGCCCATGTTCAAGGTCATGCGCCTGCTCGGCATAGAGGCGAACCTGCGCGTGGTGGATTCGGCGCAATACAAGCAGCGCCTCGACAATTACGATTTTGACATGATCACCGACCGCAAGATGACCGGCGGCGTCCCCGGCGACGAGCTTTTGGCTTATTTCGGCTCGTCCTCCGGCAAGTCGCCGGGCGGCATGAATCTAGCGGGCATCGACGATCCTGCCGTGGATGCTCTGGTGGAGCAGGCGCTCAAGGCTAAGTCGCGCGCCGAGCTGATTGTGACTTGCCGCGCCCTCGACCGCGTGCTGCGCGCCGGCCGCTACTGGATCCCGCACTGGCATGCGCTATCGCGCCGCGTCGCCGCCTGGGATTGTTTTGGCCATCCCGAAACGACGCCGCGCCTCGATCTCGCCTATTCCTCGCTGTGGTGGTGGGACGCGGAAAAAGCCGCCGCGGCCAAGGCCAAGGGCTGATGGCGGCTTATATTGCGCGCCGCCTGCTGCTGATGATCCCGACGCTGTTTGGGATTCTGGCCCTGTCTTTTCTCATCGTGCAATTCGCGCCCGGCGGACCGGTGGAGCGCGTCATCGCGCAGATGCAGGGGCAGGATTCCGGCGCCACATCGCGGTTCGGCGGCGGCGCGCAATCCACGCTGGCTGGGGCGAGGGCCGGCGCGGGCGCGGAATTCTCCGGAAAATATCGCGGCGCGCAAGGACTCGACCCCAAATTCATCGCCGAGCTGGAAAAACAGTTTGGCTTCGACAAGCCGCCGCTGGAGCGGTTCTGGCTGATGATCCGCCATTACGCGTTGTTTGATTTCGGGCGGTCCTATTTTCGCGACGCGCCGGTGCTGCAATTGATCCGCGACAAGCTGCCGGTCTCGATGTCGCTGGGTCTGTGGATGACCCTGCTGTCCTACGCCATTTCCATCCCGCTGGGCATCGCCAAGGCGCGGCGCGAAGGCGAGCGCCTGGACACCTGGACCTCTGCCGTCATCATCGTCGGCTACGCCATTCCAAGTTTTTTGTTCGCGATCCTGCTGATCGTTCTGTTCGCGGGCGGCTCGTTCTGGCAAGTCTTTCCGTTGCGCGGGCTGACCTCCGACGATTTCTCCCAGCTTTCGCTGTTTGGCAAGATCAAGGATTATCTCTGGCACATCGTCCTGCCGGTGTCGGCGCTGGCGCTCGGCAGTTTCGCGACGACCACCTTTCTCACCAAAAACGCCTTCCTTGAGGAAATCCGCAAGCAATATGTCACCACGGCGCGGATGAAGGGTTTGACGGAAAGCCGCGTGCTCTATGGCCATGTGTTCCGAAACGCAATGCTGATCGTCATCTCCGGCTTTCCCGGCGCATTCCTTTCCGCGTTCTTCACCGGTTCGCTGCTGATCGAGACGATATTTTCCCTCGACGGCCTCGGCCTGCTGTCGTTTGAATCGACGCTCAATCGCGACTATCCCGTCGTCTTCGCCAATCTCTACATTTTCGCCTTGCTCGGCTTGTTCATCAATCTGCTCTCCGACCTCACCTATGCCTGGATCGATCCGCGCATCGATTTCGAGACGCGGGAGACGTGATGTTCAAGCTCACGCCGATCACGCGCCGGCGCCTGCGGGCCTTCGCCCACAATCGTCGCGGTTATTGGTCGCTCTGGCTGTTCCTGCTCGCCTTCATCGTCTCGCTCGGCGCGGAATTCATCGCCAACGACCGTCCGATCCTCGCCTGGTACAAGGGCGAAGTGCTGTTTCCGGCCGTCCGCGACTATCCGGAGGAGAAATTCGGCGGCTTCCTCGCCGAAACCGATTATCGCGACCCCGTCATCTCCAAGGAAATCGAGGCCAATGGCTGGATGATCTGGCCGCCGATCCGCTATTCCTACAACACCCACAATCTCAGCTTGCCGACGCCGGCGCCCGCCGCCCCGACCTGGATGCTCACGGACGCGCAATGCGTCCACGGCAAGACTTTTGGCGGCGGTCCCGCGCAAAACTGCCGCGACATCGAATGGAACTGGCTCGGCACCGACGATCAGGGTCGGGATGTGGTGGCGCGGTTGATCTACGGCTTTCGCATTTCCGTGCTGTTCGGGCTGCTGCTCGCTTCGATCTCCTCGGTTGTCGGCGTGGCCGCCGGCGCGGTGCAGGGCTATTTCGGCGGCTGGACCGATCTGCTGATGCAGCGGTTCATCGAAGTCTGGTCGTCGCTGCCGAGCCTTTATCTGCTGATCATCCTGTCGGCCATCGTCACGCCCAGCTTCTTTGTGCTGCTCGGCATTCTCCTGGCTTTTTCCTGGGTCAATCTCGTAAGTGTCGTGCGCGCCGAGTTTTTGCGCGCGCGCAATTTCGATTATGTGCGGGCGGCGCGGGCGCTGGGGCTGAGCAACAGCAAGATCATGATCAAGCATGTGCTGCCCAACGCCATGACCGCGACGCTCACCTTCCTGCCTTTCATCCTGAGCGCCTCGATCACGACGCTGACGTCGCTGGATTTCCTCGGGTTCGGCTTGCCGCCGGGTTCGCCTTCGCTGGGCGAACTGCTGCTCCAGGGGAAAAGCAACCTGCAAGCGCCCTGGCTTGGCCTTTCCGGCTTCGCCGTCATCGCCGTGACCCTGTCGCTGCTGGTCTTCATCGGCGAGGCGCTGCGCGATGCCTATGATCCACGAAAAGGGCTTTGATGGACGCGCCCCTGCTTCGCGTAAAAAATCTCTCTGTCTCGTTCGGCGATGTTCCGGCGGTGCGGGAGGCCTCGCTCACGCTGGCGCGCGGCAAGACGCTCGGTATTGTCGGCGAATCCGGCTCCGGAAAATCGGTCACGGCTCTGGCGATCGTGCGGCTGTTGGCGCCCGGCGCGCGGATTGTCGGCGGTTCGATCGATTTTGACGGACAGGAATTGACCACGGCGCCGGAAAACGCGCTGCGCGATTTGCGCGGCGTGCGCATCGGCATGGTGTTTCAGGAGCCGATGACCTCGCTCAATCCGCTGCATGTGATCGAAAAGCAGATCGGCGAAGCCCTTGAGGTGCATGGCATGGCCTCGCGGGAGCGCCGCCGCGCCCGCGTGCTCGAACTGCTGAAGGAAGTCGGTCTGCAAAACGCCGAGGCGCGCATGGGCGCCTATCCTCATGAATTGTCGGGCGGGCAGCGCCAGCGCGTGATGATCGCCATGGCGCTCGCCAACAACCCCGACCTGCTGATCGCCGACGAACCGACAACGGCGCTGGACGTGACGGTGCAGGCGCAGATCCTCGACCTGCTGCGCGACCTGCAGGCCCGCCACGGCATGGCCATTCTGTTCATCACCCATGATTTGGGATTGGTGAAGAAGATGGCCGACGAGGTCGTGGTGATGAATGGGGGGCGTGTGGTTGAATCCGGCGCCACGGCCGAAATTTTCGCCGCGCCGCGGCACCAATATACCAAAATGCTGCTGGCCGCCGAACCCCAGGGCGATCCGCCGCCCGCCGACCTTTCCGCGCCTGACGTGCTTTGCGCGGAAAATCTGCGCGTCTGGTTTCCGGTCAAGACCGGCCTGTTGCGCCGCGTCACCTCCTATGTGAAGGCCGTGGATGGCGTGTCCGTCCGACTGCGCAAGGGACAGACTCTCGCCGTGGTCGGCGAATCCGGCTCGGGCAAGACCACACTGGGGCTGGCTCTGCTGCGATTGATCCGTTCCGAGGGGCCGATCGTCTTCCTCGGCCAGAACATTGACTCGTTCAGCGCGAGGAAGATGCGACCGTTGCGGAAAAAGTTGCAGGTCGTGTTCCAGGATCCTTACGGCTCGCTGTCGCCGCGTCTTTCCGTGGCCGAGATCGTCGAAGAAGGGCTGATTGTTCAAGACAGAGGTCTGTCAGCCGACGAACGGCGCAAGCTCGTCGCCCGCGCGCTGGCCGACACCGGGCTCGATCCGAAGACAATGGATCGCTATCCCCATGAATTTTCCGGCGGCCAGCGGCAGCGCATCGCCATCGCCCGCGCCCTGGCGCTCGATCCGCAGGTCATCGTACTGGACGAACCCACCTCGGCGCTCGACCGTTCGGTCCAAGCCCAGATCGTGGAGCTTTTGCGCGCGATTCAGGACAGGCGCGGCCTGTCCTACCTGTTCATCAGCCACGATCTCAAGGTGGTGAAGGCGCTCGCGTCCGAGATCGTCGTGCTGCGCGACGGCAAAGCGATCGAGCAGGGCGCGGCGGCGGATATATTCGCCAACCCGCGCGAAAAATATACGCAGGATCTGTTCGCCGCCGCCTTCGACATCGACAATCATCAGGCGAAATCCTGATCCAGGGCTGCGTAACAGGTCGAGCTGATCGGGTTTGACGCGCCTCATCAAGACCTTCAGGAGATCGACGCCCCGTCGTTCGATAGGGCCATGGGTTGCCCCGCGCGTGTTCGCAACAGCGGAACACAACAGGGCGACCTGGACATTGCGCGCTTGGACGCGCGAGGGTGTCATAAATCTTTTTTGTGAGAGTCTTATCTGTCAAACGTCCGTCGGGCGGTGACGATATAGACCTCTGCCTGAATTAAAGCCGGACCGCGATATCGGATAGCCGGATGCGCCGCTTGCCCACATTTGCTGGTATCTCCACCAAACTTCACTGGCCGCCGCGCGGAATCAAGCGCTTCAGGACGATGTCAGACGCCGGTCTCGGACCGTCCGTGGGATGGTCGGGCGCGCTTGAGTTGCGGATTGCCGTGAAGAAGTCCGAAATCCGCAAGGCGCAAAAACTTCGATACAAGATTTTCTTCGAGGAAGGCGGCGCGACGCCAGATCCCAAGGCCGCCCTTACGCGACGGGACATTTGTCGCTTCGACAAGATTTGCGATCATCTTATCGTCATCGATCACATGGCGCGCAACCGCTTCGGCCAGAACAAGCCGCGCGTTGTCGGCGCATATCGCCTGCTTCGGCAGGAAGTCGCGCAGGCGCATTTCGGTTTTTACAGCGCGCAGGAATTCGATATCGGACCGTTGCTGGCGCGGCATCCGCAATCTCGATTTCTTGAATTGGGTCGGTCATGCGTGCTCGCCGAATATCGCGGCAAGAAAACGATCGAAATGCTGTGGCGCGGCATATGGGCTTACGTGAAACACCATCGCATCGACGCGATGATTGGATGCGCAAGCATTGAGGGAACAGACGTATCGTTGATCGCGAACCAACTGAGTTTTCTGTATCATTTTTCGCAGGCGGCGCCAGAGTGGCAGACTTCGCCCTTGGCGCGCCGTCATACCGAGATGAATCGTGTCTCCAAGGGCGACGTCGATGTGAAGAAAGCGCTGGCGTCCCTTCCGCCGCTCATCAAAGGCTACATGCGGGTTGGAGCGAAATTCGGCAATGGCGCTGTCGTCGATCGGCAATTTGGCGTCACCGATGTCTTTGTCGTCATGCCGATCAGCGAGATAGAAACGCGTTACATCGAATATTTCGACGAAGATGCGGCTGCGATCGTCAAGGCTGCGTGAACGAGAGTCCGCAGGGATCGCGGCCATTTTCGCGTCGGGTCAATCCTCGGGGTCGACGTCCGGCACGAGAAGGCGTCTCAACGGAATGATCTTTCGGAATTTTGGATCGAGTCCGTCATAATATTTTTCGATCAGGCTCACGAATTCGGCGCCGTCGATGAGCCTGAAATTTGCTTTGCTTCGAGCGAAGTCACGCGCCGCCGCCGTATAGCCGCCTGTCGTGATGAAAATGCCGACATTGCGCTCGTGGATCATGGCGTAGAACGACTTGACCAGATCCGCGCCGATGTTCGCCTCGTGCGCCTTGACCTGAATCTTCAGGATTGGCGGCTCGATGCCCAATTCGTCGCGATGCGCGATGACATCGATGCCGTCGTCGCGCGAGGCGCGCGTCGCATGGGCGTTATAGCCCATGGCGCGAAACAGGTCGGCGACAAAGGGCTCCATCGGGGCGCCCTTCAACTCGCTCTTGAGTTTTTTCGAAATGAAGTCCTTCGTCGTCTCGACAATGTCGCGCGCGACCACCGCCTGCGTGTCGTCCTCGGCGAGCACGCTCGCGAATTCGCCCGCTCCGGCTGGCGGTTCAAAGCGGCGCACAAATTCTCCGATGAAATTGCGAATTTCGAAAATCGTCAGCGTGGCGCCCAGTTCGTAAAGAGCCCCCTGGGAAAATTCGTCGCGGCCGAGCGACTTCAGCCAGCGCACGCCGCGGCGATGGGGGAAGTCAGGATTGGTTGAGGGATCATAGAGATAAGGCGTGGAAATTTCGCCCCATAACAAGGTGCGATCGATCTTGCGCGGATAGATCACACGGTCGCCGATTTTCATTTCGTGAACGAAGCGAAACAATTGCCCCGCTTGAATTGGAATTGCGCCCGGCTTCCGGTCGCCAACGCCTTCGGCGAACGCATCCTTGAATGCGGCGCGTTGGGCCGGCAGAGCGCTGACATCGCGATTGACGCTTAGGAAGCTGACGGCCAGAAGGCCGCCTTCGATGAAGAGCGGGTCGGCTTCGCTCTCGCCGCCGGCGCGAATGGCCCAGACCCGGTAGCTCATCATCCGTCCATGGAAAAGACGGCCAGGGGGCAGGCCGTCAGCCCTGAGCGCGTCCAACGTGCTGTTTGGGCGCTCGATTGGCGAAGCTTACGCGCCGACGGCAAGGGACGCCAGCGGGCTTCGATGCAAGATGATATCGCCGATCCCGCGCTTTCCTGCAAGAGACCGGCGAACTGTTGAGGCGCGACCGTGCGGTCAAGACATCAGCTGACCGCCATTCGCGGAAATGGTCGATCCGGTCATGAACCCGGCGTCATCAGCGACGAGGAAGACAACCGCGCGGGCGATTTCCTCCGGCTCGCCAAGACGGCCGATCGGAATAAGAGGAAGGATCGCCTTTTCCAACACCGCCGGATCGATGGCGCGAACCATTTCGGTGCCGATATAGCCGGGGCAGACCGCGTTCACGGTAATGCCCGCGCGGGCGCCTTCCTGCGCCAGCGCCTTGACGAAACCGATATCGCCGGCCTTGGCCGCCGAATAGTTCACCTGGCCCATCTGGCCCTTCTGGCCGTTGACCGAGGAAATGCAGACGACGCGGCCGAATTTTCGCGCGCGCATGCCTTCCCAGACCGGGCGGGTCATGTTGAACAGCGAGTTCAGATTGGTGTTGATGACCCCGTACCACTGGTCCTTGGTCATCTTGTGGAACATGCCGTCCTTGGTGATGCCGGCATTGTTCACCAGCACGTCCACCGGGCCGAGATCCGCTTCGACCTTGGCGATGCCGGCGACGCAGGCGTCGTAATCGGAGACGTCCCACTTGTAGACGTTGATGCCGGTTTCGGTCTTGAATTTCTCCGCGGCTTCATCATTGCCCGCATAGGACGCCGCGACCTTGTAGCCAGCCGCCTTCAGCGCCTTGGAAATGGCGGCGCCGATCCCGCGCGTGCCGCCGGTGACGATTGCAACTCGAGACATTTCTTTTCTCCCCCCACTTTTTAAAAAAAGTCTTTTGTAGAAACGCGCCGGTGTGGACGCTCCGGCGCGTCAAGAATGCAGCTGTCAGCGCTCGACGGTCAGCGCGATGCCCATGCCGCCGCCGATGCACAGCGTCGCCAGGCCCTTCTTGGCGTCGCGCTTGAGCATTTCATGCAGCAGGGTGACGAGAATGCGTCCTCCGGACGCGCCGATCGGATGGCCAATGGCGATGGCGCCGCCGTTGACGTTGACCTTGGACGTATCCCAGCCGAGATCCTTGTTGACCGAAATCGCCTGGGCGGCGAAGGCCTCGTTGGCCTCGATCAGGTCGAGGTCCTGGATATTCCAGCCGGCCTTGGCCAGCGCCTTGCGCGAGGCAGGGATGGGGCCGGTGCCCATGATGGCGGGATCGACGCCGGCCGTCGCCCATGAGGCGATGCGCGCGAGCGGGGTGAGGCCGCGTTTGGCGGCTTCGGCCGCGGTCATCAGGACGATGGCGGCGGCGCCGTCATTGATGCCCGAGGCGTTGCCGGCGGTCACCGTGCCTTCCTTGTTGAAGGCCGGACGAAGCTTGGCGAGGGCGTCATAGGTCACGCCGTCGCGGATGAATTCGTCGGTGTCCACGACGATATCGCCCTTTTTGGTCGAGATCGTGTACGGAATGATCTCGTCCTTGAACCTGCCGGCCTTTTTGGCGGCTTCCGCCTTGTTCTGGGACGCGGTGGCGAACTGGTCCTGTTCCTCGCGGGTGATCTGGAATTTGGTGGCGATGTTTTCCGCTGTCACGCCCATGTGGTAGCCATGGAAGGCGTCGGTCAGGCCGTCGCGCAGCAAGGTGTCCAGAAACTTGAGCTCGCCCATCTTGACGCCCGAGCGCATGTAGGCGGCGTGCTGCGACTGCGACATGCTCTCCATGCCGCCGGCGACGATGATGCTGGCGTCGCCACTGGCGATCTGCTGCAGCCCGAGCGCCACGGTGCGCAAGCCGGAGCCGCACAGCTGGTTGATGCCGAAAGCGGTCTTCTCGTCGGGAAGACCCGCCTTGCGCGCGGCCTGGCGCGCCGGGTTCTGGCCCTCGCCCGCAGACAAAATCTGGCCGAGAATGACTTCGTCGACGTCCGCGGCCTCGACCTTGGCGCGCGTGAGCGCGCCCTTGATGGCGGCCGCGCCCAGTTCATGGGCCGGGACGGTGGCGAAAGCTCCGCTGAAAGAGCCCACCGCCGTGCGTACGGCAGAAACGATCACGACATCAGTCGACATGCAGAATCCTCCGGAAAGTCGCCGGGGTCCTGTTGGACGCGCATTTATCGGCGACTTGAGGCTAGTTTGATCATTTCGCCCACCGCAAGGTCAAGGCGCATGGCGTATCGACCCATGGTCTTTTGGTTGTAGAGCCGGAGGACTTCACAAATCCGCGCCAGACCCGAAATTATAACCGACGGCGATGCAGTCCGCGCGAGAACTTGTCGAGCGAACAAGGAAATCCATTGGGGTCTCCGCCAGAACTCGGCTTGCTAATTTCGCGGAAGAGGGCTTTGCTTGCGACAACGCAATGATCATCCGGCCATTGGCCGAACGGGACCGGGAAATGACCAACGAAAAGCAACCTGTCACAATAAAGAAATATGCGAACCGTCGCCTCTACAACACCGGCGCGAGCGCTTATGTGACTTTGGACGATCTCGCGGAAATGGTGAAGGCGGGCAATGATTTCGTCGTTTACGACGCCAAGAGCGGCGAAGACATCACGCGCTCGGTTCTCGCCCAGATCATTTTCGAGCAGGAAGGCAAGGCGGGCCAGAATCTCCTGCCGATCCGCTTCCTTCGCCAATTGATTCGCTACTATGGCGATTCCATGCAGATGCTCGTTCCCAGCTATCTGGAGTTTTCGATCGATCGACTGGCGTCCGACAGCCAGAAGTTCCGCGATCAGTTCGATGCGGCCTTTACCGCCAACCCATTGGCCAACCCATTGGCCAATCCGACGCGACAGATGTTCCAGACCATGGAAGAGCAGGCGCGCAAGAACATGGCGATGTTCCGCGAAGCCCTCGACATGTTTTCCCCCTTCGGCGCGAACGCCGCCGATCCAGCCAAGACCGCCGCGTCGCAGGAATTGAATGAGATGCGCGCCCAACTGGCGGACATGAAGAAGCGCATCGACAACTTGACCCAGAAGGAATGAGGACTCGACGGGCCGAACAAGGTCAGTTCCGGGCGGCGGGTCGCCGATCCAATTCGGGCACCGTCGCGGCGGCGAAATAGTCGCCCTGCAAGTAATCCACGCCCCAATCGCTGAGGATTTTCGCCGTTTCCGCGTCTTCGACCCATTCCGCGACGACGGGCAGGCCGACATGACGGGCGAGGTCCACCAGTGTCTTCACGAAGAACCGATCGTCGGCGGATCGGGAGAGATTCTGAACGAACGCGCCGTCGATCTTGACCAGGTCGAAAGCGAAGCGGCGCAGGTTCTTGAACGACGTGTGGCCGGCGCCGAAGTCATCCATCGCGACCTTCGCGCCGCATTTCTTGATCTCGGCGATGGCGCGCACGGTCGCCTCAATGTCCTCGATGGCGCAAGTTTCCGTGAATTCGATCATCAGGCGTCGCGCCAGTTCCGGGAAGGGCCCGAGATGCGCGCGCAGGCGGGAAATGAAGTCCGGGTCGCGCACGGTCAGGCCAGACACGTTGACCGACAAGCGCAGGCTGGGATCTTCGATGAGTTTTTTCAAGCCCAGTTCGAGGATCCTATGGTCGACCATCTGGATCAGTCCGGATTTTTCCGCTGTCGGCAAGATCGAGGACGGGGACACCAGCGCGCCGTCCTTTCGGCGCAAGCGCATGAGTCCTTCGTAAAGCGCCGGCGCGCCTGTGCGCGTGTCGATCAGGGGTTGCATGGCCAAAACGATGCGTCCGTCGGTCAAGGCCGAAACGATCTCGTCGGAAACCTTGAGCGCCTTCATGCGCGAGTCTTCCCGCGCCAACGACGGTTCGTAGGCGACCAGACGCGCCGCTCCCGGTTGGCGCGCGAGATCGAGCGCCTCCTCGGCGTGCTGAAACAGCAAATGAACAGCGCGGCCGTTGCGCGGCGCGACGGCGCCGCCGATGCGCAAGCCCGCAGGTACGGGGCCGGCTGTCGTCTCGAATGGCGAGCCTCCAACCACTTCGATCAATCGTTCGGCGGCGGCGGTCATTTCGGCCGTGTCGCAGTTTTCGAGCACCATCGCGAACTTGTTGCCGGCGTAGCGCGCGACAAGATCGCGCTCACGGCAATTGGTCCGCAGCCGCTGGGCGATTCCGGCGATCACCTGATCGGCGATGTCATAGCCATAGGTGCGATTGAGCAGGAAGACATTGTCGATCGCCACCAGAAGGGCGGCGAAACTTTGCTTTTTCTTGGCCGCCTGGGCGTAGAATTGGACGATCTGTTCAAGCAGGCTGGCGCGGTTGAGCACGCCGGTCAGCGTGTCGAAGCGCGACTTGAACGCAAGCCGGCGCTCCTGCTTGTAGCGTTCGGTGATCACGCGCACCAGGCCGTGCGCGCGCGTGGGCCGACCGTCGGAGCCCGCGAACCAGCGGCCCGTATCCTCGATCCAGACGGTCGCCTCGCGCGGACTGTCGGGAGGAATCAGACCGTAGCAAATCTGGAACGGCACGCCTTTTCCGCTATCCGTCGCGGTTGATCGCGCTATGGCTTCGTAGCGCGAACTTTCGCTGTCGTGAGACAGGCATTCGGCGAAGGCGCGGCCCGTCGCGATCGGCGCCACGTTGGAAATGCCAAAAACCGATGCGGCATTCGGTCCCCAATTGATGGCGTCGCTGCGCAGATCCCAATCGTAAACGACTTCGCCGATGGAATCGAGGATGCGCCGGGGATCGGGCGCAACCGTCGGACGCGAGGAGAGCGCGGGCGCCGCCTCGGTCGGAGGCGCTGGCGCGAGGATCGGTCGGGGAGGGGGCGCCAATGGAGGCTGGCTGGCCAGAGAGCTTTCAGGCTCCAGACGCCGCTCGGCCTTCGACACGTTCTCGCGGAGGATGTCGGCGTCAGTTTCGGCCGCGATTTTTTTTGGCGCGCGAGCGGCCAGATAGCGAAGTTGCACGGGCATGGTTCCGAAAGTTCAGATGCGCTTTAGACTTGCCGTGGTTCAGTTAACGGCGCGTATAAGAAATTGCGGCGGTTTGAGCGTTTGGCGCGAAGGTCAGGGCGCATTCTTGCCTTAGGTCACGCCAAGACCCCAACGATTGCGCGTCAGGCGCGCGAGAGAGGTCGAGAACCGTCAAAAACGGTTTTTCCTCTCACGCAGTTCCGCAAAAACGTCGACGCTGTCCGCTTTCTCCATGCCCAGGCTTTTTCGCAGATCCGAATCGTCAGCCCGCAGGAAGGGATTGGTCGCGCGTTCGCGGCCGAGGGTCGTGGGGAGCGTGAAGGCGTTCGCAGCCCGCAAGCGCTCCGCCTCCGCCGCGCGCGCCTGCAACGCGGGATTGTCGGGATCGACCGTCATCGCGAAGCGCGCGTTGGCCAGGGTATATTCGTGACCGCAGTACGCCAGGGTCTCCGAAGGGAGGGCGGCGAGTCGCGCGAGGCTTGTATACATCTGGAGCATGGTCCCTTCCATGACCCGACCGCAGCCGAGCGAAAACAGCGTATCGCCGGTGACGACCACGGCCTCGTCCGGGAGGTGATAGACGACATGGCCGAGCGTGTGGCCCGGCGTTTCAAGCACGCGCGCGGCGCAACGCCCAAAAGAGATCACGTCGCCTTCGGCGACCGAAAGGTCGAGGCGCGGCAATCTTTGCGCGTCTTTGCGCGCCCCGATGACGCGCACATCCGGGAAGCGCGCCCTGAGCGCGTCCACGCCGCCAATATGATCGTGATGATGGTGCGTGATCGCGATGTCGGTCAGCCGCCAATCCTTGGCCTCCAGGGCGGCGGCGATCTGGTTCGCGTCCGGCGCGTCGAAACAGACCGTTGATCCTGTTTCCGGATCATGCGCCAGCAGGCCGAAATTGTCGCTCAAACATTGAAACAGATGAAACTGGGCCGCCATGGACAGCGCTCCGAAGGGGTGACGTCGGCAGATTACCAACGCCAGACGCAAAGGGAATGACCTCGCGCTGTTTTTTCCGCCGCCGCAATAGGCCTTGCGTCCACAAGGATTTTGTGTCGATCCTACCCGCATGGCGCTCGATGTCACTGATCTCCGCGGTTTTTACGCCTCCTCGCTCGGGAAGACCGCAAACCACTTGGTCTGCGCGCATCTCGCGCGTCGCTGGGACAATCTCGCCGGACTTTCTGTTCTGGGGCTCGGCTATGCGACGCCCTATCTGGACCGTTTTCGTGGCCAGGCTCTGCGTTTGCTCGCCATGATGCCTGCCGAGCAGGGCGTCGTGAACTGGCCCTCCGAGGGCGCCTCGGCCTCGGCCTTGATCGACGACACCATGCTGCCGCTGCCCGATTCCTGCATCGACAGGGTTCTGCTCGCCCACGCTCTTGAAACGGCTGAGCATCCGAGGGAACTGCTGGAGGAGGTCTGGCGGGTTCTCACGCCCGGCGGACGGTTGATCGTCGTCGCGCCAAATCGTTCCGGACTCTGGGCGCGCCTCGATTCGACGCCGTTCGGGCACGGACGACCTTTTTCACGCGGCCAGCTGCACGACCTTATGCGCGAAACGCTGTTCTCGCCGATTTATTGGAGCGAAGCGCTCTACACGCCGCCGCTCAATCGGGCGATGGTGTTGCGTCTGGCTCCAGCCATCGAGGGCGTTTCGGCGAAACTGTCGCTTCCCGGCGCGGGCGTGATTGTCGTTGAAGCCACCAAGCAATTGTATCGACTGGTTGGCGCCCGTCGCGCACGCCGGAGTTTTCCCGAACTGGCCCCGGCTCTGACGCCGTCGCTGTCGCCGCGTCCCCTCGGATCCGGCCGGGACTTGCGCTGAGCTATTTGCCCGCGACTTGCGAACTGTTCGGCGCTTTCGCCATCAAGCCGTCGATCCGATCGCGCTCCTTCCTGAAGTCGACGAGCAGTTTGCCTTCAAACTGGCGCGTTTTCGCCAGTCTTACGCGCAACGGATCGACGAAATGCCCGTTGACGATGACCTCATAATGAAGATGAGGCCCCGTCGCGAGTCCAGACGCGCCGAGATAGCCGACGATCTGGCCCTGTTTGACCCGGTCTCCCTCACGCAAGCCGCGCGCGAACGCGGACATGTGGTTGTAGGTCGTCACGTATCCGTTATTGTGCTCGATCTCCACGCGACGGCCATAGCCCGAATCCCAACCCGCCTTGATGATCGTTCCGTTGCCGGCGGCAAAGATCGGCGTGCCGATCGGCGCCGCCCAGTCCACCCCGTTATGCGGGCGTGAGTAGTGCAGGATGGGGTGAAAGCGCATGCCAAAGCCGGAGCGCAATTCGCCTGAAGCAATGGGCTTCCGCACCAGGAATTTTCGGGTCGATTTGCCCGCCGGATCGAAATAGTCGACGCTCTGATCGTCAGGCGATTGAAAACGATAATATTTGTAGGTCTCGCCGCGGGCCGTGATCGACGCATAGAGCAGATCGGCGTGCTCGCCGTCGTCGCCATTGTCGAAAAACGCATCGATGGAATCGCCTGCGGCGACCGGACGTTGAAAGTCGACATCATTGCTGAATGTGCGAACCATCTGATCGATGATCGGACGCGGAAGATCCTGCTTAAGCGCTGTTTCGTAAAGCGAGTTGTAAAGCCGCATGCCATCGGAATCCTGGTCGTTTTCCGAGTCGGAGTCACCCTCCTGCGACTTGCGCGAGGCGGCCTTGGCGTCTGATGGTTCGGAATTCTCGAGCAAGAGATACCGACCGCTGTCGGCCAAGGCGACTGACGCCAGAATGCGTTCGTCATCATAAACCGTCAGACGCGCGAGTTGAAGGGCGACGGAATTATCGGATTCCGCGAATGACAGCTTGATCCGACGCCCTTCCGACACCGCATCATTGGCGCGGCGCGAACTGAACGCTTGCTTCACCGCCGCTATGGTGGGCTTCGGCACGCCGGCCGCAGCCAAGACATCGTCGAGCCCCTCACTCCGGCGGATGACCACAAGTTTGTCCTTGGCGGCTCGCGCCTCGGAATCACTGACAGGATTGGTGGTGCGCGGCGCCAGCGTCACATTCTCCGGAACCATTCGCACCTCGATCGATGAGAACGGCGAACTGACGTTGACATTGCCAGGCGTCGCGTAGGCGAGGCCAGCGCCATTGGCGTCAAACGACGCGCGGCTAGTCTTCATCAGCAGCAATTGCGGAGGAAGCGTCGGTGACGCCTTCGACCCCCCCGTTTGTGCGTGCTTGAGGGTTTCGGTGATCTGCGCGCGCACTTCGTCCAGCGACAACGCTCCATTTGGCGCGCTGAATTGGCTGGCGGACAGATCGGTGGCGGTGAAACTGACTTCAGCGACGTCAGGAGCAGGCGCGGCTTCGGGCGCCTCGGGCGAGGGATTGCTCGAGTCGGAAAGCAGCTTGAGCGGATTGAATTCGGGCACGTCGGCGCCCAGTCCGGTGTCCGAGAGCGCCAGCGTCGTAGAAACACGCGTGAAGGACCTGTTTTTGATGACCTCACGGTCGCCGACCTTGGTCGCGGTCGGGGTCTTGTACGTCTGTTTCGCGGCGACGATGTCGATCGATTTTATAAGGCGGTCGCCCTTCGCGGGATTGACCTTTACGCTTTCACCCTGGTCTTTCCTGTTCAACAAGGCGCGCGTGGGCGCTTCCGCGAAATTCGCCTCTCGATCGAAGGCTGCATAGATGGCGCCGCCGAGCAAGCCCGCGCCGATGAGACCGGTCAATCCCGACCCAGCCAGCCAACGCAACGAAACGCGTCGCGCAGATCCTCTCATTTGCCGTTCGCCACGAGCGTCGAGTGGCGGTTCTGCGCCGGCCGGCGACGGGAACATCGTGCGCCGGGCGATGGCCGAGCGGAATGCGACGAAATTGACCGAAGTCGCCAAGAAACGGCCTCCAAGAACATGAGCACAAGAGATAGCCTCAAAATGCGGCTCTGTCTCCTATCGCCCCTATGCGGAGGCGCTGCCTTATACATCGGCGAAGGTGGCTCAAATGCGGCGTTGGGGCGGCTGGAGGGTTTGGTAGTCCAAGGGCTTGAAGTGGTGTGTTTTTTCAAATTTTCTTATTTTTTATGTTTGGAGCGCTTGACGGTTCCGGTTTGGAGGTCCTATACAGCGGCCATCGACGGCGTCGCCGCGGACTTGCGGCGGGCGCTGACGCGTCTTCAGATGAACCTTT
>NZ_NHSJ01000061.1 GCF_002937075.1 Rhodoblastus sphagnicola
GTCTGGACCGACGGGTTTGGCGACAGGGGGCTTGGCTCGGCGACCTGCGCCGCAACGCCGCCCGCGCTCGCGCCGACCGCTGCGGCGGTCACGATTCCGATCCAGTGGTTCGCGCGCGCCATGATCGCCAATCCCAATTTTGAAGCTTCACGCCAGCTATAAATCCGTCGCGACGCCCAAGGCCAGATGTTTGTTGCGTTCGCGTCCCATTCCCAGGCGGCTGTGACCTTTTTGCGGCGGCGCCTTGCCGACGTCTTGCTGAAAGATGACGGAAATTTCATCCGCGCGCCGTCTTTGCTTTGGCGCGGGTCAGGCCCATATTCCCGGGTGTCAGGCCCTGCGCCGACGAAGAACAGGAAAATGCGTCATGTCAATGTCGCCCGAAGAACGCCAGATGCTGACCGAATTGTTCGAACGCGTGCGCGGCCAGGCTGGCGCGCAGCGCGACAAGGAGGCTGAGACTTTCATCGCGGATGCTGTGCGCGCCCAACCCTACGCGCCCTATCTGCTCGCCCAGGCGGTCCTCGTCCAGGAACAGGCGCTGAAAGGCGCCGACCAGAAGATTCGCGATCTCGAAACGCGCCTCGCCCAGGCGCAGCAGCCCGCGCAGCAGGAGCCCCCGCAGAGCGGCGGCTTCCTGAGCGGTCTTTTCGGCGGCGGCGCCGCGCGTCCGGCCGCGCCGCAGCCCTCGCCGTGGGGCCAGCCCGCGCAGCCGCAGCCCGGCCCGCAGGCCGCCCAACCCGGCCCTTGGGGCGCGCCGCAGGCCGCTGGGGGCGGCGGAAGCAGCTTCCTCAAGGGCGCTTTGGGCGCCGCGGCCGGCGTCGCGGGCGGCGTGCTGCTCGCCGATACGCTGAAGGGCGTGTTCGGCGGCCATTCGGGCGGCGGCTTCATGGGCGGCGGCGGAGTCGGCGGCGGCGAGACCATCGTCAACAATTACTATGAAGAGCCGCGCGGCGGCGGACAGGACTACCAGGACGCCGGCTATCAGGACGACGGCGGCTATTCCGGCGACGACAGCTACGGCGGCGGGGACGACGTCTGACCTCCGGATCCGACATCCAGATCGCCCCGCTCCGGCGGGGCGAGAGCAGGTTTCCAGACAGAATAATTTTTTCATGGTGAGGAGGTCCGTTTCGAACCATGGCCTCGAAACGCGAGTTTGTCATCAAACTGAAGCCGCCCCGTCTCCCAACGGGGCGGCTTTTCAGCTTTCGGACGCCTTATCTCAGTTCGATGGGGCCGCGTCCTTTCGACGCAGACGCACCACCACGTCGATGCGGGCGATCTCCATGCCCTCGGGCGGGTCCGGCAGGTGGCGGAAGTCGATCAGTTCCTTGGGCACATCGACCAGAAGATGCGCCTCCTCGGTGAGGAAATGCTGGTGGTCGTCGATATTGGTGTCGAAATAGGTGCGCGCGCCGTCAATCGTCACTTCGCGCAGCAAGCCCGCGGACTTGAATTGATTCAGTGTGTTATAGACGGTCGCGAGCGAGATCTGCGCGCCGGAGGCCTGCGCCTCCTCAAACAGTTTTTCGGCGGTGATATGCCGGTCGCCGCGCCCGAACAGCAGCCAGCCCAGACGAATGCGCTGTTTCGTCGGCCTCAGGCCCACGGCGTCGAGCTTGCCGCGCAGGTCGTGCAGCGGGCATCCGTCCAGATCGCCCTTCGCCGGCTTGCGGGCGGCGCGCGCTCTTTTCGCAACTGGCGCGGACGCCGGTGGTTTTTCCATGCCATGTTTCCCGATCTTCCCGCCGTTCGCGGTCGATCGAGACTATAGGATTTTGCCGACGAGGGGACAACCGAACCTATCCGCCAACGTATCTGCGTCAGCTTGACCTGACGCACGGCCTTTCGGCGCGGATTGCGCTATGTTAGAAGGCGCGGTTTTCAATTCGCGGCGCGGGCCGCAAGCCATCGGGGGATCGGCCTAAAATGGGCGAAAGGCGCTTCAGCTTCGACTATCAGGATCTGCTTGCCTGCGGGCGCGGCGAATTGTTCGGCCAGGGCAATGCGCAATTGCCGCTGCCGCCCATGCTGATGTTTGACCGCATCGTCGAAATCAGCGAGGAGGGCGGCGCCAATGGCAAGGGCCACATCCGCGCCGAGTTCGACGTCAAGCCAGATCTCTGGTTCTTCGGCTGCCATTTCCAGGGCGACCCGGTCATGCCCGGTTGCCTCGGCCTTGACGCGCTCTGGCAATTGACCGGCTTCTTTCTCGGCTGGCTTGACCTGCCCGGCAGGGGCCGCGCGCTCGGCGTCGGCGAGGTGAAATTTTCCGACCAGGTGCTGCCGACCGTCAAAAAGGTGGTCTATGGCGTCGACTTCAAGCGCGTCATGAAGGGCAAGCTCAAGCTGGGCATCGCCGACGGCTGGCTCGAAGCCGACGGCAAACGTATCTACGAGGTCAAGGACATGCGGGTCGGCCTGTTTCAACCGGCCATCTGATTTTCGAGGGATCAGCGCCTTGAAGGCGCGGGAGTTGCAAGCATGAGGCGCGTCGTCGTCACCGGTCTGGGTATTGTCTCCTCTATTGGCGACAATGCCGGGGAAGTTCTCACCTCGCTGCGCGAGGCCCGCTCGGGCATCGTGCGGGCGGAAAAATATGCCGAGCTTGGCTTTCGCTGCCAGGTTCACGGACGTCCCAAGCTGAACCCGGCCGATGTGGTGGATCGCCGCGCCATGCGCTTCCACGCCGAGGGCACGGGCTGGAACCATGTCGCCATGGATCAGGCCATCGCCGATTCCGGGCTGGAGCAAGGCGACATTTCCAACCCGCGCACCGGCATCATCATGGGTTCGGGCGGTCCTTCGACCCGCACCGTGGTCGAATCGGCGGACCTGACCCGCACCAAGGGGCCGAAGCGCGTCGGGCCGTTCGCCGTGCCCAAGGCCATGTCCTCGACGGCTTCGGCGACGCTCGCCACCTGGTTCAAGATCAAGGGCGCGAATTATTCGATCGCCTCGGCCTGCGCCACCTCCTCGCATTGCATCGGCAATGCGGCGGAAATGATCCAGTACGGCAAGCAGGACGTCATGTTCGCCGGCGGCTGCGAGGAACTGGACTGGACCCTGTCCGTCCTGTTCGACGCCATGGGCGCCATGTCCTCGGCCTATAACGACACGCCGGAAAAGGCTTCCCGCGCCTATGACGCCGACCGCGACGGCTTCGTCATCGCCGGCGGCGCCGGCGTGCTGGTGCTGGAGGAATATGAACACGCCAAGGCGCGCGGCGCGAAGATCTACGCCGAACTCGCCGGCTACGGCCTGACCTCGGACGGTCACGACATGGTGGCGCCCTCGGGCGAAGGCGCCGAGCGCTGCATGCGCATGGCGCTCGAAACCTGCAAGATTCCGATCGACTACATCAACCCCCACGCCACCGCGACGCCGGTCGGCGACGCCAAGGAGATCGAGGCGATGCGCCGCGTGTTCGGCGCCGACAAATGCCCGCCGATCGCCGCGACCAAGTCCCTCACCGGCCATTCGCTCGGCGCCGCCGGCGTGCAGGAGGCGATTTATTCGCTGTTGATGCAGCAGAATAGTTTCATCTGCGAGAGCGCGAACATCTATAATCTCGATCCCGCCTTCGCCGACATGAACATTGTTCGCGCGCGGCAGGACAACAGGCAACTCGGCGCGGTGCTTTCCAACTCCTTCGGATTCGGGGGCACTAACGCCACCCTGATCTTCAAGCACGTTGATGCGTGAGCAACCGGACGCTTAAAGCAGAGGTCAGATGAACGTTTCCGCCAAGGGTCTGATGACGGGCAAGCGCGGCCTGATCATGGGCGTCGCCAACTCTCATTCCATCGCCTGGGGCATCGCCCAGGCGCTCGCGGCCGAGGGCGCGCACCTCGCCTTCACCTACCAGGGCGAGGCGCTGGGAAAACGCGTCGCGCCGCTGGCCGAGAGCGTCGGATCGAAACTGATCCTGCCCTGCGATGTCGAGGATCTCGCCAGCGTGGACGCCCTGTTCGCCACGCTGGAAAAGGAATGGGGGACGCTGGATTTCGTCGTCCACGCCATCGGCTTCTCCGACAAGAACGAGTTGAAGGGCCGCTATATCGACGCCACCACGCGTGAGAACTTCTCCCGCACCATGGTGATCTCGGCTTTCTCCTTCACGGAAGTGGCCCAGCGCGCCCAAAAACTCATGTCGCTTGGCGGCTCGCTGCTGACCCTCACCTATGGCGGCTCCACCCGGGTCATGCCCAATTACAATGTGATGGGCGTGGCCAAGGCGGCGCTGGAATCCAGCGTGCGCTATCTCGCCGCCGATCTCGGCGAGCAGGGCGTGCGCGTCAACGCCATTTCCGCCGGGCCGATTCGCACCCTGGCGGGCGCCGGCATTTCCGACGCGCGTTTCATGTTCAACTTCCAGAAGACGCACGCGCCGCTGCGCCGCACCGTCACCATCGAGGATGTGGGCGGCTCCGCGCTCTATCTGCTGTCCGACCTTTCGGGGGGTGTGACCGGCGAAGTGCATTACGTCGATGCCGGCTACAACATCATCTCCATGCCGCAACCCGGCAGCCTCAAGAGCGACGGCGAATAATCGTCAAGGCGTCGCGGAACCCAGGCCGGGCTCTCAAGCCCGGTTTTTTCGCGCCTTGACGGGCCTTTGCGCTCAGGCGCGGCCGGCGCGCGATCGCGCCTTGAAATTGGCGTGGGCCAAGTGGCGAAGGTCAACATCCCGTCTTTTCGGGCCAGAGGCAGAGATCGGCAATGAGACAAAGCGGGCAGGCGGGCTTGCGCGCCTTGCAGATGTAGCGGCCGTGCAAGATCAGCCAGTGGTGGGCGTGCAGCAGGTATTCGTCGGGAACGATGGCCAGCAGACCTTTTTCCACGGCTTCCGGCGTCTTGCCCGTGGCGAGCGGGATGCGGTTGGAGACCCGGAACAGATGCGTGTCCACGGCGATGGTTTTTTCGCCGAAGGCGATATTCAAGACCACATTGGCGGTCTTGCGCCCGACGCCCGGAAGACTTTGCAGGTCTTCCAGAGTCCGGGGAACCTGGCTGTCGAAGCGCGCGATCAGTTGCCGCGAAAGTTCGACGACGTTTTTCGCCTTGGCGCGAAACAGGCCGATGGTCTTGATCTTTTCCCGCACGGCGTCCTCGCCGAGCGCCAGCATTTTTTCCGGCGTGTCGGCGACAGCGAACAGGCCCTTGGTCGCGCGGTTGACTCCGGCGTCGGTCGCCTGGGCCGACAGCACCACGGCCACCAGCAGGGTGTAGGAGTTGAGGTAGTCGAGTTCGCCCTGGGGGTGCGGGTCGCGCGCGGCGAAACGCGCGAAAATTTCGCGGACGCGGGCGGCTTGGTCGGAGACTTGGGCGGCGGCTTTCGCGCCGCGCTTTCGGACTGTTTCCATCATGCTCTGAATTAAGTCATCGGCCGTCCCGGAACAAGCCGCCGCCTTGCCCCTGGGAATTTTGCCTAAAAAATCGGCGTGGAGGCCGTCAGACTTTGACTGAAAGCAATGTTGATCAAACCATCGCTTGATATTGGTGATGTCGTTTTGACCTTCGAAAGGGCGCCAGAGATTTCTATGCGTATGGAAGAGCGGGCGGAGGCCGCCCAATGTGCGTTTCTCGCGGCCTGTCGGCCCGAAACGGCGGAGTTCCTGTTGCAGGGCGCGTTCCTACAGAGGTTCCCCGCCCACACGCAATTGACCCGCGAAGGCGAGCGGGCTGACTTCCTTTACGTCGTGCTCGGCGGCGCTGTGGAGCTTTACGCCAGCTGGCGCGACCGTGAAACCACGGTCGTCGTCCTCGGGCCCAACGATGGCGTGATCGACGCCTCCGTTGTGCTCGATCAACCCTATCCGCAATCCGCGCGCACGCTGGAAGCCTCGCGCATCCTGATGGTGCCCTCGAAATCGGTGCGTCACGCGCTGGAGGACGATGGCGGATTCGCCGCCGCCTTCACGCGGGAGATCGCCCGCAGCTACAGCCAGATGGCGCAAGAGCTGAAGAATCAGAAATTGCGCACGAGTCTGGAACGGCTCGCCAACTGGCTGGTGCAGCGCGATCGCGAGACCGGCGAAACGCGCCGCCTTGTGATTCCCTTCGAAAAGAAAATCCTCGCGGCGCGGCTTGGCATGGCGCCGGAGGTGCTGTCGCGCTCTTTCGCCGCGCTCGCCAAGTTTGGCGTTCGCGTCGATGGCGCGCAGGTGACGATTCGCGATCTTCCCGCGCTGGAGGATCTCGCCGGCGCGGAAAAGCGCATGGTGGAAGAGGCGAGCTGAACCCTTATACGAAATCCGAATGATACATTCGGATTTCGTATTCCGTTCGCGCGGAATTCCGCCTTCGCGATCCAAGAAATTCTGCGCGAGTTGCTTTCGCGGATTGCGAAGCAATCTCGCGGAAACCGTATTATTCGTGCGGAAAGGTCAGAAGCGAGCGTAATTCCTGCGGACCGTGGGCGTCTTCCGGAAGCACATCCTCGGCGTCGGGTTCGGCTCGCGTCTCGATGATCGATTCCGGTTCGGCTTCGCCGGGTCGCGCGTCCTCCGAACTTGTCGCATCCGCCATTTGCGCGGCGAACGCATCGTCCGGCGTCGTTTCCTCGTCGGGGGCGTGACGGCTTCGTCGCCGTCCCCCGGCGTCTTCGCCGATGATGAGCGCGGTAAACTCCCGCGATCCATGGGCGGTTCTGGACTCATCCGACCGCGCGGCGGCCGATACGCGAGCATACGGATCAATCCGTTTTAACTGGGGCGTATCCATGGCGCGGCTCCCCCATCTCTGGTCATGACACAATAGGCCGGGAGCCTTGCCCCGGCCTTGCGTCGCGAGTCGAGGCGCGCCGCTTGTTCATCGATAATAGGTGGTCGGGTAATTCCGCGACGGATAGTAGGTCGGCGTCTCGTAGGTCGGCGTCTCCCAGACCGGCTGATTGATCGGCGGCGGCGGCGGAGGGGTCGCCGATGGCGGCGAGGGGACCGGCGGCGAGTAGACGGGCGCCGAGGTCGCCGGGGGATAATAGGCTTGGGCGACAACGGTCGTGGCTGGGGCTCGCGTCAGGATCGAGCCGGAAAATTGCGCGTCGGCCGCGCCCAGCAACCACGAGATCAAAAAGCAGGATGACAGCAGCAGGCTTAAGCGAAGCAACATGGCGACGCTCCTCAGTACTCGAGTTTCACTGTGGCCGATCCTACAACCGCAAGCTGGATCGAGGCCTGCGCTGGAGGAGTCCGATGCGACGGATGCGAATCGCTTGTCGTGACCCCGGATCGATCCGCCATCACATCCGCGTGTGGTTAACCCCTCCGCCTTGCCGCAGCCGTGTTGTTGCGTTCGAATCGCCTCGGCGCCGCCTGAACGAGCGCCAAAACGGGGAGGATTTCATGGCCGCCATCATGCAAACCAATGCGCCGCGCTGGGCTTACGCGGATCGGGTCAATCACGTCGAACTCGCGGATGTCCAACCCTGGTTCGACAAAGGTTTCAAGGATCTCGCGGCGGCGCCTTTCGCGAGCCTCGCCTATGGCCTGCTGTTCGCCTTGATCGGACTGGCCCTCGCCGGCCTGCTCTGGGCGACCGACGCGCTCTATCTGCTGTTGCCGGCTTGCTGCGGCTTCATGCTGGTCGGTCCGGCGCTCACGGTCGGCTTTCAGGCGATCAGCCGCGATCTCGAACAGGGCAAGACACCCTCGCTGCGCCAGGCGCTCGGCGCCTGGCGAGAGGATGCGCCGGCGGTTCTCGGCCTCGCCGGCCTTCTGCTCGGCGTCTTCCTGGTGTGGATGCGGCTGGCGCAAATTCTCTACGCGCTGGTGTTCCCGCCGCAGGTTGGGCCGACCCTGGACAGTTTGCTCACGGCGACCTTCACCACCAGCGGCGGGATGGAGTTCCTCGCGCTGTTCGCCCTGCTCGGCGCGGGTTTGGCGGCGGTGGTCTTCGCTGGCGGGGCTTTCGCCCTGCAACTGATGCTCGACCGGAAGGTGGGCCTGATGGAAGCCGTGCTGACGAGTTTCGCAGCCGTCGCCGCCAATCCCGGACCCATGGCGCTCTGGGCGGTCCTGCTCGCCGGCCTGGTGTTCGCCGGCATGGCGTTCTTCTCCATTGGTCTGGCCGTGAGCCTGCCGCTCGCCGGCCATGCCGCCTGGCATGCCTATCGCGCGGTCATCAAGCGATAGAGGCTCGCGCGGGGCCTGCGCTCGGGCCGCGATCTCGCGGAATTTTCGGCGCGGGCCTTGCGTGCGGCGGCCGCATCGTGGCGAGACCTTTCTGGCGATGGCTTCCGGCGCTATATCAATCCCACGCCAGACTGGAACAATGGGGTCGCCATGTGCGGACGGTTCGCGCTCACTTCGCCGCCGGAGGCGGTGCGGGCCTATTTTCGCTTTCTTGAGCAGCCCAATTTTCCGCCGCGTTACAATGTCGCGCCGACGCAACCGATTGCTCTCGTGACCGCGCGCCCGGACGGTCGGCATTTCATGCTGGCGCGCTGGGGTTTCCTGCCGGGTTTCGTCAAGGACGTGAAAAAGTTTCCGCTGCTGCTCAACGCGCGCGCCGAGACGATTGCCGAAAAACCCAGTTTTCGCGCCGCCCTGCGCCGGCGCCGCTGCCTTGTTCCCGCCGATGGCTGGTACGAATGGCGGGCCAATCTTTCCGGTCCGAAAACCCCGTTCCTGTTCAGCCGCGCCGGCGGCGGACTGCTGGCCTTCGCGGGTCTGTGGGAAACCTTTCTCGATCCTTCGGGGAGCGAAATCGACACCGCCTGCATCGTCACCACCTCGGCCAATGGCGCGACCGCCGCCATCCACGACCGCATGCCCGCGATCATCGAGCCCGAACATTTCGACGCCTGGCTCAACCCTGACGAAACCGTGGCGGCGCCGCTGTCGCTGTTGCGCCCGGCGCCGGACGAGTCGATCGTGTTCCACGCCATATCCACGCGAATCAATCGCGCGGACGCGGAGGGCGAAGACCTGCAAGCGGCTGTCTGAGCGCGACAGGCGCGATCTTCATGCTTCAGCGCCTGCGCCGAGGTTACAGGCTCAAAACCCCTTCGCCCACGATTACGCTGGCGCCGCCGACGCTGACCTGGGTCAGCGCGCCGCCCTCGATCCGGAGCGTCAGCGCAATCAGGCTGGGGCGGCCCATGGCGTGACCCTGCTCGATGCGAAGACCGTGCTCGCCATCCTCCGGGCGCTCGAATTTGTGCGCGACGGCGGCGAAGGCGGCGGCGGCGGAGCCGGTCGCGGGATCTTCGTGCGCGCCCAGACCGGGCACAAACACCCGCGCCTGCACGTGATTGGCGGGATCCGTCGTCTCTCGCGTGTAAAGGTTTATCGCTGGACGCTGCATCGGCAGAGCCGCCGCCAGACCCGCGATATCCGGCTTGACGCGGTTCAGCGCCGCGCGACTGGCGACGGGAACGAAGGCGAAGGCCAGACCGGCGCTGGCGAGCAGGGGCCGATGATCGTCAAAGCCGATGTCCTCGACCGCGAGTCCGAGGGACGCGGCGAGGCGCGGAATGTCGAACGGCGCGTCGATGATTTCCGGCAGGCGCGGCGCGACGAATTGCGCGTGCAAAACCCCTTTCACGCGCGAGACCTCGCAGACGATGGCGCCGACGTCCTCTTCCAGCACCACGCGCAAGGGCGCCTGTCCCAGTATGTCGCGCGCCCGCTCGAAGGCGATCAGGGCGCTCGCGCCGATGGTGGGGTGGCCGGCGAACGGCAGTTCGAGCGCCGGCGTGAAGATGCGCACACGCGCGGTATTGACGGGATCGCGCGGCTCCAGCACGAAAACCGTTTCCGACAGGTTGAACTCGCGCGCGATCTCCTGCATCCGCGCCGGTTCGAGGCCATCGGCGCCGAGCACCACCGCCAGCGGGTTGCCGGCGAGCGGGCGCTCGGTGAAGACATCAAGCAGGTGGTGCTTGAGTCGCATCGGGTTCCTCTTTCGCATCCGCCGCCGCCAGAGTGTTGTAGGCGCGGATCGAGGCCGGGATCAGGGTCAGGTAGAGCAGGCTGAGCACGATCAGCATCTGCATCGGGAAGAAGGCGAGCAGCACCAGCACGGCCGCCACCACGAACAGCACGAAAATGAATTTGTCGCGCGGCACCCGGCCGAAGCTCTTGCCGGAATAATGCGGAATCCGGCTCGCCATCAGCAGCGCCACCAGCAGCACGTAGATCGCTTCCAGGATGGAGACTTTTGGCGTGGCGTCGAAACCGAACACCAGATGCAGGTAGAGCGGCAGCAGCACCAGAATGGCGCCCGCCGGCGCGGGCATGCCGGTGAAGAATTTGGCCATCCAGGCGGGACGGTCGGGATCGTCGATCATGACATTGAACCGGGCCAGCCGCAGCGCCGCCGCTATGGCGAAGAACAGCACGGCGACCCAGCCGAGCGTTCCCAACTGATGCAGCGACCAGAAATACAGCACGAGGCCGGGCGCCACGCCGAAATCGATGAAATCGGCCAGCGAATCCAGCTCCGCGCCGAACCGCGTCGAGCCTTTGAGCGCGCGGGCGATGCGACCGTCGATGCCGTCGAGCACGGCGGCGACGACAATGGCGAGCACCGCGCTCTCGAAATGGCCGTCAACCGCGAGGCGAATGGCGGTCAGGCCCGCGCACAGCGCCAGCAGGGTGACGACGTTGGGAATGACGAAACGCAGCGGCAGGCCGCGCAGTCCGCGCGCCTTGAGTCTGGCGCGCGCGGGAGCGGCTTGGGTGTCTTGATCCATTTCAGGCGACCTTGTAAGGGCGTTCCTGGGCGGCCGGCCCGTAATCGGCGAGAACGGTTTCGCCGGCTGTGGCCCGGGAGCCCAAGCCGACCATGAGACGCGCGCCCGGCGGCATGTAGACATCGACGCGCGATCCGAACCGGATCAGGCCGAACCGGTCGCCGACGCCAAGGTTCTGGCCTTCGTGGACGAAGCTGAGAATGCGGCGGGCGATCAGGCCGGCGATCTGCACCACGGCGAACGTGCCCTGCGGCGCGTCGAGCAGCATGCCGTTGCGTTCGTTGTCCTCGCTGGCCTTGTCGAGATCGGCGTTGACGAACACGCCGGGCTTGTAGGCGATGCGCGTGACCCGGCCGGTGACCGGCGCGCGGTTCACATGGACGTCGAACACGCTCATGAAAATGCAGACGCGCTGCATCGGCTCCGGGCCGAGGCCGAGTTCCGGCGGCGGCGCGAACTGTCCGATCGAGCAGACATAGCCATCCGCCGGCGCGACGACCAGACCGTCCTGCACCGGCGTGACCCGCGCGGGATCGCGGAAGAAATAAGCGCACCACAGGGTCGCGATCGCTCCGATCCAGCCCAGCGGCGACCAGATGTAATGCAGGATGACGGCCGCGATACCGAACAGGATGATGAAGTTGCGTCCTTCCGGATGGATGGGGGCGACCTGCTTGCGGATGGATTCGATCATGGACATGAAAGGGGCCTCGGAAAAAAGTCCGGCGCTCTTGTGGCGCCAATTGCCGATAAAGTCACGCATCCCGACGACGCAGGCGCGGCCAGAGCGTGAGCCATTGCTTCTCGTTCAATCTCCGCTCGAAAGGCGCGGCCTTGGTTGCGCGGAAATCGGGCGTCGGACGCAGGACCAGATCGAAGAGGTCTTCCAGCCCGTAAGGCGCGCAAAGCGACAATTTGCCGTGGTCGAGTCGCACCGCAACCGCCGTCGCCGTCTCGGGCCAGTGGCGCAGGGCTTCTTCGAGGCTGCAGTAAGGACAATCGCCATTGCGCGCCGCCATCAGCGCCTGATTCTTGACGGACCAACGATATGCCGGCGCTTGCCGCGTCAGGGACGTTTCGACCGCCGTGTCGAGGGCGGCGGCGGCTTCTGGCGAATAATGAACGACATCGACATCGGCGGCTTCGACAGGGCTTGGACTTCCATGCAAATTGGCCCAAACCGCATTGCGGACAAAACCGGCTCCAATCCAGCAGGTTGTCGGCGAAAGGGCTGAAACGGTCTGGAGCGCCCGCCATCGCGCGGGATCGGCGACGAGAATCGCTGTCAATCGCCGCAAATCCGCCTCGGCGTTGCACATCAGTAATGCGGCGGGGGGCGGTCGGGCGCCGTGGTCTGGCTCAACCCCTGTATATCCTCGCGCAGGCGCAAGACTTCGCGCGTCAGCAGATCGATGCGCGCCCATTGGCTGGCGACGAGATCGCTCAGCTCCTGTATCGCGCGCTCCTGATGGGCGCAGAGCGATTCCAGGGCCTCGATGCGCTCTTCATGCGGCGCCATGATCTGTCCTTTTCATTTGCGGCCGAACAGTTTTTCGATGTCCGAGAGTTTCAGTTCGACATAGGTGGGACGGCCATGGTTGCACTGGCCGGCGCCGGGGGTGCGCTCCATTTCGCGCAGCAGCGCGTTCATTTCTTCCGAACTCAGCCGTCGGCCCGCGCGCACGGAATGGTGGCACGCCATGGTGGCCAGCACATGGTCGAGCTTTTTCTCCAGCGGCGCGGCGGCGCCGTCCTCGGCGAGGGAACAGGCGAGATCGCGCAAAAGGGCGTCGAGCGCGCCGATTTTCAACTCGGACGGCGTTTCATGCACGGCCACCGCGCCCGGCCCGAAAGGTTCGATGCTCAGGCCGAGCGAGGCCAGCAGCGGCTCGGCTTCGATCAGGCGCGCGGCGTCGGCGGGATCGAGATCGACGATATGGGGCGACAGCAGGGCCTGACGCGCCACGCCGGCCTCGGCGCGCTGCTTCTTCAGCCGCTCGTAGACGAGGCGCTCGTGGGCGGCGTGCTGATCGACCAGCACCAGCCCGTCGCGGGTCTGCGCGACGATGTAGGTTTCGTGCAACTGCGCCCGCGCCGCGCCAAGGGGCGCGTCGAGGGTTTCGTCCGTGAGGGGAGCGAGATGTGGCCGCGCGTCGGCGCAAGGGGATGGGCCAGACGCGGATTCCTCGAAGGCGAAGCCGGGGGCCTGCATTGGCGCCGGCGCCGGGGCGGCCGGCAACGCGCGCCAGTCCCAGTTTTTTGGCGCGGCGTCGCGATTGTGCGCGAACTTGTCGAGCGCGCGCGGGGCGAGCGAGGGCGTGGCGCGGTGCAGCGCCGAGGCCAGCGCCTGTTTCAGCGCGCCGATGACAAAACCACGCACGAGGCCGGAATCGGCGAAACGCACCTCCGCCTTGGCCGGATGGACGTTGACGTCCACTTGTCGCGGCGGGCAGTCGAGAAACAGGGCCAGCGTCGGGTGGCGGTCAGCGCTGAGAAAATCCATATAGGCGGCGCGGATCGCGCCGGCGAACAGTTTGTCCCGCACCGGGCGGCCGTTGACGAAGACATATTGCGCGGCGGCATTGGCGCGGTGCCAGGTCGGCAGGCCGGCGAACCCCCACAGCCGCAGGTCTTCGCGAACGGCCTCCACCTGCAAGGCGTTCTCGCGGAACTCGCGGCCGAGGACCTGGGTGAGCCGGGTCAGAAGCCCGCCGAATCCCTCGGGGCAAGCCTGATAGTCGAAGCCGGCGAGGCCGTCGCCGCCGAGCGAAAAGCGCACGCCGGGGTTGGCCATGGCGAGGCGCTTGACGACATCGGCCACGGCTTGCGCCTCGGCCCGCGCGCTCTTCAGGAATTTCAGCCGGGCCGGGGTTGCCGCGAACAGATCGCGCACTTCGACCCGCGCGCCAAACGGGAGGGCGGCGGGCCTGACCTCGCCGACCCTGCCGAACTCCACATCGATCCGCGCGCCGTGTGGCGCATCTTTCATGCGGGCCTGGATGTCCAGCCGCGCCACCGAGGCGATCGAGGGCAGGGCCTCGCCGCGAAAGCCGAGCGTGGCGATATTGGTGAGATCGCCATCGGGAATTTTCGACGTGGCGTGGCGCTCGACGCACAGCCGCAGGTCGGCCTCGTCCATGCCGGCGCCGTCGTCCACGATGCGAATCAGGCTCTGGCCGCCATTCTCGATGGTGACGTCGATCCGCGCGGCCCCGGCGTCCAGAGCGTTTTCCACCAGTTCCTTCACGGCGGCGGCCGGGCGCTCCACCACTTCGCCAGCGGCGATGCGGTCGGCCAGAATGGGATCGAGCCGGCGGATGGTCATGGCAAAGTCACGGGTCTGTCCCCTCTCCCCGCGCGCGGGGAGAGGGTTAGGGTGAGGG
>NZ_NHSJ01000062.1:0-763 GCF_002937075.1 Rhodoblastus sphagnicola
TGTGGTGTCGTAGTCAATGGTGGACGGCGTGGTTCCCGAGGCTTGAGACATCTTCCTTCTCCTTGAGGTCATTCGACGGCCCAAGGATACTCGACCTTGGCCACCTTTGGCCCTCATAGGATCTTCATTTCGCGTGGGCGGCGGGAAGTCGGGGACTGAATCGCATTGCGCGCCAGCTCTTTCACGGTTTGCCGCTTCCGCCGGGCGCAATGCGTTCCCGTTGATGGGGCGGGCGATCTTCGCGCGCGGATCGGATAGGCGCTTTTTCGGATCCCAAAGCCGCGCCAATGGCGCCGGTTTGGCTAAGCGTCGGTTCTGCAAAGAGAATGCGAAAACCCCTGGCGCGCTCCGCGTCCGCGCGCCAGATTCGCGCGCCACGCCCATGATTTAATAACGTTGCGTTACGTGCGACTCTCGTTGCAAGCTGCTGAAGGCATTGCGGGCTTCGCAACGATCCTCCTTGCTTGACGCAACCTGTGTGTTTTTGGCGCCGCACGGATTGCAAAGGGCTGGCTCGAGGGAAGGGAATCGTAATGTCCATCATGATCACGTCGCAGACCGCGTGGGATCGGCTCACGGGACAAGCGACCTTCGGGGCCGCGCTCGCGAGCGTGGACCCAAGCCTCGGCCAAGCCCAGGTGGCGGCGTCCGATACGACGAAACTGACCTATTACGTCCGCTTCACGATCACGAGCGGATCGGCGGCGGCTTTCGACGGCAAGGCGCTTTACCAACTCGGCGGCTTTTCGTTCGAGGACCAAGC
>NZ_NHSJ01000062.1:859-4830 GCF_002937075.1 Rhodoblastus sphagnicola
GCCCAGGTGGCGGCGTCCGATACGACGAAACTGACCTATTACGTCCGCTTCACGATCACGAGCGGATCGGCGGCGGCTTTCGACGGCAAGGCGCTTTACCAACTCGGCGGCTTTTCGTTCGAGGACCAGCAGACGGTGAACATCGGCGGCGCGTCGAGCGGGGCCGGGGCCGGGAAGGTCGCGTTCGATCCGCTCAGCCTGACCTTCACCCAGCCCAGCCTGACCGCGCAACTGATGAAATATCTCGCGTCCGGAACGGCCTTCAAGGAGGTGGACGTCCTCGGTTACGATTCCAGGGGCTATCTGGCGCAGGACTACAGCTTCGGTCTGGTCGCGGCCAGCGACCTGACGATCGCCGCCAATTCGCCGACCACGCTTCAGCTGGGCTATGGATCGCAATCGATCCAGACCTATACGACCGCCGCCGATGGCACGACGACCTTGGCGCAGTCGGCCGCCTGGAACAGAGTGGCGAACGCCTCCGGATTCTCCACCGGCTCGGACTCGTCGCCTCCCGCCGCCGCCAGCGCGAAGCTTGTCTCCTCCCAGGTGGCGGCGCCCGATACGACGAAACTGACCTATTACGTTCGCTTCACATCCTACAGCGGAACGGCGCAGCCGTTCGACGGCAAGACGCTCTACGAACTCAGCGGTTTTTCGTTTGAGGACCAGCAGGCGCTGAATATCGGCGGCGCGTCCGGCGGCGTGGGGGCCGGGAAGGTCACGTTCGATCCGCTCAACCTCAACTTCGTCCAGACCGGTCTGACCGCGCAATTGATGAAATATCTTGCGTCCGGAACAGCCTTCAAGGAGGTGGACGTCCTCGGCTACGATTCCATGGGCCATCTGGCGCAAAATGACAGCTTTGGCCTGGTCGCGGCCACCGACCTGACGATCTCCGCCAATTCGCCGACCACGCTTCAGCTGGAATATGGATCGCAATCGATTCAGACTTATACGACCGCCGCCGATGGGACGACGAAGCTGGCGCAGTCGGCGGCCTGGAACAGTTTGAAAGACGTCTCCAGCTTTTCGACGGCCGCCACCGGCTCGGACTCCTCATCCCCGGCCGCCGCCAGCACAAAGCTCGACGCCGCCCAGGTGGCGGCGTCCGATACGACGAAACTGACCTATTACGTCCGCTTCACGATCACGAGCGGATCGGCGGCGGCTTTCGACGGCAAGGCGCTTTACCAACTCGGCGGCTTTTCGTTCGAGGACCAGCAGACGGTGAACATCGGCGGCGCGTCGAGCGGGGCCGGGGCCGGGAGGGTCGCGTTCGATCCGCTCAGCCTGACCTTCACCCAGCCCAGCCTGACCGCGCAACTGATGAAATATCTCGCGTCCGGAACGGCCTTCAAGGAGGTGGACGTCCTCGGTTACGATTCCAGGGGCTATCTGGCGCAGGACTACAGCTTCGGTCTGGTCGCGGCCAGCGACCTGAAGATCGCCGCCAATTCGCCGACCACGCTTCAGCTGGGCTATGGATCGCAATCGATCCAGACCTATACGACCGCCGCCGATGGCACGACGACCTTGGCGCAGTCGGCCGCCTGGAACAGAGTGGCGAACGCCTCCGGATTTTCCACCGGCTCGGACTCGTCGCCTCCCGCCGCCGCCAGCGCGAAGCTTGTCTCCTCCCAGGTGGCGGCTCCCGATACGACGAAACTGACCTATTACGTTCGCTTCACATCCTACAGCGGAACGGCGCAGCCGTTCGACGGCAAGACGCTCTACGAACTCAGCGGTTTTTCGTTTGAGGACCAGCAGGCGCTGAATATCGGCGGCGCGTCCGGCGGCGTGGGGGCCGGGAAGGTCACGTTCGATCCACTCAACATCAACTTCGTCCAGACCGGTCTGACCGCGCAACTGATGAAATATCTCGCGTCCGGAACGGCCTTCAAGGAGGTGGATGTCCTCGGCTACGACGCCAAGGGCAATCTGGCGCAGAATAACAGCTTCGGCCAGGTCGCGGCGTCGGACTTGACCGAGGCTTCGACGGACGGAACGTCCATCTCCCTCGAATACGCCACCCAGGCGATCACCACCTATGCCGAGGCGCCCGCGTGTTACTGCGCGGGCGTCCTGATCCTGACGGAGCGCGGCGAAGTGGCGGTGGAAAACCTGCGCGCCGGCGACCGACTCGTGACCACGGACGGTTCGCTCAAGCCCGCTGTCTGGATCGGCCGCAGCACAATCGCCTCGCGTTTCGTCAACCCAATCCGCGGCTATCCGATCCGGATAAGGGCCGGAGCGCTCGGCGCAAACATGCCCAGCCGCGACCTGCTGCTGTCACCCGACCACGCCGTGCTGATCGACGGTATGCTGATCCACGCCGGCGCCCTCGTCAATGGAAGCTCGATCGTTCGGGAGACCGAAGTTCCCGAAACTTTCGTTTATTACCACGTCGAACTCGACGCGCATGCGCTGGTGCTGGCGGAGAACGTTCCGGCGGAGACGTTTGTCGACAATGTCGATCGGATGAGCTTTGACAATTGGGACGAGCACGAGGCGCTCTACCCCATGGGCAAGCCGATCGAAGAAATGACCTGGCCACGCGCCAAGTCCCGTCGCCAGGTCCCGCAAAGCCTGCGCGCCGCGCTCGACGCGCGCGCGCCGCACATTGTGTCGGACCAGATCGCCGCCGTGGCGTGAAGTCCGCCGGAAACCCTCAATCCGATCTGGACGCCACCTCGATGCGCGGCGGGTTGTCCAGCCGGCGGTCGAGATATTCCCCCACCGCCACCATCAGTTCATCGACCCGGTTCTCGAAGAAATGGTTGGCCCCTTCGATCACCGCGTGCTCGATGGCGATGCCCTTCTGCGTCTTCAATTTCTCGATCACGGCCGTGACCTCCTTCACCGGCGCCACGCGGTCCACGTCGCCGTGGACGAACAGGCCCGACGACGGGCAGGGGGCCAGAAAGGTGAAGTCGAAGCGATTGGCCGGCGGGGCGATCGAGACGAATCCTTCGATTTCCGGGCGGCGCATCAGCAATTGCATGCCGATCCACGAACCGAACGACACGCCGGCGATCCAGCAGGCCCGCGCCTCCGGGCTGACGGCTTGAGCCCAGTCGAGCGCGCTCGCCGCGTCGGAAAGCTCGCCCGCGCCGTGGTCGAACGACCCCTGCGAGCGGCCGACGCCGCGAAAATTGAAACGCAGCACGGAAAAGCCGCGCTCGGCGAAAGCATAATAGAGCTGATAGACGATCTGGTTGTTCATCGTCCCGCCGAACTGCGGGTGCGGATGCAAGATGATGGCGAGCGGCGCGCCGCGCTGCTTGGACGGATGGAAACGGCCTTCCAGCCGCCCGGCGGGGCCGTTGAAAATCACCTCGGGCATTATTTTTTCCTGTATAAGGGCGCGTGGCCGCTTTATTACATAGGGCCTCACTCGAAACGCAAACAATTTCGTACTTTCGGAGATTCGCGTGATTACGGTCGTTCGCTTCCTCACGCTGGCCGTTTACGCGGCCGGCGCGCATTTCCTCGATGGAACCGCCTTCGCGGCGCTGATCTTCGGCGCGTTGATCGGCTGGCTGGCCGTGCGCTTCTACTGGCTTGCGCTCCCGGCCGCCGGCCTGGCGAACCTCGCCAACTTGATGTACGCCAACAGCACCGGCGAGGGAAAATCTGTATCGGCGCTCGGCAATTTCCCGCTGGAGTTCTTCGTCTTCCTTACGCTGGCCGTCATAGGCTACCTGCTGGGGCTTTGGGTGCGTCACATCCAGTTTTCGCGCCTCAAACGCCTCGAATAGGCTTGAAATCCGCTCTCGCGCGACCGGTCCAACATGGACCGTCACGGCGAGGGCGCATGTTCGCGTCCCTTTGGATTCTCCCCCGACGCCAAGGCCAAACTTGATGCCGCCATCGCCGCGATGGCCGTCGTCGGCAGCGCAACGCGCGGGACAAGAAATATCAAGGATTTCCAACGCCTCGACGTCCAGCCCCCACCCCTTTCCCGTCCT
>NZ_NHSJ01000063.1 GCF_002937075.1 Rhodoblastus sphagnicola
CTTCGGCGCGAACGACCGGCGCCGGTTCGGCGCGCGGGGCCGGCGCGGCCTCCTCGTCGGACTCGCGCCCGGCGACCTGAGTCGCGCCGCGCCCCCCGGCTTCGTCGATATGGGCCTCGATCAGCCGTTCCATATAGGCGTCGCGGGAGGGCGCGCTCTTGCCGCCCATCACCACGCTGATGAGATAGTGACCGTCGCGCTTGACCGATGACAGCAGGTTGAAGCCGGAGGCGGCGGTATAGCCGGTCTTGATGCCGTCCATGCCCTCGACCCGGTCCATCAGATGGTTGTGGGTGTGGATGCGCTGGCCGTGGAAGGCGAATTCGTGCAGCGAGAAATAGCGATAATAGCGCGGGAAGCGCGCCTGGATCTCGCGGCCGAGGATGGCGAGGTCGTAGGCCGTGGTGATCTGC
The DNA here is from genome assembly GCF_002937075.1 of Rhodoblastus sphagnicola. Classification (GTDB taxonomy): domain Bacteria; phylum Pseudomonadota; class Alphaproteobacteria; order Rhizobiales; family Beijerinckiaceae; genus Rhodoblastus; species Rhodoblastus sphagnicola. The sequence goes on from NZ_NHSJ01000063.1 coordinate 414, forward strand.
TCGTTGTTGGGCAGGCCGGAGGCGTTGCGATAGAGCGTGTGCGTCATGCCGAGCGCATGGGCCTTGCGCGTCATCTCCTCGGCGAAGTCGCTTTCGTTGCCGCCGACCGCTTCGGCGATGGCGACGGCGATGTCATTGGCCGATTTGGTGACGACAGCCTTGATGGCGTCCTCGACGCGGATGGTCGAACCCGGCCGCAGGCCCAGTTTCGAGGGCGATTGCGCGGCGGCGTGGGCGGAAATCGGGATTTGGTCGTCGAGCGACAGCTTGCCCTTTTCCAACTGCTCGAACAGCAGGTAAAGCGTCATCACCTTTGTGATGGAGGCGGGATGGCGGGGGGCGTGCTCGTTCATCGACCAGAGCACATGGCCGGAGCCGCCGTCCACGACGATAGCCGCGGTCGCGCTGCCCGCGACGGCGGCGTGGTTGTGAGGACCATGGTGACGCGCGGCATGCAGGTTGGCGTGAACGCGATGCCCGCCGTGATGATGATGACGGGCTTCAGCTTCGGTGGAGATCGCACTGGCGAGGAGGGCGATAAGGAAGCCGGAGAGAGCCGCGCGGGAGAGGAAGCGCGGGCCGCCGAATGAACTCTGGAACATACACCAATCCCGGTACTGAACTGACGCAACGCCCGCCTGCAAGAGGGTGGACGACAACTTAAGTCAAATTATCCCCAATGCAGTTACTTGCCGGTTAAGGGGCTTGCTGAAGAGAAGGTTAACTTCAGCGTGGCGGAAATGAACAGAAGGTTAACTTCTGTGCAGCGAAAATGACTGAATGGTTAACTTGCATCAGACGAAAGTCGCAGGAACAGAAATGGTGCAGCGCACAATTAATTATTGACAAATTTGTGCAGTGCATATAAAACTTTATCGAGAGCACGGGAACCGCGTTCTCGTCAAATTTACAAGCCGCAAAACGATGGGTGTCCAAATGGCTATCAACTTCGAAGACTACCAGAAGACGAGCAAGGAACAGTTGGAAGCCCTTCAGGCTTCCGCCGTCGAAGTTTCCAAGCAGATCCAGGCGATCGCCGCCGAAAACACCGAATTCGCCAAGAAGACTCTCGAACATGGTTCGGCCTTCGTTGAGAAGCTGCTCGGCGTGACCAAGTTCGAAGACGCGCTGGCGTTGCAGCAGGATTACGCCAAGGCCTCCTACGAAGGCTTTGTCGCGCAGGCGACCAAGCTCGGCGAGCTCTATGCCAATGTCGCCAAGGAAGCCTACAAGCCGATTGAAGGCGCCATCTCCAAGGTTCAGTCCACCGTCTCCACGTCGTAATCCGCGTTTCCGCCACGAGACCCCTTGGGGGTCGAGGGCGGGTGAGGTCTGAAGCGCCCGGTTCGACGTGTTGTCGGGCCGGGCGTTTTATTTGGCGCGGGGTTTTCAGCCAATTTTCGGCCTGAGCAGGATTTCCGAAAAGTGGCCGCCGGTTTTCGGATTAGAATCCTGCTCAAACAGCGAAGTCTCAGCAAACATTCGTTGGCGCGCCAAAGAATGCTCGCTGAGGTCCGCTTTTCGCCAAGTTCGCAATTCATGCTCACGCAATTGATGTTCAAAACGCCCAAAACTTGGGCAGGCGCCGGCCCTCAATCGCGCCCGTCCCGCGCCGCGTCCTGCTTCGGACAAGGCCCCGGAGGGATCCTCGACCCTTGCGAATGCGCGGGGGCTTGTTCGGTTGCACGGGGGGATGGCCGAAAATGTTTTTCAAACCTCTGGCGGCGGCGCGACACGGCGCATAAATTGCTAGTCAGGGTGTAACGGCTGAGCGACTTTGCCGTTCAGGAGTAACCCGGAGGCGGCGCGCGGCGCCACGCGAGATGAAGTGGGTATGCGGCGTGTTGGAGAGGAATACCGTGACAGTTCTGACCTCCCGTTCGAGCATCGCCGCCCGGCTTTCGGCCGGAAGCGACCTTTTGCGGGACGACCGGGCTCCGAGCTCCGCCGGTCTGGTTGAAATGGACCGGCGCCCCATGGGAGCCGGTAAGGGCGGACGAAAAAACCCGGGCGAGGGCGCCGGTTCCGGCTCCGGGACTGCGGTCATCACCCGGAGCAAGTCTCAGACGCAACGACCCTCGATGTACCGGGTTCTGCTGCTGAACGATGACTACACGCCGATGGAATTCGTGGTCGGCGTGCTCTGCACTTTTTTCCACAAGACGCTCGAGGACGCCGAGCGGATCATGTGGCAGGTCCACACTAACGGCGTCGGGGAATGCGGAGTCTATACCTATGAGGTCGCCGACACCAAGGTGACGCAGGTCATGGATCACGCGCGCAAGCATCAGCATCCGCTGCAATGCGTCATGGAAAAGAAGTGAGGTCCAGCCTATGCCGTCCTTCTCGCGCAATCTTGAACAGACTCTTCATCGGGCCCTGGCGGCCGCTTCCGAGCGCCGCCACGAATATGCGACGCTCGAACACCTCCTCCTGAGCCTGCTCGACGACGCCGACGCGGCGGCGGTCATGCGCGCCTGTTCGGTCGACCTCGACGTGCTGCGCAAGAGCCTGGTCACCTATATCGAGCACGAACTCGCCAATCTCGCCACCGACCTGCACGAGGATCCCAAACCGACCTCGGGCTTCCAGCGCGTGATCCAGCGCGCCGTGATCCATGTCCAGTCCTCGGGCCGCGAGGAGGTCACCGGCGCCAATGTGCTGGTCGCCATCTTCGCCGAGCGCGAGAGCCACGCCGCCTATTTCCTGCAAGAGCAGGACATGACCCGCTATGACGCGGTCAATTACATCAGCCACGGCATCGCCAAGCGGCCGGGCATGAACGACGCGTCGAAAACCCCGCGCGGCGTCGAGGAAGAGGAAAAGGTCGAGCGCGCCAGCGACGCGCCGAAGGACCACGAAAAGAAGAAGGAAACCGCGCTCGAGGCCTATTGCATCAACCTCAACAACAAGGCGCGCGACGGCCGCATCGATCCGCTGATCGGCCGCGAATCCGAGGTTTTACGCGCCATACAGGTTCTCTGCCGTCGGCATAAGAACAACCCGCTGCTGGTCGGCGATCCCGGCGTCGGCAAGACCGCCATCGCCGAAGGTTTGGCGCGGAAAATCGTCAAGGGCGAGACGCCGGAAGTGCTGCTCGGCGCCACCGTCTATTCGCTCGACATGGGCGCGCTGCTGGCCGGCACGCGCTACCGCGGCGATTTCGAGGAGCGCCTCAAGCAGGTGATGAAGGAGATCGAGCAGCACAAGAAGGCGATCCTGTTCATCGACGAAATCCATACGGTGATCGGCGCCGGCGCCACCTCCGGCGGCTCGATGGACGCCTCCAACCTGCTCAAGCCCGCGCTGGCCCAGGGCGGCCTGCGCTGCATCGGCTCGACCACCTACAAGGAATTCCGGCAATATTTCGAGAAGGACCGCGCGCTGGTCCGCCGCTTCCAGAAGATCGACGTCAACGAGCCGACGATCCCCGACACGATCGAAATCCTCAAGGGCCTCAAGCCCTATTTCGAGGAGTTCCACAAGCTGCGCTACACCAATGACGCCATCAAGGCGGCGGTGGAGCTGTCGGCCCGCTACATCCACGACCGCAAGCTGCCGGACAAGGCGATCGACGTGATCGACGAGACCGGCGCCTCGCAGATGCTCGTCACCGAGGCCAAGCGCAAGCGCATCATCGGCGTCAAGGAGATCGAGGCGACGGTCGCCACCATGGCGCGGATTCCACCCAAGAGTGTGTCCAAGGACGACGCCGAGGTTCTGCAAAACCTCGAAACCTCGCTCGGCCGGGTGGTCTATGGCCAGAACACCGCGATCAAGGTTCTGACCTCGGCGATAAAACTCTCCCGCGCCGGCCTGCGCGACGGCGAGAAGCCGATCGGCTGCTATCTGTTCTCCGGCCCGACCGGCGTCGGCAAGACCGAAGTCGCCAACCAACTCGCCAAGTCGCTCGGCGTCGAAATGGTGCGCTTCGACATGTCGGAATATATGGAGCGCCACACCGTGTCGCGCCTGCTCGGGGCGCCTCCCGGCTATGTCGGCTTCGAGCAGGGCGGGTTGCTGACCGACGCCATCGACCAGCATCCCCATTGCGTGCTGCTGCTCGACGAGATCGAGAAGGCCCACCCGGATCTCTACAACATCCTGTTGCAGGTGATGGACCACGGCAAGCTCACCGATCACAATGGCAAGCAGATCAACTTCCGCAACGTCATTTTGATCATGACCACCAATGCCGGCGCGGCTGAAATGGCGAAATCCGCCTTCGGCTTCACCCGCTCCAAGCGCGAAGGCGAGGATATCGACGCGATCAACCGCATGTTCGCGCCGGAATTCCGCAACCGTCTCGACGCGGTCGTGCCGTTCGGCCGCCTGCCGGCCGAGGTCATCGCCAAGGTGGTGGACAAGTTCGTGATCCAGCTGGAGGCGCAACTCGCCGACCGCCATGTCGCGATCGAACTCTCCGACGAGGCGCGCGCCTGGCTGGTGGAGCGCGGCTATGACGAGGCCATGGGCGCCCGCCCGATGGCGCGGGTGATCCAGACCCACATCAAGACGCCGCTCGCCGACGAAGTGCTGTTCGGCCGGCTCAAGCATGGCGGCACGGTGCGGGTGGTGGTGTCCGGCGAGGGCGTGGATGCGGAACTCGCCTTCGTCTATCCCGACGGCCCGGTGCTGCCGCGTCCCGACAAGGAGATCGAGGCGCGCAAGACCACGCGCAAGGGCAAGGGCGCGACCGAGCCCGAGAAGATGGCCGAGTAAAACCATCCGCGACATGACCAGGCGCCCGGCAGTCCGGGCGCCTTTTCGTTAAGCTTTGGATGGGTTAGACCTTGAGCAATTTTCTCGCGAAGCGGATGCCGTTTCGCGTTAAGAAAATGCGAAACCGCGCCGCGCGGCGGCGCACTCCCGGAATGTTGGATTTTTGCGTGATGACTGGTGATGTTGGTCTCGTGGATGAGGTTCTCAAGCGCCTCGATCGGTCGTCGCCGGACAAGCTGCTGAGGTCGATCGCCGCCGAAATCGCTCGGGCGCACGAGGCGGTCGCCCTGTGCAACGACAGGCTGGCGGCGATCGAGGCCGGCGCCGTCGCGCCGCCGCCCGAGGCGCCGCGCTTCGTTGCCCTGGACGCGGAACGGGATTTCTCCGCCATGCAAGGCTTCCATCAACTTGAGCTTTCCGGCGACGGCCTCCCCATGCGCTGGACCGGGCCGGGCGCGGAGTTCCAGTTCGAATTCACGGTCGCGCGCGAAACCGCCGCGCCGTTCGCGCTGCGCTTCCTGAAATTTTACGCGCCGAGCAAGCCGCTGGCCCTGCGCGCCGAGGTCGATGGCGTCGAGATCGCCGTCGCCTTGGAGCCCCAGCGCGTCGGCGGATTCGTCGCGCGGGGCGAATTGCCGCCGCGCGCGGAGCGCGGCCCGACAGTGCTGCGATTCGCTTGCCCGAAGACGCGCTCGCCGCGCGACGACGGTTTTGACGACGATCGCGTGCTCGGCTTGCTGTTCCTGCGGCTGGAGGTTGGCGTGGCCGAAAGCGCCGCCGGGGAAATGTCCGGCGCTTCAAACTGATCGGCCCGCCCGGGATTTCGCCAAAAGACCAAGTCCGCCCCGGTTTGCAAGCCGGGGCGACATGTTTAATGTCCTCCCTCAATGAAAACGCCGGGCCCGTTCCGGCGGAGGGAGACGATTTGATGAGTGACGCTTTTTCCATCGGTCTTGATCGCAACGACGCCAATTTCGCCCCGCTTACCCCAATCAGTTTTCTCAACCGCGCCGCTTTCGTGTTCCCCGAAAAACCGTCCGTGGTCTATGGCGCGCGCCGGTTCACCTGGAAGGAAACCGCCGCGCGCTGCCGGCGCCTCGCCTCGGCGCTGCGCAAAAGGGGGATCGGCAAGAACGACACCGTCGCGGTAATGCTGCCCAACATTCCCGCGCTGTATGAGGCCCATTTCGGCATTCCCATGGCCGGCGCTGTGCTGAACGCGCTCAACACCCGCCTCGACGCCGAGGCCATCGCCTTCATGCTCGACCACGGCGAGGCGAAAATCCTGCTCACCGACCGCGAGTTTTCAAAAATCGTCGGCAAGGCGCTCACGCTGATGAGCGGCCAGAAGCCGCTGGTGATCGACGTGGATGATGCGACCTTTTCCGGCGGCGCGTTCCTGGGCGAAATCGAATATGAAACCTTCCTCGCCGAGGGCGACGAAAGCTTCCAGCCGGAAAAACTCGCTGACGAGTGGGACGCCATCGCGCTGAACTACACGTCGGGCACCACCGGCAATCCCAAGGGCGTGGTCTATCACCATCGCGGCGCCTATCTGAACGGCGTCAACAACATCGTGTCCTGGGGCATGCCGCCGCACGCGGTCTATCTGTGGACCCTGCCGATGTTCCATTGCAACGGCTGGTGCTTCCCCTGGACCACGGCCGCCAACGCCGGGGTCAACGTCTGCCTGCGCCGCGTCGATCCCAAGACGATCTTCGAGCTGATCCGCACCGAAAAAGTCACGCATATGTGCGGCGCGCCGATCGTCTATGGCATGATGATCAACGCCGATCCAAAAGACCATGTCGGCATCGACCACAAGGTGGAAGGCCTGATCGCGGGCGCGGCCCCACCGGCGGCGATCATCGAGGGCGCCGAAAAAATCGGCATTTCCATCACCCATGTCTACGGCCTGACCGAAACCTACGGCCCAGCTTCCGTCTGCGCCAAGCAGGCCGAATGGGACGCCGAGCCGCTGGCCCGCCGCGCCGAACTGAACGGCCGCCAGGGCGTCACCAGCCTGCTGCAAGAGGACATTGACGTGGTCGATCTCGTCGCGTTCAAGCCGGTGCCGCACGACGGCCAGACCATGGGCGAGATCGTGTTTCGCGGCAATATCGTGATGAAGGGCTATCTCAAGAACCTGCGCGCGACGCAGGAGTGCTTCGCCGGCGGCTGGTTCCGCACCGGCGACCTCGCGGTGATCGAGCCGGACGGCTATGTCAAGATCAAGGACCGCTCCAAGGACATCATCATTTCCGGCGGCGAGAACATTTCCTCGCTGGAGGTGGAGGACGTGCTCTACCGCCACAAGGACGTGCTGGCGGCCGCCGTCGTGGCCACGCCCGACGACAAATGGGGCGAGGTCCCCTGCGCCTTCATCGAATTGCGCGAGGGCGCGGAGCCGACGCAGGATGAGTTGCTCGACCATTGCCGCACGCATCTGGCCCGGTTCAAGGTGCCGAAATTGTTCGTCTTCGGCGCGCTGCCGAAAACCTCGACCGGAAAAATCCAGAAATTCATCTTGCGCGAAAAAGCCAAATCCGCCGAAGCGATCTAGAGCATTTTCAAGCGAAGCAGACCAGGCTGGTGTGAAGGCGATGTGATAAGAAAACTACGTTAAAACAATATACGAGGTGGGTTTTCTCATGTTTCGGCGAAACGTGAGAAAGCTCTGGTAACTTCAGGAATTCTGGGAGCCGTCATGACCATTTATTGCGCGCCTGTCCGCGACATGCTCTTTACCATGCGCGCCGTCGGCGGGTTGGACGAAGTCGCCGCCCTTCCGGGCCATGAGGAGGTCTCGGACGACCTGATCGAGGCCATTTTCGAGGAAGCCGCCAAATTCGCCGGCGACGTGCTGGCCCCGCTCAACCAAATCGGCGACAAGGTCGGCTGCGTCTGCAAGGACGGCGCGGTGACGACCCCGGATGGTTTCAAATCGGCTTTCGCCGCCTTTTGCGAAAACGGCTGGCACGCCATGCCGGCCGCCGCGCATTGGGGCGGGCAGGGCCTGCCGCAACTGGTCAACACGCCGGTCATTGAAATGTGGACGGCGTCGAATCTGGCGTTTTCGCTGTGCCAGATGCTGACCATCGGCGCGATCTCGGCCATAGAGCATCACGGTTCGGACGCAATGAAGGCGTTGTACCTGCCGAAAATGACCTCCGGCGAATGGACCGGCACCATGAATTTGACGGAACCGCAAGCGGGTTCCGATCTGGCCGCCGTCCGCACAAAAGCGGTCCCGGAAGGCGACCATTACCGCATCACCGGCACCAAAATCTTCATCACCTGGGGCGAGCACGACGTCGCCGAAAACATCGTCCATCTGGTGCTGGCGCGGCTTCCCGACGCCCCGCCCGGCGTCAAGGGCATCTCGCTGTTCGTCGCGCCGAAGTTTCTGGTCAATCCCGACGGCTCGCTGGGCGCGCGCAACGATCTGGTCTGCGCCTCGCTGGAGCACAAGCTCGGCATCCACGCCAGCCCCACGGCGGTGATGGCGTTCGGCGAAAAGGGCGGCGCCATCGGCTATCTGGTCGGCGAGGCCAATCGCGGCCTCGAATATATGTTCACCATGATGAACCACGCCCGCTTCAGCGTCGGCCTCGAAGGCGTCGCCATCGCCGAGCGCGCCACGCAGCAGGCGTTCCGCTACGCGCTCGACCGCGTGCAGGGGCGCCCCATCGGCTGCGAGGCCGGCAAGCCGATCGCCTACCACCCCGACGTCAAGCGCATGCTGCTCGACATGAAAGCCCGTGTCGAGGCGTTACGCGCTGTCGCCTATTTCACCGCCGGCCGCATGGATGTCGCGGCCAAATCGCCCGATCCCGCGACGGCGGAAAAGGCGCAAGGACTGGTCGATCTGCTGGTGCCGGTGGTCAAGGGGTTTTCCACCGAAAGCTCGGTCATGATCGCCTCGACCGGCATCCAGGTCCACGGCGGCATGGGCTATGTCGAGGAGACCGGCGCCGCCCAGCATTTGCGCGACGCCCGCATCACCCCGATTTACGAGGGCACGACCGGCATCCAGGCCAATGATTTCGTTGGCCGCAAGATCGCCCGCGACGGCGGCGCGGTCGCGAAACTCCTGATCGCCGATCTGAAAACCGAGGTCGGCGACACCGCAACGCTCGCCGCCGCGCTCAAAATTCTTGAGGCCGTGGTCGATTGGATCGCGGGCGCCCATAAGGCCCATCCCGAACGCACGGCGGCGTCGGCCGTCGCGGCGCTCAACCTCGCGGGCATCGTCATCGGCGCCTGCCTGCTGGAGAAGCAGGCGCGGGCGGCCAAGGCCAAGCTCAACGGCGGCGACGCGGCCTTCCTTCATGGCAAGATCGCGGTCTCCAGCTATTTTGCCGATCACGTGCTGCCGCAGGCCGGGGCGCTGGCGCAGGCCATCACGCAAGGGCATGAGACGATCAACGCCTTCGACCCCGGCGCGATTTGAGTTTTCTCAGGCTTTCGCCCCGCACTGGTGGCGCGGGCGCGACAGGCTTATGTAAAGGTTGGCGTTTGTCTTGGGTTGTCGGTTGGGGTGGGCATCATGAAAATCAATGTGGATATTGACTGCACGCCGGCCGAGGCGCGGGCCTTCATGGGCCTGCCGGATTTCGAGCCGATGCAGAAGCGCACCCTGGAGGTCATGGAAAAGCGGATGATGGAGCAATTGGAGCATTTCACCCCGGACACGCTGCTGAAAATGTGGATGCAGCCGGCTCTGAGCGCGGAATGGTTCCAGGACATGCTGCGCCGCGCGACCAAATAGCCGCCGGGGAGGGAGCGCGGCGGCGGAGGGCGCCGCCACGCTCGGAGACTATCCGATCGTGATTTTCGGCCCCTTCGGCGCCTCCGCCGCCACGGCGTCGCGCACCTTTTCGGCCAGCGCCAGATAGGGCGCGGCCTGGGGCGATTCCGGCGCGAAAGCCATCACCGGGCGTCCGGCGTCCGACCCCTCGCGTATCGCCATGTCGAGCGGCGCCTCGCCCAAAAACGGCACGCCGGCCTGTTCCGCCGCCGCCTTCGCCCCGCCATGGGCGAAAATCTCGGTGCGCCCGCCGCAATGCGGGCACAGGAAATAGGACATGTTCTCGAACACGCCGAGGATCGGCACGTTGACCTGATTGAACATGTTGATGCCGCGCCGGGCGTCGATCAGCGCCAGATCCTGTGGCGTCGAAACCACAATGGCGCCGGACAGGCTGGCGTTCTGCGCCAGGCTCAATTGCACGTCGCCGGTGCCGGGCGGCATGTCCACGACGAGAATGTCGAGTTCGCCCCACGTCACGTCGCGCAGCAATTGCGAAATCGCCGACATCACCATCGGCCCGCGCCAGACCACGGCCTGATCCTGCGCCACCAGAAAGCCGATCGACATCAGCTTCACGCCGTATTTTTCCAGCGGGATCATCGACTTGCCATCGGCCGAGGTCTCCGGCTTCTCCTCCAGCGCGAACAGTTTCGGCACGGAAGGCCCGAACACATCGGCGTCGAGCAGGCCGATCTTCAGCCCAAGCCGCGCCAGCCCGATGGCCAGATTCGCGGCGGTGGTGGACTTGCCGACGCCGCCCTTGCCTGAGGATACGGCGATCACGCGCTTCACCCCCTCCAGTCCCGGCCCTTTTGAGGCGGGATGCGCCGGCTGGCGGGCCGGCGCGGCGGCCGGTCCGCTCGCGACCTGTCCGCTTCCCGGCGCACGCTCGGCGGTGAGCACGACCGTCGCGCCGGCCACGCCCGGCAGGCGGCGCAGCGCGGCCTCGGCGGCGACGCGCATCGGCTCGGCGGCATTGGCCTGATCGGGCGCCACGGCGATCGACACGAACACCTTGCCGCCCCGGATCGACACCCCGGACACCGCGCCGGTTTCGGCCAAGGGCCGGCCATCCGGTCCCGCCACGCCGTTGAGGGCCGCCATCACATCGTCATTGTTGAACATCTGGTCTTCCTTGTTCCGCGTCCTCCATCTGGTCGTATTCCCCGGAGGATTCAACATGGATCGCGCGCATTCTGGCGTTTTTCTTGCATTGTTAATGCCACAATGAAGACGCATCTCGACTGGTCATCCTACGACACCTACGGCATTGGCGACGCCTATTCCGGCATTCCCACGCGCGGCGGCAATTACGCCAAGGCGGTGGCGGTGTGCATGCACAACCGCGAATGCCAGCGCGAGGGCAGGGGCGTGATGTGCCCGTCCTGGCGCATCACGCGGGATCCCGCCCATTCGACGGAGGCCCGCGTCGCCGCCTTCAAGGCCGCGCTCAACGGCGATTTCGGCGACAACGCCTTCGCGGCGCCTGAACTCAGCGCGTCGATGGACCTCTGCGTCTCCTGCAAAGCCTGCAAGAAGGAATGCCCGAGCGCCGTGGACATGGTCCTGATCAAGACCGAATTTCTGGCCCAGCGCAACGAGGTTTTGGGCATTCCCCTGCGCAATCGGCTGATGGGCGGCTTGCCGCAATGGCTGGCGCACGGACGCGGCGCCTTGCGCCTGCTGGCTCTCGCCCGCAACGCCTTGCCGCCGCTCGCCTGGGCCGGTGAAAAGCTTTTGGGGCTGACGGCGAAACGGCCGCTGCCGCCGCCCTCCGCCAAACCCTTTGTCGATCCGCCCCCGCAAGGTTCCGGCGAACGCGGCGAAGTGGTCCTGCTGGTGGACACATTCGCCCGCCATTTCGATCCGCTCATCGCGGAAAGCGCGATCAAAGTGCTGGTCGCCGGCGGCTATCGCGTTTCCATCGCCAGACCGGCGCCGGACGATCCCGAGCCGAACCGCGGTCTGTGCTGCGGCCGCACCTATCTCTCCATGGGCATGGTGGAAAAAGCCCGGTTCGAGGCGCAACGCATTCTCAAGGCGCTGGCGCCGGCTTTTGACCGGGGCCTGCCGGTGATCGGGCTGGAGCCGTCCTGCCTGCTGTCGATGCGCGACGAATTCTTCAGCCTCGGCCTCGGCGCCGAGGTCAGCCGCCTCAACAAGAACCTCTATCTGTTCGAGGAATTCCTCGCCCGCGAGGCCCAACGCAAGGGCTTGAAACTGCCGCTGAGGAAACGAGACGGAAAAGTCGTCGTCCACGGCCATTGCCACCAGAAGGCGTTCAGCGTGATGAAGGCGCTGAAGAAGACGCTGGCGCTGATCGAGGGCCAGGAGGTCGAAATCCTCGAAACCGGCTGCTGCGGCGGCGCCGGTTCGTTCGGCTACGAGGCCGAACATTTCGAGCCGGCGCGAAAAATGGCGGAACTGGCGCTGCTGCCGGCCGTGCGCGCCATGGCGCCCGAAGACGCCGTGGTGGCCGACGGTTTTTCCTGCCGCCACCAGATCGCCGACGGCGCCGGTCGAAAGCCGGTGCATATGGCTGTGCTGCTGGCGGGCCTGCTGGAGGGGCGAGACGGCCGCGATCATGGGCTTGACCTTTGATTGTGAGGGTGTTTTGATCCAGATCGCATTCATGAAATCTTCGGGCGCGTTTATTATGATAAGTCGATAAAAAAATAAGAAGTGGGGAAAGAAGCATGTGTCAGTTTGTTATCGCGATGAAGGAAATTGCGGCGATAAATCTTCGTTACGCCCTTGCGGAAGTCTCCACCCACGGCGACAAGGACGCCATTCGCCGGGCGCTCGACCACGTTCGGGAGGCCGAATCCTTCCTGCAAATCGCGCTCATGGACATGGGCGAGTACAGCACGGAGCCGACCATCGCCATGGCGGCCGAATAATCACGCCATAATGTGCAGCCCGGCGTCCACGTAAATCGTGTCGCCGGTCATGCCCGACGCCGCGCCGCCGACGAGAAAGGCGGCGACACGGCCGATTTCGGCTATATCGACCAGGCGCTTGCCGGGTCCGCGGCTTTCCGCCATGTCCACGAGTTCGTTGAAATCGGCGATGCCGCCGGCGGCGCGGGTGCGGATCGGTCCGGGCGACAAAGCGTAGACGCGGATGTGCTTCGCCGCGAGTTCGGCCGCAAGATAGCGCGTGGTGGATTCCAGCGCCGCCTTGACCGGCCCCATCATATTGTAATGGTTCACGACTTTTTCCGCGCCGTAATAGCTCATGGTCAGCAGCGCGCCGCCCTCCGTCATCAGCGGCTCGGCCAGGCGCGCCATTTCGATGAAGGAATGCACGGACACGCGCATGGCCTGTTCAAAACCCTCGCGCGAGGAATCGACCAGCCGCCCATGCAGGTCGCCGCTGGGGGCGAAGGCGATGGAATGCAGCACGAAATCGAGCCGACCCCATTCCTTTGCAATCGCCTCGAACACCGTCTCCAACGCGCCCGGTTGCTCCACGTCGAGCGGCAGCAGCAGCTTGGACTCGATCTGCGCGGCGAGCGGCGCCACGAAGGGCTTTGCCTTCTCGTTGAGATAGGTCAGCGCCAGTTCGGCCCCGAAACCGCGAAATTTCGCGGCGCAGCCATAGGCGATGGAGTGTTCGTTGGACACGCCGACCACCAGCCCGCGCTTGCCCTTGAGCATGTCGCCGATGCGGTCCTCGGGGTCCCAAACCTTTTGCAGCGGGTCGATCTTGCGCTGGTGTTCGTCCATGGAAGCCTCCTGCATGATGACGAAGTGTTCGGTCCCATGGCCGATTTCATGCCGCGTTCTTGCTCGCGGCGTCACTTCTATTAGGCAAGCAATGTGACGCGCGCTTGAAGTGTGCGCCAGAGCCCCGATTTGCTGGAATCAAATCGGGGCTCTGGTTTATTGTTTTGTCGCATTTTCTTCACGCGAACCGGTGTCCACTTCGCTTGAAAATACTCTGGGATTGGAAGCGCGGCGGCGGTTCGTCGCTCAGAGATTTTCCCAACGCTCGATGATCCAGCTCTCCTTGGCGGCGCCGTCGCGCCAGGCGGCGAAAGCGGGATGGGCCAGCAGGGCGTCGCAGGTCGCCCGCGCCTTTTCCGCGAGCGGCAGGCGATAGGTGGCGATGCGGCTGGCGATCGGCGTGAAATACGCGTCGGCGGCGCCATAGGCCCCGAACAGGAAAGGCCCTTCGGCTTGAGAAAAAATCGCCTCGATGCGGGCGAGATTTTCACGCGCGGACTCATCGATGTCGAGCGGCGTCGTTCGCGGCGCGCGGCGGAAATTGGTCGGGCAGGCCTGCCGCAGGCCCTGAAAACCGGAATGCATTTCCGCGCAAAGCGAGCGGGCGCGCGCCCGCTGTTCCGCATCTCGCGGCCAGATGTTTTTTTCCGGAAAATGCTCGTGCAAGAACTCGACGATGGCGAGCGAATCCCAGACCGCGAAACCGTCGGCGTCGCGCGACCGCCCGGACGGGCGCACGGACAGCGCCGGAACCTTGCCGGTCGGCGCCACGACAAGCATTTTCGCGCGCGAGTCCTCCAGATAGAGGGGAACGACGTTTTCGGCGAAGGGAATGTCGAGCGCCTTCATCAGCAGCCAGGGCCGCGCCGACCAGGAGGAATAGGCTTTGTTGCCGATGAACAGGGTGAGATCCATGCGCTCCACTCTCATTTTGAGCAACTCGCGCCAATTCTACCCGGCTTTCTTGTCGGTTGTCCCCCCCTCCACGGTCGCGCCCGATTTTTTCCAGGCGGAAAAGCCGCCATCGATATGGGCGACCGGGTCCAGCCCCATGCGTTGCGCCTGAAAAGTCGAAAGCGCCGAGCGCCAGCCGGCGGCGCAGAAGAACACAAATGTCTTATCCTGCTGGAACTGAGGTTTGGCGTAGGGGCTGGCCGGATCGATCCAGAATTCCAGCATGCCGCGAGGGCAATGGAAGGCGCCGGGGATGCGTCCCTCGCGCTCAAGCTCACGCGTTTCGCGCAGATCGACGAACAGCACGTCCTCGCGCTCGAACAGCGCGCGCGCCTCCGCGATGGTCAGCGTGCGGATCGCCGCCAGCGCCTCGTCGAGCATGTCCTGATAGCCAAAGGTGATATTCGACGGCATTGCGTTCCTCCGCCGGAGATTGGAGCGCAGCCGCGCGTCCGGGTCAACCGTGCGAAGGTCTCGGTCGCGCCGCTCCGGTTCGCGCGACATCGCGCCGGATATTGCGCCCATGCCCGCTTGACCGCCGCGCCGCGCGTGGTCCAATGGCGCCATGAGCGACACCCTGTCCGAAACGATTCTCGAACTCTGCCACGCCGTCGGTCCGGCCAAGAGCATTTGCCCGACCGACGCCGCCAAAGCCTTCGCCGAAAAGCGCGGCGAGGACGAACTCGGCTGGCGCAACCACCTCTCGCTGGTGCGGCGCCAGGCGGTGGCGCTGGCGCTGGAGGGCCGACTCGTCATCTATCGCAAGGGCAAGCCGGTCGATCCCGAGGATTTTCGCGGCGTCTACCGGCTGGGCGTCCCGCGCGCGGATTGACGGGCATGTTCTTCATAGCGTCGAAGATCTTCTGGTATCTCGCCTCGCCGCTGCATCTCAGCCTGTTCGCCGTCGCCTTCGGCCTTTTTCGCCTGATCCGGGGCCGGCGCGGCGCCGGTTTCATCGGCGCGGGATTGGCCTTGCTCGCCGCCATGACCCTCCTCCCGCTCGGCGCGGCGCTGCTGCGCCCGTTGGAGGACCGTTTCCCGAGGCCGCCCGCCGACATGCTTGCGCCCGACGGCATTATCGTGCTCGGCGGCGCCGTGGACGAGCGAATCTCGCTGGCGCGTGGGCAAGTCCAGCTCAACGAGGCCGCCGAGCGCATGACCGCCGGCGTCGCGCTCGCCCGCGCCTTCCCCAAGGCGAAGCTGGTGTTTTCCGGCGGCTCCGGCGCGCTGCTCGCGCCGGGCGCGCCGGAGTCCGATGTGGCGCGAAAGTTTTGGCGGGAGTTGGGGATTCCCGACAGCCAGATGATGTTTGAGGACCGCTCCCGCAACACATTCGAGAACGCGCTGTTCACGCGAGACCTGATCCATCCCGGCGCCGGGGAGCGTTGGCTGCTGGTGACCTCGGCCTGGCACATGCCGCGCGCCATGGGCGTGTTTCGCGCGCTGGGCATGAATCCGGTCGCCTATCCCGTCGATTTCCGCACTTTTGGGACAGACGAGGACTGGCGCCCGCCCGGCGACGGTTCGCTCGCCGCGCGCAACACCGAAACGGCGCTGCGCGAATGGGTCGGCCTGATCGCCTATGACCTCACCGGCAAGACCGACGCGCTGCTCCCCGCGCCGTGACACAGGCCCGGCGGGGAACACGGATCGCTATTCCGAGGGGAAGACGCGCGGCCGCGCCGCCTCCCGCAACACCGCATCGGGATTGTCATAATGGGTGGCGAGCTGCGAGCAGCAGCGGCAGGCCTCGAAATCCTTTTGCCGAAACCATCGGCACTCCCCGCGAATGGCGCAGGGAAAGCGCCCGTCGCCGACCCGGTCGAGCGCCGGCACGATCCGCCGCACCAGCAGGCAATTGGCGCCGTCGAAATGCGAACAGGCTTTTTCCGGGCATCGGGCGGCGATTCGCAGCACCTGGGTCGGCGGCGTGTCGCCGGTCAAGGCGATCAGGTCCGGCGTGACCGGCGTCGTCTTCTCCAGGAAGTCGACGCTCGGACCCCATTGGCCCTGGGAGACGACGCCGAACACGACGGCGTCTTCCATGTCAGGCTGGGCGCTGGGGCAGAGGAGACGTGTTTCCGCGCTTTGGGACATTGGGGCTCCCACTTGGAGCAAGTTTCGAGCGAAGTGGATGCCGGGTCGCGTCAAGAAAATGCGCCAAAATAACAATCCGGAACCCCGGTCCGAATAATCGGAGCGGAACGGACTCCAGTCCCTTGTTTTGGCGCATGGTCTTTTTCGAAAAGTCTGCGCTTCCCGGAACGATGCCGGAGCGCCTAATGCACCAGTCGCACGACGATATCGCTCGTGGGCATGACGAATTTGCGTCCCGATTCTGCGGTCGTCGCGCCAGCGGAGCCGGCCGCTTCATGCGCGAAAATTGTGGCGTCGCGGTCGTCGATTTCAGGCGCGACGAAGCCGACGGTGATCGGTCCTGGCTTGAGCTTGACGCTGGCGACGGCTTTCTCGACCGCGGACGTGAGTTCGGCGATGCCGATGATCTTGGCCATTGTTTCCTCCCCACCCCATTGAAATATGGTTGTTTTTTTTATGTTTGTTTTTGGGCGCCTCCGTTCGGGAAGCGTCTTGGTAAACAATAGCATCCATGATCAATATCGCAAGGGTTGCATTGACGCTTGCGTGTCACATTTATGTTGGACGAACGGTCAGCGGGAAGCTAAGCGGCTGTTCCGCCGCCAATTTCACCAGTTCTCGGACCACGAGGAAAGGCGTTGCGGTCAACGCGGAGAAAGCGGCGCGCGCATCGGCGTCGCGGGGGCCGAATTTCACCGAAGCGTGGCGGTTGACAGCGCAAGCGCGAACATCGCTTACGCGGTCGGCGCGATCACTTCGTGGAAGCGAAACTGTTGGTTTTCAGCCAGTTGCGCCAGTCCACGGTATCGCCATAGAAGGCGTTGCGGTCGACGCGGGTGGGAATGCCGCGCACCCAGGCGTCGGACTGGTACTGCCAGAAATGCCAGGCGCGGTTGCCGTATCTCACCTTGGGGTGATGCTTGGTCGAGCGAATCCACATCGGATAGTCCGAAAGCTCGCCGTCGGAGAAGATGGCCTCGTGGAAATCGACCGTGGTGTAGATGATCGGCTTCTTGCCGTAGAAGCGCTCCATCTCCGCCAGCATGGCGCGGATCTCTTGCAGCGTCTGCTGCTTTTCCAGCCGGCGCGGGCAGGTGGACGAGGTTGGCGTCGCCTCGACGTCGAGCACCGGGGGCAGGGCGTCGGCCTCGCGCGGCACATTGCGTTCGAACCAGGCCATTTCCTCCTGCCAGGGGCGACACCAATAAACGAAATGGTAAGCCCCATGCGGCAGGCCGGCGGCTTTCGCGCCGTTCCAGTTCTGGAAGAATTTGGGGTCGAGCCGGTCGCCGCCTTCGGTGGCCTTGATATAGGCGAAATTCACGCCGCCCTCGGCCACCGCCATCCAGTCGACATTGCCCTGGTATTTCGAAACATCGACGCCGTGGACCGGGAAATCCTGCGCCAGCCGGGTCGCTTCGGTTTCCTTGAAATAGCCGGGCCGCTGTCCCGACAGCTTGCCGGTGGACTCCGACATCAACAACGGGCTGGGGCCGCCACAGCCGGCGAGCGCCAGCGCCACGCCGACCGCCCCAAAAAGGGCCAAGGCCTTCGGGGCCAAGGCTTTCGGGGCAAAATGTTTCGACAGATTGTTCATGCGGGCACAATATCCCAGAAGGAGCAAAAAGTCGTTAAGGCGCATTAACCGCAACGCTTCCGAGTTGAAACCAGTTTTTCATCCTTGTCCAGCGCGAGGCTTGATTTTCCGCGCCAATTGCGGCATTCGCCCCCTGCATGCCCCCGCGTCACGCGTTGTCAGGACCGTACGGGATTTTATCTATGACGGTCAAGAAGCGGTTAATTTGCGGCCTTGCGCTGGCTTTCGCCCTGTCGCCGGCCGTTTCGCGCGCCCAGTCGCGCCTGCCCACCTGCGGCCCGGACGTTCTGGGCGTGTCGCGCGAGCTGGCGGTCGGGGGCGCGCCGCAAATCGGCCTGAAAACCTATCCGCGAACCCTGGCGCTGGAAGACCATGAAGTGGTGTTGACCTTCGACGACGGCCCCGCGCCGACGACGCGCAAGGTTCTGGACGCGCTGGCGGCGCAATGCGCCAAGGCCACCTTTTTTCTGATCGGCCGCAATGCGGAAGCCATGCCCGAACTGGTGCGGCGCGAAATCGCGGAGGGCCACACGGTTGGCAGCCATTCCTGGTCGCATCCGTCGAAGAGCCTGCGCGCGCAAAACCTCGCCGCCGCGATCGAGGAGATCGAGCATGGCGATCGCGCCGTGCAGGCGGCCTCCGGCGGCAAGGCTTCGCACTTCCTGCGTTTTCCGGGTTTCGGCGATTCGCCGGCGCTGCTGGAGGCGGTGGCCAAGCGCGACATGCCGGTGTTCGCAACCGATCTCTGGGCCTCGGACTGGAACCCGATGACCCCCGAGCGCGAGCTGAATCTGGTGATGGCGCGGCTGCGCAAGGCGGGCAGGGGAATCGTCCTGCTGCACGACATCCACAAGCAGACGGCGGACATGATTCCGGCGCTGCTGCGCACGCTCCACGCCGAAGGGTTTCGGCTGGTCCATTTCGTCCCCGGCGCCAAAGCCCCGGAAACGCGCGCCGCGCCGGCCGGCTGGAGTTCGGAGACGGAAGCGTTTTACAGCAAGAAGCTCGGGGACGGCGCGCAGCCCGCGCGTCCGGCGCCGTCGACCAATTGAAGCGTTCGGACCGGCAACGGCAGGAAACGCATGAAGCCATATCCGGGTTTCATGAATGGCCGCCTTATACGGTTTCCGAACGATCCGTTCGGAAACCGTATTCCGCTCGCGCGGAAATCCGCCTTGCGGCTGTAGGATTTTCGCGCGATCCGTTTCCGCGAATCGCGAAGCGATCCAGCGGAAACCATATTACCAGTCCGCCGCGAGGCGCGGCAGCGTTTCGGCCAGGAATTCGATCCAGGCGCGCGTCTTGGCCGCCGGCCGGCGGTCGGGATGGAGGATCGCATGGACGGCGCCGACCGGCAGCGGCGGCTGGTCGAGCGTCAGCTCGACCAGCGCGCCCTCGGCCAGGGCCTGCGCCGCGATATAGCGCGGGCCATAGACCAGGCCCTGGCCGGCGACGGCCGCGCGCAAAAGGGCCTCGCCGTTGTTGGCGCGCAGCGAGCCGCGCACGGGCGCCTTGATCTCGCCGTCGCGGCCAAAGCTCCATGTGGACGTCCCCGCCTGCTCCGTGAACGTGTAGCCGAGGCAGTCGTGGGCGATGAGGTCGGACAGGATTTTCGGGGTTCCGCGACGCGCCAGATAGGCCGGCGCCGCGCAGACCACCGTGCGCATCGGCGCGAGTTTTCGCGCGACCAGACTGCTGTCGGCGAGGCGGCCGATCCGGATCGCCATGTCCCAACGTTCTTCGAGCAGATCGACGTAGCGATCGTTGAAGCCGAACTCGATGGTCACATCGGGATGGCGCGCGTGGAAGCGCGCCGCGAGCGGCGCGATATGGAGCACGCCGAACGTCGCCGGCGCGCTCACGCGCAGCAGCCCCTCGATGGCGACCGAGCGCGACGAGGCCTCCGCCTCCGCCTCGTCTATGTCCATCAGGATGCGCTCGGCCTTGTCCAGAAAATCGGCGCCCGCCTCGGTCAGCGACAGCCGCCGCGTGGTGCGGCGGACCAGAGTCGTCCCGAGCCGCGTTTCCAGCGCGTCCAGATGTCTTGCCGCCATGGCCGGAGACATACGCATCTCGCGCGCGGCGGCGGACAGGCCGCCAAGCCGCACGGCGCGCACAAAAACCTCCATCGCGGTGAGACGGTCGGCCATTTCGTACTCTGGGTAAAAGGTGAAGCTATCAATCTGCGTATTATCATTCAAGAGGAGGAAATTAATATTGGACCCAGCCAATCAACCGAGAGGGACGATGACGTTTCCGACCTATTACATCCCTCACGGCGGCGGCCCATGTTTCTTCATGAACGACTCGCGCGGCGTGTGGACAGGCATGGCCGATTTCCTGCGCGGCCTGCCCTCGGCGCTTCCGGCGCGGCCAAAAGCCATTGTCATGGTCTCCGGCCATTGGGAAACCGATGGATTCACCTTTTCCGGCGCGGACAGGCCGGAGCTGATCTATGACTATTCCGGCTTTCCCGCCCACACCTATCAATTGCGTTACGACGTCCCCGGCGCGCCCGGTCTCGCCGCGCGGGCGGCGGAGTTTTTGCGCGCGGACGGGCTTGCGGCCGGCGTCGATCCGGGGCGCGGCCTGGATCACGGCGTTTTCATTCCGCTGAAAGTCGCCTTTCCCGAGGCCGATGTTCCCGTCGTCGAAATGTCGCTCGACCGCGCCCTCGACCCGGCGCTGCATCTGCGCGCGGGGCGGGCGCTGTCGCGCCTGCGCGACGAAGGCGTTCTCATCCTGGGGTCGGGCATGAGTTTTCACAACATGCGGGCCTATGGCGACCCGCGCGCCACCGCCCCGTCGCGCGATTTCGACCTTTGGTTGACCGAGACGGCGGCGCTCGATGGCGAGGCCCGCGCGCAAAAACTGGAACGGTGGAGCGAGGCCCCTTCGGGCCGGTTCGCGCATCCGCGCGAAGAGCATCTTCTGCCGTTGATGGTCGCGGCGGGCGCGTCTGAAAACCCCGGCGCGCGCGTCTATGCCGAAGAGGTTTTGGCCACCGCTTTGTCCGCATACCGCTTCACCTGATCGAGGAAGGACTTTTCATGAGCATTGCTGTCACCGGCGCGACCGGACATCTCGGACGCCTCGTCATCGCCGGCCTCAAGGCCAAGGCGCCGGCCGCGAAAATCGTCGCGCTCGCGCGTTCGCCGGAAAAAGCCGGAGATCTCGGCGTCGAGGCGCGCGCTTTCGATTACGCCGGCGCGGATCTCGCGCCGGCGCTCGCGGGCGTGGAGACGCTGCTGCTGATCTCGTCGAGCGAAATCGGCCAGCGCGTCGCCCAGCACAAGAATGTCATCGCGGCGGCCGGGGCGGCCGGGGTGCGGCGGCTGGTCTATACCAGCCTGCTCCACGCCGACACCTCGCCGATCAGCCTCGCGCAGGAGCATCGCGCCACCGAGGCCGACATTGCTGCTTCCGGCCTTCCCTTCGTGATCCTGCGCAACGGCTGGTACACGGAAAATTACACAGCGGCGGTCCCCGCCGCCCTCGCCAATGGCGCGCTCGTGGGCAGCGCCGGCGAGGGCCGTTTGTCGCTGGCGACGCGGGCGGATTATGCGGAGGCGGCGGCGGTGGTCTCTCTGGGCGCGGGGCAGCCGGGACAGATTTACGAACTCGCTGGCGACAAGGCGGTGACGCTGGCCGATCTCGCCGCCGAGATCGGGCGCCAGAGCGGCCGCGACATTCCCTACAAGAATTTGCCGCAGGAGGCCTATGCCGCGCTCCTCAAGCAGGCCGGGCTGCCGCCTGTCATCGCGGATCTGCTCGCCGCCTGGGATATAGACGCCTCGCACGGCGCCCTGTTCGACGACGGACGCCAGCTCTCGGCGCTGATCGGCCGTCCGACCATATCGCTCGCCGTCGCTGTGCGCGCCGCGCTCCCCTGATTTTGGGCGGGGCGGCCCGCCTTGTCCGGCGATCGCTTCATTTGCGCGACCGTTTCGGCTTCGGCTTCGGCTGCGCCGGCGCCGGGCGGGGGCGCCGGGCGTCGACCAGCCGCGGCCCGCGCCAATATCCATGACGCCCCCATCGAGGCCTTGACGAAAGACAAGGCCGGGTTGCTGAATCGCGCGCGCGGCCAGGGTCGCTGCGGCGCGATTGTCGCGACAAAAAGGATCTTTCCCGACCCTTGCCGGTGTAACAATCTGAAGCCGTGGCGCGAACAAGGATTGAATGTCGGACTGGACAGCGCGGGATCGGGACTGGAGCGCGGACATGCGCGCCGCTTTGGCGGGCGACAGCTTGGCGTACAAGCGCCTGCTGAGCGCGCTCGCGCCTTTTCTGCGCGGCGTCTGCGCAAAATTTTGCGCGCGAATCGGCGCGCCCGCGAGCGAGGTTGAGGACGCCGTGCAGGAAACCCTGCTCGCGCTTCATCTCAAGCGCCACACCTGGGATCCGGCGCAGCCGCTCACCCCGTGGATCGCGGCGATCGCGCGCAACAAGACGATCGACGCGGCGCGCCGGCGCGGGCGTCGCGTCGAGACCGACATCGCCGATTTCGAGGATGTGCTCGCGGCGCCCGATGGCGCCGACGCCTTCGAGCGCGAGTTGGACCGGCGCGACGCGCTGCGCCTGCTCGACCAGTTGAGCGCGCGGCAGCGCGAGGCGATCGAGGCGGTGTCCATTCGCGGCCAAAGCCTGCGCGACGCGGCGCAGGCCCTCGGCGTCAGCGAGGGGGCGCTCCGCGTCTCCGTGCATCGCGGCCTGAAATCCCTGGCCGATCTCTACAGGTTGAAGAGCCAATGAAGACCGACGACCTCATCGCCGCGCTGAGCGCGGACAACGCAACCAGAGGCGCGCCGCTGTCGCGGGCCTTCGCCGTCGCTCTCGGCCTGGGCATGGCTGCGTCCGTGGTGTTCTTCTTCGCGACGCTAGGCGTGCGCGACACGTTTTTCGCCTCGCTCGGACAGCCGCGCTTCCTGTTCAAATTCGTCTTCAGCCTGACCATGGCGGCGAGCGGGTTGTTCCTGGCGTGGCGGCTGTCGCGGCCGGGCGCCGTCGCCGGTCCGGCCGCGAAAACTCTGTTGCTCGCGCCGGCGCTGGTCGCGCTCGCCAGCCTGGCCGAAATGGCCACGACGCCCGCGACGCTGTGGCCGGCGCGGATGATCGGCCATAACGCCCTGCATTGCCTGATTCTGATTCCGCTGATGGCGCTGGCGCCGCTTCTGGGCCTGTTCGCGGCGCTGCGGCACGGCGCGCCGAGCGACGGCCGCCGCGCCGGGGCTGCGGCGGCGCTGGCCGCCTCGGGCCTGTCCGCCACGCTTTACGCCATGAATTGCCCCGACGATTCGCCGTTCTTCCTGGCCGTCTGGTACATGATCGCGGCTGCGCTCGTCGTCGCGCTGGGCTGGCTCGCGGGCGGACGCTGGCTGCGCTGGTGAGATGCAATCGCGGGCGCCATTTCGTCGCCGCGGCGCCGCCTCATTGGCGGAATTTTCTAATCGCCCCCGCACAGGCGATAGCCGACGCCCGCTTCGGTCTGGATCAGGCGCGGGGCGTCCGAAGCGGACTCGATCTTGGCGCGAAGCTGGCCGACGAAAACACGCAGATATTGCGTGTCCTCAGTGTGCGCCGGTCCCCAGACCCGCGTCAGGATTTCCCGATGGGTGACGACCTTGCCGGCGTGGCGCACCAGTATCGCGAGCAGGTCGAATTCCTTGGGCGTCAGTTTGACGGCCACGCCGTCGCGGCTGACCAGACGGCTGGCGAGATCGACGCTGAGGCCGCCCGCCTCGAAACGGGCGTTCGCCTTCTCGTCCCTGGCGGCGTGGCGCAGGGCGGCGCGCAGCCGCGCCATGAGTTCGCCGATGGCGAAGGGTTTTTCCACGTAATCGTCGGCGCCGAGGTCCAGCGCGGCGATCTTCTCCGCCTCGCGGTCGCGCGCCGACAGCACGATGACCGGAACCCGCGAGAACGCGCGCGCCTGTCGCAACACCTCCTTGCCGTCCATGTCCGGCAGGCCCAGGTCGAGCACGATGATGTCGGGCGCGGCGGTGGCGATCAGATGCAGCGCCTGCCGCCCGTTGTCCGCCGTGATCACGTCATAGCCGCTGGCGGCCAGCGCCGGTTTCAGGAACCGCTGGATCGGGGCCTCGTCGTCGATCACCAGCACGCGCGCGTTCATCATGTCGCCGCCACTTTCATCCGCGCCGCCGGGAAGCGCAGCAGGATGCGCGTGCCGCGTCGGCGCGCCGCCGGGCTTTGCGCCTCGATCGCGCCATCCATGGCTTGCACCAGTCCCTTGCAGATCGACAGGCCGAGGCCGGTCCCGGCCTTGCGCCCGTCGGCGCGCCCGCCGCGATAGAATTTCTCGAAAATGCGGGCGAGATCGGCCGGCTTGACGCCGGGTCCGTCGTCGGTGACGCTGATCACCACGGTATCGCCCTCCTGGCGGGCATGAATGACGGCGCCGGCCTCGCCGCCGTATTTATGCGCGTTGTCGAGCAGGTTGAACAGCACCTGCTCCAGCATTTGCGCGTCGCCCTGAATGAAAGGCAGGTCGCGCGCCACGCTGGTCTCGATCCTGAAGCCCGGAAAGGTTTTTCGGCTGCGCTCGGCCGCCGCGCGTATGCTCTCGGACGGCTCGATATAGTCGCGGCGCAATTTCATCGCGCCGGATTCGATGCGCGACATGTCCAGCAGATTGGCGACGAAGCGCGACAGCCGCGCGGCCTCCTCCTCGATCGACGCCAGCAGGTCTTCGCGGTCCGCGTCCTTCATCCGCCCGCCAAACTGCCTGAGCGTGGTCACCGCGCCGGTGATGGAGGACAGGGGCGTGCGCAGATCGTGCGACAGCGAGGACAACAGCGTGGTCCGCAGTTTCTCGTTGTCCTCCAGGGCGGCGGCGCGCACGGCCTCGCCGATCAGCAGCGAGCGGTCGATCGCCAGCGCCATCTGTTCGAGCAGCGCCGTGAGTTCGCGCTCCTGCTCGGGCGCGAGCGGCGCGTCCGGCGTCTTGGGGACGAAGCCGCACACCCCGACCGCGCCGCGCGGGCTCAACAGCGGACGGAACTGCATGGCGAGATTGGGCAGGGTGTTGGTGCGCCAGCCGGCCAGCTCCTGCTTGTCGAGCGACCATTGCGCGGCGCTGATGTCGCCGGCCGAGAGTTCGCGGTCGGGCGGCCAGGCGGTTTTCAGCCTGACCTCGCCGTCCTCCGGCAGAAGCAGCGCGACCGCGTCGCCCTGAACCTTGTGGAGATGGGTCACGGACGCCCACAGCACATCGTCGAGCCGCGCCGCGGCGCCCAGCTTGCGGGAGAAATCGTAAAGCGATTCGACGTTCTGGGCGCGCTGGCGCGCCGCCGCCGCCTGATCGTGGACCCGGCCCGCCAGCGATCCCGTCAGCACGGCGACAATGAGGAACACCAGCAGCGACAGCACTTCCTGCGGTTCGGCGATGGTGAGGGTGTAGATCGGCGGAATGAAGAAAAAATTGTAAGCCAGGAAGGACAGGAAGGAGGCCGCGACCGCCGACCACAGGCCGAAGCTCGCGGCGCAGCCGAGCACCGCCAGCAGAAAAATCATCGACAGATTGGGCAGGTTGAGCGCGAGCGCGAGCGCTTCGCCGACGCCGACCGCCACGGCCACGCCGATCACCGCCGCCGCGAGGCCGGGCCAGAGTCTTTTCGGCCGCGCCGCCAGTCTGAAGGCGCGCGTCGGCTCCTGCTGTTCGGGCGTGTTGACGATGTGCAGGGCGATGTCCGGCGCCCGCGCCGCCAGCGCGCTGACAAAGCCCGATCCGGTCAGGCGCCGCCAAAGCCCGGTGCGCGCGCGCCCGACCACGATCTGGGTGACGTTTTCGCGGCGGGCGAGCCGCAGCAACTCGCCGACAATGTCCGACGCGATCAGCCGCCGCGTCTCGGCGCCGAGACGCTCGGCCAGATGCAGCGCCGCGTCGAGTCGTTTCAGCCTGACGGGATCGGTCTCCTCATGGCCCGGCCGTTCGGCGTGGACGACGATCCAGGAGGCGTTGAGCCGCGTGGCGAGACGCCCGGCGGCGCGCGTCATCATCTCCGCGCCCTCGTCCGCGCC
This sequence comes from Rhodoblastus sphagnicola, assembly GCF_002937075.1. GTDB lineage: Bacteria > Pseudomonadota > Alphaproteobacteria > Rhizobiales > Beijerinckiaceae > Rhodoblastus > Rhodoblastus sphagnicola. The sequence goes on from NZ_NHSJ01000063.1 coordinate 26,362, forward strand.
GATGCAGACCAGCAGATGGTCCGACGTATCCCACGGCCCCTCGATGGCGTTCTGGCGCAGATAATCGACCATCTGGTCGTCGACGCGATCGGCGGTGCGCCGCAGGGCCAGTTCGCGCAGCGCCGTGAGATTGCCGGGCGTGAAAAATTTCTGCGTCGCGCGCCGCGCCGTTTCCGGCAGGTAGATCTTGCCTTCGTTGAGCCGCTGGATCAGTTCCGCCGGCGGGATGTCCACCAGCACCACGTCCCACGCCTTTTGCAGCACGCTGTCGGGCACGGTTTCGCGCACGTTCACGCCGGTGACGCGGCTGACCACATCGGCGAGGCTTTCGAGATGCTGGATGTTGAGCGCGGTCCAGACGTCGATGCCGGCGTCGAGCAGGTCCTCGACATCCTGCCAGCGCTTGGGGTGACGGCTGTCCGGCGCATTGGTGTGGGCGAGCTCGTCCACCACGATCAGCTTCGGCTTGCGGGCGAGCGCCGCGTCGAGATCGAATTCCTCGATTGTTCGCCCGCGATACGCCACCTCGCGGCGGGGCAGCATGTCGAGGCCTTCGACCAGCGCCGCCGTCTCGGCGCGGCCGTGGGTCTCGATCAGGCCGATCAGCACGTCCTGTCCCTCGGCCTTGAGGCTGCGGGCGTTGGCGAGCATGGCGAAAGTCTTGCCGACGCCGGGCGCGGCGCCGAGAAAGATTTTCAGGCGGCCACGCCGCCCCTCATCCGTCAGCGCCAGCAGCGCGTCGGGATCGGGGCGGCGGTCTCGAGTCGTGTCGCTCATGCCTTATTCTAGCGCATCCAGCGCAATATTCAGCGCGAGAACATTTACGCGGGGCTCGCCGATCAGGCCGAGCCAGCGGCCATGCGTCCGCGCGGCGACCAGGGCGCGCAGTTTCGCCTCGTCCAGGCCGCGCGCCTCGGCGACGAGCGGAACCTGCGCCAGGGCGTTCTGGGGCGAGATTTCGGGATCGAGGCCGGAAGCCGAGGTCGTGAACGCATCGGCGGGCAGCGGCGCCTTCCAGCCGGCCGCGAGCTTGGCCTCCGCCGCCGCCTTGACCCGATCAACCAGAGCCTTGGAGGTCGGGCCGAGATTGGAGCCGGAGGAGTTCGCGGCATTGTAGGGCGCGTCGATGGTCTTGCTGGAATCGGCGGGGTCGGGCGTGTTGGTCGCCGAGGGACGCGGCTGGAAATAGACTTCGGAAGCGAAGTTCTGGCCGATCAGCGCGGAGCCGATCACCGTTCCGTCGTGAACCATCAGGCTGCCGCCGGCCTGACTGGGAAACGCCACCGAAGCGACTCCGGCGATGGCAAAGGGATAGGCGAGTCCGGTCAGCGCCGTGAACAGCAACAGCAGGACCAGGGCAGGGCGGAAATGCTGGATCATGATATCCTCCAGAGTGTTGGACGGGGGCGGGGGCCTTTCCTTCTCCCGCAAGGGGAGAAGGCGGGCGCGCCTCACGCCAGATGGATGGCGGCGACCGCCATGTCGATCAGCTTGATGCCGATGAAGGGCGCGATCAGGCCGCCCAGGCCATAGACCAGCAGGTTGCGCCGCAGCAGCGCCGCCGCGCCGACCGCGCGATATTCCACGCCCTTGAGCGCCAGCGGGATCAGCCCGACGATGATCAGCGCGTTGAAGATCACCGCCGACAGGATCGCCGATTGCGGCGAGGCCAGGTGCATCACGTTGAGCGCGCCCAGTTCCGGATAGGTGGCGGCGAACAGGGCCGGCAGGATGGCGAAATATTTCGCCACATCGTTGGCGATGGAGAAGGTCGTCAGAGAGCCGCGCGTCATCAGGAGCTGCTTGCCGATTTCCACCACCTCGATCAGCTTGGTCGGGTCGCTGTCGAGATCGACCATGTTGCCGGCCTCGCGCGCGGCCTGCGTGCCGGTCTGCATGGCGACGCCGACATCGGCCTGCGCCAGCGCCGGCGCGTCATTGGTGCCGTCGCCGCACATGGCGACGAGGCGCCCGCCGGTTTGCTCCTTTCTGATGAACTTCAGCTTGTCCTCGGGCGTGGCCTCGGCGAGGAAATCGTCGACGCCGGCCTCGGTGGCGATGGCGGCGGCCGTGAGCGGATTGTCGCCGGTGATCATCACCGTCTTGATGCCCATGGCGCGCAACTCGGCGAAACGCTCCTTGATGCCGGGCTTGACCACGTCCTTGAGGTGGATCAGGCCGAGCAATTCGCTGTCGCGCATCGCCACGGCGTCGGCTCCGACGGCCCGCGCCGGCGCCGCGCTCTCACGCCATTCCACCACGGCCAGCGGCGTGCCGCCGGCGCGGCCGATGCGCTCCACGGCGGCGCGGAAGGCTTCCGGCGCCTGCTCCGGCGCAAGGCCGGCGAATTTCAGCACCGAATCCGTCGCGCCCTTGCGCACGCCGTGTTCGAAAAAATCGACGCCGGACAGACGGGTCTGCGCCGCGAACGGAATGACTTTCGGCTCCTGGCCGGAAAGATCCGGCTCGGCGAGGCCGAAGCTGATTTTCGCCAGGGCGACGATGGAGCGACCCTCCGGCGTCTCGTCGGCGAGGCTGGCGAGCAGCGCCGCTTGCGCGAGCCGGCGCGGATCGACGCCCGGCAAAGCGACGAATTCCGAAGCCATGCGATTGCCGAAGGTGATGGTGCCGGTCTTGTCGAGCAGCAGCGTGTCCACATCGCCCGCCGCCTCCACGGCGCGGCCGGAGGTGGCCAGCACGTTGAAGCGCACCAGACGGTCCATGCCGGCTATGCCGATGGCCGAGAGCAGCCCGCCGATGGTGGTGGGGATCAGCGTCACCAGCAGCGCCACCAGCACCACCACGGAGGGAACCGCGCCGGAATAGACCGCAAGGCCGTAAAGCGTGACCACCGCGATCAGAAAGATCAGGGTGAGGCCGGCGAGCAGCACGGAAAGCGCCAGTTCGTTCGGGGTCTTCTGCCGCTCGGCGCCCTCGACCAGCGCGATCATGCGGTCGATGAAAGTTTCGCCGGCTTGCGCGGTGATGCGCACCTTGATCCAGTCCGACAGCACGGTGGTGCCGCCGGTCACGGCCGAGCGGTCGCCGCCGGCCTCGCGAATCACCGGCGCGGATTCGCCGGTGATGGCGCTTTCGTTGACGGAGGCCACGCCCTCGACGATTTCGCCGTCGGAGGGGATGAGATCGCCGGCCTCGACCAGCACCACGTCTCCGGGGCGCAACGAGAGCGCGCCGACATTTTCCGTCACCGCGCCGAGGCGGCTGCGACCCTGCGGGTCGATCAGCCGTTTCGCCATGGTGTCGCCGCGGGTGGCGCGCAGCGCCGCCGCCTGCGCCTTGCCGCGCCCTTCGGCGACGGCTTCGGCGAAAGTGGCGAACAGCACGGTGAACCACAGCCAGGCGGCGATCTGCCCGGAGAAGTAGGGCGAGCCGCCGGCGCCCCTGACGAGGTCGCGCAGCCACAGCACCGTCACCAGCGCGGCGACCACTTCCGTGACGAAGATCACGGGATTGCGCATCAATTGCCTTGGCGCGAGTTTCTTCACCGCATCGCCCGCCGCGGCGAGCAGGAGCGCGAGATCGAACAAGCCGCGCGTTTCCGATTTCTTGGACATGGAAGGCTCCTAAAACGTCTTGCCCGCGAGCATCAGAACGTGCTCGACGATGGGGCCGAGGGCGAGAGCGGGAAAGAATTGCAGACCGCCGACGATGAGGATGACGCCGACCAGCAGGCCGACGAACAGCCCGCCATCGGTCGGGAACGTGCCGGCGCTGGCGGCGCCCTTCTTCTTGGCGGCGATGGAGCCGGCCATGGCCATGACCGGAACCACATAGCCGAAGCGGCCCAGAGTCATGGCTATGGCGGTGGTCGTGTTCCACCACGGCGTATTGGCGGAGAGGCCGGCGAAGGCGGAGCCGTTGTTGCCGGCCGACGACGTATAGGCGTAGAGGATTTCCGACAGGCCATGCGGGCCGTTATTGGCGAGGCTGCTCAGCGCCGAGGGCAACACGGCGGCCACGGCGGAAAAGCCGAGGATCGCCAAAGGCAGGATCAGCACCGCGAGCACGGCGAGCTTGATCTCGCGCGCCTCGATTTTCTTGCCGAGAAATTCCGGCGTGCGGCCGACCATCAGCCCGGCGATGAACACCGACAGGATGGCGAACACCACCATGCCATAGAGCCCGGAGCCGACGCCGCCCGGCAGCACTTCGCCAAGCTGCATCAGGATCAGGGGAATCATGCCGCCCAATGGCGTCAGCGAATCGTGCATGGCGTTGACCGCGCCGCACGACAGGCCGGTGGTGACCGCGACATAAAGCGCGGTCAGCGCCTGGCCGAAGCGGATTTCCTTGCCTTCGAGATTGCCTTGCGCCGGATCGAGCCCCAGCGCGGTGAGCAGCGGATTGCCGGCGGTCTCCGAGGCATAGATGATCGCGACGCCGCCCAGCAGGATCGCCCCGACGGCGCCGCACAGCGCCCAGCCCTGCCGCTCCGACCCCACCATCTTGCCGAACATGACGAGCAAGGCGGCGGAAACCGTCAGCATCGACCAGATTTGCAGGATGTTGGAGAAGGCGTTGGGATTTTCGAACGGATGCGCCGCATTGGCGTTGAAGAAGCCGCCGCCGTTGGTCCCAAGCTGCTTGATCGCCTCCTGGCTCGCCAGCGGCCCCAGGGCGATGGATTGCTTGGCGCCTTCCAGCGTGGTGGCGTCCACCGAACCGTCGAGCGTCTGCGGCACGCCGGAGGCGACGAACAGCAGCGCCACGACGACCGCCAGCGGCAGCAGCACATAGAGCGTGGAGCGGGTGAGATCGACCCAGAAATTGCCGATCGTCGCCGCGCTCGCTCGCGAGAACGCGCGCGTTACCGCTAGGGCCAGGGCGATGCCGGTCGCCGCCGACAGGAAGTTGTGCACCGCGAGCCCGGCCATTTGCGAGAAATGGCTCATGGTGGTTTCGCCGCCATAGGCCTGCCAGTTGGTGTTGGTCAGGAAGCTGATGGTGGTGTTGAAGGCGAGATCCGGCGGCACGCCGTCAAAACCCTGCGGGTTGAGCGGCAGAAAGGCTTGCAGCCGCAGGATCGCGTAGAGCGAGGCGAAGCCCAGCGCGGAAAACATCAGCATGGCCAGCGTATAGGCCAGCCAGTTCTGCTCCTTGTCCGGAGAAACGCCGGCGAGTCGGTAGAAACCGCGCTCCACCGGCCCGAGCACAACCGACGCGAAGGTGCGGTGGCCGTCGAACACGGCGGCCATGTAGAGTCCGAGCGGCCTGATCGCGACGAGCACGAGGCCGAGGACGAGGCTGATTTGCAGCCATCCATTCAAGGTCATGGGAGAACTCCCGAGGAATTAGAATTTTTCGGGCTTGAGCAGCGCGACGACGAGATAGGCGCCCAGGCCCAGGGCGACGAGAAGACCGGCAAGCGGTTCGAACATGGCCGCCTCCCTCAAGCGCGCGTCAGAACATGGGCGTACAGCGCCATGACGCCGATCAGGCTCAAGCCGAGAACAATGAAGACAACGTCCAACATGGTTTTGCTCCTTCGTGGATTGCTGGAGCCAGGAGTGGGGCAAAACGGCATAAGGCTTCCATTCGGAAGGCCCCCGTCGGGCATAAGGAAACCGTAAAGACCACGAAGCCGACCGGACGTTCGCGGACGGACCTGTCGCCTGGTCATCGACCGGAGCGGTCGGCTCACGCTTGGGACGAACCGGTCCCGACGCGAATCGATGAAACGCCCGTCAGCTTGTCCCTGGCGGGCGATTCTTAGTGTTCCGGTGGGAGATTTCTGGCGAGCGTCGCTGTTTTACGCCGGCCGGCTTGCGCCGCCGTCTTTTGCGTCCGCGCCGAAGACTTTCAGGGTGGGGATGTGAAACGCAAAAGCGTCGCCCGATACCTTGCCCTGACGAAAAAACGAAAACCGCGAGAGTCGCGAATTTTCGCGCCAAGCCCTTGAAAGAAAGTGGCTCCCTGAGCAGGACTCGAACCTGCGACAAAGCGATTAACAGTCGCTTGCTCTACCAACTGAGCTATCAGGGATCACGCCTCGCGGTGAAGGGCGTATAGCAGCGTGAAATCGGATTGAAAACCCCCCAAACGAACTTTTCACGACAGCGCGGAGAAAGTGTAGGGAAACGCCTTCCATGGCTTGCGGCGCGGAGGCATCTGCTGATATAGGCGATGCGTCCGCGCGGTCATGCCGCACGGCGGCCTCGTGGCGGAGTGGCTACGCAGAGGACTGCAAATCCTTGCACCCCGGTTCGATTCCGGGCGAGGCCTCCAAAAAATCCATAATTTCAAAGGGTTAGGTAAAGCTCTGGAGCAATCGTCTTCAGGGTTTGCCAGTGATTCGCCATCCCAGGGTTCAAACCAATGGCTTTCAGCCGGTCAGCTTTAGCCTCAAGATGCGGCCTGGAGGGGTCGCCGATGGACTATCGATTCGGCGGCCACACGGTATTTCATATCGCGTATCATTTTGTTTGAATTGAGAAATATCGCTATGAAGTTCTGACTGGAGATGTTGCTGTACGAGTTCGTGAACTGGTCAGCGCTCCGCCGGAGACGGCGCCGAGCGAGATTATGAGGCGGATCACGGGGCGAACGGCCAGCAAGCGATTCGACGAGTTTCCGCATCTGAAGAAGAGGTGCCGGGGCCGGCATTTTTGGGCGCGGGGGCGCATTTGTGCGACGGTTGGCCAGATGACGGACGAGATGATCAAACAACGTCTAGAGCATCGCTTCGCGCCAAATCCGAACGATAACTTCAAGATGGAGCCGGAGCAGACGCGTCGTTTAGGCGACGCGTATCCAGCCTTTCAGTCCGTAAAACTCAACCACCGGCTTTAGCCGGTGGTTGTTGAGTTGAGACGCTGTGAGACGGTTTGTCACAAGCTATCTGGCGGAGCAGATGTGTGGACTGCCGGAAGTGTCTCCGGCGCAGAATTCCTAGCTTCTTACTTCACGCCACCTACTTTTATAGGTAATTACAAAGTTAACTTACAACCGGTCAATGAGTGGAATTTTTTTGTACTGCCAAACATTGCTCAAAATCTTGAATGGGCTTTAAATCCTTAGTGGGTACACTAGTGTAAATTACTTCTATATTGTCGAGCCAAAAGCCAACTTTAATTTTTAGCCCTCCGGCTTTTAGTTTTGTAATTGCTGTCTGAATATCTGTTGGTTCTATCCGGTTTAGTAGCTGCCATGCGTGATTGTAATTATCATCACGCTCCCAACCTTCCCTATGATCTAGAGAAAAATTCTCAACTTGAGCGCTCGTTACATAACTAGTGGTTTTCTTGATTTCCTTATCGGCAGTTATAAGTGCCCCGCTGCTCTCAAATTCAGGTGTAGGAACAAGTTGTGCCCCTTTCCATGCTTTTGCCGCAAATACCTTACTTGAAGACAAGCGAAGGGATAATTTTCCGAGATAATCGCCATCATTTCCTTCAGCCCAAAGATCACAACCTAATCCAGGTTGCCCAATTCCATCGTTTTTTTCTAACCGAAATTGAAGAGTGATAGGCTTGTTTATTACATGATGTGATTGCGTATTTCGTGCTATCTCCGGACTATGTGAATACACATCGTAATGGATATTGATCCCGTTGAATTCTTTAGGTGCAGCTTTAAAATCATACGATGCAGGAGAAGAAATTAGAATATTAGAGGCATCTTGCCACTTACCAAGAATAGTATGATGATCAAAATCAGGATCAGAACTTCCCACAAAAAAGACAGAGCTTTTGCTAAAAGTTTGGCCGGGTTTTAGCAGTGCAAATTGTTCTGGGGGTACAGCTTCGTCACTCGTACAGAATTTTTGCACGCGCACTAATTTCCATTGACCATTGGGTGAATCTGATGTCCCCACCGTCTTAACTTCGCATTTCTCATTGGCTATATGAAAGCCAACGAACGCCAAAATTGGAAGCCCTACAAGGAGTGCACAAACTAGCGCAAGAATGAGAGCGCTTTTTATAAGGCCTTTGCCAATTTTTAAAAAAGCTTCTCTCATATTTTCTATCCTGTCTTTTGATTTAATTAGCCTTATCAAAATCTTTTCCAAAGAGATTATTTGTAGATTGCAATTGGTCACCCAATCTAAATTCGTAATGCCAAAAAACGGATCATTGAAAAATAATGATATTTTTAAGGCGCCTGAAATCTCCTAGGAAACATGCTTGGAGAAAAAACGATTTATTTTGCCAAAAAACCAACCAAAGAGGCACATCTCTAAAAAATCAAAATGCCAGAAAAGCTAAGCTTTCTGCTTAGAATTTTCTAACTCTCCGAGGGTTCGAAGAAATAAAATGGCGGAAGGGGTGGGATTCGAACCCACGGTAGACTTGCGCCCACGGCGGTTTTCAAGACCGCTGCCTTAAACCACTCGGCCACCCTTCCACGCCGCCACCGCTCAAGCGCCGGCTGCGGACCTTCGCCTATAAAGGTCGCACGCATGGCCGCGCAAGAGCCTTGTTCCAAAAACTGGCGCCTTCACGCGGTCTCCGCCGCCGGCGCGCGCCGGCGACCCCAGCGCGACCGCTTGCGCTCCATCCACAGGCTGAACCGGTCGAGATAGAGATAGACCACCGGCGTCGTGTAGAGCGTCAGCAGTTGCGACACCAGCAGGCCGCCCACGATGGAGACGCCGAGCGGCTGGCGCACCTCGCCGCCGTCGCCAAAGCCGATCGCCAGCGGCACGGCGCCGAGCACGGCGGCGAAGGTCGTCATCATGATCGGGCGGAAGCGCATCAGGCACGCTTCATAAATGGCGTCGAACGGCGACAGCCCGCGCGCGCGCCGCGCGTCTATGGCGAAATCCACCATCAGGATCGCGTTCTTCTTGACGATGCCGACCAGCAGCACCACGGCGATGGCCGAGATCACCGTGAATTTGATGCCGAACGCCATCTGGCCGAGCAGGGCGCCCAGGCCCGCCGAGGGCAGGGTCGAGAGAATGGTGATGGGATGAATCGCGCTCTCGTAGAGCACGCCCAGCACGATATAGATCGAGAGAATCGCGATCACCAGCAGCAGCGGCATGTTGGAAAAGCTCTCGGCGAACATGGCGTTGCCGCCGTTCGTCACCTCATGGACGCCCGAGGGCATGCCGATTTCCGCCGAGGCCGCGCGAATCTCCTCGGCCGCGCCCGATTCGCTGTCGCCGATGTCGAGATTGTAGCTGATGGTCGTCGTGACGAAACCGCCCTGGTGGTTGACCGAAAGCGGCGTGTTGCCGCGCTCGTAATGGGCGATGGCCGAGAGCGGAATCATGGTCTCCCGCGCGGTGGAGACGGCCGCGCCCGAGGAGGCCGAGCTTCGGCCGGAGGCGGCGAGCGCGTTGGTGGCGGCGTTGCGCGCCGAATCGAGGCTCGCCGAGCCGGCGGTCGTCGTCGTCTTCCCGGCTTTGGTCACCGCGCCCGAGGGCATGTTGGTCGTCGCCGTGCCATTGGCGCCGCCGCCCGAGGTCGAGATGTAGATTTCATCCAGCATGGACGGGCGCTGGGTGTAGCGCGGGTCGATCTCCATCACGACATGGTACTGGTTGATGGCGGCGAAGATCACCGAGACCTGACGCTGGCCGAAGGCGTCGTAGAGCGTGTTGTCGATCATCGCCGGGGTGATTCCGAACCGCGAGGCCGCGTCGCGGTCGATCACCAGATCGGTTTCCAGCGCCTGCGTCTGCTGGTCGGAGGTGACGTCCTTGAGCCGGTTGCGCTTCTGCAACTGGTCCACCAGCTTGCGCGACCAGTCCTGGAGCAGGGCGGTGTCGTCGGCGCCCAGCGTGTACTGGAATTGCGACGAGGAGCTGCGCGGCCCGCGCGAAAGATCCTGCGCCGCGAAGAACAGCAGCCGTCCGCCGGGCACATGGGCGAGTTTGGGCCGCAGACGCGCGATCACCTGCTCCGCGGTGGCGTGGCGTTGCCCAAGCGGTTTCAGCGCCGCGAACACGGTGGCGGTGTTGGTCGAGCCAAAGCCGCCGCCGCTGCCGGAGCCGGTGAAGCCGACCACGGTTTCCATGTCCGGGTCCTCCTTCACCACGCGGATCAACTCCTCCAGCTTCACGCTCATCGCGCTGAAGGACGTGCTCTGGTCGGCTTCCAGCTTGCCCATTAGTCGGCCTGAGTCCTGCTGCGGGAACAGGTCTTTTTGAATGTGCTTGTAAAGCTGGACGTTGGCCACGATCACCAGGACCAGGCTGAGCAGCGTCAGCACGGGATGGCCCAGCGCCACTTTCAATGTGCGGCCGTAAAGGGCCTGAGTCGATGCGAAGGCCTGCCGCAGGGCGCGCGAGACCGCCCCCGCGCGCGCCGGCTGGCGCCGGCGCAGCAGCAGCGCGCACAGCATGGGCGTGGTGGTCAGCGAGATCGCCAGCGAAATGACAATGGCCACCGTCAGCGTCATCGAGAATTCGCGGAAGAACGCCCCGATGATGCCGGGCATGAACAGGATCGGCGCGAACACCGCCACCAGCGAAGCGGTGATGGAGAGAACGGTGAAGCCGACCTCGCGCGCCCCGAGCAGCGCCGCCTGTGGCGGCGTCATGCCCTCGTCGAGGTGACGCTCGATGTTTTCCAGCACCACAATGGCGTCATCGACGACGAAACCGGTGGCGACGGTCAGCGCCATCAGCGACAGCAGGTTGAGGCTGTAGCCCAGCATGTACATGGCGCCGAAGGTGCCGATGATCGACACGGGAACGGCTATGCTCGGGATCACCGTGGCGCGGGCGTTCTGCAAGAAGAAAAAGACGACGAAGGTGACAAGGATAACCGAAATGACCAGCGTGATTTCGGTATCGCGCAGCGAGGCGCGGATGGTGATCGAGCGGTCCATCGCCGAGCGGAATTCCACATCGCCCGACAGCGCGGCTTCGAGGTGAGGCAATTCTGCCCTCACCGCATCGACGGTGGAAATGATGTTGGCGCCGGGCTCCGCCGTCAGGATGGCGAGAATGGACGGCTCGCCATTGGCGAAGCCGGCGTTGCGCAAATCCTCGACCGAATCCTCCACATTGGCCACATCGGACAGCCTGACGGCATTGCCGTTACGATAGGCGATCACCAGCGGCCGGTAATCCTCGGCATGGGAGGCCTGATCGTTGGTGTAGATCTGGTAGGCGCGCTCGCCCTGCTCGATCACCCCCTTGGGCGCGTTGGCGTTGGCCGAGGCCAGCGCGGCGCGCACGTCCTCCAGCCCGACGCCATATTTGAACAAGGCTTGCGGATTCAGCTCCACCCGCACGGCCGGGAGCGCCGATCCGCCGATCATCACCTGGCCAATGCCGGGAATTTGCGAAATGCGCTGCTGCAGCACATTCGACGCCATGTCGTAGAGTTGGCCGCGTGTAAGGGTTTTCGACGTCAGGCTGAGAATCAGGATCGGCGCGTCGGCGGGATTGAATTTTCGATAGGTGGGATTGGAGCGCAGGCTGGTCGGCAGGTCGGCGCGCGCCGCGTTGATGCCGGCCTGGACGTCGCGCGAGGCGCCGTCGGGGTCGCGGCTGAGCTTGAATTGCAGCGTGACGCGCGCCTGACCGAGGCTCGATTGCGAGACGATGTCGGTGACGTCGGCGATCTGGCCGAGGTGACGCTCCAGCGGCGAGGCGACGCTGTTGGCGACCGTTTCCGGGCTGGCACCGGGCAGGGAGGCGTTGACGGTGATGGTGGGGATGTTGAACTGCGGCAGCGGCGCCACCGGCAGCAGATAAAAGGCGATGGCGCCCGCCAGCGCGATGCCCAGCGTGAGCAGGATGGTCGCGACGGGACGGCGGATGAAGGGCGCGGATATGTTCATGGGCGCCGCGCCCACTCGATCCGTGCGGCGTGGCTTCCTTCTCCCCTTGCGGGAGAAGGTGGCGCGCGAAGCGCGCCGGATGAGGGGGCGCCTCCGGGCGACGAGTCCCTCATCCGTCTCGCGCCCTGTCGGGCGCGAGCCACCTTCTCCCGCAAGGGGAGAAGGCAGGCGCCCCGAACGTGCGCGCGGCCATCGGCGCCGGCGTCAAGCTCCCTGATCATGCCAAAGGCTCCGGCAGCGCGCGCGCGCTCGGTTCGTGGCGCGAACCGCCGCCGAGTCGGTGCGCCAGCCGGTCGAAATAGAGGTAGATCACCGGCGTGGTGAACAGGGTGAGCACCTGACTCACCACGAGGCCGCCGACGATGGCGTAGCCGAGCGGTTGGCGCAGTTCATGGCCGACGCCCGACCCGAGCATCAGCGGCAGCGCGCCGAGAATGGCGGCCATGGTGGTCATCAGGATCGGGCGGAAGCGCAACAGGCAGGCCTGCCGGATCGCCTGCACCGGCGGCAAACCCTCCTCGCGTTCGGCCTCCAGCGCGAAATCGATCATCATGATCGCGTTCTTCTTCACAATGCCGATTAACAGAATGATGCCGATGACCGCGATGATGTCGAGGTCGTAGCCAAACAGCAGCAGGGTCCACAGCGCGCCGACGCTGGCCGTGGGCAGGGTGGAGAGGATCGTCACCGGGTGAACGAAACTCTCGTAGAGCACGCCGAGCACGATATACATGGTGGCGATGGCCGCCGCGATCAGCAGCAACTGGTTGGTCAGGTTCGACTTGAACGCGCTGGCCGCGCCCTGCCACGCCACCAGGAAGGACTCGGGCAGGCCGATGTCCTTGGCGGCGTTGTCCACCGCCGTCACGGCCTCGCCGAGCGAAACCCCCTTGGCGAGGTTGAATGAAATGGTGGTGGCGGGGAACTGGGCGAGATGCGTCACCACCAGCGGCCCGTTGCGTTTCTTCAGCGTCACCAGCGCGGACAGCGGCGTCTGCCGGTTGGTCGAGGAGGCGTTGGAGGGCAGGTAAACCTGATCGAGCCCCTTGATGGAGCCGCGCACGGACTCGTCGCCTTCGAGGATCACCCGGTATTGGTTGGACTGACTGTAAATGGTGGAGACGATGCGCTGGCCGAACAGGTCGTAGAGCGCATTGTCGATGCTCGCGGTGGTCACGCCGAAGCGCGCGGCGGTGTCGCGGTCGATGACGAGATCGAGCGCCGCGCCGCCTTGCTGCATGTCATTGGCGACATCCGCCAGTTCGGGCGCCCGGCGCAGGCGTTCCGTGAGTTTTGGCGCCCATTCGGCGAACAGTTTTGAATTGGCGTTTTCCAGCACGAATTTGTACTGCGCCCGGGTGACGCTGGCGTCGATGGTGAGGTCCTGCGCCGGCTGCATGTAGAGCCTTGCGTCCGGCAGTTCGGCGGCGGCTTTGGTCAGCCGGCGGATGATCTCGCCGATGTCGTCGCCGCGCTGCGCCCGCGGTTTCAGATTGATCAGGAATCGGCCGGAATTGAGCGTGAGATTGTCGCCGTCGACCCCCACGAACGAGGACACCGAGGCCACATCCCCGTCATTGAGCAGGATTTCCGCCAGCTGGCCCTGCAACCGGACCATTTCGGGGAAGGAGACGTCCTGCGGCCCCTCCGACATGGCCTGGATCACGCCGGTGTCCTGCGACGGAAAGAAGCCCTTGGGGATGGCGACGTAAAGGCCGAAGGTGATGGCCATCGTCGCCAGCGCCACCATCAGGGTCGCGAACTGGTGGCGCAGCACCACGTCGAGCAGCCGCCCGTAGCCGGCGATCGTCCGGTTGAAAAATCCCTCCGCCGCCAGATCGAAACGCGTGCGCTCCGAATCGGGCTTGTGCCGGATCAGCCGGGCGCACAGCATCGGCACCAGCGTCAGCGACACGATCGCCGAAATGATGATGGTGACGGCCAGCGTGAGCGCGAATTCATGGAACAGCCGGCCGACCACCTCCTGCATGAACAGCAGCGGAATCAGCACGGCGATCAGCGACACGGTCAGCGAAATGATGGTGAAGCCGATCTGCGCCGAGCCCTTCAGCGCCGCCTCCATCGGGCTGTCGCCGCGCTCGACGTAGCGCGCGATGTTCTCGATCATCACGATGGCGTCGTCGACGACGAATCCGGTCGAAATGGTCAGCGCCATCAGCGAGAGATTGTCCAGGCTGAACCCGAGCAGATACATCACGCCGAACGTGCCGATCAGCGACAGCGGCACGGACAGCGAGGGAATCAGCGTGGCCGGCAGGGTGCGCAGGAACAGGAAGATCACCGCCACCACCAGCGCCACCGCCAGGATCAGCTCGAATTCGACATCGGCGACGGAGGCGCGGATGGTGGTGGTGCGGTCGGTCAGCACGGCCACGTCCATGCCCGCCGGCAGGTCCGCCAGCAGTTTGGGCAGCAGTTGCCGCACCGATTCGACGGTGGCGATGACATTGGCGCCGGGCTGGCGCTGGATGTTGAGCAGGATGGCGGGCGTGCGGTCGGCCCAGGCGGCGAGCCTGGTGTTTTCCGTCCCGTTGACGACGGTGGCTATGTCCTTGACCCTGACCGGCGCGCCATTGCGGTAGGCGACCACCACTTCGCCATATTGCGCGGCGTCGGTGATCTGGTCGTTGGCCATGATGGTCGAGCTTTGCGCCGGCCCGTCAAAACTGCCCTTGGGCGTGTTGACATTGGCGTTGGCGAGAATGGTCCTGATGTCATCGACATTGAGGCCGTAAGCCGCCAGCGCCGACGGGTTGAGTTTTACCCGCACGGCGGGTCTTTGGCCCCCGGCGATGCTGACGAGGCCGACGCCCGACTGTTGCGAAATCTTTTGCGCCAGCCTTGTCTCGCTGATGTCGCGCAGCGTGGTCAGCGCCAGGGTTTTCGACGTGACCGCCAGCGTCAGCACCGGCGCGTCGGCCGGATTGACCTTGGCGTAGATCGGCGGCGCCGGCAGGTCGGAGGGCAGCAGGCTGTTGGCGGCGTTGATGGCCGCCTGCACCTCCTGCTCGGCCACGTCCAGCGCCAGCGACAGGCCAAATTGCAGGGTGATGATCGAGGCGCCCGCCGAACTCGACGAGGTCATTTCGGCGAGGCCGGGCATTTGCCCCAATTGCCGCTCCAGCGGCGCCGTCACAGCCGAGGTCATCACCTCCGGGCTGGCGCCGGGATAAAAGGTCTGCACCTGGATGGTCGGATAATCGACCGAGGGCAGGGTGGACAGCGGCAGGAAGCGGAAGGCCGATAGACCCGCCAGAATGATGGCGATCATCAGAAGCGTGGTCGCCACCGGCCGGCGGATGAAGGGTTCGGAGACGTTCATCCCGCGCCTTACGGTTTTGTCGCAGCGGGAGTCGGCGAGTCGGCCCCCTGCTGGGTCTTTCGCTCGCGTCCCTTCTTGCGCCGCTCCTCGCCGGCACCGTCCGGCTCGCCAGCCTTTTGCGCCGGCGCGGCGGCTTCATCGCCGGCGACCACGCGGACCTGGCCGCCGTCGCGCAGACGGTCGGCGCCATCGACCACGATGCGGTCGCCCTCGTTCAGGCCGGTCAGAATTTGCACCACATCGCCGTCCGCCTGGCCGAGCTTGACGGTGTGGACGGAGACCGCGCCCTCGGGCGAGACCACCCAGGCGTAATCGCCGGGCGCGCCGTGCTGAATGCCCGAGATCGGCGCCGCCAGCGCCTGCGTCAGCGTGCTGGCGAGCAGCCGCACATTGACGAACTGGTTGGCGAACAGCGATTCGTCGCCATTGTCGAAGACCGCGCGCAATTTCACCATGCCGGTGGTGGAATCGACCTGATTGTCGATGGCGCGGGTTTCGCCCTTCGCCAGCAGTTTTGTGTTGGCGCGGTCGTAGATCTCGGTGGAAAGGGTCTGCCCGGCCCGCAATTGCGGGGCGACGCGGCGCAGCGAATCCTCGGGGATGGAAAACAGCACCGACATCGGCTGGGTCTGCGTCACCACCACCAGACCCGTGCTCGACGAGGAGGCTCCGGCCGTCACGTAATTGCCGGGATCGACCTGGCGCAGGCCGACGCGGCCCTCCACCGGCGCGACGATATGGCAATAGGCGATGTTGAGCGCCTGGGCGTCGATCAGCGCCTGATCGGAAGCCACCGTGCCCTCATATTGACTGACCACGAATTTCTGGTTCTCGGCGGTCTGGCTGGCGATGGATTTCTGCTTGAGCAATTGCTGGTAGCGCGCGTCGTCGGAGCGCGCTTGTGCAAGAAGGCCCTGGTCATGGGCGAGTTGGCCCTCGTATTGCGCTTTCTGGGCGCGATAGGGCCGGTCGTCGATCTGGGCGAGGAAGTCGCCCTTCTTCACCTTCTGGCCCTCGACGAAGCCGACCTCCTGCAACACGCCGGAAATCTGGCTGACCACGGTGACCGTGGCGAGCGGCGTCACCGTTCCCAGCGCGTTGAGGGTGACGTGGACATCGCGCCGGACGACGGTCGCGACCCCGACGGGCTGCGCGGCGCCGCGGTCGCCTTTCCTGGAGGTCTGCGCGGCGTCGATAGCAGCGGGGGGCTGGCTGTTTCGGGATCCCAGCCAGGAGCGCAGGCCCAACGCCAGCCCCGCCAGCACGACGATCCCGACCAGGAGGACGCGCAGGCGCCGGCCCACGCGGGCCGGCTGCGGTTTGACCGGCGCGTCTACGCCAGGGTACCCCTTGCGTTCGGGCGCGAGATTTTGGTCCAGACCTTCGGTCGTCATATATAAATTCCCGTTTCGCAGGCCGCCGCCCTGGTCGCGCGGAGGCGGCGCGTCATTGCGGCGGAATCGGCAGCGATCGGGCCACCGCCTCCGTGAGCGGCGGCGGCTGTTCCGCGAGCAGTTCGGATGCGTCGAAACCGCCGCCAAGATATTCGATCAGATAGACGGTGGCGTTAAAAAGCGACTGCCGTGTGGTCAGAACCGATTCCTCGTCGGACAGCAGGGTCGCCTCCGCCACCACCACCGTGGTGAAGGCCACCGTGCCCGCCCGATACTGGTTGAGATAGACCTTGACCGCCTCGGCCGCCTTGTCGCGCGCCTGTTCCTGGAGTTTCAGCTCCCGGGCCATCAGCCGCAGCGCCACCAGTTCGTCCTCGACCTGCTGGAAGGCGGTCAGGACGGTCTGGCGGTAATTGGCGACGGCCATGCGGTAGGAGGCCTGGGCGGCCTCGGTCTGGGCGGCGCGCAGCCCGCCGTCGAAGATCGGGTCGGTCGCCTGCGCGCCGATCGACCAGATCAGATGGGCGGCGGTGAAAGGAAAGGCGTTGGCGCCCTGGAACCCGCCGCCGGCGCTGAAGCTGATCTCGGGATAATAAGCCGCGACGGCCACGCCCACCAAGGCGTTCTGCGCCTGCATGGTTCGCTCGGCCGCGGCGATGTCGGGCCGGCGTTCGAGCAGGGTCGAGGGCAGGGTGGCGGGAACGGCGGGCGGCAGATGCGGCAACCCGCCGGTCTTTATGGTGAGATCGGCGGGCGGGCGGCCGATCAGGGCGGCGATGGCGTGCTCGTATTGCGCCCGGCTGACGGCGGCGGCTTCATATTGCGCCTGGACGGCCAGCACCTGCGTCTCGGCGGTGATCAGGTCGGCCTGGGACACCGTGCCGCTGTTGTACTGGTTGCGGGTGATCCGCTGCGTTTCCTGGTAGGCCGTGATGGTGCGGGCGAGCAGCGCGCGCAGCATGTCCTGGGTGCGCAGGTTGAAATAGGCGATGGCGAGCTGGGCCTGGGCGGAAAGCTTGGCGTTTTCCAGCGTGGCGAGATCGGATTGCGCGCTCGCCGCGCTGTTCTCGATCTGGCGGCGCACCTTGCCCCAGACATCCAGCGTCCAGCTGACGTTTCCCTGCGGATAGGACACGCCCGAGGCCAAGGTCCGGCCCACGCCCGAGAGCGCCTTGCCATCGCCGCTGCGCTGGCCGCTCCAGGTCGCCGACAGCGAGGGAAACAGGCTGGCCTGCGATTCGCGCACCAGCGCCTGGGCCTGTTCGTAGGCGGCGAGTTGCGACGCGACGTTCTGGTTGGTGACTTCGACCTGGGAGGCCAGCCGGTCCAGTTCGGGATCGCGGAAGATCGCCCACCAGCGGCCCTTTTCCATGGCGTCGCTCGGATGCGCCGGCTTCCAGCCCTTCAGTTCCTTGAAACCAGCCGAAACGGGCGCCTCCGGGCGCAGGTAATCCGGGCCGACGGTGCAAGCCGACACGCCCGCCGCCGCCAGCAACGCGAGACTTTTGACCGCAAACCCGAAGATCCCGCCTCGGCGCGTCGCGAAGGCGGTTGGGTCGGCATCGTCTCTCGGCGCGCGCGCGGCCATTCGAATTTCCTTATCCGTCCGCCGCCGCGGACACGAAATGTTCCTTAGCCCGGGACATGCCTGAAAGCGAGTCGGCGCGGGACTCGGTTGTCGCGCCGACTCATATCATCTTATTTCGGGCCGGACATGAACGGAAAATTAACAAAAATCCAGATCCACCATCGCAACTGCGTCGTTGCGCTCACGCGGACGACGAACTGCGCCCGCGTCGATGACACGGCTTGACGCCCGCGCGGACGATGGACTAGAGGCGGGTTCGCAATCGTCCGGGACATCTCCTGTCGGCGGCGGACGCGCGTCGGCGACGGTGCCGTCGCTCCAATCAAGGAGAGCATGGCGCAATGGCAACAAGAATGCGTCAGATTCGCCATTGGCTCGAATTCGCCGGTTTTCGCGTGATGGGCCTGCTGTTTTCGGTCCTCCCGGTGGAAGCCGCGTCGAAATTCGGCGGCGCGCTGGTCGCGTGGCTCGGGCCGAAATCGAAGAAGCGCCATCCCCGCCTGTTGCGCAACATTCGGACCGCGCTGCCGGAATTGAGCGAATCAGAGGCGGAAAAGCTCGCGGTCGAGGTTTGGCGCAATCTCGGCTTCGTGCTCGGCGAATTCTTCCATCTCGAGGAAATCGCCCGCGACCGCGTCGAGGTGAGCGATCCCGAGGGTCTGCGCGCCCTGGCCCATTCCGGCAAGGGCGTGGTGTTGTGCAGCGCGCATTACGCCAATTGGGAGGGCGCAGGCGCCGTTCTGACGGAGTTCGGCTTCAAGCCGCTCGGGGTCTATCATCCGTTCAGCAATGCGCTGGTCGATCGCCATATGCTGGACAAAAGGCTGAAATATTACGCGGGCGGCCTGATGGCCAAGCGCGATCCGGAAACGCCGCTGGCGATGATTCGCTATGCGCGCCAGGGCGGCTGCATCGCCTTCCTGGTCGACCAGCAGGTGCATATGGGCTTGCAGACGCCATTCTTCGGCCGTCCCGCGCAGAGCACGCCCTTTCCGGCCATGGTGGCGCGGCAATGCGGCATTCCGTTGTTGCTGATCATGGCCGAGCGCCTGCCCGGCGTGCATTTTCGCGTGCGTTCGCGGACCATCGACGTACCGCACACCAATGACCGCAACGCCGACATTTTCGCCGCCACCGCGGCCATGCAGGCGGGACTGGAGCGCACCATCCGCGAACATCCGGAACAATGGATGTGGACGCACGACCGCTGGAAGTGAGCGGGTCGGGCGCGGCATGGCGCAATTTGGCCGCCGGATGCTCCGCTTCGGCGGCTTGCTGCGCGAGAGTCGCGATCAGTCGGACGGCCGGGGCGCCAGGGCGTAATACAGCCGCACCTGCGCGCGATAAAGCGGGCGCGAAAGCTCGCGCCAGATCTTTTCCCGCGTCGATTTGCTGGGCCGCTGGATGGTTGAGCCGCCGAGCGCGCCGGAGGCGTCATGCACGCCCGACGGCTGAAACGTGAGCAATTCCACGCCCGTCACCCAACTCATTTGCAGGAAGGTGTCGATGGGCCGGTCGAATTGCTCTGTCGCGGCCAGCAGCCGCCGCGCGGCGGCGTTGGAGACGAATTGCGCCAGCGCCCGCAGCGGCGGCGCGCTGGGATGGTGCAGCGCGACCCTCTGGCCCGCGGACCGCGTGCGGAGCAAGCCGCGATTCATCGCCGGCGCCAGCACATAATCCCACTGCGCCCGCGAGGCCTTGGCGAAGGCGCAGGTGCGCGCGAATTGCGCCGGATCGACGCCGGCGTCGTCCTCGAATACGACGGCGTAATCCAGTCCCTCATCGACAATGCGCCGCCAGGCGGCGCGGTGCGAGAGGAAGGCGCCGATCTCGGCTCGGTTCAGGCCGAAATAAAACCGGGGCGCGTGAATATGTCGGGCGTAGATGCGGGAGACTTCGGCCTCGCTCAGCGAGGAGCCGTCCACCGCCTGCAGGATCTCGGCCGGCATGGGAAGCGCGGCGCAAAGCTTCTCCACCTGAGCCCGCCTTGGGCGCGCCCGTTCGAGATGCAGTATGAAGGCCTTGCAGTCGGACAAGAACGCGCCCCGTTGATTTTTTTCCGTTGTAGCTGTGGGTTGAATATTTGTCACGGGGGGACGAGCGAAGCTTGACAATCAACCTTTTGGATACCATTGATGACGTAAGGTCAAAACAGATTCGCGGCTTCGGTCAATCGGGCGTCCGCCAGTGGCGCGCGCGCGCGATTTGATGTATGAACGACGTATGACCCAAGGCTTTTCCACAGGACGGTTGTGTCGTGTGGCGGAGTGTTAAGGGCGAACGGCGTTTGGAGTAAGGCTTTTGGCTTGGCCAGTTTACGTCATTTCGCTTCAACGTGCGGCGCAGCGCCGCGCGGCCTGCGAGCGTGAGCTCGACTCAATGAATATGCCCTTCGCGTTTTTCGATGCGATCGATGGAACGCGCCTCGGCGCGGCGGTTGTCGCGGCGGTCTATGATTCCGAAAGGAACGCCCGCCAGTACAAGCGCCCGCTCTCCCTCCCGGAAATCGGCTGCTATCTCAGTCATCACGCGCTGTGGACGCGTATCGTCGAGCAGAACCTCGACGGCGCCGTGATTCTCGAGGATGATTTCGACGCCGACGATGACTTCAAGCAGGTCGTGGAGGAGATCCAGTCCGCCCCTCCCTCCGGCGCGCTGGTCAAACTGTTCTCCCGCAAGCCGGTGATGGGCGTCACCGTGGCGTCGATGCGCGGGGAGCGGCGGCTGGTCGCCCCCAACCGGGTGCCCGGACTGACGCTGGGCTACGCGCTCGACCGCACCGCCGCCGAAATGCTGCTCGCCAACGCGCTGCCGTTCAGCCGTCCGCTCGACATGGACATCAAGCATTGGTGGGAATTCGGCCTGCCCGTGCTGGTGGTCGATCCGCCGCCGCTGCGCATCGGAGAACTCGGCCATCGCTCTTGCATCAGCCCATCGCGGCAGGCGGCGGCGGCGCAGGCCAATGTCGGCCCCGTTGACCGGCTGATGGCCAATCTGCGCTACCAGTTCGACTACAATGTGCAATTGTTCCAGGCGCGCGCCGACGGTCGCCGCGCCGTGCGCCGGCTTCGCGAGCAGATGACGGGCCACGGCTGATGTCCTCGCCCACGGGACGAAACAACCTCGTGGTGGTGCGCGCGGGGAAAACCTCCTTGCATCCGCGCTGGCTCGCCGGCGCGGAGTCGCGCAACTGGGATCTGATCGTCAGTCTCTACGATGCCGAAGCCGTGTTCGACCACGGCCCCGACGTGCGCGCCGTGCTGCGCCCCGGCGGCAAATGGGACGGCCTCCACGCCGTGCTGGCGGAGGAGGGCGCGCTCGACGGCTACGACTATATCCTGCTGCCCGACGACGATCTCGACATGACCGGCCAGGATATCGAGGCGATTTTCGCCGCCATGCGCCGCCACGACCTCGACGTGGCGCAGCCCGCGCTGAGCTGGGACAGCTATTTCTCGCATTTCTCGGTGCTGGCCTGCCCCGGCTTCACGCTGCGCTATGTGAATTTCGTCGAGATCATGGCCCCCTGCCTGCGCCGCGAGGTGCTGGAGAAAATCCTGCCCGAATTCGCCCACACCATGAGCGGCTTCGGTCTCGATTACGTCTGGTGCCGGCTCTCGGAGGACCCGCGCCGGCGCGCCGCCATCCTCGACAGCATCCCCATCCGCCACACCCGCCCGATCGGCCGGGTTTTGCGCGGCCATATGGCCAAACAAGGCGTGGGCGCCAAGGACGAGGAACAGCGGCTGCGCGCCTGTTATGGCCTCACCGGGCGGCATCGTCCGCTGTTTTACGCGGCGATCGACGATCAGGGGCGTCGAATTGAAGGGCTCGGCCCGCTGGCCTTGCGCATGGCGTGGGCGTATATGCGCATTCACCGCAAGCTGCGCATGCAGGAACCCCCCTTCGGCAACATATTCAAGATCATCCGGCGGCAACTGATGCTGCGACCGCAATTGTCGCAACTGCGCCGCGTGGCGGATTCCGCCGGACATGAGTAGAGACGATGCTGGCACTGCCGGTCACAGCGACCATCATCTGCAAGAATGAAGAGGACTGCATCGGCGCCTGTCTCGCCAGCCTCGCCGATTGCGCGGAGATCGTGGTGGTCGATTCCGGCTCCAATGACCGGACGCTGGCGATCGTCGAGGATTTTGCCGCCCGGGGCTTTCCCGTCAACCTGATTCGGCGCGACTGGCCCGGCTACGCCAGACAGAAGCAATTTGCGCTTGAACAGGCCCGACAGGACTGGGTGCTCAGCATTGACGCCGACGAATGGCTCGACGCCGACCTGCGCGCCGACCTGCCGCGTCTTCTCGAAGCGCCGCCCGAGGTCGGGGGTTGGCGGCTGCCGCGCGTGCTGACGCTCTATGGCGAGACCGAACCGCCGCCGCCCGCCGTCAAACCCGATCATATTTTGCGGCTGGTGCGAGGCGGCCGGGCGCGATTCGACGAGTCCGTGCTGGTGCATGAGGGGTTGGTGGTCGAGGGCGAAATCCGCGACGCCCAAAACGGCCTGCTGCGCCATGAGCGCGGTCTGCGTCTCGACGCGCAACTGCCCAAGGAAATTCTCTACGCCCGGCTCAAGGCGGAGCAGCGCATCGCCGCCGGCAAGAAGCCGAGCGTGCTGAAGCTGGTGTTCAATCCGCCGATGTATTTCTTCCGGATTTTCGTGTTGCGGCGGGTCTATCTGTGTGGCGCGCCGGGCTTCATCCACGCCCTGACGGGCGCGATCTATTCCTTCATCGCCGAGGCCCTGCATTTCCAGATGGCGCGGGAAAAGAAGAAAAATTCAAAAAAAGCGTTTCCAGTTTGACGAGGCTCGGGTGCGACCGGATCGCCTCGAAGTATTCCGGCTCCCCAAGGGTTTAGCGATTTTGCTTCAACGTCTTTGCTTTTCCTGGAACCGGAGTTTCAGCGCCTTGAGATAGGGCCGGAAATCTTGCTCCAACCGCCGACCGGCGGACAGAATCCTGTCAATCATCGCCCGGACGGAAAACAGTCTGATGTTCTGAACGCCCCGGCGCGCCCAGGGTGTCGTTTGGCGCCATTGCCAGTAGAGCGGCGCCAGCGGGTGTTGGCAATGCGAATGCCACGGCTTGGACGAATCGGTGAAGTGGATCAAGCCGGGCTTGAGCGCGGCCGCTTGAGCCTCCTCCTCGGAATAGCGGTAGTCCAGGTCGTTCCACCGGTAGAGGCGCGCATTGGCGTTCCAGCGCAAGGGCAGCTCAAGGGCGCTGTTGCGGAATGCGATGTTCAGGATGTCCTGATCCTGCAGGGTGATCAACGCCTTGTTGTCAAGATAGGCCGTCAGGTAGAGCGCATCGGCGTCGATGCCGCGCAATTTCTTGAGGTTGAAAACGCAGACGCCGGCGTTGAAGTAGCTGTGCGTTATCGGCAAGCCCAGCCGGCGCGACTGCAACACCCCGCCCTCGTCAGCGCAGGCGGCGGCGAAGCGATCGTCCAGGTCGAGCCAGATTTTGCAGATGTTATCCGCGAGGATCACGTCCGCGTCGATATAGATGGTCTTTTCCACGGTTTCCGGCAAAAGCTTGTGGAGCATGAGGCGAAAATAGGTCGCGCGCGAGATATGCGCGCGATTGTCGGGAAAGATTTCGAGGCTGCGCGAATCAACATCGACGAATTCGACGGTCGCCGCCGTCTCCCTCGTCAGGGACGCGAGCCGGAGCTGGTTCTTCTCGGACAGGCTGTCGTCGTGCAGGATATGTATCGTCAACGGCTGTCGCGGATGAATGGCGCCGATCAGGGAAGCGATGGCCGCGCCGCAGTGCGGCGCGTAATTGTTGTCGATCGCGAAGGTGACATGCACCCGCTCGGCAATCAGAAGCTCTTGCGCCCGCGCGACCTGCTCGGCGATAGTGTTCAGCACCAAAGCGCCATCCGTGACAGGCTTGGCGAACGCGCCGAACGCGACGCCGAGTTGGGTCACGCGCGCGTTTTGCGTTGCTTGGAGATAATCGATATAGGCTCCACATAGACGCTCAGACAGGAAGCCGAAGACGCGTTTCTGATGGGGATCATAAGAGGAGGTGTCGATCTTTTGTTCGGCGGCGAACAGAATGGGGAACAGCCAACTGGCATATTGCTCGAAGTAATCCTTGCGCATGACCGCGATGTTGGCGAACGTGCATTGTTTGCCGTGAACGTAGCGCAATACGTAAGGATAGACGTCTGGCGACTGTTCCTTGACAAGTTCAAGGACAATGTCGAGATCGCCAATATGATGCTCCCTGGCGTAAAATTCGTAATTGGTCATGATCATGCGATTGAGGCCGACGGGATGCACGTTCCATCGCGGCGAGGTCACAATGTCGTATTTCCCGCATATCGCCGAGATCGCGGAATCGTTCCAGCCGAGCTCTTCCAGTTGCTTCGACGAGAAATCGTGGAAGTGCAGGGTGCGCGAATGGAGCCTCTTGAAATTTAACAGTCGTCTATAATGAAAAAGCCCATAATATTGGGCGTCGACATTCTTCCACATCCAATAAAGCGCAGTAAGTTCGCAGAAGGATGCGTTCTTTTGCGATATGTTTTCGCCGGTATCGTCGCGCACGCAGTCGGCGAGCTCACGCGATGCCGTGGCGGCTCCGACATGTATGGGTCTAAATATGTCGTCACGATAAATCTGACCTGATTTATGATGACAAACGAAAAACGCATACTTACGAGTTGTTGCGTCAATCATCTATGTTTATCCCAATAATACGTAAGGCTTATGTCCATATCAGGGGCGGCCCCACCAATCAATTTTCGCGGGTGTTGTTTGCCGAGCAATGATCTAACGCGGTCGGTGTAAAGCAACAACCCAGATGAATAGAAATTGTCTTCGCGCTGCATGTCCTGTCGGCGCCACACACGAGGAGGAGCCCGCCCGCC
>NZ_NHSJ01000064.1 GCF_002937075.1 Rhodoblastus sphagnicola
GGCGCGAAATCTCCTCGACCGCCGTATCGACCAGAACCCGCGTGCGCGACGGATTGCTCAGACTTCCCGAAATCGAAACCAGTTTGATTTTGCTCATGTTGGCTGCTCATGCGAGTGTGAAACGGCGCAAACAACTCGCGCCGCGCCCTTTTTCAGTTCCATGGATGACGCGGCGGGTTCTGGCCGTTCAGATAGAAATTGCCGAGATGGAAATATTTCCAGCGCACCGGATCATGCAGCGTATGGGCGCGGGCATTGCGCCAATGGCGATCGAGGTTGAGCCCCTCGAGGATCGAGCGGGTTCCGGCCAGCTCGAACAGCTTGTTGGCGGCCAGAATCGCGATCTCGGTGGTCAGAACCTTGGATTCCGCGGTCGCCACCGTCGCGGACGCGACAGTCTCCTCGGTCGGGTCGGCGAGCGCGACGTCGATCGCGCGGCCGGCGCGTTCGAGCAAGGCTTCGGCGGCGTGCAGCCGGATTTTCAAATCGCCGATCGCCGCGATGGTGAAGGGATCTTCGGCGGCGGTGTCCTTGCCGCTGTCGATCCACGGCCGCGACTTGGTGCGAACAAAATCGATGGTCTCGTCGATCGCGCCGCGCGCGATGCCGGCGTCGATCGCCGACTGGATAATCTGGGAAATCGCGCCGGCCGGCGTCGGATTGACAAAGGCGTGAACCGGAACCACCCGAGCCTTAGGAACGCGAACATTTTCAATGACCACAGAGCCCGACGCGGTGGTGCGCTGACCAAAGCCCGACCAATCGTTGATAATCTGCAGGCCCGGCGCGGCGCGATCGGCGAAGGCGAGAAAGATCTGGCCGTCGTCATCGACGGCCACGATCGGCACGATATGGGCGAGCAGCGCGCCGGTCGAATAGAATTTGCGGCCATTGACGATGGCCTCATCGCCCTCAAAACGCAATTTGGTTTCGAATGCGGCGACAGTCTTCGAGTGCAGCTCGGAAAAAGCGTTACCGAAGCGCAAGCCCCGCAAAACCGCGCCGAACAGGTCGCGCTTCTGGTCATCCGTCCCGTCAGCGGCAATATGTTCGACGATCGCGAGGTGATTTTGCGGGATCTGGGCCAGCGACGGGTCGGCGGCGGCGAGAATTTCGATGACGCGCGCCAAGGTGACGTAAGAGACGCCGGCGCCGCCAAAAGCTTTGGGCACATTGATGGCGAACAAGCCGCTTTGCGACAGAGCATCCAATTGTTCGACCGGCAGGATGCGCTCTCGGTCGCGGCGCGACGCGCCGTCGCGGATCGCGGCGGCCAGACTTTCGGCGATCGCAATCGCCTCGGCGTCGGAACGGATCACATGGGCGGGTTCGGTCGGCCGCGGCAGCGGAGCGAAATTTTCGTCGGGCCGATTCACATAATGAACCGTCATGCGCAACTCCTCGTCTTGTTGCTGAAACGCAATAGTCCAGCTTAGAAGGCAATGACCGTGCCAAAGCACAGTTCTTTATTATTTCGAGGCTTAAGCCGCTTTTCTCACGCTCCTTGTAGGGGGATAAGCAGCAGATTTTCCATTTTCTGCCGCAAATGCAGCAGGGCATTTGAAAATGTATCGGGATAAACGTTTATTCTAAAAGAGAAGCTGAAAATTATTTTTCGTTCTACTCGTCTGTCGGCAAAAAAAATTCCAGTTATTGCCGCTCGCAACGCAGACGCGGCGTCAATGCGCCGGAAAAGCCTGCCGCCATACCGCGTCGCGCACCGAAACCGGAACGCCAAGCACGCCAGCGTCGCGAAAAGCGTCCGCGATCGCTTGTTGTTGCCCCAAAACCCTGTCGTCGAGCGCGCTGACGCCGCAACTGAGCCGTCGCAGCGCGATTTCGAGCGCGTGAGGCGGCAGACCGACATCCTGCGCCATGGTCCGCGCAATTTCAGCGGGATGGGCCGCGATATAGCGCTCGAGCCGGCGCACTTCGTCGAGGACCTTGGCCAGAACATCGGGGTGGTTGCGGATAAAACTGGTCGAAACCAGATGAAATTGGACATTTTGCGCCAGACCGCGCCCGTCGACGAGAATGCGCAGATCATGCTCCATCTGCGCTGCGGTCAGGATCGGATCCCAGATCGCCCAGGCGTCAATCTGGCCGCGCCTTATCCGCCACAAGGCCTCGTCGGGCGTCAGATAAAGGCATTGCACGTCGTCGAGGCTCATGCCCTGGTTTTGCAGCGCCCGCAGCACGAGATAATGGACGTTCGAGCCCTCGTTGAGCGCGATGACGCGGCCGCGCAGATCGGCCGCGGTGACCAGCGGACTGTCTTGACGCACCACCAGCGCCTGACTTTGCGGGGCCGGCGGCTCGAAGCCGGCATAAACGAAGGGCACCCCGGCCGCCTGAGCAAAGATCGGCGGCCCCTCGCCGGTCACGCAATAATCGATCTCCTCGCGGTCGAGCGCGCGCAACAGGCTCGGACCGCAGGAAAACTCCTTCCAGCTGACGCGCACGCCTTGGGCTTCGAGCGCGGCCTCCAGCGCGCCGCGCGCCTTCAGCACGCAGGACACGCCAAATTTCTGCACGCCGATGCGCAGGTCGAGCGCGTCGCCGGCCGCGACGAAATGGGGGGCCGCGACGACATGGCTCGGCGACCCGGCGCGGCGCCTGCCGCCAATCACGCCAAGATGCGACAATTGGGTGCGAAAGGCGTTGCGGCTCATGCCAAGCTGCGCCGCCGCCTTGACCTGATTGCTGTCGTTGAAATCATACGCGGCGCGAATGCAGGCGCGCACGGTCCGCTCGTAAATCGCTGGCTCGTCATTGAGAATGGCGCGCTCGATCAGGGCCTGAACGCCAGCCTCGAGATCGGCCGGCTCGGCGCGCGCCGCCGGACGCGTCATGCCCGACAATCGCAGATCGGATGGCTCCAGCCGCTCGCCGCGCGCGAGCAGGGTCGCGTTATGCACGGCGTTCTCAAGCTCGCGAATATTGCCCGGCCAGGCATAGGCGCGCAGGCGCCGCAAGGCCTCGGGACTGAACGTCAGTGCGGAGCGCCCGAGCCGGGCGCGGTAGAGATCGAGAAAATAGTGCGCCAGCGGCTCGATATCATCGGGCCGGTCGCGCAGCGGCGGCAGATGGACGGAGGCGACATTGAGCCGGAAATAAAGATCTTCGCGAAAAGTCTTGGCCTGAATCGCGGAATCGAGATCGACATTGGTGGCGGCGATAATGCGGATGTCGATCGGAATCGGCGTCCGCGACCCAACCCGAACCACTTCGCGCTCTTGCAACACCCTGAGCAGTTTGACCTGGAGCGGAAGCGGCAAGTCGCCGATCTCGTCCAGAAACAAAGTGCCGCGTTGCGCCGCCTCGAACCAGCCGATCTGGCTCTTCAGCGCGCCGGTGAAGGCGCCTTTTTCATAACCGAACAATTCGGCTTCGGCGAGGCTGTCGCTGAGGGCGCCGCAATTGACGGCGACGAAGGGCCCGCCGCGCTGCGCGCTCTGGCCATGGATATAGCGGGCGACCAGCTCCTTGCCGGCGCCCGTCTCGCCGATGATCAGCACGGTGGCCCGGCTCGGGGCGATGCGGTCGAGATCCTGCTTGAGAGCGACCGCGGCCGGATCGTTGAACACCATGGCGGTGGCGCGGACGGTGGCCTGTCGCCGACTGCGCGTCGCGGGATCGAAGGAAACAAGATGGCGACGGTCGTGCCGGGTGTCTTCTGTCAGGCCGGGATCGGATGGATCGAGTCCGATCGCCGGGATGTGGAGTCGGGTCATTGGGTCTCCGATAAGAAAGTTTCAAAAGAACCCAGCGCTTCAGGCTTCGGTCTGTTCGCGCGTCTCGACCAGCGAGACGAACCGGCCTTCGGGCGCGCCGGCAAGAGCGCGCCCGACCTCCTCGGCAATGAAGCGGGCATAGAGCGTGACTTGCGGCAGGCCCATCAATTCGCCAAAAGTTCCGCGCGCCAGCGGCCCGGCGATGAACAGAGTCGCCGAGACTTCTCCGTCGGCGCCGATGGCTCGGCCGGAGGTCGTTGTCTGCAAACCCAGTCCGACTTCGTCGGGCGCGATCAAACCCTGCGCGGCGAGCTTTTGCAGATAGGGCTGACTGTGGATCACGTCGCCATGGGCCGGCCCGGTGGCCACCACGATCCTGTCAAATTTTTCGACGACCTCGCGCCCATGCCGCAGGCGCAAGGTCACGAAAAAACCATCGGCGGCGCGGGCGACCGCACCGAGCCGGGCGCGGCGCAGCACGAGCAAGCCTTGCGCGATGCGGCGGTCCAGCGCGGCGTCGACCTGCGGGGCGGCGCGGAAGCGATGCACGTCCCAGTAGGGCCGCAAATGCCGTAAAACGCGCCGCCGCGCCGGAACATCGAGCGCCTCCCATATCGGGCCGCCCTGGGCGCGCACCGCATCGAGCACCGGATGCCAGCTCCGCCCCTCGCTTTCCGCCTTGCGCACCGCGCGACGGATGGAGCGCAGCAATGACGTCGCGCCGCGCGCCGATTGCGAAATAAAATCGCCTTCGGGCGGCCAGGGCTGCGGCGGATGGCCGTGCGAGCGCAGGCCCCGCCGGGAAATCATGGTAATCTTGCCGCGATGGGCGCGCGCGTCGAGCGTGCAGACGATATCGGCGCCGGTCAGTCCCGACCCGACGATCAGGACATTTTCGTCGGGCTCGACAGATTGCAGCGCGTCGTCGGCGAGGCCATTGGCGATCAGCCGGGGATCGGCGACGAAGGGCGCCAGTTCGCGCAGGAGGCCGGGATCGGGATGGGTGGTGGCGAGCGCCAGATAATCCACCTCGAAATCCTCGCCAGACGCCGCCGTCAGCCGCCAGCCGTCACCGTTCTTCTCGGCCGAGGTCACGGCCTGCGCGACATGGCGAATGTGGCCAGCGGCCACCAGCGGGCGCAGTTGGTCGTCCATATGGCGGCCAAAAGCCGCGCGCGTCGGATACAGGTCGTCGCCGCAGCGCGCGCCGGGATCGGCGGCGCCCTCGCCCGACTTGGCGAGCCAAAGCGGAAAAGCTTCGGCGTCATGCGGGATCAGGCTCATCCGCGTCGCCGGCACATTGATGCGATGGTTGGGGTCCCCGCCGCCATAGGCGAGCCCGGCGCCAAGCCGCGTCCGCGGCTCGAACAGCAGGATGCGCGCCGCCGCCGGCGCCTGAGCCAGATGCCAGGCGACGGCGCCACCGGTGACGCCGCCGCCGATAATGCCGATGGTGGGAACGCGGGGCGCTGCGGATGTCATGGATAGAGCCTCGTTGGCGCAAGTGGAAATTCCGCTTGTGTCTGTTGTGTACAAAATTGATAGTGTTTGTCAATTGACGTGCGGAGCCGTATCTGGAAAATAGACGAGGCCATGACCGCTCCCGTCATCGATCTGCGCATTCGAGAGAGCCATGCTTCAAGAGCGCCGTCAATTTGCGAGGAAAGAGTCAAAGCGGGGCTGCAATCGACGTCGCGCCCGTCCCGCGAATTCGGACGGAAAGTTCATCGCGGATTTTGGGACTGGCTTTTTCCGTTCAGTTTAGTCTATTTAGATGATAGATTTAATTACAAATATCCAGCATCCCCTGCGGCGACAAATGCCGCGAACGTCCAAGGCTGGATTAAGGGCTTCGGAGCGACTGTCAAACCATGCCGCATCAACTCGACAATGGGACACCCCGTCAGCCAACGGAATGGAACGCTACCCTGGTCGGGCTGCGTGATTTCTTTGCCGCCCGTGACGGATTAGCCATGGTGAGCGCATCTGTAGCTGTGATCGAGGCGGCTCGGGCGTCGTCCGATACCAATATTGCCGATTTCGGCATCGTTGCTCCCGAGACCGCCGAGGAACTGGAATACGCATTCAACCGGCTGTTCGTCGGCCCCAGAACTGTCGTTGCGCCGCCCTATGCCTCGGTCTACCTGGATTCTGATCGCAGGCTGATGGGAAACGCAACGCGCGCAGCCGTTGCCGCATACCATGAACTTGGTGTGCTCGCGCCCTCTCCAGACGGTCTACCCGAAGATCATCTGGCGCTCGAGTTGGAAGCGGCTCTGGTCTTCCGTGATCTGATCGCGCATGGGCGCGCGGAATTTGCGGCGCCATGGCGTCGTTTCCTGCTCGATCATCTTGCGGTATGGACGCCGGCGTTCGTTCAGCGCGTCCTGACGCTTCCCGATGTTTCCCCCACCATCCGTCAGGTCGCCACCCAGTTGTCAGCATGGGTGGCCGACGAAACGCAGGCCTATCGTCGAGAATCGGTTTTGCGCGCGGACCAACCAAGACATCTGGATCAAACCCTATGACGAAGCCCGGAAGACCGCGAATCCAGCGGGCCTTAACCCCTGCGCGTCCCCACCAAGCTGTCGCAGACGCCGCACAGGACAGTCCGTCGGAATTTGGCGGCGGCGGCGGCCAAATCGGGAAAAACGGCTACCAGACTTTTCGCCATGCCTGTCCCCGCAACTGCTACGACACATGCTCAATGGTCAGTTACGTCAAGGACGGCGTGGTTCAATTCGTCGAGGGAGCGTCCGAATCGACCTTCACGCGCGGTGGGCTCTGCGTGAAGGGTTACAGCTATGTTCGCCAGACCTACAGCCCGGACCGCATCAAGTACCCGATGGAGCAGCAGGGTCGGGGCTCCGGCAAGTGGAAGCGACTGTCCTGGGATCAGGCGATCGACAAGATCGCCCGCAAGATCCTTGATATCAAGCAGCGCGACAACTCGCTGCTTGGGCTGGCTCTGACCAAATATTCGGGCAATTTCGGCATCACCAATTATGGTGTCGAGGGCATGATGTCCTCTTTGGGCTACACGACGCGGATGGTCGGCACGCCCTGCTGGGCAGCCGGCATCGACGCCCAGAATTTCGATATGGGCTCGATGTTGTGCAACGATCCCGAAGACCTGCCGCAGGCGCGCTACATTATTTTGTGGGGCGCAAACCCGGCTTGGTGCTCGGTCCATTCGATGAGATTTATCTTCGCGGCCCAGGATGCGGGCGCCAAACTGTTGGTGATCGACCCGGTTTTCACCCAGACCGCCGCCAAGGCTGACGAGTATCTCCAGGTGATCCCCGGCGAGGACGGCGCTTTGGCGCTGGGCATGTGCCGCCATATCCTCGACCAGGGACTGCATGACAAGGAGTGGATCGCGTCCCACGCCTTGGGGTTCGATGATTTTGCGGCCTATCTGCGCGCCAATGTGACCGTCGAATGGGCGGCGCAGAGTTCCGGCGTGCCTGCATCGCAGATCAGGATGATCGCGGAGGAGTTTGCGCGGGCGCGGCCGGCGACAATCTGGATCGGCACCGGCATGCAGCGCCATGTCAATGGCGGCAGTTCGGTGCGGATCCTGGATGCTCTCGTGGCGATGACCGGCAATATCGGCAAGCCCGGCGGTGGCGTTCGCTACGGACATTTGCATACATGGGGGTTCAACTTCCACGCCATGTCGCAAAAGCCTCCCAAAGACTCCAAGGGCTGGCGCGGGCCGAGCGGACCAAAGGGCGAGTTCGACTTCGCCGATGGCTCGGGACAGTCGGAATACTCGGATCGTGCGCTGAACATCAACAAGACGGCCCAGGAGATTCTAGACGCGACCGATCCTCCGATCCGGATGTTGTGGGTCGCGTGCAAGAACGTGTTGTCGCAGGACTTCGATCGGCCGAAAATGCTGAAGGCTTTCGACAAGCTGGAACTGATCGTCGTAGCCGAGCAGTTCTTCAATCAGACCGTCGAACAGGCCGACATCGTTCTCCCCGTGACCACGCTGTTCGAGGAATGGACCGTCAACGCCTCCTTTTGGCACTACTGGCTGTCCATCAATGAGCAGGCGATCAAGCCGCTTCACGAAGCCAGGTCCGATCTTCAGATCGCAGCTGCGCTCTCCAAGCGTATGAATGAGTTGGCCCCTGGCTCCTGCACTTTTGCCACCGAAATCGACTCGAAGGAGTGGACGATCCGCGAGTTCAACCAGAACATATACGATCTTTTCGGGCTGTCGTCCTGGGAGGATCTGCGCAAGGGACCGGCCAAGGCCAAGCTCACGTCCTCCGCGGCGTGGGCCGATCATCGCTTCGCGACCCCCTCCGGGAAGTACGAATTCCATTCCGAGCTCTGCGCCGAAAACGGCCATGACGCGCTCCCTGCTTACAAGGAGGGCCGCAAGCCCTACGACAAGTTTCGCCTGCTGACCCCGCACAGTAAATTCGCCATCCACTCCCAATTCCAGAACCTCGATTGGATGGCGGAGTTCAACCCCGCGCCGTGCGTCTACATCCACCCGAGCGCGGCGACCGAGCGGAATATCGCAGATGGCGATCCCGTGCGGGTCTTCAACAAGGTCGGCGAGGTTCGGCTTACGGCCCGGCTCACAACCAACGTTCCACCCGATACTTTGTTGATGTACGAGGCGTGGTACAAAGGACTTGATTTCAACTGCCAGAACCTCGTCGATGACACCGCAGCCGATATGGGCGCCTACAAGACCGGAGCGCCGGGGGTCGCCATTCACGACCAGTTTGCCGATGTGGCGCGGGCATAAGGATAGTTGGTCTTGAAAAAGCAACTCGGCTTCTACGTGGACGCCAAGCGCTGCATCGGGTGCTGCACCTGCGCCATGGCGTGCAAGAACCACAATCAGCTGCCGCCGGACATCAATTGGCGCAAGGTGGACCCGCTATCGGATGACATCTATCCTCATGACGAACGGGCGTTCTTCTCGTTGGCTTGCAACCACTGCGAACATCCGGCCTGTATGGCGCACTGCCCCGCTGACGCCTATGCCAAGCGAGACAAAGATGGCGTCGTCATCCACGATCAAGACAAGTGCATCGGCTGTCGTACTTGCCTTCGCTCTTGCCCCTTCGGCGCGCCGCGGTTCGACGAGCGGCTCCAGCGCGCCGAGAAATGCAGCCTGTGCTGGGAGCGCTTGGATGCGGGACTCGATCCCGCCTGTGTGCAGAGCTGTCCGGCGGACGCACTCAAGCTAATCGACCTTGCTGATTTCGATGTTCCGGAAACGGTACAAACTCCACTTGGCTTCCCAAACAAGCCGCAGCTCAACCCTTCAACGCGATTTCGGCTGCCCACGCTTCCCAAAATCACCAGCAAGAACTGTCTTCCCAAGGCACTTAAGCGGCGCGCATCACTAAGAAAGCCTGCGAAATGAGTGTGATGAGCGTCCCGGGCTGGTGTCGCGACCCGCCCGAAAACCCGGGTCTCCGTCCTCTGTTATGCCGCCGCAGGCTTAGGAGCCGGCTCGGTCGGCGTCCTACATCACGCGCGGGGACACGATCCTGCTTTGAACTCTGGACCTTGGTAACCGCCGTCTGCGAAGAGTTTGTCCAGAAACGAATAGAGCCCGAACAACGTTGATAGAACCAAGCCGCCGCCGTCGCGGTCCTGAATGTCGGCGGGATGAACCACGGCGTGCAGCAGCAGCCCTACCGTATCAACGCGGCAAATCCTTCGGAACGTAGCGCCATTGGCAGCCCGTGCTCAAAACGTACATTAGACCAACGGCGGCGACGCCCCGTATCGACGATCGCCAGCTTTTCGACACTATGCGTATGACTAGCCATACGCATAGTGTCTTACCCAACCGCCCACGAAATCGCAGGCGGTCCGTGCCGGACGCGTACCGCGGGAGGCTGGAGCGCACGCTGTTCATGATCGAATATTATTCCGACCCCGACCTGCGTCGGCGCCGCCAAGGCGGATTGGACAAAGGCGAGGCCGCGCACAAGCTGAAACGCACGGTGTCTTTTCACGAAAGCGGCGAGATCCGCGACCGCTCGTTCGACAGCCAAGCGTTCCACGCCTCGGGCCTCAATCTGGTCGTCGCCGCCATCGTCTACTGGAACACGGTCTATCTCGCACGCGCCGCCGATCACCTCAGGTCGAAGGGACGAGCGATTCCGCATAATCTGCTCAAGCACGTTTCGCTGTTGACCTGGGAGCACATCAATTTCACCGGCGCCTACTCCTGGCAGACCGAACCCGCCAACCCTGATGCCTTTCGACCGATCAGGGAAAGAAAGCCGCAATTTCGGTCCGCCGGTTTACCCACTAAAATCCGAGAAGAGCCCATTTCGTTTAATGTTGAAATTATATAAATATCTCTTTTCTAAATTTAGAATTATTTTGTGATAAATATCACACATACCGATACAATATGCGACATTTTTACGTGACAAATTGCATGATCCAGCCAGGCGCAAGCGTAATATTATGAGGTAACTTTCCGCATTCGAAGTTTCTTTTGAATGAAGCGGATAGTTGCTGAACTATTCAGGCGGGGCGGAAAAAGATTGGAGTTTCTTCGAATCTGAGGCCAGAACCCGCAACCGAGCCGGGCGACGCCCGCGCGGCGCGTGACGACCGGACTCAGGCGCGTCTTGAGCAGGGCTCGACGGCCTTGCATTCGGTCGTCTCTTCGGACGACCCGCCGCGAACGATCCTCGAAAGAGGACGCGGACTCCATTGTTAAATGCTGAATCGATGGCGCAGATGTAGCGTGAGAGGAAAGGCTGTCAAGCTACAAATACACGCAAACCATCGAAGTTGCGTCGTTCAAAGAGCGCATCTAGCTCTTCTAATTGCGAATCTAAAAATGTCATTAATAATACGATGCAATAGCACGCTGTCAAAATCTATAAAAATTTCAGATGTTATTAGCTTGTGTACTAAATATTAATATATATGTTTTATATATGGTTAAGTAACAATTATCACAAATTGCTATTTATGCTAAATATTTGGTTCACAAAAATAATATAATTAATATGAATTTTTAGTTCTTACGCACAAAATGTTGAAATATGATGCGGGATTCAGAAATGCATCCTCATGCAAATATATAAACAAACAACAAGCAAGGATGACAAAGTGAAAGAATTACAATATTTCGTGCTCATTGGCGCAGCCGCAGGAGTCATTGGCATGGCTCCGATCGAGAAAGCCTCCGCTGCATCTTTCACCCAGCCCGGCGAACAAATCGGTCTGGCAACCGGATCGCCTGTGCCGGAGGGTCTCTATTTCCTCGATTTGCTCGACTACGGCAACAACCGTAGCGCTGGCACCTACGACTCCGGGATTTTGGTGCATATTCCCGCGTTGGTTTGGTCGACGCCATGGACCTTGGCCGGCGCGCGGGTCGAATTTGCGGCGACGCCTCCGCAAATCATCTCAAGCACGTCCGAGCGGGGCAACAAGTCGAATGTCGCGGCTTTGTCCAATCCCTTCGCGGAGATCGCGTTGGCTTGGGATTTGGGCGACGGATTCGGCTTCACCAACTATCTAGGCGTCTATTTCCCGATCAGCAACAATGGCTTGAACAACGACTTCTGGGTGTTCAACGAAAGAGCGGCGGTGAGCTATGTCGCCAATGGCTGGAACCTTTCCGCCTATACCGCGACGGGTATCACTGGCGCCAACTCGCAAGGTCAAAGAGTTACACCGGATTATTTCAACTATGATCTTACCGCAACAAAAACGCTTGGTAAGTACATTGTCGGCGGCGGCGCTTTCGGCTCGTTCGACATAAGCGGCCTGACCAAGTCGGGCTATAGACGGCAAAGCCAATTCGCGCTTGCTGTTTTGGGCGGTTACAATTTCGCCTCTTTCACGACCATGCTGTATGTTTCGCATGACATCGTGAGCGCGAATTACACGACCGACACCGGCAAGGAACTTTATGAGACACGGGTTTTTGCCCGCCTCATCGTTCCCATCTGGACGCCCAAGTCCGCAGTCGTCACAGCGAAATACTGAAATCGAAAATGGCGCCGGGGCTAGGCAAAACTCCGGCCGCCGACTTCTTGTGCTGTCGGCCCTTGCTTCCGATGGGTCGGAAGCAAGGGGGTCGGTTGACGCCGGCGAGCAGAATTTTTTCACGGCGCCCCTGCCGGCGCAAATTCGACACCTGTTTCATGATGCGGAATGAAATATAGTATTAATATAAGTTAAAATAGGCAAAGCTTTCAGAAAATATTTTTTGAGAATATTTTTAAAATATAATCTCTTAATACGTCATGTGTACAGTCGTTTTTCGCGGCTTTCATTTCTTGATGTGTACACGAAAATTCGCACTGCGAATTTGATCATTGGCGCTGGTCGGCGCGGAGACCATTGATCCTTTTGAGGGTCAGGTGGAGTGATTCAATATCTTATCCAACGCGACACGAACAGGCTACGAGGGTATGAGACGATGAATACGGTAAATAGTGGGATCGCGGGACCGTCACATGATACCAGCTGGCTCAGCCTGAAGCGGTTGTTTCTCGGTTCGTTTGCGCTGATTCTGATCTGCGCCTTGTCAATTGGCGCGTTTTCCATTCTTCGCATCAATACGATAAACGACGCCAGCAAGTCGGTGATCGGTGAAATCAAAGGCGTCATGCTGCTCGGCCGAATGAACGAACTCAGCCAAGAGCTTCGGGCAATCGACGCCCTGGTTCATACGGCCCGAAACGAAGCAGACAGAGCATTGTATATCGCGCAAAACGCCAACGCCCAAGAGAAGTTCTCGACAGCCTGGAGCGACTACGCGCCGACAGCCGAAGGCGGCGACGAAAAAGCACTGGCGCACGATCTCCGTCAGGCATGGCAGCATTTTCTTTCGGTCGAGGGCGAAGTGAATGCGCTTGACCGGGCAGGTGAGCCCGAGTTGGCAGAGGCCGCGTTCGTGGGGTCTTTCCGCAAGGACACCGAGCTGTTTCGGGCCGCCGTCAATAAAGTTCTTGAATTTCGCCGTGCTCGGGCAATGGAGCGAGCGGCAATCGCCGATGAGGTGGGCAGCACTTCGATAACCTATGTTTCGATTGCTTTGTCCGTAGCGGCGCTTCTGACCGTGCTCATCAGTTGGGTTTTCATGCGATCGGTCGCCGCGCCGATCACCATGATCACCGAAGTCATGGGCCGCCTCGCCGGAAATGAGCTTGACGTCGAGATTCCCGGCGAAAAACGAGGCGACGAGATCGGGGCTATGGCGCGGGCGGTGCTGGTGTTCAAAGGCAACATGGTTCATTCGAAAGTACTCGAAGGCGAGGCTTCAGCGACCCGTGAAAAAGCCGAGGTCCAGCGCAGGTCGAGCATGCTGGAGCTGGCGGAGCGCTTCCAGTCAGCCGTTGGCGGCATCGTCGGTACGGTGTCTTCCGCCGCGACCCAACTGGAGGCTACCGCGAACTTGATGACCTCCACTGCCGGTGAAACGGCGGACCAATCCTCCGCTGTCGCCTCGGCGGCGGGCGAAGCCGCAACAAACGTGAAATCAGTCGCCTTTGCGGCTCGAGAGCTTGGCTCTTCCGTTCAGGAAGTCGGGCGGCAAGTCGAGTCGTCGGCTTCGATGGCGAAGCGCGCGGTGGACGAAGCGGCCAAGACAGGCATCCTCATCCAGGCTCTGAGCGTTGCGGCGACGAAGATCGGCAATGTCGTCGGAATCATCTCCGAAATAGCGGGACAGACCAATCTGTTGGCGTTGAACGCGACCATAGAGGCGGCGCGCGCCGGTGAGGCTGGCCGCGGGTTTGCCGTCGTCGCTTCCGAGGTGAAACAATTGGCCAGTCAGACCGCAAAAGCGACGGAGGAAATTTCGCATCAGATCTCGAGCATTCAGGTCTCGACGGTTGAGGCCGTGAAGGCGATCGACGGCATCACCGGCCGCATCCGTGAAATGAGCAGCACGACCTCCTCGATAGCCGCCGCCGTTGAAGAGCAAAGCGCGGCCTCAAACGAAATCGCGCACAACATTTCGCAGGCGGCGACTGGAACCGACCAGGTCATGGCGAACATTTCGGGCGTGGCGAGCAGAGCGGTTGAGACCGGCGCGGCGGCGAACCAGGTCCTATCATCAGCATCGGAATTATCGCGGCAGGCCGACCATCTGAGTGCGGAGGTCGACCGCTTCGTGGCGAGCGTCCGGGCGGCTTAAGCAGGACGTCGAGCGCGAACGGCGATTCTGGATGGATCGGTCGATGCGGCCAAGGGAATCGCGTGGTCTGCTCCGCCTCAAGAGGAGTGATCGGGCCGGCTGTTCACCTCGATCCGACACAAGGTTTCAATTCAAGAGGTAAAGCAGATGGTTTCGCTCTTTCGCAAAAATGTCCGGGGAATAGCCACAGGGTGTGTCGCTTTTGGAATCCTGTTCGCGGCCGCCGAAGGGGCGGCGTCGGCCACCATGATCGGCGTGTCCATGAATCCGCCCGAAGCCTTCTTCAAACTGCTCAAAGACGGCATTCAGGATCACTTGAAGACAACGCCAGGCGTGGAAGTCAAATTCGAATTTGTGGAATCTGGCGCGGGACCAAAACAGATCGGTCAGGTCAAGGAGTTCATCCATTCGCATGTCGACGCCATTGTCGTGCTTCCCGTGGACGCATCGGCGACCGGCGAGATCACCAGATTGGCGCAGGAAGCCAAAATTCCTTTGGTCTATGTGAACAATGGCCCCCGCGAAGACTGGTTTGCCGGCAGGATCGCGCTGGCCCTGCCCAATGATCTCATCGCCGGTCGGCTTCAGATGGCTAAGCTCGCCCAATTGATCGGCGGCAAGGGGAAAATCGTGATCCTACGCGGCCCATCAACGCATTCCGCAGCCGGGCTGCGCACTCAAGGGGTCAAGGAGATTCTGGCAGATTATCCCGGCATTACGATCATCGAGGAGGCCGAGGCCGGTTGGGATCGCAAGATCGCGCAGGATACGATCGCCGGATGGTTGGCGAAGGGCGACAAGATCGACGCGATTGCCGCCAACAACGATGAAATGGCGATTGGCGCGGCGAATGCGCTCATAGCAGCCAGGATCCCGAAAGATCAGATCCTGGTCGCGGGCGTGGACGCGACGCCCGACGGCGTCAAGTTGATGCGCGACGGTGGCATGGCCGTGACCGTGTATCAGGACGCGGCGCTCGAAGGTCGTCGGGCCATTGATGACGCGATCAAACTCTCCCGGAACGAGGTCGTCCAGCAATATGATTGGGTGGCGTTGGACTTGGTGACCACGAAGAATTTGGCCAGTTGCAATTGCGCACGTCCCTGATCGAGCGTTTGCGGCGATCGGCGCGCTGCCGAGCCTGTGGCGGATGGCTTCCCTCTTTCAGATGAGATGGCCCGAATTCGGCTCGTTTATAGCACGGATATAGGCGCCGCACTGGCGCCGCAATGCAATATGCCGGGCGCGACGCCCGGCATTTTTGGTCTGTATTGCGCGAGGCGCGCCGCGCCAAACGCTCCCCTGCATGGATCGACCATTTACTCCACAGCCGCGAAGGCAAATCCATATCCTCGGGCTGTATGTCCTGACGGCCGTCGAGGACGCGCGCCAGATCGGTGGCATCTTACCTAAGGATGGGCATTGGACAATCGATTGCCTATCAGAACTCCGGCGCCAATCTAAATTTGAATTCGACGCCGCTGCGAAAGCTTTGCTTGCTTTGCCTGATGCAACCCCTTGGTCAGGACCCGGATCAAGGAATCGCAAGCCGACCTGTTCGCCGACCGCACGTCGACGGCGACCATGATGGCCAATCAACTGCGCCTTTGGTTCTCTTCGTTCGCCTATGTCCTCATCTGCGCCGTGCGCCGCATCGGCCTCAAACACACGCAATTCGCCGAGGCCACGGCGGGTATGATCCGGCTGAAGTTGTTCAAGATCGGCGCGCCGGATCAAATTCGCGCTTCCCACCGCCTGCCCGTATGCCAACGAATGGCGCCTCGCCGCCTGCGATCTCGCCCGCGCGGCTCCTGTGTGACGCGTCGCCGCAACGCGCCCAGAACGCGGCATCCCGTCCTGAAACCACTGGAGATCACGAGTCCCCAGACAATCCGAATCCACCCGCGCAAAACGGCGCAACGGACGCGCGCGCCTTTGGCACACCGGCGGAGCAAGCGGCCAACTACTTGGCGCCGTTTGAGAAATTCAGGCTAAGGCGGGGAGAGCGCCACAGGCGGCGGCGCTCCTTCCTTTCGGTTCACTCGCCCTTCAGCTTCTTGTCGCATTCGCTGTAATAGCCGCCGCCCTTCTCGCTCCATTTCAGGCCGCCATTTCCGCCCGTCGCCTTGTTGGCTTTGTACTGGTCCGCGCAGGTCTTCTTTCGCGCATCGCCGGCCTTCCGATTGGCGTAGGCCGTGGCGACGGCTTTCGGGAACACGACGGAGCCGGAGTCGGCCGGCGCGACGGCGGGTTTGGGCGCTTTCGCGGGCTTGGCCGGCTCCTGGGCCGCAGGGATTGCCGGAGCGATCGGAGCGGGCGCAGCGACTGGAGCGGGAGCCGGG
>NZ_NHSJ01000065.1 GCF_002937075.1 Rhodoblastus sphagnicola
CCTGGAGGTTTTCGCACGCGACGAGGCGGCGACGGCGCCCGCGCCCGTCGTTCTCGCGCCGCCCCCCGCCGCCGCCCATCCCGAGCCGCCGCCCGCGAAAACCGCCGCCGGGGAAGCGCCCGCCGACAAGCGCGACCATGGCAAACACGAGGCCAAGAAAACGCTGCGCGTCGATCAGGCCAAGATCGACCTGTTGATGAATCTCATCGGCGAACTGGTGGTGTCGAAGAACAGCCTGCCCTTCCTCGCCAAGCGCGCGGAGGAGGTCCATGGCTCCCGCGAGATGTCGCGCGAGATCAAGGACCAGTATGCGGTGATCGACCGTCTCGCGCAGGAGATGCAATCGGCGATCATGGCCGTGCGCATGTTGCCGGTCAGCGATGTGTTCGACCGCTTTCCCCGTCTGGTGCGCGATGTCGCGCGCCGGCTCGGCAAGGAGGTCGAGCTGACCGTCTCGGGCGGCGACACCGCCGCCGACAAGACCATCATCGAGGCCCTGGGCGATCCGCTGCTGCATATCGTGCGCAATTCGCTCGATCATGGCGTCGAATCCGCCGAGGAGCGCCGCGCGGCGGGCAAGCCGCCGGTCTCGGAACTGACCATGCGCGCCTATCAGGAAGCCGACAGCGTCGTCATCGAGGTCCAGGACGACGGCCGCGGCATCGACCCGGCGCGCATCCGCGCCGCCGCGATCGAAAAGGGCGTGATCACCGCCGAGCGCGGCACCGCGATGACCGACGTCGAATGCGTCAATCTGATCTTCGCGCCGGGCTTTTCCACCGTCAGCCAGGTCTCCGACCTGTCCGGGCGCGGCGTCGGCATGGATGTGGTGCGCACCACCATCGAGGGGTTTGGCGGGCGCGTCCAGGTCTCCTCCACGCCGGGCAAGGGCGCGCTGACGCGCCTGACCCTGCCCCTGAGCATGGCGGTGACGCGGATCATGATCATCGAGGGCGCCGGCGGCCAATATGGCGTGCCCATGGACATGATCGTCGAAACCGTGCGCATCGACAAGTCGCGCATCCATCGCGTCAAGCAAAGCGAGACCTTCATTTTGCGCGAGCAGTTGGTCCCGCTGACGCGGCTGGCCGACCTGCTCGGCGAGCCGGCGCTGGACAAGGACTATGACGCGCCGGAGGCCGTGCTGGTGTGCCGGATCGACGGCCGGCTGGTTGGTGTGGTGATCGACGATTTCCGCATTGGCATGGACGTGGTGTTGAAGCCGCTGGAAGGCATTGTCGCGAGTTCGCGCGGCTTTTCCGGCACCACTTTGCTCGGCGACGGCCGCGTGCTGCTGGTGCTCGATCTCAAGGAGCTGCTGTGATGCCTGTTCTCTACGAAGACGGGGTTGTCCGCTTTCACGATCATTGCGCCGTCGAGGAGGCGGTGGAGCTGGCGGAGAAACTCTCGGTCGAACCGATGCCCGACCTGGACTTGAGCGAATGCGGCGGCATGCATTCGGCCCTGTTTCAATTGATCGTGGCCGCGCGGCCGAAGATTTTGGCCTGGCCGGAACACGGCCATCTCGCGGATCTGCTGCGCAAGGCGCTCGGCGCCGATCACGAGGCGGAAGCGTGAACGCCGCGTGAGATTTACGTAACGTCATTACTATAGATATTCATCGCGCGCATAGAATAAATATTCTTGGCGTTCATAAATTTTTCGGTTTTTATTTTACAATCGAATTCACTGGCTTGTAGGGATTGAGGCGTCTCTTGCGTCTCGAAAGACCTACGAGGACAGCATGACGGACACTGTTTTGATCGTTGACGATTCGCCTTCGATCCGGTTCAGCATTTCCACAATTCTCTCGAAGACGCATCTGGACGCGCAGACCGCCAGCAGCGCCGAGGAGGCGCTGTCGCTCATGCAGGCGGGGTTGCGCCCGCACATTCTGATCACGGATCTGCACATGGGTCCGATGGATGGCGTCGAACTGATCCGCCAGACCCGCAAAATTCCCGGCCTGCAATTCATTCCCATTCTGATGCTGACGACAGAATCGCATCGGGCCGAGCGGCAGGAAGCCAAGGATGCGGGCGGAACGGGCTGGCTGGTCAAGCCGGTGGACGGTCTGAAATTGTTGCAATTGGTCGCGCAACTGGCGCCGGAGAGTTGAGCATGCTGGGTCGCCCGTCGTTGAAATCGCAACTCGCCGCCGGAGTCGCGGTCGTCGGCGCCGGCGCCGGCCATGCGCTCGGTCTGTCCTGGGAGGGCGAGGCGTTCTCGGTGCTCACCGGTCTCGCCGGTCTCGCCAGCGGCGCCTGGCTGCCCCGTCGCGCGCAGGAAGGATTGGCCGCGCCGGCGCCGGTCCCGGACGCCAAACCCGAATCCGCTCTGGCCGAAAATCCCGACGCCCCCAATCCTGACGTGGTGTTGGCGCCGCGCGAGCTGTTCGATTATCTCGAAGGCATCCAGCGCCTGCTCGAGCGCGCCTCGCGCGACGGCGCTTCCGTGGCCGAGGAAACCGAGCAAGCGGCCATGACCATCATCGGCCGGTTGCACGATCTCGATGGCGCCATGTCGTCCCTGGTGTCCTGCGTCGAAGAGGGGTCCGGCCATGACATCGAGACCATAGCCCGCGAAGCGGATGAGCAGATCGAGGCCAGCGCGCAGCACATCGCCGATTTCGCCGCGCGCCGCAGCCGCGACCTGAAGAAAGGTTATGCCGAATTCGCGCGAATCGAGGAGGTCGCCCAGCAGCTTGCGGCCAGCATAGCGGGGGTGCGCGGCATCGCCCGCCAGACCAATATGCTCGCGCTCAACGCCACCATTGAAGCGGCGCGCGCCGGCGAGGCGGGCGCGGGCTTCGCGGTGGTCGCGGCGGAGGTGAAGGGACAGGCGCGCGC
Organism: Rhodoblastus sphagnicola; assembly: GCF_002937075.1. Lineage (GTDB taxonomy): Bacteria > Pseudomonadota > Alphaproteobacteria > Rhizobiales > Beijerinckiaceae > Rhodoblastus > Rhodoblastus sphagnicola. The sequence goes on from NZ_NHSJ01000065.1 coordinate 2,850, forward strand.
CTGCGACGGGCTGGCGGTCCAGGTCGAAAACCAGATCGGCGAATTCCGCGCGACGGTGCGGACCAATCTCAAGCGCATCGCCGGCGCGCAGGACGAGGCCGAACGCGCGGACCTCGAAGCCATCGGCCAGGAAATCCGGCGTCTCAACGACACCACGCAGGCGATCCTGTCGTCGCAGCAGACCACCCTGCGCATGGTCGGCGAGCGCAACGCCGCCATTTCGGAAAGTCTCGTCGCCGTGATCGCCGCCGTGCAGTTCCAGGACGTCGCCAAGCAGCGCCTCAGCCATCTCGACGGCATGTTCGAGCTCGCCCATCTCGATATCGAGCGCATGCGCGCGCAGGCCGGCGACCGTGAAATCAAGCATGTGCCGGACGTCGATGCGCTGCTCGCGCGCGTCGCCGAGGACGGGCCGTCCTGCCCGCGCGCCCAGATCGAAGGCGGGCTCGCGATTGAACTGTTCGACTGAGAAAAGCCGGCGGGATCAGAACAATTCGATTTCCAGATCGCCGCGCGCGACCGCGTCGCGGCCGGACGGGCCTTCTTCCGCGACGGATTGCATCAGGTGTTCGGCGTTGGGAATTTTCGGGTTGCGCGAATTTTTCAATTCATTGGCCAGGACGCTGAGGGTTTCGCGCGCTTCGTTGAAAATCTTGTCGAGATGGGTGAGGCGCTGCTTGGCGACATCCTGGAACTGCACGGCGCCGATCAGATTGACCAGATTGTTGGAGACGCGCACGTTCTCGGCCGCGACCCGCGTCAACGTTTGTTGCTGCGCCGCGAGAATGCCGCCCATGTCCTCGGTGACATTGCGAACCTCGTCGCCAATCTTGACGAGATCGACGCGATCGGCCTCGGCGCGCTGCCCGACCATTCCGTCCATGCTCTGGCGAATGGCGGTGCGCAATTCCTCGATGTTCTGGCCGACCTGCGCGGCCATGCGGTCCGACCCTTGCGCCAGGCGCTTGACCTCCGCCGCGACCACGGCGAAGCCGGCGCCGGCGGAACCGGCGCGGGCCGCCTCGATCGAGGCGTTGAGCGCGAGCAGGTTGGTCTGGCGGGCGATGCCGCGCAGGCCGGAAATATTGGTATGCAATTGCTGACTGATGGTTTCGATTTCGGCCAGACGGTCGAAGCCCTGCTGGATCTCGCCGTCGTGCTTCTGGACCACTTCGGCGATCATCTGGACATTGGCGCCGATGTGCACGCGCGCGTTTTCCACCAGCGCCTCGATCTCGTTGCCGCGCCCGGCGGTGTCGCCGGCGAGAGCGCCCAGCAGTTCCGACAACGAGGCGTCGATGTCGCCGAGCCGGGAAATGATGACGCCGGCGGCCTTTTCGGTCTCGTCGATCACCGCGAGATTGTCGCTGGTGGCGCGCAGCAGCATGCGCTCGTAGGTTTCGAGATGATCGATCAGTTGCGGGCAGGATCCCTCCATCAGTTGCGGGCAGGGACCGGAATGCAGCGGCCTGGTCGCGCACTGCGCCGCGCGGGCGCAATTATATTCCCCGCACGGCGGTTCGGCCGCCAATTGCGCGGCCTGGACCGGTCGATGCGCCGACGGAAGAAGGGGGCCGGAGGGAAGCGCGGCCGCGCGCCGCGCGCCTAGAAAGGCGGCGAGGCCCATGCCGCCCAAGACTTCCAGCGCCGTGAGGGCGACGACGGCCGGGGAAGCGCCCAGGGCCGCCGCGCTGGCCGCGCCGAGCGAGGGCGCGACGACGAAGGCGAACGGTTTGAGCCAGGAAGCTCCCGACTCGATGGAAATGGGCATGTTCACCGATCCGGAATGAATTGATCGACGAGTTTTGTCAGGCTCGCGGGGTTGACCGGCTTGACCAGCCAGCCGGTGGCGCCGGCCAAACGGGCTTCCTGACGCTTCGCCTGTTCGGATTCCGTCGTCAGCATCAGGATCGGGATGAACGTCATGCCCGGCGCCTTGCGCGCCTCGCGGATCAGTTCGATGCCGTTCATCTTGCCCATGTTGAGATCGGTGATCATCAGGCGCGGCTTGAGTCCGGAGCGCAGCTTGCCGAGGGCTTCCTCGCCGCTGGCCGCCTGCTCGACCTTGAGGCCCATCTTGGTCAGCATGCCGCCTATGCTCATCAGCATGGTGGGAGAATCGTCGACGATCAGGGCGATGGCGGACATGGCAAGCTCCGTTGGCCTTTATGGGGCAGACACATGGGAATTCCGTCGCGGCGCTTGCGCCAGCCCAACTTTGCCTCAGGCTTGCTGGCGCCGGCTCTTGTTGTCCTCGATCGTTCTCCGGACGTCGGCGTCCTTTTCGTGACGCCCGTATGAACAATTCCTGGTTGTAGTCCTCAAGGATGAAGAACTTCTCAACAGGATGCGGCTGATACGGATTCTTGGAAGAACAAAGGCATAACAGGTAGATGATCTAACTCTTGACGCGCTCTTGACGCGGATTTGCAAGGCCGTCGCCCGGCGCATTGCTACCCTGGATTGCGTTCGCAAGCTCGACTTGTTCCGCCCGCGCCAATTTCGGTGATTTCCGGGCGGCGCGACGCGCGTCCAGGAGCCTCGGCGCGCCGCGTGGCGGGTTCGCGATCGGCTGGTGGCCAGGGAGGACGTTTGGCGGCATGGTCATCGCGAATGACTCGCCGCGCATTGGCGGCCGCCAAAAATCTTGCTAGGGAAGCGCCTCCCGCCGGCGCCCGCGTGAAAACGCGGGAGAATCGGGAACGCGGTGACAGGCCGCGACGCGCCCAGCGCTGTATGGGGGACTGACGAAACATCGCGCCACTGGCCCATTCCTGTGCTTCAGGGGGCTGGGAAGGCGTTTCGTCGGGGTGAGCCCGAGTCAGAAGACCGGCCGGTGGGAATTATTTCGGCGCGCATGGACGACGCGGCGAAAGCGCCATCAAGGGGAATGACGATGGATGAGTCTGTGAAACTGCCCGCCCTGCCGCTGCCCGACGCCGAACGCGCCGGGGTTTACCGCGCCATCATGACCCGTCGCGACACGCGCGGCGAATTCCTGCCCGATCCCGTGTCCGACGAGACGCTCGGCCGCTTGCTGGTCGCCGCGCATCACGCGCCTTCGGTCGGTTTCATGCAGCCCTGGAGTTTTGTCGTCATTCGCGGCCAGGAGACCAAGCAGCGCGTGCATGACGCCTTCCTGAAGGCGCATGCCGAGGCCGCGCTGATGTTTCCCGAGGCCAAGCGCGACACCTATCGGTCGCTGAAACTCGAAGGGATCATGGAGGCGCCGATCAACATTTGCATCACCTGCGACCGCGACCGCGCCGGTCCGGTGGTGATCGGGCGCACGCATATTCCGGCCATGGACCTGTTCAGCTCGGTCTGCGCCGTGCAGAATCTCTGGCTCGCGGCGCGCGCGGAAGGTTTGGGCGTCGGCTGGGTCAGCATCTTCGACAATGAGGTGGTGCGGCGCGCCTTGGACATTCCCGAGCGCATCGTTCCCGTCGCCTATCTCTGCGTCGGCAAGGTGAAATTCTATCATCCCAAGCCGGAGCTGGAGGCCGCCGGATGGCGCGAGCGCCTGCCGCTGGAACAGTTGGTGCATTTCGACCATTGGGGCCGCCAGGACGCCGAGCCCGGCCTGTTGGGCGCCTTGCGCGATCTCGAAGGCAAGGCGCGCGCGGGCGGAGATCTTTTCTGAGGTCGGGCCGCCCCCTCCAGCGAAAGCAACGCTTGTCGGAACCGCCGTCCCGGTTTATGGACAGATGACGGTTCCGCGCGGGCAAAACCCGCCGGTGAAAAGGGAACACGGTTGAAATCCGTGGCTGTCCCCGCAACTGTGAGCGGCGAGAAATCGGCTCTGGATCGCCCACGCGATCCGCCACTGGCGTTTGTCCCCAACCTCCGGGGGCCTGCGCCGGGAAGGTTTGCCGAGATTGGACCCGCGAGCCAGGAGACCTGCCGTCGCATCAGCGCAACACACCCGGACGGGGCGGTCCGGGGCGCGGTTTTGGAGGCGGTCCTATGCATATCATGGAAGGTTTTCTGCCGGTCGGCCATGCGGTCGGATGGTTCGTGGCTTCGGCGCCCTTCGTCGTCGCCGGCGGCGTTTCCCTGCGCCGTATTTTGCGCGAGCGGCCGGAGGCGCGGCTGAACCTCGCCGCCGCCGGGGCCTATGCCTTCGTGCTGTCGGCGCTGAAAATGCCCAGCGTCACCGGTTCGTGCTCGCATCCGACCGGCGTCGGCCTGGGCGCCGTGGTGTTCGGGCCTGCCGTCATGGCGGTGCTCGGGACCATCATCCTGCTGTTTCAGGCGCTGCTGCTGGCCCATGGCGGCCTGACCACGCTCGGCGCCAATGTGTTTTCCATGGCCATTGTCGGTCCCTGGGTGAGTTACGCCATTTGGAAGGGTTTGCGCGGTTTTGGGGTTTCCATTGCGATCGCGGTGTTTTTCGCCGCCGCGCTTGGCGATCTCGCAACTTACGCCACCACCGCCGTGCAGCTTTCGCTGGCCTATCCCGACGCCGAGACCGGCTTTTTCGGCTCGCTGGTCAAGTTCGGCTCCATTTTCGCCGTCACGCAGATTCCGCTCGCTGTCGCCGAGGGTTTCTTGACCGTGGTGGTGATGAACGCTCTGTCCGGCCGCGCCGGCAAGGTCGATGAAATCGCCGTTCTGTCGGGGGAGGCGCGCTGATGTCGAACAAGCTCCGCACAACCCTGCTGCTCGCCGCCACCGTCGTCCTGATCGCAGCGCCACTGGTCGTTCCCGGTCTCGGCGGCGATTTCAAGGGGTCCGACGACAAGGGGACGGAAGCCATTTCCGAACTGGCGCCGGGCTACAAGCCCTGGTTCAAGTCGCTGTGGACGCCGCCTTCGGACGAGGTCGAAAGCCTGCTGTTTTCCTTGCAGGCGGCGCTGGGCGCCGGCTTCCTCGGCTATGTGATCGGCCGCCGCTCGGCGCGCAAAAATGTCGCCGATCGATAGGGAAGCGCATCTCAACCGCTGGCGCGGAAAACCGCTCGCCGAAAAATTGCTGCTCGCCTTGGGCATGATGGTTTTGGCGCTGGTTTTGAAGCCTTGGCCGGGGGCGGCTGTCGTCGCCGTCGCCATGACGGGCGCCGCGCTTTTGGGCGCGCGGGTTTCGTTGAAAGTGTGGGGCGCCTGCGCCGCCGCGCCGGTCGGCTTTCTGGCCGTCGGCGCGGTGTCGCTGGCGCTGCGCATCGATGGCCACGGCGTCGGGTTGGCGCCCGGCGGTTTTGAGGCCGCCGGCGACCTCGCGGTAAAATCGTTCGCCGGCGTGACCTGTTTGCTGTTTCTCGCCTTGACCACGCCGACCAGCGATCTGCTTGCCGGCGCGCGGCGGATCGGCGTTCCCTCGGAAATCACCGAACTGGCTTTGCTGATGTATCGCTTTCTGTTCATTCTCGCCGATGCCGCCGTGGCGATGGATGCGGCGCAGGCGGCGCGGCTCGGCCATGCCACCAAAAGGCGGCGGCTGCGGTCGCTTGGCCTGCTCGCCGCCAATCTGCTGCCGCGCGCGCTCGACCGGGCGCGGCGCATGGAGGTCGGCCTTTTCGCGCGAGGTTGGCGTGGCGAGATGCGCGTGCTGTCGGATCGGCCCGGCCCGAGCGCGCGGGGGATGGCGCTGGTTTGCGCCGTTCTCGGCGCCACGGCGCTGGTCGGGGTTTTGCCATGAGCGCGCTGCTGGAGGCGCGGGGCCTTTCCTATAGCTATCCCGGCGGGGTTTCCGCCTTGGCGGCGTTGGACATCTCGGTGGGGCGCGGCCGGAAACTGGCCATTCTCGGCCCCAATGGCGCCGGCAAGACCACGCTGCTGCTGCATCTCAACGGCACGCTGCGGCCTTCTTCCGGCGACATCCGGCTGGATGGCGCGGCTGTCGGGTATGAACGCGACGCCTTGATTGGCTGGCGGCGCCGCGTCGGGCTTGTGCTTCAGGACGCCGACGACCAGCTTTTCGCCGCGAGCGTGGCGGAGGATGTTTCGTTCGGGCCGCTCAATCTGGGCCTGAGCGACGAGGAAACGCGGCGGCGCGTGGCCGAGGCGCTGGCGGCGCTAAAAATCGCCGATCTGGCGGAGCGTCCGACGCACATGCTGTCGTTTGGCCAGAAAAAACGCGCGGCCATCGCCGGGGCGCTCGCCATGCGGCCGGAGATTTTGCTGCTCGACGAGCCGACGGCCGGTCTCGACCGGGCCGGCGCCGCCTTGCTGCTTGACGCGTTGAAGCGGCTTTCGGAGGCGGGAACGACCTTGGTTTTTACCACGCATGACGTCGATTTGGCCTGGGCCTTCGCCGATGAAGCCGCGCTGTTTTGCGACGGGCGGGTGGTGGCTCAGGGCGACGTGGCCGAGGTGCTGGTCGATGGCGCGGTTTTGGCGCGGGCGCAGTTGCAGCCGCCGCTGCTGGCGCGTTTAGGTTTGGCGCTGCGCGACAAGGGGTTGCTGGACCGGGATGCCGGCCTGCCGCGCCAGGAAGACGCGCTGTTGGCATTGATCAATCGGGGATAGCGCGGAAGCCGGTCTGCGCCAGCAGGCGACCGTCGCGGTCGAACACGATCAGGTTCAGCGCGCAATTTGTGCGCAGGGATTTGGCGGCGGTATGCCACGCGGCTTCGGCGACCGGACCCGCCAGATCAATGCCGGCGGCATCAGCGATTTCGAAGGCGTGTTTGGCGGAATTGGCGTTGCGAATGTCCGACGCGGCGCCGCCGCCAAAACCCGCCAAAAAATCGAGATCGACTTGGCCGCGCTTGGAATGCAGGTCGAGCAGACCTTGCGCGAGCTTGGTCATTTTCGCCATGCCGCCGGCCACCGCCACGCGCGGGACCGGGTTCTTGTGCAGATATTTCAGCATGCCGCCGACGAAATCGCCCATGTCGATCAGGGCCTCTTCCGGCAGTCCCAGCAGTTGTTTTACCGCAGCCTCGCTGGTCGATCCCGTGGCGCCGGCGAGGGTTGTGAGGCCCATGGCGCGCGCCACGTCTATGCCGCGATGGATGCTGGCGATCCAGGCGGAGCAGGAAAACGGCGTGACAATGCCTGTCGTGCCGAGGATCGACAGGCCGCCCAGAATGCCGAGACGGGCGTTGAGCGTGCGCGCCGCGATCTTTTCGCCGCTGGGGATGGAGATTTCGACGTTGACGTCGGCTGTGCGGTTTTGCAAAGCGGCTTCCGCTTGCAGGTTGGCGCGGATCATTTCGCGGGGCATGGGATTGATGGCGGGTTCGCCCGGCGGCAGCGGCAGGCCCGGCCGCGTGACGGTGCCCACGCCTTCGCCGGCGGCAAAAGTGACGCCCGTTCCCGGCGCGGTCCAGCGCAGCGTGGCGATCAGGGTCGCGCCATGGGTGACATCGGGATCGTCGCCGGCGTCCTTGACCACGCCGGCGCGGGCGAAATCTTTTTCGCGCTCGGTGAGGGCGAGGGCGAAGGCCGGGGTTTGGCCGCCGGGGAGCGTGATTGTGACGGGGTCTGGAAAATCCTGGTCGCACAAGGCCGCGAAAGCCGCGCGGGCGGCGGCGGTCGCGCAGGCGCCGGTCGTCCAGCCTTTGCGCAAATGCGGCGTTGCTTCCATGGCTCTTGCTATCCTGGCTCCGCGGCGATCACATGGAAAAACGAGCCGGTGACGAGGTTTTGGCGCGAGCCTACCGGCTTGGCTTCGCTGCCGTAGGCGTCGCCAGCCAGGGCGAAGGCGGGATCGCCGCCCTGGGATTCGACCGTCGCATAATGGAACTCGTGGCCCAGCAGGATTTGCCCACGAGTCCCGAGCGCGCAACCCTCCGACAGCGTGGCGCGGCGGTAGCCGAGCGTCATCTTGCGCTTGGCGAAACTGGTGGAGACCGAGAGCAGACCGGTCATGGGATGGCGCACGCCTTCAGCGTCGACAAGGGTTTGACCCAAAACCATATAGCCGCCGCACTCGCCGTGCACCGGTTTTGTTGCGGCGAAATGTCTCAGGCCGTCGATGAAATTTCTGGCGTTCGACAGGCGGCCGGCATGCAGTTCCGGATAGCCGCCGGGCAGCCAGCAGGCGTCGGCGTCTTCTGGCGGGGCCTCGTCCTGCAAAGGCGAGAAGAAGGCGATTTCCGCGCCGGCGCGGCGCCAGCCCAGCAGCAAATGGGGATAGATGAAGGAAAAGGCGGCGTCGCGCGCGAGCGCGATTTTCTGGCCAGGCGGTTTTAGCGCGTTGGTTCGCGTCGGCGTGGCGGCGAGAGGCTGCGCCGCCGCTTGAATTGCGTCGAGATCGACGTGGGCGGCGACGAAGGCGGCGAGGGTTTTGAGTTTGGCTTCGAGATCGGAGGTGTCGGCCGCCTGGACGAGGCCGAGATGGCGCTCGGGCAGAGTCACGTTTGGATCGCACGGCAGGGCGCCGAACACGGGCAGGCCCAGCTCTTCAATCGCGGTTTTTGTCAAGAGGATGTGGCGGGCGCTGCCGACCTTGTTGAGGATCACGCCGGCGATTTTTACGCTGGCGTCGTAGGCGACGAAACCTTTGGCTATTGCGGCCGCCGTCTGCGCGTGGCCGGAAACGTCGAGCACCAGCGCCACCGGAAGTTTGAGTTGGCGGGCGAGCGCGGCGGAGGAGCCGTTGCTTTCGCTGGCGCCGGGGGCGCCGTCGAACAGGCCCATCGAGGCTTCCGCGATCAGCAGGTCGGCGTCTTCGGCCGCCTTGCCGGCGAGGCCGGCGATGAGCGGTTTGTCCATCGCCCAGGTGTCGAGATTCAAACTGGGGCGGCCGGTGGCGGCGGTGTGAAACGCGCTGTCGATATAGTCCGGGCCGGACTTGACCGCGCCGACGCGCAGGCCTTGGTCGCGCAGCGCGCGCATCAGGCCGAGCGCGACCGTCGTCTTGCCGCCGCCCGAGCGCGGCGCGGCGATCAGCAGGCCGCGCGCGTTCATGCCTGGGTTCCGGCGTTGAGCAGGAAGTCTTGCAGGTGTTCGCGCAGATTGACGATGGCGCCGATCGCGATGATGGCGGGCGCGGCGCAGCCGTGGGTTTTGGCGTCGCGCGTGCAATTTTCGAGCGTCGTCACCAGCGTGCGCTGGCGCGGCGTGGTCGCCTCTTCGACGATGGCGACGGGGGTTTGGGGGTCCGCGCCGCCATCCAAAAGTTCTCCGACGATCACGTCGAGGCGCTTGATCGCCATGTAGAGGATGATCGGCAGGCCGGTTTGCGCAAGTTGGCGCCAGTCCAGGCTTTCTTCGTCTTTGGCGCAGGAATGGCCGGTCGCCAGGATCACGCCGCGATTGGCGCCGCGCGTGGTGGCGGGGATGCCGGCATAGGCGAGGCCCGCGAGGCCCGAGGTCACGCCCGGGACGATGCGGAAGTTGATGCCGGCGGCGGCCAGTTGCGCGGCTTCCTCGCCGCCGCGTCCGAACACGAAGGGGTCGCCGCCTTTGAGCCGGACGACGCGAAGGTTCTGGCGGGCGAGGTCGATCAGGCTTTCGGTGATGTCGTCCTGATGCGCGGAGGGGTGGCCGCCGCGCTTGCCGGCGAATTCGCGGCGCGCTTGCGGACGCGCGAGGGCGAGGATTTCGTCGCTGACGAGGGCGTCGTGGACGATGACGTCGGCGTGTTGCAGCGCGTGCAGCGCCAGCAGGGTGAGCAGGCCGGGATCGCCGGCGCCGGCGCCGACCAGCCAGACTTGTCCCGGCTCGAAAGTGGGCAGGTTTGACGCAAGAGGAAGCGAGGGGCGCGCGTTCATTCGGATTGGCCGCGTTGGGGGCGGAAACGGCGCAGATATTCGGGATCGTAGAGCGCGCTTTCGCGGAAATTTTCCGCCCCGAGCGCCTTGCCGACCAGGACCAGCGCCGTGCGCTCGACCGGGGATTCGGCAAAGCGCGCTTCTATGTCGGCAAGCGTGCCCCGCACGATTTTTTCGTCGGGCCAGGAAGCGCGGAAGACGATGGCGACCGGGCAATCCGCGCCGAGGATGGGGGTTAGCTCCGCCACCAGTTTGTCGAGGACGTGGATCGAGAGGTGGATGGCGAGCGTGGCGCCGGTGCGGGCGAAGGCGGCGAGGCTTTCGCTTTCGGGCATAGCCGAGGCGCGGCCGCTGGTGCGGGTCAGGACCAGGGATTGCGCGACTTCGGGCACGGTGAGTTCGCACATGAGCGCCGCCGCGCTTGCGGCGAAGGCCGGTACGCCCGGCGTGACGTCATAGGGGATGCCGAGACGGTCGAGGCGGCGGGTTTGTTCCGCCAGCGCGCTCCAGATCGAGAGGTCGCCGGAATGCAGCCGCGCCACATCCTCGCCGGCCTCGTGCGCGCGCAAAAATTCAGCCTCGATCTGGTCGAGACTCAGCGGCGCCGTGTCGATGATGCGGGCGTTGTCCGGGCAATGTTTTAACAGGGCTTTCGGCACCAGGGAGCCGGCGTAGAGGCAGACCGGCGAACTGGCGATCAGGTCGCGGCCGCGCAGGGTGATCAGGTCGGCGGCGCCGGGGCCGGCGCCGATGAAATGGATGGTCATCACGACTCCGAAGCAAGAGCGACGGCGCAGGAGACGCCGTCGAGGCTGAATTTTTCCACGATGAGGCGCGCGTTTTCGCCCGCGCCGGCGAGCGCGGCGGCTTCCGCGAGGCTGCCGACGCCTGCGAGCGCTTCTATGCGGGGGGAGTGCGAGACCACTTCGGCGGCGCGGTCTTGCAACTTTGAGTCTTCGTGGAAGGTGAGGCGCATTTGCAGGTTTTGGGCCGCGTTTTTCAGGGTTTCGCTGTCGCGTTTGCGGACGCTGGTGTGCAGGGTGGCTTCGGTTTTTTGGGCGCGGTCCAGCGCGAGGCGGACCACGCGGGCGATGGCTTCCGCCGTCGCTGTCGAACTGAAGCCGAGGCCCACCGCCGCGCTCATTTGGTCACGCTCCACTGCACGCTCGGCATGGCCGGGCGGAAGCCGCGAAAGCGGCCGATATTGTCGGCGTGGGCGAATTGGGTTTGCACCAGTTCGCCGCCGAAGCGGCGATGGGCCGCGAACAGGTCGCTTTGGCTTTCCAGTGTGACGGCGTTGACGACGAGGCGGCCGTGGGGGGCGAGCGCCGACCAGCACAGGTCGATCAGGCCGGGCGCGGTAAAGCCGCCGCCGATGAAGATGGCGTTCGGCTGTTCGAGGTCTGTCAGGGCTTTGGGCGCCTCGCCCTCGATGAGCTTGAGATGGGGGACGCCGAGAGTTGATGCGTTGCGGCTGATGCGGGCGCAACGTTCCGGGTTCTTCTCGATGGCGAGCGCGCGCGTGGACGGGTCGGCGAGCAGCCATTCGATCGAGATCGAGCCGGAGCCAGCGCCGACGTCCCACAGCAGGTCGCGCGGGCGGGGGGCGAGGTGGGCGAGGGTGAGGGCGCGCATTTCGCGCTTGGTGATCTGACCGTCGTGCTCGAACCAGTCGTCGGGCAGGCCGGGGGTTTTCGGCGGAATGCGGGCGCCTTCGCCCAAAACTTCGAGGGCGATAGTGTTGAGCGGGTCTATGCCCTCGATGTTGAAGTTTTCCGCCAATGTCGTGCGCAAAAGCTCGCGGGGGCCGCCCATGGCTTCGCAGAGGGTGAGGCGCGAGGCGCTTAAGCCGCGTTCGGTGAGGAGGGTTGCGAGTTTTTTGGGGGTGTCGCCGTCCCAGGACAGCGCGAGGATGCGGGCGCCCGGTTGCAGATGCGGGATGATCTTTTCCAGCGCGCGGCCGTGCAGCGTCACCAGCGCGCAATCTTGCAGCGGCCAGCCGAGGCGGCTGGCGGCGAGGCTGAAGGCCGACGGTTGCGGCAGGCAGAGGATTTCCGACGGTGGGACGATTTGGGCCAGCAGCGAGCCGACGCCGTAGAAGAACGGATCGCCGGAGGCCAGCACCACGACGTCTGCACCGCGCATGCTGAGGATTTTTGGAAAAGCTTCTTGCAGGGGCGAGGGCCAGGCGAGGCGCTCGGCGCGCGTTGCGCCGATCAGGTTCAGGTGCCTCGCGCCCCCGACGACGAGACGCGCTTGCGCGATCCGCGCTCGCGCGGCTAGTGAGAGACCTTCAAGCCCGTCTTCGCCGAGCCCGACTATGGTGAGCCAGGGGGACGCGCTCATGAACAAAACCTCGGGAAAGGCTGATCATGCGCATTCTTGTTCTCGGCGGCTCCAGCGAGGCGAGTTTGCTCGCGCGGGCTTTGTCTGATCGCGCCGATGTGGCCGCGACATTGTCGCTCGCCGGGCGCACAAAAACTCCGGCCGCCCTGCCCTTGCCGACGCGCGTCGGCGGCTTCGGCGGGGTGGAAGGACTCGTTGCTTATTTGAAGGCCGAGGGCGTCGAGGCTGTGATTGATGCGACTCATCCCTTCGCCGCCCAGATGAAGCGCCATGCGGCGGAGGCTTGCGCTGCGACGGGAGTTCCGCTGTGCGCTTTTACGCGCGCGCCCTGGGTCGCGGGCGAGGGCGACAACTGGATCGAGGTGGATGACGCGGCGGCGGCGGCGCGCGCGCTGGGCGACGCGCCCAAGCGGGTTTTCCTCACCACCGGACGCTTGCAGGCCGGCGCCTTCGCCGGGCCGAGCCCGCATCATTTCGTGTTGCGCTCGATTGATGCGCCGGACGCCGCCGCCCTGCCCGGCTCGATCGATCTTGTGCTGGCGCGCGGGCCGTTTACCGTCGCCGACGAGATCGCCTTGATGCGGGAGAAACGCATCGACATTGTGGTCAGCAAGAATGCCGGCGGCGCGGCCACGGGGGCCAAGATCTCGGCGGCGCGCGAACTGGGGTTGCCCGTCGTGATGATCCGGCGACCGCAGGCGCCGGAGCGGCCGGTCTTTGTCAAAATCGAGGATGCGCTTGGCTGGATCGAGGCTCACCGCTCGGCCTCGTAGCTGCGGGGGGTGAGCACGAATGGCCGGCCTTCCGGCCGCTCGATCAGATGGGTTGTCGTGGCGCCGATCATGACCAGCGTGCTCATGTCGGCCACGCTTGGGTCTGCTTCGGCCAATGTGGTCAGCACGATGCGTTCGTCGGGGCGGCCGATGGCGCGGGCGAAGGCCACCGGGGTTTTGGCCGGACGCAGGGTTCGCAGCAGTGCGAAGGCGTCGTGGATTTGCTGGGGACGGGCTTTTGAGGCCGGATTGTAGAGGGCCAGCACGAAATCGCCCTCCGAGGCCGCTTTGAGCCGGCGCTCGATCAGGGACCAGGGTTTGAGGTTGTCGGACAGCGAGATCGCGCAGAAATCGCCGCCGAGCGGGGCGCCGAGGCGCGCCGCCGCCGCCTGCATCGCGCTGACGCCGGGCAGCACTTCGATGTCGAGCGCGCGCCAGTTTTCCGGGCCGTTTTCGACCGCCTCCAGCACCGCCGCCGCCATGGCGAATACGCCGGGATCGCCGCCGGAGACCACGCCGACGATTTTGCCTTCGCAGGCCAGTTCCAGCGCGTGGCGGGAGCGGTCGAGTTCGACGCGGTTGTCGCTGCCGTGGATTTTCAGGCCGGGGCGCGGCGGGATGCGATCGACGTAAGTGAAATAGCCGATCAGGTCGGTGACGCCATCCAGCGCCGCGCTGGCTTGCGGGGTCAGCCAGTGGGAGGGGCCGGGGCCGAGGCCGATGATGAAGACTTTGCCGGTCATGGCCGGCGCCCCTGTCCCGGCAGGAGAATCATCGAGAAATAGGGCGCGTCGTCGCCCTGCTTGTCGGCGAGGGGGATCACCTTTTGCTCGGGCATGGCGCCGCGTTCGACATAAATGGCGCGCTCCAGCTTGCCGGTTGCGGCGAAGGCGCGGCGCACTTTTGCGAAATTTTGGCCGAGCTTCATCACCACGGCGGCGTCGGCTTGCTTGAGATGATCGGCCAGAGCTTCGTAAGGCAGGGTGCCCGGCAGGACGCGTAAAATGTCGTCGCCCCAGGTCAGCGGCGCGCCGGCCGCCGCCGCGCAGCCCGCCATGCCCGTCACGCCCGGCACGATTTCGGTGTCGAACTCGTCCTTGAGGCGGATGAACAGGTGCATGAACGAGCCGTAGAACAGCGGGTCGCCTTCCGCGATCAGCGCGACATCCTGGCCGCGCAGCAGGCGTTCTCTAAGCTTTTCGCGGGCTTCCTCGTAGAAGGCTGACAGGGCTTTGACATAATCGGGGTGATCGAACGGGATTTCCGTCGTCAGGGGATAGCCGAGCGGCAGTTCCTCGCAAGATTCGGGAATCCAGCGGTCGGCGATGACGCGGGCGTTGCCGCGCCGGCCCGACTTGCAGAAATAGGCCACCACCGGACAGGCGCCCAGCAGCCGCGCAGCCTTGACGGTGAGGAGTTCGGGGTCGCCTGGACCCAGGCCTATGCCATAGAGACGTCCGGCCATCTTCATTCCTTCGCGCTCGCGAGCGCATTGATCGCCGCCGCCGCCATCGCGCTGCCGCCGCGCCGTCCGCGCACCACCAGATGCGGGGTTTTCGGGTAGGCGATCAGCGCCTCCTTGGATTCGGCGGCGCCGACGAAGCCGACGGGCATCCCGATAATGCAGGCCGGCATGTCCGCGCCTTCATTCAGCATTTCCAGCAGGCGGAACAGGGTGGTCGGCGCATTGCCGATGGCCACCACCGAGCCGCCGAGTTTTTCGCGCCACAAATCTGCGGCGACGGCCGACCGGGTGAGGCCGCGCGCGCGCGCTTGTTCGGGGACGCTGGGGTCTGACAGGGTACAGATGACTTCATTATTGGCGGGCAGGCGGGCGCGGGTGACGCCATGGGCCACCATTTGCGCGTCGCAGAAAATGGGCGCGCCAGCGGCGAGAGCCGCCGCGCCGGCTTCCGCCGCGCCCGGCGCGAAGGCCAGCGCTTCCGCGATTTCGGTCATGCCGCAGGCGTGGATGATGCGCACCGCCAGGCGTTCTTCCACGCCGGGGCTGAAGCGGCTTAGATCCGCTTCGGCGCGGATGATGGCGAAGGAGCGATGGTAGATCGCGTCGCCTTCGCGGATGTAGTCATAGCTCATGAGGCTCACTTTTATTCAGGCGGGCCGCCGCCAGGGTTTTGAGTTCGCTGAGCCAGGGCGCGACGCTGTTGCGGCGGGTGCGCCAGAGTTCGCGTGTCAAGGCGCTTTGGAATCGCTCGGCTATGGCGTTGGCGGCTTGCGGATTGGCTTCGACTAAAAAGTCCCGCACCTTTTCGTCGCCGCAGGTGGCGTCGAACAGCAGGTCGAAATGGCGGTCGGCGACCGCATGGGTGGTGGCGGCGAAGGCGAACAGATTGTCCACGCTTTCGGCGATTTCCGCCGCGCCGCGAAAACCGTGGCGCATTTGGCCTTCGAGCCAGCGCGGATTGGCGGCGCGGGCGCGCAGCGTCCGGGCGAGTTCTTCCGTCAGCGTGCGCGCCTTGGGGTTTTGCGGGTTGGTGGCGTCGAGGTGATAGAGGGCGGGCGTCGCGCCCGCGCTTTCGGCGGCGGCGGCGAAACCGCCTTCGTGATCGGCGAAGGCGTCGGAGTCCAGCACGTCCTGGCCCGGCATGTCCTGCACGTGGACGAAGGCGTTTGACGTTTTCACGCGGGCGCGGAATTCGTCGGTTTGGCGGGAGGTCGCGCCTTCATAGGCGTAGCCGGTCGCCGCCAGATAGGCCGCGCCGAGGTTCTCGCGCGTTTCGAAATTTTCTGAGAGCGCCCGGCGGGCGACGCCGGTTCCGTAAACGCCGGGGGCGGCGCCAAACACGCGCGAGCGCGTGCCTTCGCGCTTGGCCGCCTTGGCCAGCGGGTTGTCGTCGCCTTCGTCGTCGCGCGCGGAAATGGCTTTGGCGGCGGCGTCGTAGAGCGCGATCTGATCCGGGAAAATGTCGCGAAACAGGCCGGAGATGCGAACGGTGACATCGACGCGCGGGCGGCCGAGCGTGGCGATTTCCAGGATTTCGAAACCGGAGACGCGGTTGGAGCTGTGGTCCCACAGCGGGCGCGCACCCATCAGAGCGAGGGCTTGCGCGAGGTCTTCGCCGCCGGTGCGCACCGCCGCGCTGCCCCACAGATCGAACACCACATTTTCCGGCCATTCGCCGTGATCTTGCACGTAGCGGGCGAGAAAGGCGTCGCCCGCCCGCACGCCCAGTTCCCAGGCGGTGCGGGTGGGGACGGAGCGGGGATCGACGGCGTAGAGGTTGCGGCCGGTGGGCAGCACGTCGATGCGGCCGCGCGCCGGGGCGCCGCCGGGGCCGGGCGCGACGCGGCGGCCGGACAGCGCCGCGATGAGGGCGTCCATTTCGGCTTTTGGGCTTTGCTTCAGGCGCTCCAGCGCTTGCGTGGTATCGCCGGAGAGGGCGGCGAGTTCAGCGAGTTTTTCCGGGTCGGCGCTGGCGCCGAAAATGTGCAGGCCGTCGCCGACGCGCATTTCCTTGACGTCGCATAGCCAGGCGTCGAGGCGGGTCAGGGCGTCCTCTTCGCTGAGGTTGCGGTCGAGGCCGGCTTCTTGCGCCAAGCCGGTGTCGTGGGCGCGCTCGATGATCAGTTCGGCGAGGCGGCGGGCGCGTCGGGCGTCGAGCGACTGCGCCTCGGCGAATTCGTCCATGAGGGCTTCGATTTCCTGCATGGCGCCGTGGGCGCCGGCGGCGACCAGCGGCGGGGTCAGGTGGCTGAGCGCGATGGCTGAAGTGCGCCGCTTGGCCTGCGCGGCCTCGCCGGGATTGTTGACGATGAAGGGATAGATGACCGGGAGGGCGCCAAGCGTGGCGCGCGGCGCGCAATTTTGCGACAGCGCCACCGCCTTGCCCGGCAGCCATTCCAGCGTGCCATGCGCGCCGACATGGACGAGGGCGTGGACGCCGAGGTTTTCACGCAGCCAGAGGTAGAAGGCGACATAGGCGTGGCGCGGCGGGAGCGCGGTGTCGTGGTATTCGTTTTTACGCGCCGCGCGCTGGCCTCGGTCAGGTTGCAGGGCGACCACGCTGTTTCCGAGTTTGAGCGCCGCGAAGCCGAAACAGCCGTTTTGGCAGGCAGGGTCGGCTTCCGGGTCGCCCCATTGGGCGGTGATCGACGCTGCGAAGGTTTTTGGGGCGTTTGCAAGAAGTTTGCGGTAGCGCGCGACGTCGAAAAATTCGGTGGCGGGGGCGGTGAGGTGTTTGGCTATGTCCGCGCCGGTGGGGATTTCGCCGAATTGGTAGCCTTCGATGGTCAGGCGTTGGGCGATGTTTTGGACTGAAGCAAAAGTGTCGAGGCCGACCGCGTAGCCGGCGCGGCCGCCCTTGCCGGGATAATCCGACAGGATGAAGGCGAGTTTTTTGGCCTGCGGCGGCGTGGCGCGGAGTTGCGCCCAGGCGCTGGCGAGGCGGGCGGCGTGGGTGATGTTTTCGGCGTTGGGGCGGCTGAGTTGCGGCGCATATTCGAGCCCGCCGATTTGCGGTTCGGGGGATTTGAACGAGATCGCGCCCGCGAACAGGCGGCCATCCACCTCCGGCAGCGCGACATTCATCGCGAGATCCGAGGGGGCGAGGCCGCGCGAGGAGTCTTGCCATTGCGCCTCGTTGGCGAGGCTGACCGCGACCTGGAACACCGGCGCGTCGCAGGCGTCGAACACGGAAGACCCGTCGTCGAGGCGGGCGGAAAAGGCGGTCGCATTGAGGATGACGTCGGGCGGGTCGGCGCTCAAGGCGCGGCGCAGGGACGCGACCACGTCAGGGTCTTTCAGACTGGTGGCGAACAGGGCTTCGACCTGAAACCCTTGGGCGTGCAGCGCATCCGCGAGGGCTTCGTAAGGCGCGGTGTCGCCGGCGAGGAAAGCCGAGCGGTAGAACAGGATTTTTGCACGCGGCGCTTCAGCGCTGGCCGGTCGGCTGGCGCCCGCGAAAACGCCGAGGCGGGCTTCTTCGCGGGGGGCGGCGATTTGGCAGGGGTGGCCGAGGTCGGTCAGGGCATAGCGCAGGATTTGCGCGGCGTTCTCGACGCCGCCGGCCTGGAACCAGTCCCAGACGCGGCGCAGGTCTTTGGTGTCGGCTGTCGAGACGTCGGCGAGGCGCGGGTCTTCGCGGGGATCGCCGGGGACGACGATGAGGCGGGCGCCATTCGCCTTGGCGAGGCGGGAAAGCTCATCCACGCCGTAGCGCCAGTAATCGAGGCCGCCGAGCAGGCGCACGATCACGAAGCGGGCGTGGGACAAGACTTTTTCGACGTAGAGATCGACCGAATAGGGGTGGCGCAGGTCGGCGAGGCTGGCGAGCCTGAGCGACAGGTTTTTCGTGGCGCTCGCCGTTTCGGGGTCGGCGGCGAGGGTTTCCCACGCCTTGGCGAGCACGTTCAGATCGCTGTCGGTAAAGGACAAAGCGACGATCTCGGCGCGCGACTGGTCGAGATCGACGGCGACAGCCGTTTCATCTAGGGATCGCAGTTCGGCGCGCAGAATGTGCATGTTTAGCCGAGCGCCGCTTCGATGGCCGCGCGATCAATGCCTTTTTGGCCGATGACCACGAGGCGGCCCTTTCGCGCTTCGTCTTTCGCCCAGGCGCGGTCGTAGTGCTGGCGGAAGCGGGCGCCGACACCCTGCACCAGCAGGCGCATCGGCTTGCCGGTCACGTCCAGAAACCCCTTCATGCGCAACACGTCGTGGCGGCCGGCGATGTCGCCGAGGCGGCGGAGGTAGGTTTCGGGATCGGTCAGAGGGGGGATGTCGAGCACGAATGAGTCGAAATCGTCGTGGTCGTGGCCTTCTTCCGTGTCGTGGTGCGAGGGGCGGGAGGCGATGTCGTTTTCGGCGCCGGCTTCGAGGCCCAGCGCTATGTCGGCGTCCACGCGGCCTTCCGAGGTCGCGATGATTTTTACGCGGGCGTTGGTGGCCTCAATGACGCCGGTCACGCGGGCGATTTCGGCGGCTTGCAGCAGGTCGGTCTTGTTGAGGATGACCAGATCCGCGCAGAGGAGTTGGTCCTCGTAGACCTCTTCGAGCGGATTGTCGTGCGCCACCGACGGGTCGGCCGCGCGTTCGGCGGCTTGCGCCTCGGCGTCGTCGACGAAGCGGCCGTCGGCCACCGCCGCCGCGTCCACCACCGCGATCACGCCGTCCACCGTGATGCGGGCGCGCACCTGCGGCCAGTCGAAGGCCTTTAACAGCGGTTTGGGCAAAGCGAGGCCAGAGGTCTCGATGATGATGTGGTCGAGCGCGGGGGCGCGCTTGAGCAGGGCTTCGATGGCGGGCAAGAAGTCGTCGGCCACCGTGCAGCACAGGCAGCCGTTGGCGAGTTCGACAATGTCCTCCTCGCGGCAGGAGTCCACGCCGCAGGATTTCAGCACCTCGCCATCGACGCCGATATCGCCGAATTCGTTGATCACCAGCGCGATGCGGCGCTTGCCGGCGTTTTCAATGAGGTTGCGGATCAGCGTCGTCTTGCCGGCGCCGAGGAAGCCCGTGATGATGGTGACCGGGATTTTCTGGAACACGCTCGACCTCGCCCGCAGTCGGGGCGTGGAAGGCGCACGGAAACCGTTCGCCCCGAACGAGACGCCCCGCCCGTTCAGGTTTCAGTTCATTGACGGCAGGTCTCCTGGCTCTCGGGTCTTTTTGCGCCCACCCCGCCTTCCCGGATCGCTCCAGTGGCTTTCGGCGTGGACTTCCCGATCACAGTTGCGGGGGCAGCTCCGGCTTAATCCGTATTCCCTTTTAGCCTCGCTTGCGCGAGGACCGTCTCTATAGCTAGTAGGCTTATACCTCTCCTTTTGTCAATCTGGGCGGAATCTTATGGAATCTGAGGCGGAGCAGGCCCGGCATCGGGACAAGATGATCAAGCGCAAGGCGGTGCAGGACGCCGAGGTCGCTTCCAAGACCGTGGCGGAAAAAGCTCTGCTGATGGTCAACACCGGGCCGGGCAAGGGCAAGTCCACCGCCGCTTTCGGCCTCGCCTTGCGCGCGCTTGGGCAGGGGTGGAAGATCGGCGTCGTGCAGTTCATCAAGGGCGCGCGGGCGACCGGAGAGCGGCGGGTTTTCGAAAATTTTGGCGATCGCGTGGTGTGGCGGACCATGGGCGAGGGCTTTACCTGGGAGACGCAGGACCGCGCGCGCGATGTCGCGGCGGCCCGCGCGGCTTGGGAAGCGGCTTTGGCGATGATGGCGGCTCCCGAGATTCGGCTGCTCGTGCTCGACGAACTGAATGTGGCGCTGCGCTATGATTATCTGCCGCTGGATGAGGTATTGGCGGATTTGCAGGCCCGGCGGGACGACCTGCATGTCGTCGTCACCGGGCGCAACGCCAAGGCCGAACTGATCGCCGCCGCCGATCTGGTGACGGAAATGGGCGCGGTGAAGCACCATTTTTCCGCCGGCGTCAAAGCTCAGGCAGGGATCGAGTTTTAGGTTTTCCGCTTAGAGCATGATCCCAAAAAGTGGGCGCCGGTTTTTGGAAAAGATCATGCGAAAACAAAGAGTTTAGAGCGTGATGCGTTTCCGTGGAAACACATCACGCTCTAGCGCCGCGCGCAGCAGCGCGGCGGCGCGGAACGGCGCGTGAATCGCCTTGCTCGCGGGCAGGCCGACGAAAAAGCCGATGACGAGGCTGAGATGGGCGAGGAGCAGCGGGGACATCGCGGGGGTTTCGCGGAAGACAAGAAGCGCGAGGCCGCTCAGGGTCACGAGTTCGAGCGCGATCAGGAAGCTGACATTGAGCCGGGTTTCCCCGGGGTCGGAGGGGTCTCGGTCCATCCGCGCTTCGACCGCGAGCAGGCCGGCGGCGCCGACGACAATCCCGACGCCGCCGGCGAGGCCGAGCAGGACGGGCAGGCTTGTCAATGGGAACGGCGGTTTTGCGCCAAGAAAATGCTCGAAAACCGCCGCCGCGAGCGTCGCGGCGACGGCCAGGACCATGCTGCCCGCCATCAGGTGATGGAAGATTTTTCGGCGCCGCGAAAATGGCAAGCCGGAGTCGTGACAGCCGGGGCCGCCGCCGTCGAGATGGCGAAGCGTGATGATGTCAGAAAGGGCGCGGCGCAGCGCGGGTTTCAAGGGGCTGGGGCTGAGTCCGGCCGAAATCGTGCGCCAGTAGCGCCGGGTTGAGACCGTAAGGCTCAGGGTCGCCCAGGCCAGCGCGGCGGTTGCGAGTGTGGCCATCGCGCCCCAGGGGATCAAGGCGTAAAAGGCGCCGGGGCCTGAGCGCGGCGCGCCCGCCATCGCGGTCAGCAAGGCGAAGGTCAAGAGCGTGGCTGCGAGCATCAGGCCCGCTCCAAGCGCCGGTCTGACAAAAACGTGGCGCAGGGCGCGCGGCCAGACATGATCCGCATAGGTCTCCATGCGCGCGCGCGAAAATGTGGCGGGGGCGTTGACGGCCAGGGGGTGCGGCGGGGCGTATTGGCAGGCGTACCAGCAGGCGCGGCAATTGTGGCAGAGGTTGGCGAGCTGGGCGATGTCGTCGTTCCGGCCCGTCAGCGCCGGGAACACCGGGCACAGGCCGTCGCAATACATGCAGGCCGCGCAGATTTTCACGATGCGCTCGGCTTCGCCGGCGGCGTCAGGCGAGGGCACGGGCCGCCGCCTCCCCCGCGCGCCGTCCGGTGACGGCCGAGAGCGTCAGTCCCAGACCGGCCAGATAGAAGCGCGTGAAAAAATTCGGCGTCGCGATCATGCCGGCGGCGAACAGGTTTTCCGCCACGCGCATGTCGGCGTCCACGGCCAGGCCGAAATGCACGAAGGTGAGGCCGGCGCGCATGGGAAAGGCCGAAAACGGCGGCCTGACAATGGCGCGCGCCCCCTGGTTGAAGGCCGCCACGGAACTCGCCAGCGCGGCGCCGTCAAGCGCAAGCGCATCGGCGAGGGTTTCCAGCGTCGGCGCCGCGATCGGCGCCAGCGCGGTGGGCAGGCTTCGCGACACGCCGTCGGCGTCGAGGATGAGGAAGGCGAGGCCGCCGTCGCATTGGGCGATCCTTGGCCCCCATTGGGCATAGTGGGATTTGCCCGGAGCGGCGCCGGCGATTTCGACTGTTCCGGCGTGGCGATCCACCACCAGTCCTTGCGGAATGGCGGTGATCCGGGTCACGATGCCGCCGTCGACGGCCGGGCCGCGCGCGTCCACGGCGACCATGTGACACGAAGAGGGATCGCCGACCGTTTGGGCGCCGCTTTCAACCAGCCTTTGCATCAGCCGACCGTTAGAATAGGACGAGCCCCTGATCAATATGTCGTCGGCGTTCCCGCCGAAATGCGCCCTGCGCCATGCGGGATCGGCGCCGGGGCCGCCTGAGGCGAGCACGACCGCGCGCGCATTTAGCCGCCGTGTGGCGCCGCCTGTTGCGATTTCGGCTTCCCAGCCTCCGTCCCGCGTCGGCGTCAGGGCGAGGACTTCGCTGTCGTAAGCGATGGCGACGCCAATCCGCGCGGCGGTTGCATAAAGCGCGTTGATCATCGCCTTGCCGCCGCCGAGCAGAAAGGCGGTGCGCCGGGAATAGGGCAGGACGCCCCGATCCGGCGCTTGCAGGCGGACGCCGCAGCCCATCAGCCAGGACGCGACCTGCGCGGACTCCTCGATCAGAGCGCCGGCCAGGGTTTCCTCCGGGCGGTCGCCGCTGATTTTCGCCAGTTCGGCCGAAAATTCGGCGGCGGGATAGGCGCCCGGCGTGTGCCAGAGGGGGGCGTCATGGGCGATGCGAAAATTGCGGGCGTGGCGCGCATTGCCGCCGCGCAGCGCCATTGGCGCGCTTTCGGTCAAAAGGACGGAGGCCCCGAGCCGCCTTGCGGCGATGGCGGCGCAGAGTCCGGCGATCCCCCCGCCGATCACCACAATGCCGGCGTTTTCACGCGCGGTCAGCGGCTTTGGCCCTTGCGGACGATATGATCACGACAGAAAATCGGCATCGCGCCCGAACAAGGCATCCCCGGCTCCCAAAAGCTTCAGCCGATTCGTTCTAGATGAAAAAACGCCGGTCGTGGAGTTTCGCTTGTTGCGCGCCCCCGCCCGGCTGACGGGCTTGCGCTGCCATTCCAGGTTGTGTTCGCGGCGCGACACGCTAAAAATGCGCGAATCCGACAGTTCCGCCGTTCGCATTTCATGAGGCGATCGCCATGGGCGACAACCATTCGACGTTCAATCAGCAGGTGACGCGCATTTTCGCGGCGCTGCACAGAGCGCACCCGGCCACGACAAACATAAAGATCTCCGTGGCTCATGGCGGCGTGCTTGAGGGCAGCCAGGAAGAAATCGAGACGATGGCGGCCTTGTGCCGGGGCACAATTCTATGGCTTTACCAGAACGAGATCATATCGGGAGAGGTGAACGCCAACGGATATATGCCCGATGCGCAGTTGACAGCGCGCGGTTACAGCATTGCCCGAAAGCAGGACCGCACCAACGGAATCTATGTCGGCGCGGCCGCGGAGCGGGCCGTGGACGCCAATGACGCCCGAGAGCTGGCGATCATCGGCGAACGGATCGTCTCGGCGATCCTTTGAGCGTCGGGGTCGCGCCGGCCGCCGCTTGCCTGGGAGAAGGCAGGCGCCGTCAAAGATATTTCGCCCACCCCCCCTCGGCCCAGGCCTTGTCAAAATAGCTCTGGTGCCGCTCGATCTCGTCCGACGTGACCAGACGGATGTCCTCCTTGCGCACGGCGATGGGCGCGGCGCGCTGGACCCGCTGTTTCGCCGCGCTGACCACCTGCAGGCTGAGCGAGCTCTGCCGCTTGCATTTCAGCTCGATGTAAAGCTCGGCGAGGATTTCCGAGTCGATCAGCGCGCCGTGCTTGGTGCGGCGGCTGAGATCGATGCCATAACGCTTGCACAGCGCGTCGAGCGAATTGGCGGCGCCGGGGTGGCGGCTGCGGGCGATGGCCAGCGTATCGACCATGCGCGCGGGGTCGAGCGGCGGCCGGCCGAGGCGCTTGAGTTCGGCGTTGAGAAAGCGGAAGTCGAATTCGGCGTTATGCGCCACCAGCGGCGCGTCGCCGATAAAGGCGAGGAAATCGTCGACCACCGCCGCGAACAGGGGCTTGTCGGCGATGAAATCATTGGTGATGCCGTGGACGTCGATCGCGCCGGCCGGGATCTCGCGCTCGGGATTGATGTAGGCGTGGAAAGACCGCTGCGTGAGCCTGAAGTCGTCGATCTCGACCGCCGCGATTTCGATGACGCGGTCGCCGTTCTCCGGGCTGAGGCCGGTGGTTTCGGTGTCGAAAACAATTTCTTTCATCTGCCCGAATCGCCTCTGTTTCCGCGACTCAAGCCGAGCTTGGGCTGCGCGTCAATAATCCACGCCGATCAGATAGAGGCCCGCCGCCGGCGCCACCTGCCCGCAGCGCGCGCGGTCGCAAGACTTCAGCGCCGCCTCGAGGTCGCGCGCGCTCCATTTGCCGGAGCCGACATGCTCCAGCGAGCCGACCATGGAGCGCACCTGCCGGTGCAGGAAGGCGCGGGCGCTGGAATAGATGTGGATTTCGTCGCCGACGCGGGACACGTCCAGTCGGTCGAGCGTGCGCACCGGGTTTTCCGCCTGGCATTCCGAATCGCGGAAGGTGGAGAAATCGTGATTGCCGACCAGAACTTGCGCCGCATCGTGCATGGCGTCGGCGTCGAGCCGGCGCTTGACCAGCCAGGCGCGGCCGAAATCATAGGTGAGCGGCGCGCGGCGGTTGACAATGCGATAGAGGTAATGCCGCTTGGTCGCGGAAAAGCGGGCGTCGAAATCGTCCGGAACCTGTTCGGCGAGCAGAATGGCGACCCTTTCCGGCCGCATCCGCGCGTTCAGCGCCTCGCGCAGCTTGTCGCCGCGCCAGTCCTTCGCGAGATCGACATGACCGACCTGGGCGCTGGCGTGGACGCCGGAATCGGTGCGTCCGGCGCCGCGCAGGTCGCACGGAGCCGGATCGATCTGCTTCAGGCCGGTCTCGATCACCTCCTGCACCGACAGGCCGTTGGTCTGCCGCTGCCAGCCCACGTAAGCGGTTCCGTCATATTCGATGATGAGCTTGAAGCGCGGCATCAGGTGAGACGCGCGCCCGGCGCGACATGGGCGCCGCGCGCGAACTCGACGCCGCTGACCACGCCTCGACCGGCGCGCTGGACCTCGATCAGCTTGAGCGCGCCGTGTCCGCAGGCGACGGTTGGCGCGGCGTCGAGAATTTCGCCCGGCGCGCCCGAGGCTTGCGCGAGCGTGGCGCGCAGGATTTTGACGCGCTCCGGCCCCTTGCCGAAATCGGCCTCGAAAAAGGCGCCGGGAAAGGGCGAGAGGCCGCGAATGAGATTGTGCAACTCCGCCGCCGGCCTGGAGAAATCGATCCGCGCTTCCGCCTTGTCGATCTTTTTGGCGTAGAGCAGGCCGTCTTCCGTCTGGGGCGTGAAGGTCAGGGTTCCCTGTTCCAGCGCCGCCAGCGCGCGGCCGATCAGGGCGCCGGCGAGGGCCGACAGCTTGTCATGGGCTTCGCCGGCGGTCATATCGGGGGTTACAGCGAGCCTTTCGACCATGCCGACCGGGCCGGTGTCCAGGCCTTCCTCCATCCGCATCACCTCGACGCCGGTTTCGGCGTCGCCCGCCATGATGGCGCGCTGGATCGGCGCCGCGCCGCGCCAGCGCGGCAACAGCGAGCCGTGGAGGTTGAGACAGCCAAATTTTGGCGCGTCCAGGATCGCCTTGGGCAGGATCAGCCCATAGGCCACCACCACGGCGACGTCGGCGTGCAAGGCGCGGAACGCCTCCACCGTCTCGGGCTCGCGGAAGTTTTTCGGCGTGCGAACCTCGACGCCGAGTTTCTCCGCCGCCGCATGGACCGGCGAGGGGGTGAGTTCCAGCCCGCGCCGTCCCGCCGGTTTTGGCGCGCGGGTGTAAACCGCGGCGATGTCGTGGCCGCGAGCAAAAATTTCCGCGAGCGGCGCCAGGGAAAACTCCGGCGTGCCCATGAAGACGACGCGCATGCGGGCTTAGACCTTCTCGCGGATTTCCGGCCCGCGCGGCGCGAAGGGCTCATTGAGCTTGGCGGCCTTGGTGAATTTCTTGATGGCGCGCTCGCGCTTCAGCCGCGAGATATGGTCGATGAACAATTTTCCTTCGAGATGGTCGATCTCGTGCTGCAAACAGGTGGCTAGCAGGCCGGTCGCCTCGATTTCCTGGCGCTCGTTGTTGCGGTCGAGGAAACGGACGCGGACTTTCGCGGGGCGCTCCACGTCCTCGTAATATTCGGGAAGCGACAGGCAGCCTTCCTCATAGGTGAAAAGCTCCGCCGAAGTTTCGACAATCTCGGGATCGGCGACGAACAGCGGGGTCGGCAATTCACCCTTCTTCGCCAGATCGATCACCAGCACCCGCTTGGCCACCCCGATCTGAATCGCGGCGAGGCCGATGCCGGGCGCGGCATACATGGTGTCCAGCATGTCGTCCATCAGCGCCCGCACCTCATCGTCGACAACGCCGACGTGCTGGCTGGTCGCGCGGAGACGGGGATCGGGCAAACAGAGAATTTGACGGAGCGCCATGGTCAACCTTTCAAGCTCACCCTTCAGATAAGAGAGCCAGCGCAAGCCGTCAAATGCGTTTACAATAACCTGAATATATGTTCTAGCTTTGTTCGGGTTTTCACACTGCGATTGCGTCCATGAGCGATCCGCCTCTCTTCATGCTGCTGTCCTATCCCGTCACGCCGGTGGAACTGGCGGCGGCGGCAGGCGTGCTGGCGCTGCTCGTCCTGCTGGCGATGATCGCCGGCGGCGGAGGCCGGCGCGATCTCGACGCGCAAATGACCGCGCTGGCCCATTCCCATGCCGAAATGTCCGGACGCATGCAGACCCTCGCCGAGATTCTCGGCGGCCGACAGATGGATTTCGCCCGCGTCGTGGGCGAAAAGCTCGATAGATCGGCCCATCGCGTCAATGAAAGGCTGGAGCTTTCCGCCCGCGCCACCCTGGGCAACCTCGGCGCGCTCAATGAGCGCCTTGCCGTGATCGACGCCGCGCAGGCGCGCATGAGCCATCTCACCGAGGAAATCGCCGGTTTTCGCGAGGTTCTGTCCAACAAGCAGTTGCGCGGCGCTTTTGGGCAGGGGCGGATGGAGGCGATCGTCCGCGACGCCCTGCCGCCGAACGCCTATGCTTTTCAATTCACACTCTCGACCGGCGCCCGGCCCGATTGCGCGCTGAAACTTCCAGGAGACGACAAGATTCTGGCGGTGGATGCGAAATTTCCGCTGGAGGCGTTCACGGCCTTGAAGGAGGCGCGCGACGAGCGCGGCCGGAAAGAAGCGCTGGCGCGGGCGCGCGGCGATGTTTTAAAGCACATCAAGGATATAGCGGACCGCTATCTGCTGCCGGGCGAGACCCAGGACGTGGCGATCCTGTTCGTGCCCTCGGAATCCCTGTTCGCCGACATGCACGAACTTTTGGACGACGTGATCCAGAAAGCCCATCGCGCGCGCGTCCTGATCGTTTCGCCCTCGCTGCTGCTGATGGCGGTGCAAGTGCTGCAATCGCTGGTGCGTGACGCGCTGGTGCGCGACCAGGCCCATGTGATTCAGGCGGAAACCCGCAGGCTGGTCGAGGACGTCTTGAGATTGCGGACGCGGGTGGAAAAACTCGACGGCCATTTTCGGCAGGCTCAGGAAGACATCGCGGCCATCCTCACCTCATCGGAAAAGATCGCGCGCAGCGGCGAGCGCATCGACCGCATGGAGTTTCGTGAGAGCGGGAGGATGGAGGCGGCGCAGTAAGGCGTCAGCCTCTACAAATCCGTGCGGCTCTTCATAGCGGCCGCCAGCGTGCCCTCATCAAGATAATCCAACTCGCCGCCGACCGGCACGCCATGGGCGAGGCGGGTGCATTTCGCGCCATAGGGCGACAAAAGCTCGGTGATGTAATGGGCGGTGGTCTGGCCATCGACGGTGGCGTTGACCGCCAGAATCACCTCCTTGACCCCGCCCGCCGCCACGCGCCCGATCAGGGCGGCGATGTTGAGATCATCCGGCCCGACGCCATCGAGCGGCGACAAAGCGCCGCCGAGCACATGATAACGCGCGTTCAACACGCTCGCGCGCTCCAAAGCCCAGAGGTCGCCGACGGTTTCGACCACCACCAGCGTCGAATCGTCGCGGCGGGGGTCGGAGCAAAGCGAACAGGGATTTTTGGTGTCGATATTGCCGCAGACGGAGCACGTCACGATTCGCTCACGCGCCACGCGCATGGCGTCGGCGAGCGGACCCAAAAGCTCCTCGCGCTTGCGGATGAGATGCAGCGCGGCGCGCCGCGCCGAGCGCGGCCCCAGTCCGGGCAGCCGGGCCAGCAACTGGATGAGCCGTTCGATCTCCGGCCCGGCGATTCCGGCCATTGGCCTGCCTTTGTCACGTTCTCATGGCCATGGTTCAAGACGGCCCCTTCGGGGCGGCCTCACCATGAGGGCGTTCACTATTTGAAATTAGCCCTCATGCCGAGGAGCGACCGTGGGTCGCGTCTCCAGGCACGAGGGCTGTCCACGAATTGGCGAGATCCCGCGCTCAGAACGGCAGCTTGAATCCGGGGGGCAAGCCGATGCCGGCGGTCACGGACTTCATCTTGTCTTCCAACAGGGACTCGGCCTTGCCGCGCGCTTCCGCATGGGCGGCGACGATCAGGTCTTCCAGAATTTCCTTTTCGTCGGCCTTGAGCAGCGACGGGTCGATGGTCACGCTCTTCAGCACGCCCTTGGCGGTGATCACCACCGAAACCATGCCGCCGCCAGCGGCGCCGTCGACCGTGACGTTCTCAAGCTCGGCCTGCATTTCAGCCATTTTGGCCTGCATGGCGCCGGCCTTCTTCATCATTCCCATAATGTCCATCACAGGTCCTCTTCTTGCGCCTCATCGGCATAGGTAATGTCATCGCCGCGCGCTTCCGCGCCGTCGTAGAGCGGCTGCGCCGGGCTTGTTTCCTCGTCGTCGGCGCCGCGCACCGCAACGATCACCGCGCCGGGGAAGGTGTCCAGCGTGGCGCGCACCAGCGGATGCGCCTGCACCCCGATGCGCTTTTCGTTCTCGCGCGCATCGGCCTGCTCTT
Organism: Rhodoblastus sphagnicola; assembly: GCF_002937075.1. Taxonomy (GTDB): domain Bacteria; phylum Pseudomonadota; class Alphaproteobacteria; order Rhizobiales; family Beijerinckiaceae; genus Rhodoblastus; species Rhodoblastus sphagnicola. Next base: position 31,681 of record NZ_NHSJ01000065.1, read on the forward strand.
TCAAGGTCGGCGCGCCCTGCGCGCTAGACAGCGCGACAAGCCAGCGCTGCCCGGTCCAGTCCTGCAATTTGCGGGAAAGCTGCGCCGTCAGGGCGGGGGAAGCGCCGGACGCGAGCGCGAATTCCAGCCGGCCCTGCTCGAACCGCACCAGTCGCACGTCGCGCTCCAGCGCCGTCTTGGTCTGGATGTCGCGTTTTTCGCTCGCGAGCGCAACAAGTTCGAGAAAATTTTGCAGCACGACGGCCGGCGCCGCTTGAGCCACGGTCGAAGATTGCGGCGCAACTCGGGGCGCCGGCGCGGCTTGCGCGGACGCCAGCCGAGGCGCGTTTTGCCGAAGGGCCGTCGCCCCGCCCGACGGACCGGATGGCGCGCGCGTCGGCCCGCCGTTCGGGGCCGGGTCGGAGGAAGCCAGTCGCCTCAATACGTCCTCGGGCGAAGGCAGGTCGGCGGCATAGGCGAGGCGCACCAGCACCATGTCGGCCGCCGCGAGCGGACGCGGCGAATCCTTCACCTCCTCGATGCCCTTGAGCAGGATCTGCCAGGAGCGCGACAGCACGGACATGGCCAGCTTTTGGGCGAGTTCCGCGCCCTTCTCGCGCTCGAACTGGCCGGAGGCGATTTGCGCGGTCTTGGCGGAAATCTTCATGCAGGTGACGAAATGGATGAATTCCGCCAGATCGGTCAGGATTTTCGCGGGATCGGCGCCGAGATCGTATTGGTCCTTCAGATTGTCGAGCGCATCGGCGATGTCGCCGCGCATGAGCGACTCGAACAGAGCGATGGTGCGGCTGCGGTCGGCGAGGCCGAGCATGGCCCGCAGCGTTTCCGCCTCGATCGGGGCGCCGGCGCCATGGGCGATGGCCTGATCCAGCAGCGACAAAGCGTCGCGCACCGAACCCTCCGACGCGCGTGAAATCAGCAGCAGGGCGTCCTGATTGATCTCGACCTTTTCCTTGCCGCAGATCGCGTCAAGGTGTCGCAGCATCACCTCGGTTTCCACGCGGCGCAGGTCGAACCGCATGCAGCGCGAGCGCACGGTCACCGGCACCTTGTCGATTTCCGTGGTCGCGAACAGGAATTTTACGTGCGGCGGGGGTTCTTCGAGCGTCTTGAGCAAACCGTTGAAGGCGCTCTTCGACAGCATGTGCACTTCGTCGATGATATAGACCTTGTAGCGCGCCATCGCCGGCTGATAGCGCGAACTGTCCACGATTTCGCGGATGTCGTCGATCGACGTGTGCGAGGCCGCGTCCATCTCGATCACATCGACATGGCGGGAGTCCATGATCGCCTGGCAATGGACGCCAAGCTCATTCATGTGGATGGTCGGCCGATCCACCGCCGGGCGCCCGTCGCGCGCAGGAAGCTGGTAGTTGAAGGCGCGGGCGAGAATGCGGGCGGTCGTCGTCTTGCCGACGCCGCGCACGCCGGTGAGCATGTAGGCCTGATGGATGCGGTCGAGATCGAAGGCGTTTTTGAGCGTGCGCACCATCGGCTCCTGGCCGATGAGGTCCTCGAAACGCGACGGGCGATATTTTCGCGCGAGCACACGATAGGCGCCCGCCGGCTGCCTTTCCGGCGGCGCCGGAAACAGGCCGATCTCGTTTTCTGGGTCTTGCGCGGACTCGTCCATCTCCAAACCGCCGATGTACGGCGCCAGCGGTTGTTCAGGCGCGCAAAAGAAGAAGTGGGAGGCTGGACAGAGACCCGCCCGGTCTCGTTAGGGCTGCTTCCTTCCGGACCTGACCCGGTTGGCGAGTGGAACGTCCACCGCCAACCTCCCGCCGCCTATTTGGACCATGAACGCGCTTTGCGCAAGGGGGGCGCTTGCATCGCGCCGTCCAAGGCGGCAAGCTGTCGCAATCAGAGGAATCGCCATGACCTTCGCCATCGACCCGCGTCTGGAAGCAGATACGATCCCGCTCGGCGATATGGCGCTGAGCCGTGTCCTGCTCATGAACGACAGCCGGTTTCCCTGGCTCGTTCTCGTCCCACGCCGCGCCGGACTGGTCGAGATCACCGATCTGACGCCTTTCGAGCGCCGCGCCCTGTTCGAGGAGGCGGCGCTGGCGGTGGATCGCTTGAAACATCTGACGGGCGCGAAAAAAATCAATCTTGGCGCGCTCGGCAATATCGTGTCGCAATTGCATTTTCATGTGGTCGCGCGGTTTGAGACCGACGCCGCCTGGCCCGGTCCGGTCTGGGGCGCGGGCGTCGCAAAACCCTATGACGACCCGCAGCCCATGCTCGACAGATTTCGCCGCGCCCTGACGCCGGACGTTTCGTGAACCCGTTCGATCAAATCGGCTTCGCCGGCAATCCGCTCGACCGACTGTCCGAGAAGCGCGACGACCCGTCCGCGCTGGCGGCGCTCGGTGAGTTGGGCGGGCGCGCCGTGGCTTTCGTCGGCGCCATGCCCGTGTTGCGCCCGCGGGGCGAGGGGTTTGAGGCGCTGCATACGCTTGACGACGTCAAGACCCTGGCCGCGGTCGAAGAGGTTTTGCTCGGTCGCGACGAGACCGGGCCGATCTATGCGGCGCAACTGCCGGACTCCGTTCTCGTGGTTGAGGCGACGGCGGCCGATGGCTTCATCGATCAGAGCCAGCCGAAGATCGCGGGCCGACCGGATCTTCACATCCGCGACTTGCGCGCGCTCGCCGTCGACAGCGCGCTGCCGAAAGACGAGATCGCCATTCTCGCCCAGGCCAAGGCCGTGCTGCACTGGCATGCGAGCCATCGCTTCTGCCCGCGTTGCGGCGCGAAAACCCATGTCGCGCAGGCCGGTTGGCGCCGCGACTGTCCCAACTGCGGCGCGCAAAACTTTCCCCGCACGGACCCGGTGGCGATCGTGCTGGCGACCCATGGCGAATCCTGCCTGATGGGCCGACAGAAACAATTTCCGCCCGGCATGTATTCCTGCCTCGCCGGTTTCGTCGAGGCGGGCGAAACCATCGAGGAGGCGGCGCGACGCGAGATTCTTGAGGAATCCGGCGTGCGCCTCGGCGCTGTAAAGATCCTCGCCTCGCAGCCTTGGCCCTTCCCCAGCACGCTGATGATCGGCTGCCGCGCCGAGGCGCTTTCGCGCGACATCGTCATGGATGCCCAGGAGCTGGAGGATTGCCGGTGGTTTTCGCGCGAGGAGGCGCGCGCCATGATCGCGGGCGATCACGGCGAGAATTTTCACGCGCCTCATCCCATCGCCATCGCCCGCCGGTTGCTGGACCACTGGCTCGCGGAAGGCTGAACCGCGTCAACGCAGACTTGCGCGCAACAGACCGCGCAGGGCGTTGCCGAGCAGGAAGCCGGCGCCGAGATCGTCGAGACGCAGGATTTTTTCGCACGCGGCGCCGCGCGCCAAAAAATCGGCGCGCAAAACGCCGGCCAGCAGCCCGCAGGACAGCGGCGGCGTGAGCAGGACGTCCTCGCGCGGCAGGAACAGGTTGGTGCGGGCGCCCTCGCAGACCTCGTCGCGTTCGTTGAGGAAGATCACTTCATCGATGCTGGCGTCGGCGGCCTGCGCGGTTTTCAGCGCGTTCTCGTAGATCGCGCGCCGCGTCGTCTTGTGCCGCAGCAGCGCGTCGCCCGAATCGAGCCGCGTTTCCGCCACCGCCACGCGCCAGATTTTTGTGTCAGGCTCCGGGAATGGCGCGGCGACGACGCCGATCCGGCCGTCGCGGCGCAGTTCGAGGCGCACGCGCAGGCGTTCGGCCGCTGGGGCGGCGCAGGCCTTGGCCAAAGCCTGCTCGTAAGTTTCAGGCGAGAAGCCGAAGCCGAGATCGCGGGCGGAAGCCTCCATGCGGGCGCGATGGCCTTCGCCGAGCCAATACCCGCCAGCGCGGGTCCACAACAACGTCTCGATCAGGCCGAAGTCGTCAGGAAGCGGGCTTTCAGCAGACATTCGTCATATTCCTCCCGCGCGCGCGAATCCGCGACAATGGCCGAACCGACCGGGCAGATCAGACCGCCGTCCTCGCCCAGCGTCAGCGTGCGTATCGCGACATTGAAGCGCATGTCGCCGCCCGGCGCGATCACGCCGACGGCGCCGCAATAGACGCCCCGGCACAAACCCTCCTGTTCGGCGATGATCTCCATGGCGCGGATTTTGGGCGCGCCCGTCACCGAACCGCAGGGAAACAGGCCGGTGAAAATCTCGCCAAAGCTCAGACCTGGCCGCAACAGCGCCTCGACGCCGGAGGTCATCTGGTGCAACGTCGGAAAAGCCTCGACCGAAAACAGATCGGTGACGGTGACGGAGCCGACCTCTGACAGCCTGCTGAGATCATTGCGCAGGAGATCGACGATCATCAGGTTTTCCGCGCGGTTTTTTTCATCGACGGCCAGTTGCGCCGCCAGGATGCGGTCGTCGTCCGGGGTTTTGCCGCGCGGCGCCGTACCCTTCATCGGCCGGGTGACAATGCGCCGTCCCGCGATGGAAAAGAACTTTTCCGGCGACAGCGACAGAATGGTTTCGCCGCCGAGCGCGACAATGCCGCCGATCTCGACCGGCTGGCGCCGCCGCAGCGATTCGTAGAGTTTTACGGGGTCGCCGGCGAAACGTCCCGCGAGCGGAAAGGCGAGATTGACCTGATAGACGTCGCCGGCGGCGATATAGTCGCGGCAGGCCTCAAAACGCCGGCGATAATCCTCAAAAGACCAGAGCGGGCGCAAGTCCGCGATCGCCGGCGCTTGCGGCGCAACCGGGGCGGCGGGCGGCGCCGAGGGCGCGTCGAACAGGCCGAATTTCAGCAGCGGCGTTTTCGCCGCGCCCAGCAGCGGTTTCAGGCGCGGCTCCAGCGCCGCGCCGCATTCATAAGCGACATAGCCCGCCGCCCAAAGATTTTCGCGCGAGGCCTGCTGCAAAGCGGCAAGCGCAGGCGCGACCTCTTCCGCCGCGAAGGCCGCGACGATCCGGCGCGGCGCGACGAAATAGAGACTGCCGTGAGAGCGGTCATCGATCAGGCAGAACTGTTCGCGCGCGTTGGCCATGCCGATGCCTTAACCCGTAAACCCTCGCAAAAAAAGTCTGGCGAAACGGCGCGGCGCGGGTGTAGCCAAGGACGAAGGAGAAATGTCATGGCCCTCGTGCTGTTTTCCGGCGGACAGGATTCCACCACCTGCCTGGCCTGGGCGCTGGAGCGTTTCGAACGCGTGGAAACCATCGCCTTCGACTATGGCCAGCGCCACCGCATCGAGTTGGAGCAGCGCCACGTCGTGCGCGACGCCTTGATTGCGATCAAACCGCTTTGGGCCGAGCGACTGGGTCCGGATCATATTCTCGACCTGCGCGCGCTCGGCGCCATTTCCGACACGGCGCTGACCAGCGACAAGGAAATCGAACTCACCGAGAAAAACCTGCCCAATACGTTTGTGCCGGGCCGCAACCTGATTTTTCTCGCCTTCGCGGCGGCGCTCGCCTATCGGCGCGGTCTGACCCATATCGTCGCGGGCATGTGCGAAACCGATTTTTCCGGCTATCCCGACTGCCGCGACGACGCCGTCAAGGCCATGCAGGTCGCGCTGAACATCGGCATGGAGAGCCGGTTCGTGCTGGACACGCCGCTGATGTGGATCGACAAGGCGCGGACATGGGCGCTGGCGCAAACGCTCGGCGGAGATGCTCTTGTCAGAACGCTGATCGATGACAGCCACACCTGCTATCTCGGCGAACGCGGCGAGAAACATCCTTGGGGCCATGGCTGCGGGCATTGCCCAGCCTGCGTGTTGCGGGCGCAGGGCTATGAAAAATGGAAATCCGGCGCATTTTAGCGAAACTGGATTAAAGTCCTGATGAAGCTTGAGACGTGAATGAACGTTCCCAAACCAGGAAGAACGGTCATGTCGCCTCGCTTCAACGCCCAGCCGACTTTCGATTTGCTACAGGCGAATTCGCTGGAGCTCTTCCCGGCGCCAACGGTCAGTCCCTCTGGCGGAACGGATGCGCGAGATAGGCCCCGAGAATCCGCACCTCTTCGCTGAAGAACTGCAATTCCTCCAGGGCGCGCGCCAGATTCTCGTCCTCGGGATGGCCTTCGACATCGACCAGAAACTGGGTGGCGGCGAATTCGCCGTTGACCATGTAGCTTTCCAGCTTGGTCATGTTGATGGTGTTGGTGGCGAAGGCGCCGAGCGCCTTGTAGAGCGCCGCCGGGACGTTTCTCACCCGGAACACGAAGGTGGTCAGCGTCGGCCCCGCGCCCACCGGCGGCCGATGCGGCTCGCGCGACAGGATGACGAAGCGCGTGGTGTTGTGGGCCTCGTCCTCGACCAGACGCGCCAGCACGTCCAGCCCGTAAATTTCGGCCGCCATCTGCGGCGCCAGCGAGGCGCGGCTCTTGTCGCCCCATTCCGCCACTTCACGCGCCGAACCGGCGGTATCGCCGGTGGTGACCGCCTTGAGATTATATTTCCTGATGATCTTGCGGCACTGGCCGAGCGCGTGGATATGGCTGTAAACGCTGCGCAAATCCTCGATCTTGGCGCCTTTGACCCCGAGCAGGTCAAAATGGATCGGCAGGAAATATTCGCCGATGATGTGCAGGCCCGATCCCGGCAGGAAATGGTGGATGTCCGCCACCCGGCCCGCCAGCGAGTTCTCGATCGGGATCATGCCGAGTTCGGCGCGGCCCTCGCCGATGGCGGCCAACGCATCCTCGAAACTGGCGCAAGGCAGGGTTTCCCAGCCAGGATAGACATCGGCGCAGGCCATGTGGGAATTGGCGCCGGGTTCGCCCTGATAGGCGATGATCTTGTTGCTCACGATAAATCCTTGAGGATCGCGCGCGCCCGCTCCAGATCGTGCGGGGAATCGACGCCGAGCGGCACGGTTTCGACGATCTCCACGTCGATCCGCATGCCCGCCTCCAACGCGCGCAATTGTTCCAGTTTTTCGCGCTTTTCCAACGCGGAGGGCGCCAGCGCCACGAATTTTTCGAGCGCGGCGCGGCGGTAGGCGTAGAGGCCGATGTGGTGGTAGAGGTCGCCCTCGCCCCAGGGCGCGGTGGCGCGGGTGAAGTAAAGCGCGCGCTGACGCGTGGCGCTCAAGGGCGAACCGACAACCTTCACGACATTGGAGTCGGTCCGCTCCTCCACGCGAAAAATCCGCGCCGCCAGCGTGGCGATGTCCACGCCTGGATCGGCCAGAGGCGCGAGCGACGCGCGCACGCTGGCCGGGTCGATGGTCGGAAGATCGCCCTGAAGATTGACGATGATGTCGAAACGTTTCGCTGGATCGTAAAGCCGCAAGGCGGCGGCGATCCGGTCGGAGCCGGAGGGCAGGTCGGGATCGGTGATCACGGCCTCGCCCCCGGCGGCGCGCACGGCGCCGGCGATTTCCTCGCCATCGGTCGCGACCAGCACCGGCCCCACGCCCGCCTCCAGCGCGCGGCGGAAGACCTGAACAATCATCGGCTCGCCACAAACATCCGCGAGCGGCTTGTTGGGAAGGCGGGTCGAGGCCAGTCGCGCGGGAATGACAACCAGGGTTTTTTGCAAGGCGTCGTAGGACATTTCTCCCGTTTCAGCGGATTTTCGGCCGCTTGTAAAGGCTGGAAATCGCCGGCGCCAAAATCGCGGGCGCCATCTTGGCTCAAATGGCGCTGTCGTGGTATGAAAGGAACCTTAATAAAATAAGGGGCGCCATAAGGCGCCCGCTAGGGAGGTCACATGACTTATCATAATCTGGTGAAGGCCGGATTTGCTCTGGCTTGCGCGTTTGTGCTGGAAATGACCATCAACCTTGGCGGAGATCTGATGTTCTCCCCGACCAAGCCGAAAGTCGGCGGCTACGTCGTCGCCGTCGCCACGCCCGCGCAAAAATAATTCGAGATTGACGCACGGGGGGCCGCCCCTGCACGCAGACCTGGACCGCGCCCCACCGGCGCGGTTTCTGCTTTTTCAGCCAAGCGCTTCCTGAATATCGACCGTCGGCCTGACGCCGATGTCGTCGAAATGCGAGGCGACGAATCTTTTCGCCGCCCTCACGCCGATGTCGTGCAATTTCAAGAAGAAATCGTAATCGGCCGACATTTTGCTGGCGGCGCCGAAGGCGTTGAGTTCGTCCTGCGCCTCGATCACATGGAGGCGGATCGCCTTGTAATGGGTTCCGACGAGCCGGCCCTGCGCGATCAGGCGCCGGACGAAATCGATGGCGCGCATTTCCTGCAACAGCGGCGCATTGAAGGTGACCTCATCAATGCGGTTCATGATTTCGGCGGCGGTGTCGGGCGTTCCCTTGCGCATGATCGGATTGAGCTGCACCAGCACGATATCGGCGCACGCGGTCTCCGTGAAAAAGGGGAACAGCACGGGATTGCCCATATAGCCGCCGTCCCAGTATGGCTTGCCCTCGATCTCCACGGCGCGAAACACGGTGGGCAGGCAGGCCGAGGCCATCACCATGTCAAGCGTCAACTCCTCGCGATGAAACACCCTGACCTTGCCGGTTTCGACACAGGTGGCGGCGATGAACAGCCTTGGGCCGGCGCTGGCCCGCAAATCCTCGAAGTTCACCGCGTTCTTCACCACGTGGCGCAGCGGATTGATGTCCATCGGATTGAGTTCCGCCGGCGCGAACAGACTGGCCGCCCTCTGGAACATGACGGCGGCCGGCGTCGCCGACCAGAACGCCATCATGCCGTCGAACACCATCCGCCCGGCTTCGGGCAGCGCGCCGTCCAGGCTGACCGCTTTCCAGAAATCGGCCAGTTGTTTTCGCGCGCCCTCGGCGCCGCCTTTGCGCAACCCTTCGGCGAAATTAACGGCGCTCATCGCCCCGGCGCTGGTTCCGCTGAGCGCGCAGACGTCGAAGCGGCCATCGTCGAGCAGGGCGTCGAGCACGCCCCAGGTGAAGGCGCCATGGGCGCCGCCGCCCTGCAGCGCCAGATTGATGGTTTTGCGGGCGCCGGTCGCCGTCACGCCGCGGTCCAGCCGCCGTCCATGGAAATGTTGGCGCCGGTGATCTGCGACGCCGAGTCGGAGGCGAGAAAGACGGCGAGCGCCGCGACCTGATCGACGGTGACGAATTGCTTGGTCGGCTGCGCCGTCAGCAGGACGTCGTTGATCACCTGCTCCTTGGTGAGATTGCGCGCCTTCATCGTGTCGGGAATCTGCTTTTCCACCAGCGGCGTCCAGACATAGCCCGGCGAAATGCAGTTCACCGTCACGCCAAAGGTGGCCAGCTCCAGCGCCACGGTTTTGGTCAGGCCGGCGATGCCGTGCTTGGCCGAGACATAGGCCGACTTGAACGGCGAGGCGATCAGCGAATGGGCGGAGGCCGTGTTGATGATGCGGCCCCATTTGCGCGCCTTCATGCCGGGCACGGCGGCGTGGATGGTGTGGAAGGCCGAGGACAGGTTGATGGCGATGATCTGGTCCCATTTCTCGGTGGGAAAATCCTCGACGGGGGACACGAACTGGATGCCGGCGTTGTTGACGAGAATATCGACGGAGCCAAACGTCTTTTCGGCATTGTGGATCAGCGCGGCGATTTCCGCCGGCTTGGACATGTCGGCGCCCTCGTAAGCCGCCTTGACCTTGAATTCCTTTTCGATCTTGGTCCGCTCGGTCTCGATCGCGGCGGCGTCGCCAAAACCGTTGATCACGACATTGCAGCCTTCCTTGGCGAAGGCGCGGGCGATGGCGAGGCCAATGCCCGAAGTGGAGCCGGTGACGACGGCGGTCTTGCCTGCGAGCGACATGAGACTCTCCCTTTTGAATTCGACTGGCACAATATAGTTTGTGCGCCGCACATTTCAGCCCAGTCCTTGGGCTAAGCGGCTTGCGCCGGCGCCAGCGCGCGTTTTCGATGTCCAACGGGAACCTTCCGGTTCACTGTTCTATTCCCTTGATTGACCAACGTCTGTTATAGAAGCGCCGACACCGCCGACAGGACCGCGCCGATATGACCGAACATCGTTTTCCGCCGCTTTGCGAAACCGAAATCGCCGCCGAGCCGACACCCCGCCGCGCCAGCGTGGCCGTGCGCGTCGGCGAGGGCGCCGGCGCCGTGACGGTCGGCGGCGGCGCGCCCGTTGTCGTGCAGAGCATGACCAACACCGACACCGCCGATGTCGACTCGACGGTGCAGCAGGTCGCGGCGCTGGCCCAGGCCGGCTCCGAACTGGTCCGCATCACGGTCGATCGCGACGAAGCGGCGGCGGCCGTCCCAAAAATCCGCGAAAAGCTGGAAAAGATGGGCGTCAACGTCCCGCTGGTCGGGGACTTCCACTATATCGGCCACAAGCTGCTCACCGACTATCCCGCCTGCGCCGAGGCTTTGGCCAAATATCGCATCAATCCCGGCAATGTCGGTTTTAAGGAAAAGAAGGACACGCAGTTCGCCTCGATCGTCGAACTGGCGATCAAGCACGACAAGGCCGTCCGCATCGGCGCCAATTGGGGTTCGCTCGACCAGGACATGCTCACCGAGTTGATGGACGAGAATTCCAAGGCCGCCAAACCGGTGGACGCCCGCGCGGTGATGCGCGAGGCCATGACCCGCTCCGCGCTGCTGTCGGCCGCGCGCGCCGAGGAAATCGGCCTGAAGCGCGACCGCATCATCCTGTCGGCAAAAGTTTCGAACGTGCAGGATCTGGTTTCGGTCTATCGCATGGTGGCCGCGCGCTCCGATTACGCCCTGCATCTCGGCCTGACCGAGGCCGGCATGGGCTCCAAGGGCATTGTCGCCTCCTCCGCCGCGCTGGGGATTTTGCTGCAACAGGGCATCGGCGACACCATCCGCGTCTCGCTGACGCCGCAGCCCGGCGGCGACCGCACGCTGGAAGTGCAGGTGGCGCAGGAAATCTTGCAGACCATGGGTTTTAGAACCTTCGTGCCGCTGGTCGCCGCCTGCCCCGGTTGCGGCCGCACGACGTCAACCGTGTTCCAGGAACTGGCGCGCGACATCCAGACCATGATCCGCGAACGCATGCCGGAATGGAAAAAAGTCTATCCGGGCGTGGAGACCTTGAACGTCGCGGTGATGGGCTGCATCGTCAACGGCCCCGGCGAATCCAAGCACGCCGACATCGGCATTTCCCTGCCGGGCACGGGCGAGACCCCGGCCGCCCCGGTGTTCATCGACGGCAAGAAGGTGAAGACGCTGCGCGGCGAAGGCATCGCGCGGGAGTTTGAAAAGCTCGTCACCGATTACGTCGCGCAGCGGTTCGGCGGCAAGGTCTCGGAAGCCGCGGCGCAGTAAACCCCGCGCCGGAACGAAGTCATGTCCAGATACTCATCGCCTTGACCGATGGGACCGATGCGGCGAGATTATGGTGGTTCATCCGCCGCCGGGGTATGGCGTCGGTTGTTGCTGGGCGATCTCACCCCCCAATAAACCCTGCCCCGATGTTGATGCTCATCGCCAGCACCGCATTGTTGTAGAAAAACGACAGTATACAGTGGACGGTCGCCAGCCGTCGCATGGGCCGGCCGGTGATGTTCACATCCGCCGTGGCGCAGGCCACGCCGATCACATAGGAAAAATAGAGAAAATCCGGGTAGTCCGGCCGGTCCACGCCGGGGAAAGCGACGCCGCCGGTCCATTTGCCGGCCTCGTCGGGCTTGCCGGTGCGGAAAAACTCGTGCGCGTAATGCAGCGCGAAGGTCAGATGAACGAACAGCCAGGACCCGACGATGGTCGCGAGCGCCAAGCCGATGTGCAAGCCCTTGACGGGATAGGTCACATCCTTGAGCGAGCCGAGTTGCGCGAAAATCGCGCCGAACGACGCGGTGGCCGCGACCGCAGCCAGGGTCAGCACCATATAGCGCCCGTCATCCTCGAAGGTGGCGCGGCGGTGAATGTCCTTGTGCTCGGATTTGAAGATCATCAGACCGGCGGCGACCAGATAGGACCAGACCGCGACATTCCAGCCGATCAGGCCGCGCGTGATCGCGCGCCATTCCTCCGGCATGAAAAGCCCGACGGCGGCGCCGATCAGGCCGCAGGAAAACAGACGCGGACGCGCGCGCAGGACGCGCAGCGGCTTGGGCCAGCGGCGAACAGCCTCGGCGGTCACGACTTTCTCAAGGCGGTGAAGCGCGCAGCCTCGGCCAAAATCGTCGCTCTGTCGCCAAAGCCGCTCAGAGCGTCGATCGCCTCGCGCGCAAGGGCGTCGCGGCGCTGGCGCGCCCCGTCGAGACCGAGCACGGCGACGAGCGTGGCCTTGTTGCGGTCGGCGTCTTTTCCCGCGCGCTTGCCCAGAGCCGCCGTGTCGCCCTCGGCGTCCAGAATGTCGTCGGCGACCTGGAAGGCCGCGCCCAACAAGGCGCCGTAATGGCTGAGCGCCGCCGTCTGCGCGGGATTGGCGCCGCCGATGCGCGCGCCGGCCTCAACCGCGTTGAGCAGCAACGCGCCGGTTTTCATCGATTGCATCAGCATCACGAATTCGCGGCTGTGCGGCGTTTTGCGCGATTCCGCCTCCAGATCGAGCGCCTGCCCGCCGACCATGCCGCCAAGGCCCGCCGCGCGGGCCAGCATCAGCGTGAGATCGGCGCGCACCGCCGGGTCGGGATGGGTCGGGGCGTCGGCGATCACGTCGAAGGCATAGGTCAGCAGGGCGTCGCCGGCGAGAATGGCGCAGGCTTCGTCAAACGCCTTGTGAACCGTGGGGCGGCCCCGGCGCAAATCGTCATTGTCCATGGCCGGAAGGTCGTCATGCACCAGCGAATAACAATGAATCATCTCAAGCGCGCAAGCCGCGCGCAAAACGCCGTCGCCCTCGACGCCCAGCATGCGCGCGGTCTCGACCAGCAGGAACGGGCGCAACCTCTTGCCGCCGCCGAGCGCGCCGTAACGAACCGCCTCCAGCAGCCGGGGCGGACGGTCCTTCTCGCCGGGCAGCAGGTGCGGCGACAGCAGGCGGTCGAGCATCTTTTCCGCAGCTTCGGCGACCGCGACCAGCCGCGTTGAAAATTCGTCGCGCAAAACCTCTCCCGACATGACCGTTCCAACCTTGTCCTATCCAATGCCTTGGCTTGCCCCAAGGTTTTGGTCGGGTCAAGCATGGAAAGGAGGCGTCGTTAATCCAGAGCGATTTTGTGCGCGCGACCGAGCTTGCGCGACGAGCCGCGAAAAAGGCCAGTCCTCATTCGCTATCCGCAAGACCCGCGAAGGCCGAATATGGCTGCGCGGTTTGCGGCGCCTGGGGGCGGTTGACGGAAAAATGGGATCGCGCGGCGCCCGGACGCGGCGCATGCTCCGTCTTGGTCCAGACGAACGGCTGGCGCGTCCACTCCCACAGCGCCCTCCAGGCGGCGAGGGACACGAGGAGCATGTAGACCGGCGACAGGATCAGAAGCGCCGAGGCTTTCAGTCCCCGCCGCCGCATGCCCATGACATTGGGCAGCACGAAGGCCAGCAAGCCGAAAAACACCACCGACAGGCTGAAGCCCGAAACGATCACGGCGCGCCAGTCCTTTGGATCGAGCAGATCGCCGAACCATAGGTCATGGCCGAGACGCAGACCGTAAAACGGCCCGAACAACGGCCCCGCGAGCAGGCTCGCCATGGCGCAGATCGCCGCGAAGGCCTGGAACGAACCCATCTTGCGAATCTGCGCGCGCGGCGTGCGCAGGAAGACGGCAAGCGTCTGCATCCAGCCCTTCATCCAGCGCGACCTCTGCCCGAGCCAGGCCGACAAGGTCACCGGCGCGTCCTCGTAGGTCGCGGCGTCGATGGCGTGAACCTCGTAGCCGAAGCGGGCGAACCGCAGGCCGAGATCGGCGTCCTCGGTGACGTTCCAGGCGTCCCAACCCACCATCCGCCGCAACAGCGCGGTGCGGAAATGGTTTGACGTGCCCCCGAGCGGCATGGGCAGACCGAGTTCGCCCAGGCCGGGATTGATGACATCGAACAGGGCCGCGTAGGAAATGGCGAAAAAATAGGCGAGCCAGTTCTCATGGCCGTTGTCGATGGCGATGCGCGCTTGCAGGCACGCGACATTCGCCGGCGAAACCGCGAATCGTTCCGCCGCGATCCGCAATTGCAGGGGCTCGGGCCGGTCCTCGGCGTCGAAAATGGCCAGGAGTTCGCCACGCGCCAGCGGCAGCGCGACATTCAGCGCCCGCGGCTTTGTTCTTGGCTGCCCGCCTGGCGCGACCACCACCTCCATGTACGGGGCGAGCCCGGCGCGACTCAGGGCGATATAGGTTTCGGAATCGTCCTCCTCGACCACCAGCTTGATGTCGAGCTTGGCGGCGGGATAATCCAGCGCGCGCAAGGCGTTGACGCATTGCGCGGCGACAGCGGCCTCGCGGTGCAACGGCGCGATGATCGTATAGGTGGGCAAGTCGGCGTCGCTCAGGCGCGGCGCGGGCGCCGCGTCGGTCGGCATTGAGGCGGCGGTGGCGCAGAGCCGCACGTAGATGCCGCCATAGAACAGCGACGCCAGGATCAGCGTGGCGATGTCGAAGACGTCCCGCCAGGCGGCCATCACGCCCGCGAGCAGGCCGAGACTGGCGAGAATGAACACGAAATTGCTCCAGCGCAATTGCGGCGCGCAGGCCGACAGGCGCGGCGCCGCGCGCGACAGGGCGAAGGCGGCGTCGTCGGCGAGCGCGCGCCGGCCGGCCGCGCGCACCAGCGCGGAGAAAGTCTTCGGCGCGCAGACCGCGATGCGGCGGGGCGCCCCGCCAGACAGCGCCAGCAGGTCGCGCACCTGTTTTCCACGCGGCGACAGGATCCAGTCGAAGCTTTCGCGGTCCGGGTCGGCGCGCGCGACGCTGGCGCGCAGCGCGGCGCGATAGTCGAAACCGGGCGCGAGCGCCGCCGCGCCTTCCAGGCAGGGGCAGTTCAGCCGCCGCGCCAAGGCGCGGTAATAGGCGTCCTCCTCGATCAGGCCTTCGGCGATCAAGAGTTCATCGGCGCCGACGCCCTGGCAGCGCGCCCGCCGCGCCGCCCATATCAATACCCCCTGATCCACGCCAGCCTCGGCGAGAAAGGCGATCTCGGCGGGCAGCGCATTTTTTGTCGTTGCGGGCGCCTGCAAGGGCCTGTGCCTGTTATATGAGGGGGATCCGAATCTCCGAGGCCGAGATGGCGATTCAGTCCGAAGACGCATTTATCCAGAAGTTGCAGCGCCGCGCCAAGCTCATGACGGCCATCGCGCTGATATTTAATGTTTTTCTAGCGTCAGGTTGTATTTTCGGATCCGCGCGCGCGCAGGATGTGTTCCTGCCGGCCTTTTCCGACCCGCATCGCCGCGTCCAGGCGCCGCCCGCGCAGGACAAGCAAAACCTGCGTTTTCTCACCAGCGACGACTACCCGCCATTCGAATTCGTCGATCCCCAGGGCGCGCTCGCCGGCTTCAACATCGAGGTCGCCAAGGCGATCTGCGAGCAATTGCAGGCCACCTGCACCATTCAGCCGCGCCGCTGGGACAATCTGCTCGACGCGCTGGCGGCAAAAGAGGGCGACGCCCTGATCGCCTCGATCAAGCCGGCCGCCGCCGGAAACCGGGCGATCTTCACCGAGCCCTATTATTTCACCCCGGCGCGCTTCGCCGCCCCGGCGGGGGATTCGCTCGACGCGCGACCCGAAGGCCTCGCCGACAAGAAGATCGGCGTCGAGGCGGGCGGCGCGCATGAGGCGTTTTTGCGCAAGTTTTTCCCGCGCGCGGTTGTGGTCCCCTTCGACTCCCGCGAGAAAATGATGCGCGCGGTGTTGGAAAAACAGGTGGACGCCGGTTTTGGCGACGCCATTTCGCTCAGCCTGTGGATGAACGAGACGCCGGGCTGCGCCTTTGTCGGCGGCGATTGGCTGGAGCCGGCCTATTTCGGCGAAGGCGTCGGCATCGGCGTGCGGCCCGACGACCGGGAGACGCGACGCCGGCTCAACTGGGCGCTGCAAAAGCTGGACGAATCCGGGAAACTCACGGAATTCTATCTGAAATATTTTCCGGTCGGGATTTATTAGCATATCCCGCAAAAGTGGACGCCGGTTTTGCGAAAAGGATATGCGTTTTAAAAAGAATCTAGAGTATCCCCGCTTCAAGTGAAGCGGGGATACTCTAGGCGAGCGGCGCGGGCAGGTTCGCCCTGAAAAATTCCGCCGCCAGCCGCATGCCCTCCGGCGTGATGCAATGATCGACGCCAGGCAGGACGTGGGTTTCCACGCTCAGACCGAGCGCGCGCAGCGCCGCCCCCGCTTCGACCCCCTCCGACGCCGGGATCACCGAATCATCGTCGCCATGAACCAGCAGCGCCGGCGCCCGGACGGGCGTGAACGGCGGCGGCGAAGCCAGCCGCGTGGAAAATCCGGCGACGGCCGCGACCGGCCAGCGTCCGGTGACGAGCAGGTCGAGCGCCATCATCCCGCCCTGCGAGAATCCGAACAGGGCGGTTTTACGCCCGGCGATCAGGGGTTTCAGCAGAGCGTCGAACGCCGCGCGCGCCGCGACGATCCGGCCCGGCCGGTTTTCCGGGGTGACGCCATCGAGGCTGAACCACTGAAAACCCAGCGGCGTCGGGAAGGGCGCGTCGGGCGCGACCACATCGACGCCGGCCAGTTCCGCCAGCAGGAAATCTTTTAACGGGAGCAGGTTGGCGCCGTCGGCGTGGACGCCATGCAGCAGGATGATCAGCGGGCGCGCCATTTAAAACCCCAGAGCGGACAGATCGGGACCGAGCGGAACGATCCCGTTGGGATTGAGCGCCTTGATCGAATAATAGCCGCGCTTGATATGGTCGATACTGACGGTTTTTCGCACGCCGGGCACATCCAGCACCCGATTCAGCCAACCGCTCAGGCGGGGGTAGTCGGCGAGGCGGCGCCGGTTGCATTTGAACAGGCCGTGATAGGCCGCGTCGAAACGAATCAGGGTGACGAACAGGCGGATGTCGGTCTCCACCAGCCGCGCGCCGAACAGAAACGGGCCTTCAAGGCGCAACTCCAGCGCGTCGAGCGTCGCGAAAACCTGCTGGAAGGCCTCTTGATAGGCTTCCTGGGTGGTGGCGAAGCCGGCGCGATAGACGCCATTGTTGAGACGCGGATAGATGTCGTCGTTCAGCGCGTCGATCTTTTCACGCAAATCTTCGGGATAGAGGTCCAGCGCGTCGTCGGCGAGAGCGCCGAAGCCGGAATTGAACATTCGGAGAATATCGGCCGATTCATTATTGACGATGGTCTGACGCTGCTTGTCCCAGAGAACCGGCACGGTGGCGCGTCCGGTGAAATGCGGATCGGCCTTGGTGTAAATCTCATGCAGCCAGATCGCGCCATTGACCGGGTCGTCGGTGGCGCCGGGATAATCGCCGAAACGCCAGCCCTGGTCGGTCAGGGCGGGCTCGACGATCGACAGGCTGACGGCCGCTTCGAGGCCTTTAAGTTTTCGCGCGATCAGGGCGCGCGAGGCCCAGGGGCAGACCAGCGCCGCATAAAGATGGTAGCGCCCCGCCTCGGCCCGAAAACCGCCCTCGCCGGTCGGACCGGGCGCGCCGTCGGGCGTCACCCAGGCGCGGAACGCCGAGGTTTGACGCAGAAAACCGCCCTTGGCGTCGGTGGCCTGCGCCGGCCGCCAATTTTCCGACCATTTGCCATCGACGAGCATGAACGCTCTCCCGCGCCTTCAGGCGGGCACCTTACGCGATATCGCGGACGCCCTCGCGCGCGCAACATTGTCGAGAAACATTTTGGCGCTTTCGGGCCAAGTGTAGCGCAAGGCGTGGGCGCGGCAATCCGCGCGCGACAGTTTGAGCGCCGCCAGACAGGCCGCGCGCAAATCCTCGTCGAGCACGCCGATTTTCGGGTCGGTGACAATATCGACGGGACCGGTGACGGGAAAGGCCGCCACCGGCGCGCCGCAGGCCAGCGCCTCCAGCATGACATTGCCGAATGTGTCGGTGCGGCTGGGGAAGACGAACACGTCGGCGGCCGAATAATAGGGAGCCAACTCCCCGCGCGTCTTGACGCCCACGAACACGGCCCGTGGGAACTTGGCTTCGAGATCCGCGCGCGACGGCCCGTCGCCGACCACGATTTTCGAACCGGGAAGATCGAGTCCGAGAAACGCCTCAATGTTCTTTTCCGGCGCGAGGCGCCCGCAATAAAGGAAAAACGGGCGCGGCAGGCCGGCCAATTCCACGGGAAGCTCGGTCTTGGGGGAGAACAGGGTTTCATCCACCCCGCGCGGCCAGAGCATCGGGCGCGAAAAACCGCGCGACACCAGTTCGTCCGAAAGGGTTTGCGTCGCCACCATCAGGCCGGCGCCGCCGGAATGGAATTTTCGCAGCGCCGCATAGGACCACGAGGCCGGAATCGGCCAGCGCGCCTCGACATATTCGGGAAAGCGGGTGTGGTAGGAGGTTGTGAAAATTTCCCCATTGCGCGGGCACCAATAGGCGGCGGCGACGCCGAGCGGCCCCTCGGTGGCGATGTGGATATGGTCCGGCCGCTCCGCGCGAATATGTTCGCCCACGGCGCCCGGACCGGCCAGCGCCAGCCGGATTTCCGGATAGGAGGGCGCGGCTATGGTCGAGAAGCGATCGGGGCCGATCACGGCGAATTCGACGCCGAGTTTCTCTCCGGCGGCGATCAGATTGGCGAGGGTGATGGCCACGCCATTGACTTGAGGTTTCCAGGCGTCGCTGACGATGCAAATTTTCATGTGACCATGGCCCGCGCGAACGGGCGTCTCAGGAGGCGAAGGCGGCGGTTCATGACAGCGCCATAACAGGGGCATGTGACCGAAATAATAAAACGCTTTCGAACTGCTATGGGAAGGTCAAATTGCCGCAACCTCCGTTTGCGGCCGCGCCATTGTCAATCCCGATTCGCCCGTGCAGGATGCGCGCTTGCGGAAGGAAGCCTGAATGAGCCTGATCCATTTCGAGGATTTCACGCCCGGCGAAACCCGAACCTATGGCGCCTACGGTTTTTCGGAGGAGGCCATCATCGCCTTCGCCGCGGAATATGACGCCCAGACCTTCCACATGGACGCCGAACTGGCCAGGCACACCCTGCTCGGCGGTCTCGCGGCCTCGGGCTGGCACACCTGCTCCGCCCTGATGCGGATGATGGCGGACGACTGGCTGGGCGCCAGCGCCTGCCTCGCCGGGATCGGCATCGAGGACAACCGCTGGCTCGCCCCCGTGCGGCCCGGCGACGCGCTGCACGCGCAAACCCGGACGCTCGAAAAAACCGACCTGCGCTCGCGGCTGGACGCCGGAATCGTCAAGTTCGAGACGATCCTGCGCAACCAGGACGGCGTCGAGGTGATGCGGCAGACCAGCTCCACCCTGTTTTCGCGCCGCGAGCCGCTGACAAAGCCGCCCGCCGCCGCGCCGCCGCGCCCGGCGACGCCGGAGCCGCCGATCCGCGTGGACGATCGTTTCGCCGCCCTGCCGGACCATTACGGCCGCGCGAAAATCGGCGCCTATGCCGATCTCGGCGAGCGGCTGTTCTCGGCCAGCTATATCCGCGCCTATGCGCAGGACTTCGATCCGTTTCCCTTCCATCTCGACGAGGCCGAAGGCAAGAAACATGTGCTCGGCGCCATGTCGGCGGCGGGCCTCCAAACCGCCTGCTGCTGGATGCGGCACTTCATCGGCCTGCGCCGGGAGG
Organism: Rhodoblastus sphagnicola; assembly: GCF_002937075.1. Taxonomy (GTDB): domain Bacteria; phylum Pseudomonadota; class Alphaproteobacteria; order Rhizobiales; family Beijerinckiaceae; genus Rhodoblastus; species Rhodoblastus sphagnicola. The sequence continues at coordinate 51,236 of NZ_NHSJ01000065.1, forward strand.
CGGCGGGCGGAGAAGTGCCGAGCCGGGCTTCGCCGGGATTTGCCGACATGGTCTGGCGCAAGCCCGTGCTGGTCGGAGACCGCATCCGCTTCTCCACCCAGATCATCGCCAAACGCCCGACCTCCAAGCCGGGCCTGGGGCTGGTGCAAAACCTCAATCGCGCCGTCAACCAGCGCGGCGAACTGGTGATGGCGTTCACCGGCGTGGTGATCACGCCGCTCGCCTCCTGATCATTTGGGCGCGGCGGCCTGTTTCGGCCAGGAGAAATCGTCCGCGCGTCCCGGCTGGGGCGCGACATCGGGCTTGATCGCCGCCGCCCTCGGCGCCTCGGCCAGCGCGCCGCCGGGCGAAAGGACGGGATCGTTGAGCGGCGTGACCTTGCCCGCCAGCGGTTTTTCCGGGCGTGGCGCGGGGGCTTCCGATTCGGGCGCGGCCGGCGGCTGAACGGAGGCCGGGTTTTCCGGCTGCGGCGGCGCCGCTTCCGGGGGTTGCAACTTGGCCTCCAGCACCTTCTTGACTTCCGGCTCGACGAAATGCGCGGCCTTGCGCGCGCCCGCGAGATTGAAATGCACCCCGTCGGGGCCGCGCAGCCTCACGATGGCGCCGTTGATGTCGGGACCGGAGGCCTTGTAGGCCGAATTGACGTCAGAAAACGCCTCCCACAAATCGACATAGCGCGCCCCGGCGGCCGTCGCATGCTGCCTGGCGATGTCGTTGAAGACGAGCGCCGCGCTGGAGAGGCCGGGGCTGCGCATGATCGGCAGGCCGACCCAGACCAGCGGCACGTTCTTGTCGCGGAAAGCGGCGGCGATCTCGTCCACGCGTTGGGCATAGGCCTCGTTGAACGGCTTCGACAGCGGATCGAGTTGATGGTCCGGATCCTGACGCAGTTTCTGGTTGTCGTTGACGCCGATCTGCATCACCACAAGGTCGAAATGCTCGGGACCGTCGAGAATTGCTTTCACCTGCTTGCGCCAATCGTAGAAGTCGTCGCGCACCAGGCCGCTGTCTTCCTTGCTCTTATCGACGATGCCGACGCGCGGATCGTCGGCGAAGGCGTCGTCGAGACCTTCCGCGAGACGCGTGGCTTCGGAATCGCCGATGACCGCGATGAGGAAACTGGGCGGCGCCGCTTCCGCCGCGGGCGTCGGCTGCGCCGGATGCGCGACCGCTTTGGCGTCGCGCCGCTCGCGCGCCGGCCGCGCTTCGCGTTTCGGCGCGGCAGACTGGACGCGCACGCGCGGGACCGGCTTGATCCTAGGC
>NZ_NHSJ01000066.1 GCF_002937075.1 Rhodoblastus sphagnicola
GGCGTGCCGAGCGATGTCGCCGAGAAGCTGAAGGCGCTGGAGCGCGAGAACCGCGAACTCAAGCAGGCCAACGAGATCCTGCGCAAGGCATCGGCTTATTTTGCGCTGGCGGAGCTCGACCGCCGATCGAAGTGATGGTCGCCTTCATCGACGATCACCGGAAAGCCCATGGGGTCGAGCCGATCTGCAAGGTCTTGCCGATCGCCCCTTCCACCTATCACGCCCATACCGCCAAGCGCGCCGATCCCATGAAGCTTTCCGAGCGGGCCAGGCGCGACCTAGCGCTGAAGGTAGCGATCCGGCGGGTGTTCGCCGAGAACTTCGAGGTCTATGGCGTGCGCAAAATCTGGCTGCAACTCAATCGGGAGGGCGTGGAGGTGGCGCGTTGCACGGTGGCCCGCCTGATGCGGCAAATGGGCCTGCATGGCGTCATTCGCGGCAAGCCGGTCCGCACCACCATCAGCGACAAGGCCGCGCCTTGCCCGCTGGACCGCGTCAACCGGCGGTTCAAGGCTCCGGCGCCCAACCGGCTCTGGGTGTCCGACTTTACCTATGTCTCGACCTGGGGCGGCATGGTCTATGTCGCCTTCGTCATCGACGTTTTCTCCCGGCGGATCGTCGGCTGGCGGGTCAGCCGGACGGCCCACGCCACCTTCGTGCTCGACGCGCTTGAGCAGGCTCTGCACGAGCGCCGGCCGATCCATGGTGGCGGCTTGGTCCATCACAGCGATCGCGGCAGCCAAGGCAGATTCAACCGGTCGTCGCAACGATCTCATAGGAGAGGGCGATGGCAAGCACGAGAAGGAATTCCAGAAAGTCAGGTGGCCAAGCTATGCGGTCTCCGGGGAGGCCATCGGTTGCCAATCGGAGTCAGATTGTTCAGTTCTGGCAGGCAATCGCCGCGGGTCGGACAAGCGAAGCTTCTGGTATAGATGCAGGCGTCTCCCCGGCGGTCGGCGTCCGGTGGTTTCGAAGGGCCGGCGGCATGGCGCCATCGCATTTGTCGCAGAACTCAAAGCCTCTTTCAGGTCGCTACCTCTCACTCGCAGAACGAGAGGAGATCGCGATTTTAAATGCTCAAGAACTTGGCGTTTGCGAGATTGCTCGCCATTTGGGGCGATCGGCTTCGACAATCTCCCGGGAGTTGCGCCGCAATGCCGCCACTCGCTCAGGCGGCTCTGATTATCGCGCCATGGCTGCTCAATGGCACGCTGATCGATCGGCGCGACGTCCGAAACCGTCAAAGCTGGCGACGAGCCCTGGTTTGCGTCAATATGTTCAGGATCGGCTCTCCGGCAAGATCGCTTCAGCCGATGGTTCGAAAATCTCAGGGCCGAGCGTTGAATGGAAAGGCCGACGGACGGGACCACGGCAAGATCGACGCTGGGCAAGCGCCTGGAGCCCCGAACAGATCGCCCGTCGCCTGCCGTTAGACTTCCCCGTCGACAAGGAGATGCGGATCAGTCACGAAGCCATTTATCAAGCCCTTTACATCCAGGGGCGAGGTGCGTTGCGACGGGAATTGACCGCCTGCTTGCGGACTGGGAGAGCGTTGCGAATGCCCAGGGCGCGGGCATGTGGAAAGAGTAAGTCATTCATCTCGGCGGAAATCATGATCAGCGAGCGCCCGGCGGAAATCGAAGACCGGGCTGTTCCGGGTCATTGGGAGGGCGACCTAATCCTTGGCCTGCGGAGTTCGGCGATTGGGACGCTGGTCGAGAGAACCACACGTTTTACGATGCTGCTGCACCTGCCTCGCATGGAAGGTCACGGCGAGATTGCTCGCGTGAAAAATGGACCTGCTCTGGCTGGTCACGGCGCCGAGGCCGTTCGGGACGCCATCAGCCGAACCATCATTCGGTTGCCCGAACGATTGCGCCAATCCTTGACCTGGGATCAAGGAGCCGAGATGGCACAACATCCCCGCCTGCGGATCGACACCGGGCTCAGCATTTATTTTTGTGATCCCCACAGCCCGTGGCAACGGGGCACAAACGAGAACACCAATGGCCTCCTGCGCCAGTATTTTCCAAAAGGAACAGATCTGAGCGCCCACAGCGCCGAAGCCCTGGAGGCGGTGGCATTGGCCCTGAATAAGCGACCTCGGAAATCGCTGAATTGGAAAACGCCTGCTGAAGCATTGGACGCACTTATCGGATGAGCTATTTTAGGTCTGTTGCGACGACCGGTTGAATCTGCCCAATACGTGTCGATCAAGTACACGGAACAGCTGGCGGCGGCCGGAATCGAGCCGTCGGTCGGCAGCGTAGGCGATTCCTACGACAATGCGCTCGCCGAAACGATCAATGGGCTTTACAAGGCCGAGNACCGCAGGCTGCTGGAGCCGATCGGCAACATCCCGCCAGCCGAGGCCGAGGCGCGTTACTACGCCTCGCTAAATCAGACCGCCATCGCGGCCTGATTTGAACAAAATGGCCTCCGGCAAACCCGGCGCGGTTCAGTTTGACGTTGATGCGTTCGGGCCTCTGCCTCACTTGGGCAACGTCATGGCTGATTTGCAACCTGAGCCAAAAATCAGCAGAACCGCCGAGAGCTTTTTCCAGCCGCACAGCCATTTCCGGCGAAATCCCAGATTCGCCTCGAATGACACGGTAAAGCTGCTGACGCGTAACATCGAGGCCTTCGGCCGCTTCCGCAACCGTAAGACCTAACGCCTCAATGTCATCCCTTATCAAGCCGCCGGGGTGGGGCGGGTTCTTCATGCGCATAGCCATGGTTCATCCCTCCTCAATGGTAGTCCACCAAATCAACATCAAACGCTTTGCCGTCCTCGAAGCGAAAAATGATTCGCCAATTTGCGCGAACGGTGACCGCCCAAAAGCTCCTTAAGTCGCCTTTCAATCGGTGAAGCCTGAACGATGGCCGTTTGAGGTCGTCTGATGTGCCAACACCATCGGCGCTCATCAGAACGATCCGGGCGCGCCAGACGTGCTTCTGTGGCGTGTTGCGATCCGCGACCACCGCGTCGAGGCTCCGCCGGTCAGTTTCGTTGAGAGTGATCGATATTCCATTGCGCATGCGCCAGACTCTCGCACCTGCCGGAACCGAGCGGAATCCCGCTGGACTCTTTCGTTTCGGTCAGTCCAATAGTTTGAAAGAAAAGGGCATCTGGCCGGGTTTCTCCAGGTCGGAGAGCTCCAGCCAGAATGATTGGCGTCACTCGTCCGAGACTTCGTCGACGATGATGCAGTGGGCGCCATGTTCTTCGAGGAACGTGACGCGCTGGTTCTTGGACGTCTCGTCGCCGACATGGGTTTCCGTATGGTCCAGACCGTCCATTCCGGTGTAGCTGATTTCATATTCCATGATCGTTCTTTCCTCTGGTCGCCGAGGCTAATCAACGCGCTGCCTTCGGCGACGCCGATCGAGACCGGCCGAGGGACGGCGCAGAACCCGCGCTTGCGCGGGCCGAGGCTGGTGGAGAACTGCGGCGCGCGGCGATTTTGGCGCGCGAGGAATTCGCCCGGCAGGGCGAAGGGCTAAGTGATGGACGCGTGCGCCGACCTTAGCGTGCCTGCGACTGAGGCAAATGGAAGCGTAGCGGCCTTGTTAACGTTTTGTTTACCAATTACGTACTACCACCTTGGGTTACGCACGTAATATTTGCAACCAACCGTCATGGAGGCGAGCATGCCAAAAACCTGTGTAATTGACTGTGTCATTGGATCGCGCCTGCGCACTCAGCGTTTGCTAGCCGACTTGGAAACGACAACGCTGGCTAATCAGATTGGCGTAACGGAGCAACGCCTTGAGGAGTTCGAGGCAGGCGTGGCGCGGATAGACGCCGAGACCATGCGCCTAATTTGCCATGTTCTGAACTTGCAAGTGAGCTATTTCTTCGCACCCTGGACCAAAGCTGAAAAACAATCAGCCGACATTTACCTGGTTGCAGCCGAGTGAGAGCTTCTCTTCGGGCCAGCCGGGCGGGATCGGTATTAATACTGGCATCTCGTAACTTGGTGTACGATCTGGTTTCTATACGCTCACCTTGTATCGCGGCTAAATAAGCCGTGAACACGGGAGAAAACCAATGGAAATAGACGCTCAGGAGGCGGCGGAACTCGCCATCATCGATCTCCTGTATGCACGCGCGGAAATCACGACCATGGCTGACCCGCGAGCGCTGCTTCGCATGATTGATCACCTCGACAGGGCGCTCGCCGTGCTGGCGCCCCATGCGTCCAATTTCGACATGCGAGATCTCCAAGAGCTTTCCAGGTTCAAAATAGCTGGCCAATGGAGATCGGAAACGATTGAGTTGGCACGCTATTTTCTTGCACGCTTACGCGCTGGTGGGACGGTTGCTCCACCTGTCGCCCAAACGGAGTTGGCCGAGGACTCGTTGAAGTTAGGGCCGCCAGCTCTCCGCGCATTCTCGCAAATGACATTAGGCCGCCATCCGCGCATTCCGGTGGCAGGCTTGGCGAGCACCCGGGCGGCGCGCACCCTCGGCAGTTTCTCGTGCGCGGCGTGGAAAAGGTGAAATCCATCGCGCTCATGCACGCCCTGACGCACAACATGGTGTGCGGCTGGCGGCTTATTTGGGGCGTGAAGCCGCGAACGCGGAAATGCGCGCGCGGGCAAACCCGCGACACTCTCCATACGAAAAAACTCAGCTTCGAGTGTAGCGCTCCGCCCCCGATTTCGCCGTCGGCGCCATACGCCTGTCTGCTCTGACAACAGCTAATCCCGCCTGCCAAGTCCTCTCGCCCGGCGTTATGTCCGAACTCAGCCGCCAGACGATGACAGCCGAAACGCTGGCAAGCCTATTCATTTTCAGCCTCTCAGGCGGTCGCCGCCTTGATTGCGGCACCAGTATTCCGATATGTCCAGCCCTTGGTGAGCAGCGCCCAGGGGAATCGAATGAGTTTTTCTCATAGTGCTGCGAGGATTTTGGCGAGGTAATCCTCGTCCCATGCGGCGATGAGGCGCTTGGATTTCAGGCTGTGTTTTCCAGGCGCTTTCTTGAGCGCGTTGATTGTCGCGCGCTTTACAGAGGAGAAGTTGGCGGGGGCGTTCTTTTTGCGGATACGGCAGTCGTCATCGCGGAAGTTGACGTCGAGCACCCAATGCAGCGAGTTCTCCACCCCCCAATGAGCGCGGATCGCGGCTGCAAGCTTGGTGGCGTCGGCAGGCAGGGAGGATATGTAAAAGCGTCTCTCCTGTTCAACGCCTTTGGCGGTCTCGCGGCTGGAGACGATCATGACGATGGCGCGCAACCCCTTCCAGTCATGACGTTCCTTGAGCCAGCCGATATCGTCGGTCGCGAACGTCTCGCGTGTCTCGATGCGGCCATGCTCGGCGTCACAGCTTGACGCGCGCGAAACGGAGATGTCCTTGAAACCACGCGCCATCTGCTCATTGAACAGCAGTTCCACGTCGCCGCGCAGGGAGCCTTGATTGCCTTTGAGGCCGAAGATGTAGTCGGCGTCCTTGTCGAGGACTTTCTCGGCGATTTTCCTCTGGCAACCCATGGCGTCAATGGTGACGATTGCGCCTTTGATCGCCAAGAGATCCAACAGTTCTGGGATTGCAGTGATTTCGTTGGATTTCTCGTGCACCGCGCGCGCGCCGAGCACAAGTTTCTGGGCGGAACTCCAGGCAGAGATCATGTGCACGGCGCCTTTGCCGCAAGTCCGGTCGAAAGAACGGCGCACAGTCTTTCCGTCGATCGCGACCACCCCCGCGATGGTGTCTGCGAGGCTTTGCGTCCAGGCGATGAAGCAGTTCTGGAAGCCCGTCGCGTCGAGCGCGCCGAAAATGAGACCAAGCTGGTCATGGCCCGGCGTGCCGTTCGCAAACGGCAGGAAACGACGCAGGAACGCGATTTTCTGCCTGCCAAACAGGGCGACGCTCACCCAGCCGTCGGTGCCGCACAGCACCGCACACAGCGTCAGAAGCAACACTTCTTCGAGCGGGTAAAGAACCTTGATCGACTGGCGCGGGTCGGCAAGCGCCGAAAAATGATCAAGAAAATCGAGCCTTCCGTTGAGCCCTTCGGGCGTGTCTTCAAACATCGTTCCGTCTCCACGCCGCGAATCACGACAGGAGACCGCCGAATCACAATTCCGCCCAAACCGCTACACGAGACTCATTCGTTTGCCCTGGAGCAGCGCCCAGATGATCCGCGCCATCTTGTTGGCGCGCGCTATCGCGACAACCTTGAAGGGCCGCCGCGCCAAAAGCCCGGTTGGCCAAAACCAACGGCCCTTTTGCGGTCCTTGGTTCAATCAGGGGATGCGCGCTCCTCACGTTGGAATGCCGGATCAAATTGACATTACGTTTTTGGAAGCACTGCGGACGTTGCCGTTTCGGCGATCTTTTTCTCATTCTCGCGCTGCATATTTTGCAACTCTCGCAACGCCTCTTCGATGTGGAAAAGCGCGCGCGCCACTGCGCACGGATCGACCATTTTGGTTAGCTCATATTTTGCAAAAAATATATTTATTTCCGCAACGTTAATTGAATACACGCCGGTCACAAAACGTCTCCTTTTGTAGTAGCTGCAAGTGTCAAGGGCATTTAGCCAGCGTCATTTTGATTCGCACGCACATTTTATGCAAATCACAGGTGCAAAATACGGTGTATACAATCGACTTACTTGATGATGTCAAGAGAATATCTAAACTTTTTTTACTCCTCAGGGTTGCGGAAAAATCAGATCTCATACGGGGATATGGATGCAAAAATCACCCATACGATTCCCGTAAGGGCATAAATTCAACCTCAGGTACGCTATGGAAGTCCCCAATCCTATCGACACGCACGTCGGCACGAAGCTACGCGACACACGTTCGCGGCTTGGTTTGTCTGCTCAAACCTTGGCGACTGCCATTGGTGTTACGAGTACTCGCCTCTTGGAATTCGAGAGTGGCGAAGCACGTATCGAAGCGCGGGTAATGGCCAAAATCTGTCGCGTTTTCGATGTGCGCCCTTCGGTGTTTTTCACGTCGATGCTTAGCGAGGCGGACAGCCGCAAATCAACGCGAGGCAAACTCGACGCAGCGTAATGCGTTCGTAGGACACCGGCTGGATGAGTTGGTCCCGTGGAGCTGGAAGCCCCGGGCGCCAACCGCCTTCGCTCAGAGGCTGAAAATCTTTCGATTTCTGGCGGACTGTGGGGGGTCTCGGAGAATTTCGCAGGTTAGTGGATTGACCGAAACGAAAGAGTCCGGCGGGATTCCGCCCGGTTCCGGCATGTGCGAGTCTGGCGCATGCGCAATGGAATATCGATCACTCTCAACGAAACTGACCGGCGGCGCCTCGACGCGGTGGTCGCGGATCGCAACACGCCACAGAAGCGCGCCTGGCGCGCCCGGATCGTTCTGATGAGCGCCGATGGTGTTGGCGCGTCAGCCATCATGGCCGAGACCCGCACTTCG
>NZ_NHSJ01000067.1 GCF_002937075.1 Rhodoblastus sphagnicola
TCGCGCGCATCAGGCGCGCCACCGTGCAGCGCGCGACCGCCACGCCTTCCCGGTTCAATTGCAGCCAAACCTTGCGCACGCCATAGACCTCGAAGTTTTCGGAAAACACCCGCCGGATCGCCACCTTGAGGGCCAGGTCGCGCCTGGCCCGCTGGGAAAGCTTCGAAGGATCAACGCGGCCGGCGACATTGGCGTGATAGGTTGAAGGGGCGATCGGCAAGACATTGCAGATCGGCTCGACCCCATGGGCTTGCCGATGATCGTCGATGAAAGCGATCATCACTTCGGTCGGCGGTCGAGCTCCGCCAGCGCAAAATATGCCGAGGCCTTGCGCAGGATCTCATTGGCCTGCCGGAGTTCACGGTTCTCGCGCTCCAGCGCCTTCAGCTTCTCGGCGACCTCGGTCGGAACGCCGACCCGCTTGCCGCTGTCGACTTCCGCCTTGCTGACCCATTCACGCAAGGTGTGCGGCGAACAGCCGATCTTGGCGGCGATCGACGACATCGCCGCCCAGCGCGAGGCGTGGTCGCCCTCGTGATCCAAAACCATCCGCACCGCGCGGGCGCGAACCTCAGGTGAAAATTTGTTGGTCGTAGTGCTCATGATGGCTCCATCCTATTTGGGAGTGGGAGCCTCCGGCAAACCCGGCGCGGTTCAACAATGCAAACGCTCGACCGTTCCAAAGACACGTCGATTCCGGCATAATATTCCGCGGCTGTCCTCCGTCCCGATGCCTGGGGCCGGCGCTAACCAGGACCCCGTTCCTCATCATACGGGGGACAGCCGCCGTCCTAAACCAGAGGCTCAGGCCGGGGCCATTACGGCATCTAAAAACGCAACGCAGCGTGCTTCAACTTCTCGCGTCGCCCCATCATTTGGCCTTGAGCCGTGTGGGTGTCCTGCACGAGCGCGAGCTTGTGCGGCTCATTGAATCGTCGTCCTTTCCAAGGACCTTCTTGGCACGGTCAAGACGACGATCTTGACGCCGGGGCCCTCCAATTCGCCCGCAAGCCGCACTTCCCCTTCAACCGACGCGGCGTCGCCCTCGGTGCAGAGGATGACGCGATAGGGTTTCGAGCTCTTCACCGACATGGCCGCGAGTCTGGCCTTGATGCTCGCCTTCATTGGATTGCTCCGGGTCCCGCTTTTCAAGTTGCGTAACCTCGATTACCCAATAAACCCTTCAATCAGCTTACTAATCTCGCCGTCCCTCGGCGGCGGCAGGTGTGATCGATCGACGACGGCGGCGGGGCTGGCGTGAGGCTCAAGAAGGCCCGTGGGGACGGAAATACCCTTCGATCGCCCAGAACTGGAGACGAAACTGGGCGCATGTCATCCTGTTTTTTGCCTTTCCGGTCGCGGTGCGAAGGATCAATTATACGACCAACGCCATCTAATCCCTGAACGCGAAGCTGCGCCGCGCGGTGCGCACGCGAGGCCATTTTCCGACCGACGACGCGGCGTTGAAATTGTTGTTTCTCGTCTTGCGCCAGGTCGCGGGACAATGGAAAACGCCACCGTGCGAATGGTGCGAGGCCAAGACCCAATTCGCCATCATGTTCGACGAAAGGTTTGTCACGGCATGATGGTCAACCCGGCCCACACACAAATTTTCAGACACTCCCGAGAGGTCGGTGGCCATCCACGCCTGCATCTTCTCGGCCGACAAGGCCACGAACCGGCGTGACACCGCCGATTTGGGTCACGCCGGCGCCCCGCTCGGCGGGGATGTCGTCGCCCGGCAGGCGAACGGCGCGGCCGAACTTGCGGGTCGACACGTTCATCAGCATCAGATTGAGCGCCCATTGGCCGAGCAGGTCCTCGTCGACTGCGGCCGCCCAACTCGGCAGGACCAACTCATCACCGCCACGGGTGCGAACGCGAGGGCGTTCGATTTCGATCTTGCCGCCGTGAAAGCCACTCTTCCCCTTTGTTATGCCCCAGCGATGACCGGCCCGGTCGTCGCCACGACCATGGCGCGGACCGCAGAATCGGACCGCGTCTTCTTCCATCATTCCAGAGAGAGTGGCCAACCCGGACGTCAGGCACAGGGGCTCGAAGCTGGCGCGGACTCTTCATTCGCAGCTTCTTCGACGAGAGCCGACGGACCGACCGCCGGCGATGTGGTAGGCTTCTTCATGGCGTTGCTTTCCTCCGAGGATTCGACACCCCGAGCCTACTGGCTCAAGGTGAGCAACGCCGCCCTCCCTTTTCAACAATGACCGGGACACATCCCCTGCGGCCACGCCGTGGCGATCATCCGTCTCGCCTCAATCCGCCTCATGTTGCGAAAGCTCTGCTTGAAAGCGTAAACTTTTCGGACGGACTCTAAGCGAATTCAACCGAGTCTCCGAGGATATTTGATTGTTTATGAGTTTTCTCCTCGCGGATTAGGTCAAGAGCTTCGATGATGTGATTGAGAGCCCGCAAAGTGGCGCCATCGTGCTCGACACCAATCGAAAGCTCCAACTGAGCGAACATCAGATTGATCTCGATTAGCTCTGCGAGTTTCTTTCCGAAGTCTGTCATATCCCCCCCCCCCCACGGTGCGCCACCGCGAAGATATGCAAACTTGGCACCAACGTGCGGCTGTTTCATAGGCGCATCTCATCAAGGTAAACATGCGCAAATCCAGAAATAAGCGGCAGCGATCAACCCTTCAGGTCGGCGAGTGCTATTTCGTAAATAATCCTTATCAAACACGATATCGACATATTATCGAAATTTATATATAATACAGCTGCGTCGATTGCATCGACTTGTTAAATTAAGTCGCCACTGAGCGTGAGAGCTACGCTCCTTAAAAAATGCATATGTCTTGTAGTTGCTTCGGTTTTTTGTTTGTGGCAATAGACAGTCGCAGTTTGTGTTGTCTGTATGAAAGATTTTTATCGGAGTTGATGCCGTAATGTCAGGTTCAAATCCCATTGACACACACGTCGGCACCCGGTTGAGAGCCAAGCGGCTTAAGGAGTGCCTAATTATTGAGCAGATGGCATCTCGTATCGACATCAGCCCGGCTTGTCTACTTGAGTACGAGAACGGCACGCAACGAATTCCTGCGGCGATTTTGGTCAGGCTGTCCCGCGCGCTTTGTGTCGCTCCCACCTATTTCTTTGAGCCGCTTCTAAACGGTTGCGATCACCTGCCGGCGAGCGGGAATGGGCGACAACGCGACGCATGACGATGAGAGCTGGCTCGGGAAATCTGGACAGGGCGATAAGTGGCTTTTCCGCCTGATGCGCGGCGATGATCGCCGCGCATCAGGAGAGATCATGACCAAGCGACCGCGCCGGAACCACACGCCGGCCTTCAAGGCGAAGGTGGCTCTGGCCGCCCTGAAGGGCGAGAAGACGCTGACGGAGTTGGCGCAAGACTTCGAGGGTCCATCCCAACCAGATCAGGGACTGGAAGGCGCAATTGCTGGAAGGCGCGGCCGGTGTGTTCGGCGCCGACGCCTCGACTGCACAAGGGCCGCCGGTGGATTTGAAGGCGCTCCACGCCAAGATCGGAGAGCTGGCGCTGGAGAATGATTTTTTGGAAGGCGCGCTCATCAAGGCCGGCATGCTGAGCGCAAAAAGATGATCGACCGCAATCACGCTCTTCCCATCGTCCGTCAGGCCAAGGTCCTCAACATCAGTCGCGGCAGCGTCTATTACCAGCCGTGTCCGACCTCGCCCGAGGACCTCGCGCTGATGCGCCGCATCGACGAATTGCATCTGGAATTCCCGTTCGCGGGCAGCCGGATGTTACGGGACTTTCTGGACCGCGAGGGCCTCAAGGCCGGTCGCCGCCATGTCGCCACGCTGATGAAGCGCATGGGCATTGAAGCGATCTATCGCTGGCCCAACACGTCCAAGCCGACGCCGGGCCACAAGATTTATCCGTATCTGCTGCGCGGCGTGAAGGTCGATCGGCCCAACCAGGTGTGGGCTATGGACATCAGTGCGCCATGCGGCGGGGAGGTTGAGATGTAATTGATCGAGATCGACTCGCTTGCTGGCTATTTGACCGATCGCTGCAATGCGATCCGATCCGGGAAGGAGCCCGGATTGAAGGGGTCTGTCCGAGCGTGTCGGGTTCCGCCGGCACGTGGAAGAGCTGACAGACTGAACTGTACCGGATGCCGCCATTCACGGCAGGTCGGGCTACCACACGTTCCATGGCGAGACAACGAAGTGTGCGCCGGAAGCCTCTGTATTTACTCGACAACACCCCTACGACGTTGAATGGAACTGGGGGCCATTGCGATCTGACCCGGTTGGGCTTGATGTTCCTTACCGACGCGACGGCATTTGCCGGCGCGGTGACGATGACCTCCTCAGTGGTCGTCACCCAGTATCGCCAGGGGTAGAGCACGCCGCCTAAAGGACGAAGGTCAAGAGCTGGAACATGGGAACCCTGAACGACCGCTCGGGATCGGACCCGAGCTATCCGCGGAGACCGGCGACGGCCGTATCAGGGGGCGGAGCCTGCGTAGTAGTCCGAGCACGGGAAAGCCATGTGCATGGCGAAGGCAGGCAGGGAACCGATAGAACTGCAAAGACGGAGGAACCACCCGTGGACTCGGGTGATCAAGCCGATCAGGCTTGGCTCCTCGGCATTCAACGCAAACTCTATCAGTGGAGCAGTACAAATCCCGACGACACCTACGGAGACTTGTGGAACTGGATCATTGATCGCCGCAACCTCCGCATAGCCTGGCAACGGATCGCCCGCAACAAGGGAAGCCGCACCGCTGGGGTCGACGGGATGACGGTCGCGAGCATTCGCGCGACAATGGGTGAAGAGGCGTTCATTGAACACCTCCGTGACGACCTGCGGAATGGCCGATACCAACCGAGCCCATCCCGCCGGAAGCTAATCCCAAAGCCGGGCAAACCAGGGAAATTCCGTCCTCTGGGCATTCCGACCGTGCGTGACCGCGTCGTACAGGGCGCGGTGAAGAATCTTTTGGAGCCGATATTCGAGGCAAACTTCTGGCACATCTCCTATGGGTTCCGACCCGGGCGAGGATGCCATGGCGCCTTGGAGCACATCCGCATGAGCATGCGACCGCGAGCAAAAGCCGAAGACGGCCGACGCCAGCGGACGCCTTATACCTGGATCATCGAAGGCGACATCAAGGGCTGTTTTGACAACATCGATCACCACAAGCTGATGCAACGCGTCCGCGCACGCATCGGCGATATCAAGGTGACGCGGTTGCTCGGGCAGTTCCTGAAGGCCGGCGTCTTGGCGGAAGGCATCGTCCTTCCGACAGCCTACGGCACGCCACAAGGGGGTGTAATCTCGCCACTGCTCGCCAATATCGCCCTCGGCGTCATCGAGGAACGATATGAGCGGTGGACCCACCACCGACAGAAGATCCGGGCGCATCGCAGCTGTGACCCAGTGACGGCAGCGATGCAGGCCCGCATGACCGACCGCAAAGCCGGACGGCCGGTGTTCTTTCCGATCAGATACGCCGACGATTTCATCGTTCTCGTCGCAGGCACCCGCGAGCAAGCTGAACACGAAAAAGCGGCGCTCGCCGGATACCTGCTTGAAACAATGGGGTTGGAACTGTCGATCGAAAAGACCCGCGTCTCCGATCCGACCGAGGGATTCGATTTCCTCGGACACCGGGTTCGCTACAAATGGCATCCCCGGTTCGGCTACATGCCGAGGATTGAAATCCCGACCGAAAAGCGGGCGGATATTCGGTACAAGGTGAAGCAGTTGACCCTACGATCGACGGTCGGCTGGTCGCTGACGCACCTCCTCCAGAAGCTGAATCCCATCCTGCGAGGCTGGGGGAATTACTTCCGCTTTTGTACAGGGGCAAGCGATCTATTTGCGAACATCGACCACTACGTCGGCGATCGCATTTGGCGCTGGCTCATGAAAAAGCACCAATCCCTCAGCCGCAAGAAGACGATAATACGGCGACTGCCGAGCCGTCTTCGGCCCACTCGACGTGTCTGGCGGAAAGGACGGACTGAACAGTTCCTCCTTTCCTCGCTCACGGTCCAGCGGTTTCGACGCGGATGGATGCACGCTCCTGCATACGCCTTGGTTCCTGGAAAGCCGGATGCATAACGAAAGGTGCACGTCCGGTTTGGAAGGCGGGCGTCGGAAACCGGCAGCAGCAATGCTGCACGGCGCTGACGCTCGACCTTACCCTACATCCCGATGGCGCGCGGCTTTGTCTACCTGGCCGCGGTGGTCGACTGGTTCAGCCGGCGCGTGCTGAGCCATCGCGTGTCGATCACGATGGAGGCCGACTTCTGCGTCGAGGCGCTGGAGGAGGCCCTGGCGAGGCATGGCAAGCCGGGAATATTCAACACAGACCAAGGCAGCCAGTTCACCAGCGAGGCGTTCACCGGCGTGCTGATCGCCAACGAGATCAAGATCAGCATGGACGGCAAGGGCGCCTCGCGCGACAACGTCTTCGTCGAGCGCATCTGGAAATCGGTCAAATACGAAGAGGTGTATCTGCACGCCTATGACAGCGTCGGCGTGGCGCGCGCCTCGATCGGCCGGTATCTCGATTTTACAACCGACACCGCCCGCACTCGTCGCTTGACCGACGCACGCCGGACGAGGCCTACTTCGACCCGACGCCCCGTCTGGCGGCTGCATGAATTTTTCCGCCGCCGTGGTGTTGGATGCGACTACGGTCGGGCTACGCCCTACCTGCGTCACACCCAACACCACGGCGCCATCTGACGAAAGAACCCGACAGAAAAACACCTATCGTTCGCGGAAAAATGTTCAGATAACCGGGACCAGCTCTCTCTTCTCGCCGTGCGCCGCGCCGGTCAGCGCACCCACTTCCAGCTCCATCAGCCGTTGCGCTCCAAAGCCGATCATCTCGCGCAGAAAATCCGCGTCGGCGCTCTTCTCCATCAGCCCGCGAAGGGCCATGATCTCGTCGGTCATCCTCAGTTCCTTGGTCAGGGTTGGTGTCAGCAACCCGTCCTTACCGAAGAATCGTGGATGACCACCCAACGCCTGCGCGCCGGCCGCTACGCCGCTCGCTCGCTACGGCGCCATGAGGGCGCGCGTCGCGAGCGGCTACGCTACATTCTCAGAGCTACACCACCTCTGGGGGCACGATCTTGGATGCCCGATTCACCACGTTTAGATGGTACCGGGAAAACATGACCTTGATCGAGCGAAATTGTCGATTGGTGGAAAAGCACTGCTTGATATCGTCCGACAAGGTGGTCCGGTCGAATATGAGCCGCCGAATGCGCCAACTATCTCAATCACTCAGGATATCGCCACAGACCGTGAAAATGCTCTAGAAAGTAGGGAATCTGAAGATACTTCTCGCAGTGGAGAGCTACGTCCTTCCTCCGCTGGTAAGGCTGCATCACAAAAAACCCGCCCCAGTGATGTAGCGACACCGAGGCAGGCCATGAGGACCATTGCCAGAGGCAAGCGGCATGTGAATCTAATAGGAATTGCGAGCGATTCCCACTAATCGGCTGGTTGTGTCCTGATGCCGATCAAGCCGCTTCCGACTGCTCTTCCGGCTCGGCGTCATCCGTCGGGATGTCGTATTCAGCCATGACCACCCTCAGGCAGCCCTCTGCTTGGCGGATATGATCGAGCGCCCGCATAATCGAGTCTCGGTCTGCGATAGTTGCGATCTCTGCCATAGCATAATGCAGGTTGATCGTGGCGAAGGCGGTGAGGCTGGTCGCTGCGGTTGCCAATTTATCCCCCCAATCCTGGCAGCGCACGAATCAGCGCCAGTCATCTAACGTTAGGTTGTGGCAATTAAGTTGATCAATCCACAGTTGCGCACATTCTGATTAAACTTTAGTCTAATAATGGCGTCGCAGCACGTTGGGGTCACGACAAGATCAGAGCAATATAAGCACGCTAACTTGAACGAAACGGGAACGATCAGGCTTCTGCCTGTGATTTCGCCTGCGTTGCTACCGGGGCGGACCACCCGACGCGCTGAAGCGTATCGATCAAAGTGGTGCGGGGAACCCTGAACGTGCGGCAGACGGAGGCTTTGCTGGCGCCGTTGTCCAGCGTGGCGACAATCTGTTCCAACTTTTCGGAATCGATGACGGGTTGGTGGCCGCCCCGGCGTCCCCGGCGCTTGGCGGCGGCCAATCCCGCCATGACCCGTTCGCGGGTCAAGGCGCGCTCATATTGAGCCAGAGCGCCAAAGACAGAAAACAGAAGCTCGCCATGCGGCGTAGTCGTGTCAATCTGCTCCGTAAGAAAGCGGAACGCCACGCCCTTCTTCTTCAGGTCGGCAATAATCGACAGCAGGTTGGGCAGCGACCGTCGCAGCCTGTCGAGTTTCCAGACGACAAGACAATCGCCGGCGCGCAAATCCAGGGGACAGGCCTTGAGGTCGTCGCGCGCGCCGCTGGCCTTTTCGGCGTGGAGATGGCGCTCATCTACGCCCACCGCGATCAGGGCGGCGCGTTGCAAGTCATTCGATTACCGGTCGTCGGTCGAGGAGACGCGCATATATCCGACGAACATATACGGAAAACTTTGAGTTTAGCGTCTCCGTAAATATTGTCATGACGACAGGGTTTGTCGTATAAAATTGTGGACGATTTAAACCACGTCTTTGCCGTCGATCCGGGCTGAACGACAATCATCTGTTTCCCGACATCGTCGCCGATCAGCTGCTCAAACCCGCAATTACAATTTTTCGCAGAGTTTCAAGGCCCACACGTCGTAGTGTTTCCTATTTGTCCGCTGATGCGTATCCGAAGGGCGTTTCGTTAGTTCGGGCCGATACGCTCCGCCCTGTGCCGGGGGCCCACAGAGTATATCGCGGCGGCTGCCCTGATTATCTTGCCAGCCAAATGTCGATCGATTAAATAGGTTATTAGTTTGGCTCGTCAGACATTTTAGGGGAACTCATGCGTTTTCGCGTCCGTCACGCCTGCTTGATCGTAGCCATCTGCCTGATCAAGACATCGACGCTCGCCCAAGAGACTGCGTCGGGTGGCGTCACGGACGGCGAGCAGGGGGCTCTCGCCAGCAAGCCGCCCAGCGCTTTTACGACCCAGGCGCTTCAGGCGTTTGCAAAAACGCTTCCGATCAGCGACCGCGAAGACTTCGACCTCGTCCAGCGCGGCTTCCTGGCGACGGCACCGGACGGCAAGCTCCTGAATCCTGACGGGCAGCCTGTCGCTGATGTCGATTCAGACGCCTTCTTCAAGCAGTCCGCTCCCCCGACCGTAAATCCCAGCCTGTGGCGCAACGCCCAACTGCTGGAGAAACACGGCTTGTTCGTAGTGGCCAACCGCATCTATCAGATCCGCGGCTTTGCCATATCCAACATATCCGTCATCGTTGGGAACACCGGCTACATCGTCGTTGACCCCGGCAGCGAGGCCGAAGCCTTTACGGGGCTGAAGCTGCTCTATGAACATGTCGGCAAAAAACCGATCGTAGGCGTGATCTACACGCACAGCCATTCCGATCATTATGGCGGCGTGCGCGGGGTCATTTCCGATGAGGATGCCGCGGCGCGCAAGGTTCCTGTCATTGCGCCCCAGGGCATCATCAAGGAAATTTTGAGCGAAACGGTGATCGCTGGCCCGGCCATGAGCCGCCGGGCCGCTTACCAATTTGGCTTTGGGCTGCCGGTCGCGGCGACAGGCAACGTCAATATCGGAATAGGTCCGCAGATCAAGCTGATCGACATTGCGTCAGCCCGGGGAGCCGCGCTGACGCGCGGTCGCCTCCCGATCGCGCCAACGCACGAGATTGCTCAGACCGGCGAGACGCTGACGATCGACGGCGTGCGCTTCGAATTCCAGATGGCGCAGAACACCGAGGCGCCGGCGGAGATGTTTTTCTATCTGCCCGATTTCAAGGCCTTGTGCCTCGCCGAGGACGCCAACGGCACGCTGCACAATGCGCTGCCAGCACGCGGCGCTCTGGTCCGCGATACGAAGAGCTGGGCGAACGCCTTGGGCGAGGCGATCAGTCGCTATGGCGATCGCACCGACGTTCTGTTCACGTCGCATTTTTGGCCGCATTGGGGGCAGGCCAGAATCGTCGACTATCTCGCCAACCAGCGCGATGCCTATGAGTATCTGCACGACCAGAGCGTCCGACTGATGAACGACGGCCTCACAGGCCCTTAGATCGCGCGGACGATCCGCTATCCCGATGCGCTGTCGGCAAAGTGGTACAATCACGAGTATTACGGCTCGCTCAGCCATAATTCACGGGCGGTCTATCATCGCTACATGGGCTTCTATGACGGCAATCCCGCGCATCTCGACCCAATGACGCTGACCGAGGAGGCCAGCCACTATGTCGAGGCGCTCGGCGGCGGCGCGCGCGTGCTGGAACTGGCCAAGGCGGCGATCAGCAAGGGCGATGATCGCTGGGCGGTGGATCTGCTCAACAAGCTGGTTTTCGCCGATCCCGCGAATCGCGCCGCGCAGTTGACCCTGGCGGACGTTTACGAACAGCTCGCCTATCGGGCCGAGAGCTCGACTTGGCGCAATGGCTATCTCGAGGCGGTGACGGAATTGCGCCGGGGGCAGGTCCAGCCCAGGCGTACGGCGCCGTTTGCGGGTCTGGTCGGCCTCCCGACCGATCTGCTGCTTGACGCCGTGGCGTTGCGGCTAGCGCCGGACCGCGCGAGGGATGCGCCGTTTGCCTTCACCATTTCGGATCCGGAGACGGACAAGAACCAGGTCGTGCAGGTGCGCAATTCGGTTCTGGTGCATGAGGACGCCTCCGCTCCGCTGGTCGGCGCGCCGATCCTGAAACTGACCGCGGCGCAGTTCCATGCGGCGCTGACGGGCGAAGGACAGCCGGCGCTCTCTGCCGATGATCATGCGCTGGTTCGGCGTTTCGCGGCGTTGTTCGATGGGCCTCTGACAAATTTCGCGATCGTCACGCCTTGATGCTGCGCCGCCGCCCGCGGAGTTGGTCGATCGGTTGATCTTGAGGCGCAGACGGCGAGCCTCCTTGTGGGTGCATGGCGTAATCCATGTCCCTCTGCCACGAGCACCAACCGCGAGTTACTGCTTGCTGGCGGTGAGCCGCCCTTGCCGAGGGTTCCTATGGAGGTCGCCTTCCCGCCGATGATCGGGATAGGGGGACGCGTCGCAGCGCCGCCCCTCCCACACCACCGGACATACGGGTCCGTACCACGGCGGTTCGATCAAGTTATGCTTCGGTGGGAACAAAGATTCGCGGAAGACCAAGCGAGTCGAAATAGGCGTTGCGTAGCGCCTGTTGAACGGCGGGATGTCCCGACATTCGCCATAGCCGCGTCGGCGATCCGGCCGCGACCGCAGCGGGGAACTTTGATACGCCACATCGGCGCAGTTCCTTGAAGCGATTTTGCCCAGTTCGCCACTGCCGCCAAAGATACATGCGTAATCTTCGGCGAATCCACGCTGCGAGGTTTGTGAGCATCCGAGGTGTTTGACAGAAGCCAAAGTAGCCGCGCCATCCAACGATGTATGGCTTCAGCCCCTTGATCAGCTGTTCCAAACTTTTCTCCGATGTCCGGCATGTCATGTCCCGGAGCCGCGCCTTGAACTTGTCGAGGGCTTTCGGCGCGACGCGCCGCTCACTCCCGTCGTTCGAGATGCTGAACCCCAAGAACTTGCGCTCCTCCGTGCCGCGACGCCGCGCTTTTCGCCTCAGTGACCTTCAGCCGCAGCTCGGTGGTCAGGAACCGGCTGACTGAGGCCATGACCCTTTCTCCTGCACGACGGCTGCGGACATAAATGTTGCAGTCGTCGGCATAGCGGCAGAAGCGGTGTCCGCGTCGGGCCAGTTCCTTGTCGAGGTCGTCGAGCACGAGGTTGCTTAGGATTGGCGAAAGCGGGTCGGCCCTGCGGCGTGCCCTCATCCACGGGACAGACCAAACCGTCTTCCATCACCCCGGCGTTGAGAAAGGCCCGGATGAGTTTGAGCACGCGCTTATCGGACACACGTGCGGCGACGCGCGCCACCAGGCTGTCATGATTGACTCGATCGAAGAAATTGGCCAAGTCCAGATCAACCACCGTTTGATATCCTTCCTTCAGGTATCCCGTTGCTTCGGCGACGGCGGTGTGAGCCCCGCGCTTTGGCCGGAAACCGTGACTGCTGGGATGGAAAGTCGGTTCAAAAATCGGCTCCAATGCTTGAAGAACCGCCTGTTGCACCGTTCGGTCCACAATGTTCGGAATGCCAAGCCCCCGATGCCCGCCCCCGGGCGTCGGCAGCCAACCCGGCGGACATCGCCGGGCCGGTAGCGTGCCGTCAGCAAGTCGCGGCGCAAACGAGCGATGATCGACGGGGCTTTCGCCTCCGCCGCTTCGACCGTCCGCCCGTCCAATCCCGGCGCTCCTTTGTTGCGCACCACGTTCAGCAGCGCCTTGGTCAGATTGACTTCCGACGCCACCTCTTCGAGCAACCGACTGACGTCGGCCACGCTGGCGACAGAACCTGTCGTCTTCTTGGTCCTCGCTTTATGAAGCAGGAAGCTTCGCCGCCCGCGGCTCGGGCGACCCGCCCCCCGAAGGCCTGTCGGCGAACACGAGGCTCAATTGCCGTGGTCCCGTCTTTTTCAATCCATCTCTCCCTTTGCTCCACCGGCTTTCACCGGTTTCCCGGCTACTATGAAGAGATCCGACTTCTGCATGGGCGTCGTCCCGTCGTCGTTGCCTTCTCCGAGTCTACCGCTCGCGCGGACCCATGCAGACCTCCCTGGGTAAGAACACTGGATATCCCGCCGCTCCCGCCCCCCTATTACCGCCCCGGTCTCGGTTGGATTTGGGGCGTCGCGTTCGAGGACACGCTGACCCGGCCGGTTCGGCTTGCATGGGAGCCACACATTCAAACAGCTCCTGTTCGTGCAATTGATTGCACGAACCTGACCGATCTTGTTGAAGCCTTCGTTCAGGCCGGCATCGCGCCGGCGACGCGACGCGCCTACAGATCGGACCTCGATCACTTCTTCGGTTGGGGCGGCACGATCCCGGCCAGCGACGCCGAGGTCGCGGCCTACGTCGCCGCCCATGCCGAGGTGCTGAAGGTGGCCACGCTCAACCGGCGGCTTGCAGCGATCTCGGTAGCGCATGACGCGCAGGGTCATCCTTCTCCGGTCGGCCCGCCGCTGGTACGCGCGACCATGCGTGGCATTAGGCGGGAGCGAGGCGTCGCTCAGCGCCGAGCCCGCCCGCTCCTGAGCGAAGACCTGTTCGCCGTCCTCGCCCCGCGATGGGCGACAGCCTAAAGGATGCGCGCGAACGCGCCCTCCCGCTGATCGGCTTCGCAGGCGGGTTCCGGCGATCAGAACTTTGTGCAATTGATTGCACCGACGTGGAGCGGGTCCGTCAAGGAGTGGTCATCACCCTGCGCCGATCGAAGACCGACCAGGACGGCGAAGGCCGCAAGATCGGCGTCACGTTCGGCCGCACCAAATTCTGTCCCGTTCACGCGCTCGAAATCTGGCTCGACCGCGGCAGGATCAGCGAGGGGCCGATCTTCCGCCGGGTGGGCAAGCACGGATGGGTGTTCGGCGACGCCCTCTCGCCCGAGGCCGTGTTCCTGATCGTCCGCGAGCGCGTCGCCGCCGCCGACTACAATCCCGCCCCCTGCTCCGGCCACTCGCTGCGGTCCGGCCTGGCCACCAGCGCCGCGTAGGCTGGCGTCGACACCAGGAAGATCAAAGAGCAGACCGGCGACGCCATGCTCCGCCGGTATGTTCGCGACGGTGAGTTGTTCTTGGAAAATGCGGCGGGTGCGCTCATCTGACCTAACGATCGTTCCTTGGCTGAAGGTATTAGGCCAAGCCAATGAGATACCTTAAACAGATCTATCGCCGGAATATGCAGAATAAATGATGAATGCTCATTGCCGACGCTCACCATTTTTTAACTGAGAAAATTTATATTTTTTACACAGCTAAGGATATTGCAAATGAAGTCGATCATATTTTGCTCAATCATCAGCGTCGTTGCGGTAACATCTGCCTTTGCACAGTTGGGCTGTTGTGTATAATTCTCCGACATACGGCGATGCTCCGCCTCTCCAGAAAGGTTATGACCGGCAGATGACGGTGACGGTGGGGTCGCCGCGCGATTTCGAGCCCTCGTACTTCTCGTGGAGTGGAATCTATATTTGTGGAAACATCGGCTTTTCTGACGGAAGCCTCCGTTATCCTGCGGCCATCAGTTCCAGCAGCGGCGCGACTGAATTCGAGCGGCGTTCTTGGTGGCGGCCAAGTCGGCGTCAATTACCAGCTTAGAGGTCCGTTCGTCGTTGGCCTCGAAGCGGACATCCAAGGCGCGTCGGTGACGGGTGAAGTCGGCGTCGACTCGTCGCTTGGAACCACCCTGTCTGGGAAAGCCGGCTCGCGCGTTGACTTCCTGGGCACGGTGCGCGCCCGCGTCGGAGCGGTGATCCTCGACCGTGGCCTGCTCTATGCGACCGGCGGCTTTGCCTATGCCGGGGGCAACAGCGACGTCAACGCCTCCTACAACGGCTCTTCTGTTTACATCTCCAAGGAGACGCTGGCGCGGGGCTTCGCTGTGGGTGGCGGATTGGAATACGCCCTGACCAATCATTGGTCGCTGCGCAGCGAATATCTCTATGCCGATCTCGGCAAGACCTCGCTCTACAATGGTTCCTATTTCTCGGCCAACGCGAACCTCGCGGTCGAAACCACGACGCACATCTTGCGCGCCGGCGTGAACTATAGGTTTGGCGGACCGGAGCTGCGGATTCCGACGAAGCCGGCCATGCATTCCAATATGAAGCCGGCCACCTATTCCGATCTGAAGCCGGCCAGCGTTCCGATTTGAAGCCGGCCACTTGCAGTTTGCCGCCGCAGGTCAGGATTGATGATGTTGCGCTGTTTCTGATTGGTCAAGAGCGGATGGATTTCGGGTGGACGAGCGCGTCTTGCGCAGGCTCTCGCCGGCCAGATCGATCCGATAGGCATTGTGGATGACGCGGTCGAGGATCGCGTCGGCGAGGGTCGGGATTCCGATCATGTCGTGCCAGCGGTCGACGGGAACCTGGCTGGTGATGATGAGAGAGCCCTTGTCGTAGCGGTCTTCGATGATTTCGAGCAGATCGCGCGCCTGTTCGGGCGTCAGGGCCTCCGGCCCCCAGTCATCCAGGATGAGCAATTTGGCGCGGGCGATCGAGCGCAAAAGCCGCGGGTAGCGCGCATCGCCATGCGCGATCGCCAGATCGGCGAACAGCCTGGGCATGCGGGTGTAGAGAACGGAGGTGTTTTCCCGGCAGGCCTTCTGTCCGAGCGCACAGGCCAGCCAACTCTTGCCCAGGCCGGCGGCGCCGGTGATGAGTAGATGGCGCCGCTCGGCGAGCCAGTCGCAGGCGCCGAGCTTGAGGAACAGGGCGCGATCCAGCCCGCGCGGGATCTGGTAGTTGACGTCCTCGACGCTGGCCTGATGGCGCAGGCGCGCGGCTCGGGCGCGCGTTTCGAACTGTTTCTGCCGGCGCAGCGTCGTCTCATATTCGAGCAGCAGGCCGAGCCATTCGGCGTGATCGAGGCCGCGCGCTTCCGGTCGGTTTTCAAGTTCCTTGAACCCCTTGGCCAAGCCGTGAAGACCGAGGGCGTGCAAGTTTTCGAGCGTCGGATGAGCAAGCATGAGGATGTCCTCTCAATGGTAATAGCCGGGACCGCGCACGTTGGCGTGGTCGAACAGGGGGCCTGGCCGCCGTCATTGGCCGCCGCCTTGTCGCGCTTCTGGGTGAGAAGGGAGGCGACGCTCTTGCAGTTGAACGCGCCGAGTTCGAGGGCGCGGGCTGAGACCGCCTCGACGCGGGTCGGATCGACGCCGCGATAGGAGCGCAGAATCCCCAGGCAGGTGCGAAAGCCCTGTTCGGGATGCGGCCGGCTGGCGAGCACGGCGACGATCAGCCCCTCGGTGTTCGGGCCGATCTTGGCGGCCCAGCGGCGGAACCGATCCGGCGTCCACTCGGCGTAACGCCGGTGCGAGCTGGGCATGTGCTCAGGGGTCGTGCCGTGCTTGCGGCCCATGTAGCGCCGCTGATGGGCGCCGACCCGCTGGCCGCGATGGAAAATCTCGACGGTGCGGGCGGTGATGCGCACATCGACCTCGGCGCGGATCAGCGTGTGCGGAACCGAATAGAGGAAGTCATGCGCTTCGATGTGATAATCGAGATTGACCCGCGCGCGCTGCCATTCCGCGAACTCCCACTCCTCGGCGGGCAAATCGTTGAGGGCGGCGCGCTCGATTTTCTCGAACAGTTCCCGCCGGCTGACGCCGAGCTTGCGCATGGGGCGCTCGTTCATGCGTTGCATGACAAGCACGATGGCCTCGTTGCATTCGGCGAGCGAGAAGAAGGTCAGTCGGCGCAATCGCCCGAGAATGTAGGTCTGGGCGAAGCGCACGCCGGCCTCGACTTTTGCCTTGTCCCT
>NZ_NHSJ01000068.1 GCF_002937075.1 Rhodoblastus sphagnicola
CCCGTTGGTAAGAGGCGCCTTGATCTCTGGCTTGATGCATGGATTTACGAAGCTCGCTCAGGTTCAACCCCAGCGAGTCTCAACTATTCCAACGAAAACCGCCATGTGGGAGGCTCGTGCCGCTTACGATTGGTTTCGCACCGCGCCGCCATACATGCGCCAGAACATGGCGGGCATTTGGGGCTTTGACGAAAAGACCATGCTTGCGATGACGGCGGGCGTGGACAAGTTCGCGGAGCATTACAAAAAGGTCCAGCGCAGCGTCGGCTTGGACCCAGAGAAGGCGGCCGAGAACGGCAACAAGCTGATGACGGCTTGGCGTAGCATTTGGAACACGTTCACGACCATCGTCGAGGGCGCGCTAGCGAAGCTGTTGGGGCCGGGCGGCGAGAATTTGACCGCTCTCAGTAATTGGTTTGACGAGCACGCGAAGCAAATTTCTGACGCTCTTTCAGAGATCACCAAAGGCTTCTTGGAGGCACTCAAAGGCTGGAAAGAAGGTCTTGGCGACGTCGATTGGAAAGAGGCGGGCAAAGGGGTTGCTGAATTTGCGAAGGACATCGGGCATCTCGTCGCGAATTTGAGAGATTTGACCAAATGGGCCGTTGATGCGGCGAACGCGGTCAATAAATTTGGGCAAGATACCGGCCTTGAATGGCTGCTTAACAAACTCGCGTATTATGGTCCTCCGAATGAACATCAAGGGACGGGAGGCCCTGCCGATGCCGGGGCAGGCGACGGCGAAAAACCTGGGTTCTTCCGCCGCGCGTGGAATGGAACCAAGAAATTATTCGGCATGGGCGCGGAGGCCGCGCCGGCCGGGGCCGGTGGCCGCATCGGAAAAGCGGTCCAGTCAGAGAACGCGAAAAAGGCGCTTGCTGCATTGCTCGGGTCCGGGTTGCCGCCAGAAGGCGTTGCTGCGGCGATGGGTTCAGCTCAGTCTGAAAGCAGTTTCAACCCTCATGCTCATAATGACGTCAAAGGCGGCCACACCGGGCTTTTCCAGTGGGACAGCACGCGGTGGCCGAAGATTGCTCGTTGGATCAAGGAACACGGTGGCAACCCTTGGGATGCGGGATGGCAGTCGCGGGCATATGTTGCTGAAAGCGCCGCCAAGCCCGGCGATCAGCTTTATGACACCCGAAGGACAGAAGAAGGCGGGCGCTTGTTGAGAGAGTCGGCGGGTGACATCGCAAAGGCGATGGACGGCATTCGCGAGAGTGAAAGATACGGGCGCGGTGAAGAAGGTGGAAGAGGCGCTAATGCGCGGGCGTGGTTGCCTCATGTGCGCGAGGCGATGAGAAGCCACGGCGGAGGCCTTGTTTCTCACCGATCCGCGAATGAGCGGGCGGGGCGTCACCACGCGGAACCGCAGTCCACGTTCAACCCTGCCGACGCATGGCACACGTATCAACGGGGATGGGCGCCTGGAGCACAGTCGTTCAACAACAGTTCGTCGTCATCGTCATCTGCCGCGCTCCACGCCAACACGACAATCAACGTCCACGGCGGCAACGCTGATGCGGGCACCATCGCGCAATCGGTCGCGGCTAATCAGTCTCGCGTGAATGCGAACTTGATCCGCAATCTTCAGGGGGCTGTCGCGTAATAGGAAAGCAGATGCCCGCCACGGATGCACTGGCGGGCGCTACGGCTTGCAGAGAAGCGCGGGGCGATTTGCGGCAACGGGAAACGGTCGGGTGTGCGGGTTTGGGGGTGACGCCCCCCATAACCATTATGCCGCCATTGTCGGAGCCTGCCATTTCTTGCCTACATAAGACAAGACGATGTCATCCGTTGTTTCATCTTCTTCCGAAAGCCGCTTGAGTCTTTCAAGTATTCCATCAAGCAGGCTTGTTCGCTCGTCATCAGGCACCAGTGAAAGAAGATATATGATTCTTAGGGCAAATACTGCCGCTCCATTTGCTTCGCATTGTCCCTTTTCCCATCTGGCAACGCTTTGATCTGATACGCTTAGTACTGTCGCAAGCTCAGCTTGAGACATCTTGAGTTCATGGCGCAGAAATCGCAACTCCTTTCCTGATGGAGCCTTGCGCGTCAGAACAATATTCATTCCAATTGCGCGATGTAGTCCGTCAATATCTGCAACAGTCAGATATTGGTCTTCTTCATCGGCGTCCAATGAGAAGCCGTTGCGCAGGTAGATGTTATCCAGCCCGCAGTCAGTATAGTGAAGCGGCTCTTTGCAGAACGCCTCACCTTTGATGGCAAAGTGGCGGATGTTCATCTGATATCTTCCCATTCAACTGTCTTAACTTTGATGTGGTCGTCGCGGACAAGAATTGTAACGACACCCACGTCTCTTCGTCCCTTCACGTTCAGGACGACCTTCCCCTTCCATTCGCCGGGGTTTGCCCCCGCAGTTATGCCACCCATGACCGTTCCCTCCCGCAGGACCGTTAGCGCAACGCGAATAGGAATATCGCGTTCCAGCATACGTTCCCGAGCATGGATGCCCCATTTTATATTTTTGGAATCACTAGCTAATTTACGAACACGACTGACGAAGTCGTTCGGTCTAGGCGCGAACGCCATAAGCTCAGCGATTGGTGGCTCATTGCTCATGGCCCTATCAATATGATAGGTAGAGGTTAACTGTCAATTAACAAGATGGCCGCGTTCGATCAATTTGTGCGCAGCCAATATCCTTTCCACTGGCGCGAAACCGGATGCGCGGCGGAAGCCGCAGTGATCATAAGGAACTGCTCGCCGTTGCTGACGCGTCGGTGATTCCTCGCGGGCGCCTTGGCTCAGGTGGCTTCTACGCGCGGATTTTCAGCCTCACACCCGCCCCGCCGCCGTTCTCGGGGATGAACTCGACGCCAGTAGCTTCAAGGGCGGCGCGGATCGCGTCCACGGTGCGCGGCTTCAATTCTTCGCCGGCTTCAAGGCGTGCAACTGTGCTGGGTGACACCTTCGCGGCTTCCGCTAACTCACGCACTCCGATTTGAAGAGCCGCCCGCGCCATCCGGCATTGCGCCGCATTCATCGTAACACCGTTATCATTTGCATTGACGATACCGAAAATCTGTGCGCAAATGCGTACACCGTTATCATAAGCGAACCGAAAGGTTATTACAATGTCGAAAAACATCACTTCGGCGCGCGCTATAGGTGCGCCTAAATCCCGGAAACGGCCCGATCCGCCGCCGATCCTTCATGTCTATGACCGCCGCCGGATCATGTCCCGCGCTTGGGAGCTTGCGCGCGAGGCCCGCGAGGAAACCGCGCGCAAGGCTTTCGACCTCGACGTGCGCGTGGTCGGCGCTCGGATCATTCACAACCGCCCGCTCACGGCGTTCATCGCCGAAATTCCCCTCGACCTGTCCGCCGCGCAAAAGCGGGCGTGGGCGGAGGCGAAGGGTATAGCTAAAATCTATACCCCCGCCACGGCGCTGGTCATCGTGCGCCACGGTGGCGCGCTGGCGCCGCTGCGTCGTCGCTTCTCCCGCGTGTGGCCGCTGCTGATCACCGCCGCCCGCTGGATCAACAGCCGGTTCATTCCGAGCCGCGCCGCGTAAACAGTTCAACCACAGGAGCATGACCATGAATAACGCCATTTCGGCGAGCGCTACCGCTTTGCCTGATCGCCGCCGTTTCCTCACCGCTGGAGCCGCCGTCGTCGCGTCAGCCGCCGTTCCGGCTGCATTAGCCAGCGTCTCGACGATCGCCGGCATGATCGCCGAATATCGCCGGGCGCAGGGAGCCTATAACGCCGCGCTTGAGATCGACGAGGACCACCCCGACCTTTCGCGGCTGGCGGACGAGGAAGACGTGGCGCTTGAAGCGCTGTGTGCTCATCCCGTCGCATCGATCGATGATGTCCGCGCCAAGTCCGCTGCGCTGCTGGAGCACGTCAAATATTTCGCCCTGCCTGAGGACTGCTACACGGCGCTGCTGCGCTCGTTCGCGGCGTGAGGGAGGCATCTAATGAGCAATACCGAATTTGATCAGGTCCGCGAAGACCTCGACGATTCAATGAGCAATCTCTTGCTCGCGTCGTTGTCGCTTGAAACCGTTTGCGGCGGTTTCTTGGACAAATCCTCGGGCGAGGACGGCTTCGTCAGAGTGCTCCCTGAGAAACGAGACGCGATCACATGGCTTGCTGGCCAGTTGAAAGAAATTACCGAACGCCATGTGCGCATATGGGAACGCCTGGACGAATTGATGCGCAAGGATAAGGAGGTCGAGACCGATGACCAGCGCTGAAACAATCCAACCGAACGTCGCCGACGCCAGGAAAAAGCGCCTCGACCAAATCGGGCGGCTCATCGCGGTTTCGTCCGAGATGCTGGACGTAGAGCCGGCAATGTATGCCCTCCCTTGCCGGAAAGCCGGCCTGAAGCGGGTTCTTACTGGCCAGATTTTCACCGCGACGAAGAACCTCTTGGCCGTGGTTGACGAGATGATGGCCGAATTGCGCGCCAGCACGCCGGAGGGCGAACAATGACCGAGGAAAGACCCGCCGCCGCCGAATGGCTCCAGAGACCCGATCGATTGAAATATTTGGAAACAACCGAAGAGCATCTGACCATTGCCCACAACTTGGCGCGGGCGCTCTGGCTCCTGCTGGACGGTGAGGCATACGCCGACGAAGACCCGCGCGACGTGCAAGCGCTTGCGGAGCTTGCTAGCGCCGTTGCCGACCACGCCGGCGCCGCCCGGGTCGCCTATTACATGGAAAAGGACAAGAGGAGGGGCGAACGCCATGCGCCAGCCTGACGACTTCACCCAAATCGTCGAATTCACGCCGTCCATGCGCGTGCTGATCGCCGACGCCATTGAGGCGCTGATTCTCCTGCTGGACGAGATCGACGGCGACGCCGATTTGGAGGACGAATCGGACGAGGAGGAAATAGACGAGCCGTGCCCTGACCGAGGACCTAGATGCCGTAATGGCCCCGGCCTGAACCTCTGGTTTAGGACGGTGGCTGTCCCCCGTATGATGAGGAACGGGGCCCTGGTTAGCGCCGGCCCCAAGCATCTGGACGGAGGACAGCCGTGGAATATTATGTCGGAATCGACGTGTCTTTGGAACTGTCGAGCGTTTGCATTGTCGACGCCAAAGGCAAGATTGTGAAGGAAGCCAAGGTCGGGAGCGATCCAGACTCCC
>NZ_NHSJ01000069.1 GCF_002937075.1 Rhodoblastus sphagnicola
CGGTGGAAGTCGGCAAGGCGCTCGACGCCGAGGGGATCGCGGTGCGCTCGGGCCACCATTGCGCCCAGCCCATCCTGCGCCGCTTCGGCCTGGAGGCCACAGTGCGGCCCTCGCTCGCCTTCTACAACACCTGCGAGGATGTCGATCTGATGGTCGATGTGCTGCACGGGTTGCGGCGGAAATAAGACAAAGGCCGTTTGTTTCCGATTGATCGGAAGCAAACGGTCTTTCCTGTGAGCAAGGGCCGACTATGCGGCCTGTCGCAAGGCGACGGACCCGGTGGCTCGCCGGCTGAATGCTTCGGAGGCCGTGGCGGAAACAGAGAAAACCCTGAACAAGATCGCCGCCGCAATTGCCGGCAGTCCGAGCAGGTCAAATCGTCGATCCTGGTCACCGTGCGTTCGTGTCTATTATGATGGTAATTTGACCCACCAAATAGGCTTAAATCACCATTGGTGAGTTGCGCCTCGATCGTTCGCCTGCGTCGCCGCGCGCCTTCACGTGGTCAAATGGTCGAGCGTCAGCGGCGACGAATGTTTGACCGCGCGGAGAACGAAGCTGCTGCGCACATCCTTGATTTCGTCGAACTTCAGAAGTTTGCCAACCAGGAAGCGCTCGTAGGCCTGCAAATCCTCCACCACCACCTCCAGCAGATAATCGGTCTCGCCGGAGACGAGACAGCAGGAGACGACCTCCGGCAAAGCCTTGAATGCCTGCTGAATCGCCGTGGTCTGCTCCTCGCGATGCACCGCGATGGAGACGCCGACCATGACCTTGAGACCCAGCCCGATCTTCATCGGATCCAGATCGGCGCGATAGCCGCGGATCACGCCCTGCTTTTCCAACGCCTTCACCCGTCGCAGACAGGGCGTTGGCGACAACCCGATGCGGTCGGCGAGTTCGGCGTTGGTGAGACGGCCGTCGCCTTGCAGTTCGGCGAGGATGTGGCGGTCGAATTCGTCCAATCGGATTTTTGGCACGATATGCTCGAATGTGTTTGTCTATAGGGTTTATCTACTAATACCATGGCTCAAGCGCGCCCAATTCGCAAGGACATGCTGCGCCGGATCGTGCCAAATTCCGCGCGTAACGGGCGCGACGCCGCTCGTCCTCTGAGTAGGAATGATCATGAGCAACACTTCCCGTCCGGCCGTGCTTGGGCTGATCGGCAACACGCCGCTGATTGAAGCCACCCGCCTCGATACAGGGCCGTGCCAACTCTTCCTGAAACTCGAATCTCAAAATCCCGCCGGCTCGATCAAGGATCGCGTCGGATTGTGGATGATCGAGGCGGCCGAGCGCGACGGTCGGTTGACGCCGGGCGCGACCATCGTGGAGGCGACGGCGGGCAATACCGGACTGGGCCTCGCCCTGATCGCGCGCGCCAAGGGCTATCGCATCATCCTGGTCGTCCCCGACAAGATGGCGGCCGAAAAAGTCCTGCAACTGAAGGCGCTGGGCGCGGTCGTGCATGTCGTCCGCTCGGATGTCGGCAAGGGCCATCCCGACTATTACCAGGATTTCGCCGCGCGGATCGCCTCGGAAACCGGCGCCTATTTCGTCAACCAGTTCAACAATCCGGCCAATCCCGCCGCGCATGAGGAATCCACCGGCCCGGAGATCTGGGGCCAGATGAATCACGACGTGGACGCCATCGTGTGCGGCGTCGGCTCCGGCGGCACCCTGACCGGCCTGACCCGCTTCTTCCGCCGCGCCAGTCCGGCGACGCAATTCGTGCTGGCCGATCCCCAGGGCTCGATTCTCGCCGAATATGTCCGAACCGGCAAAATCGGAACCGCCGGCTCCTGGATGGTGGAGGGGATCGGCGAGGATTTCATTCCGCCCATCGCCGATCTCAGCGGCGTCACGACAGCCTATGAAATCCCCGACGCCGAAAGTTTCAACGCCGCGCGCGACCTGCTGCGCGTCGAGGGCGTCCACGGCGGCTCGTCCACCGGCACATTGCTCGCCGCCGCGCTGCGCTACTGCCGGGAGCAGACGACGCCGAAACGCGTGGTCACGCTCGTGTGCGACACCGGCACCCGTTATCTTTCAAAAGTCTATAACGACAACTGGATGGTCGACCAGGGGCTGTTGCCGCGCCACTTTTTCGGCGATCTGCGCGATCTGATCGCCCGGCGCTTCGACGAAGGCGGCATCATCAGCGTCGCGCCTTCCGATCCGCTGCAAACCGCCTTCGTGCGCATGCGCTACGCCGAAGTGTCGCAACTGCCGGTGATCGACGGCGGCCGCATCGTCGGCCTGCTCGACGAATCCGACATTTTGGCGCGGGTGCGCGCCAATCCTTCGAATTTTTCCACGCCGTCGTCCGACGCCATGTCGACGCATCTGGAAATCCTGTCGCCCCATGCCGATATCGGCGCCTTGCAGGACGTGCTCGACCGCGGCCTTGTCGCCATCATCGCCGAGGGCGATGCATTCTTCGGGCTGATTACACGCTTCGATCTGCTCAACCATCTGCGCAAGAAGGTCGCCTGATCATGAATATTTCTTCAAAGATCCAGCAGGGATTCGGCACGCGGGTCATTCACGCCGGCCAGGCGCCCGATCCCTCCACCGGCGCGATCATGCCGCCGATCTACGCCAATTCCACCTTTGCGCAGGAAAGCCCCGGCGTCCACAAGGGGCTGGATTACGGCCGGTCGCACAATCCAACCCGCTGGGCGCTGGAGCGCTGCCTCGCCGATCTGGAGGGCGCCTCCAAGGGGTTCGCCTTCGCCTCGGGACTGGCTGCGATCGCCGCCGTGCTCGAACTGTTGCAACCGGGCGATCATCTGATCGCCGGCGACGATCTCTACGGTGGGACCTATCGCCTGCTGGAGCGGGTGCGCGTCCGCAGCGCGGGCCTGAATGTCAGCTATGTCGATCTGACCTCGCCTGACGCCCTGCGCGCCGCCCTGCGCCCGAACACGCGCATGGTGATGGCGGAAACGCCGACCAATCCGCTGCTGCGGCTGGTCGATCTGGCGGCCGTGGCGCAGATTTGCGCTGACGCCGGCGTCATCGCCGTCGCCGACAATACGTTCGCCACGCCCTGGGCGCAGCGGCCGCTGGAGCTTGGCTTCGACATTGTCGTGCATTCCACCACCAAATATCTCAATGGCCATTCCGACGTCATCGGCGGCGCGGTCCTTGTCGGCGACCCCGAACTCGCGGAAAAGGTCGGGTTCCTGCAAAACGCTGTCGGCGCCATCGCCGGCCCGTTCGACGCCTTTCTCACCCTTCGCGGCGTGAAGACACTGGACGTGCGCATGCGCCGGCACTGCGACAATGCGCTCGCTCTGGCGTCCTGGCTGGAAACCCACCCAAAAGTCCGGCGCGTGATCTATCCGGGCCTGCCGTCGCATCCGCAGCATGAACTGGCCAAGCGGCAGATGCGGGCAGGCGGCGGCATGATTTCGGTCGATCTCGCCACCGATCTCGCCGGCGCCCGGCTCTTTCTCGAATCGTGCCGTATTTTCACTTTGGCCGAGAGCCTCGGCGGCGTCGAGAGCCTGATCGAGCATCCCGCGCTCATGACCCACGCCACCATCCCACCGGAGCGGCGCGCCGAGGCCGGAATCACCGACTCGTTGGTGCGGCTTTCGGTCGGCATTGAAGACCCGCAGGACTTGATCGCCGATCTCGCCGCCGCGCTCGCGCGGATCGATCAGGTCTGACGCGGGCGTTCGGTGCGGGCGTTGGTCGCGCGTCGATCGGGGAGGGGGCGCTGATCCGGCCGCCCCCGCCTTGCCGCTCCTTGAGACCGCCGCGTCAATATTTGGCGATGACCGTGGATTGCGTCGGCTCGAAGCGATAGGTGTAGCCGAGCGTCACCTGCAATTGCGACATGGAAATATTGACGTTCGAGGCGGGATTGTAGACCCCGCCGAATGGCGGCGGCAGGTATTCCTGGCCGCTGACGCCGGCGTGCGGCGCATAGACCAAAGCGAAATCGACCGAGGAGGCCGGCGTGACGCGGTAGCTGAAGCCGCCGGAGACATGATCGGTGATGACCGCGGGCGCGAGGATGTTGAACATCACATTGGCCGAGGTGATCGGCTGCGTGTTGTGCGCGTAGCCGGCGCGCAGGGTCAGCTTGTTGCTGGGGCGCCACTCCACGCCCAGAGCGACGACATCGATGTCGCGCCAGCCGAAACCGGAACCGCCGGAGGTTCCGAGCAAGCCGATCCCGATCGGCGCCATGGCGTTGCCGACAGAGTTCACCGAGGAATAGAAGATATGCTTGTAATCGACCAGCACGGCGAGGGTCGGTAGAATTTTATACGCGAGTCCGGCGCCGACCACGGCGGGAACGTCGAAATTGCCGCCATCGGCGAACAGGCCGGTGTAGCCGGACAAGGACGTGGTCCAGATCGGCGTGGCGCCGGTCACGGCGATGTTGAACTGTTCATTGACCTTGTAGAGCGCGCCGACGCGCAGGCCCGCGCCGACCGACCAGGACGGGCCGCGATCGGTCAGGGCCGCGCCATTGGACGAATAGGGCGTGAAAGCGGAAAGCCCATAGGCCGAGAACGCCTGCACGGCGACCACAGGCGCGACGCCCAGCGAGAGATTGCCGAAACGCTGGGCGTAGCCGAGCGAAATCAGGCCCTGGTTGAGATCGACGCCGGCGCGGCCGCCGCAGAACACGCCCTGGCGAGCGCTGCCGAGCAGCGCGCAGGCGGCATGGGCGATGTTGCCGGAATAACTGGTGTCCATGCCGCCATTGGCGACCACCGAAACGCCGATCGCCCGGTCGGCGTCGAGCGGACGCGAATAGCCGAAGGAGGGAATGGCGAAAATATCGCGCGAACTGCTGTAAGACCCCGGGGCGACCAGGACCGTCCCGCTGGCGTTGACCCGCCGGTTGGGATTGAACAGCGAGACGCCGCCGGTCAGCTGGTGGCCGACATCGACGAGGCCCGCCGGATTGTTGGCGTTGGTGAGCGCATCGTCCGGCAGGGCCGAGCCGGCGCCGCCGAGCGCCTGTTCGCGCGCCGACACGCCCTGGACGAAATAGCCCTCGGTCGCCCGCGCGTCTCCGACCGCCAACAGCGCGAAAATGGCGCTTCCCGCGAGAAGCGTCGAACGAAACTTGTACGTCATGCTGGCCCCCCGGCGACGAATTCGTGACGAATTCGCCATTGATAGGCTACTTATTATATAAACTAAATGAATTTTAGGCGCTCGCGCCGCCTTACGTTGCGACTGTGACGCATTTCCCACAGCGCGGCCGCCGCCGACCCTGAGCGCAATTCGGTTGAAAGGCGCGGTGGCGATCATGGCGCAATTCAACAGTTGATGTTATTCTTGTTGTTCGATAGATTATATATTCTATGTGGATGGAAACGACGATGCGTCTGAATTCCTTCATTAAAATGAGTTGTCTCGGCCCGGCCGTTCATGCGCTTCCCGTGGAGGCCGCTCCAAGCGTCTTCCCCGTCGGCTTGACCATTTCCGATCTCACCGAAGCGTCTAACGCCCCTATTGTCCTTGGCGCTTTCGATGGCGAAAGCCATCTGGCCGAGATCGGCGGTCGCGTCTTTTTGTTCACGTCCAAGGGCGAGATCGTCCGGGAATATCTAAACCCCTGTTTCGGCGACACGGAATTTCGCAATGGCAAGCGCGCCCGAGGCAATTGGGTTTCTCGCGCGCAGCCTGTTCCCGCCGACCGGCTGCCCGTGAGGGGGCCGCCGGCGCCAAAATCCGTCCCCGAGAAATCCGTACCCGAGAAATCCGTACCCAAGACCGATCTGAGCCAATTTCGTACGCCGGAGGCAAACTGATGAATGACGCAGGCAGGTTCTCGAGACCCGCTTCGACCACTGCATGGGCAAGGTTCTTGGCCCATCTCAAGGGTATTTTCGGGGCAGAGGAAACCCCGCCTGCGGTCGCGGAAGCGGTCCCGGTCCCGGCCAGCGCGGAGACGCCTCCGCGCGCGGCGGTCGCGGAAGCGGCCCCGCCTCTGGCCAGCGTGGAGACGCCTCCGCTCGCAGCGGTCGTGGAAGCGGCTCCGCCCCCGGCCAGCGCGAAGGCGCCCCACCTCGCGGCGGTCGCCGAAACGCCGCCGCCCACGCCGATCCTGCCCGAACGCGATCCAAATGATGAATCCGCGACCAATGACAATCACCAGGAAAAGGAAGACACTGTGGCCCTGAAACCCGAAACCCTCGCCCTGCACGCCGGCTGGCGCGCCGATCCCACCACCGGCTCGGTGGCGGTGCCGATCCATCAGACGACGTCCTACCAGTTCAACAATACCGAACACGCCGCCAATCTGTTCGCCCTGCGCGAACTCGGGAACATCTACACAAGGATCAACAATCCGACGAACGACGTGCTGGAGAAGCGCGTCGCGGCGCTCGAAGGCGGCGTGGCGGCGCTCGCCGTCGCCTCGGGACAGGCGGCTTCCGCCTATTCTCTCCAAAATCTCGCCCGCGCCGGCGACAATGTGGTGTCCTCCACCGATCTCTATGGCGGCACCTGGAACCTGTTCGCCAACACGCTGAAGGATCAGGGCATCGAGGTGCGCTTCGTCGATCCGTCCGACCCGGAAAATTTCCGCCGCGCCACCGATGACCGCACCCGCGCCTATTATGCCGAAACCCTGCCGAACCCGAAGCTGATCGCGTTTCCGATCGCCGAGGTCGCCGCGATCGGCCGCGAATTCGGCATACCGCTGATCATCGACAACACCGCCGCGCCGCTGCTGGCGCGCCCATTCGATCATGGCGCGGCCATCGTGGTCTATTCCGCCACCAAATATCTCGGGGGGCATGGCACCTCGATCGGCGGCCTGATCATCGACGGCGGCAATTTCGACTGGGAGAAACATGCGGCGCGCCAGCCGGCGCTGAACACGCCCGACCCGTCCTATCATGGCGCGGTCTGGACGCAGGCGGTCAAGCCGATCGGCCCGGTCGCCTATATCATCAAGGCGCGCACGACGCTGTTGCGCGATATTGGCGCGGCGCTGTCGCCGTTCAACGCCTTCCTGCTGATCCAGGGGCTGGAAACCCTTCCGCTGCGCATCGAGCGCCATGTGCGCAACGCGCAGGCCGTGGCCGATTATCTCGCCACGCGCAAGGAGGTGACGAAAGTCATCCATCCGTCGCAACAGAAGGGCGAGGCGCGGGCGCGAGCGGAAAAATACCTGACCGGCGGCTTTGGCGGCCTGGTCGGGTTCGAACTGGCTGGCGGCCACGACGCCGGACGGCGCTTCATCGACGGGCTGGAACTGCTCTATCACGTCGCCAATATCGGCGACGCCCGCAGCCTCGCCATCCATCCGGCCTCGACCACCCATTCGCAATTGTCGACGGAAGATCAGCTCGCGACGGGCGTGTCGGATGGCTATGTCCGGCTCTCGGTCGGGCTCGAACATATCGACGACATTCTCGAGGATCTCGACCGTGGTTTCGCCGCGGCGGCCCAACTTCGCGCCGCCGCCGAGTAACGCTTGCGGCTTCCTGCATCCGCGCGGAATTCCAAGGAATTCCGCGCGGGTTTCGCGCCTTGTGAAGGAGCTGTGCGCGACGGCACGACCGCGCCCGTTCTGTCCGAGGGCAAGACCGACACCGGGCGATGTTGGATCTCAAGCCTCCGGCTCTGTCGGGAGAGAGTTAATGCTTGTCTTCGTGGCTGGAAATCCGGTCCATCAGCGCCAGCAGAACCGCCGAGACCACGAAGGACAAATGGATGCCCACGTTCCAGGCGATTTCCTGATTGCTGCGATTCTGCATGTCGAGCATCACACGCAGGGTCTGGATCGCGGAAATGGCCACGATGGATGACATCAGCTTCAACTTGAGCCCGTTGAAATCGATGCTGCGCATCCATTCCGGCCAGGAGGCCTGGGCGGCGACGGCATGGGCGGCGGCTTCGTCCGATTCCCCGGCCCGGTCGATGCGCGAGACGAAATTCTCGTAGCCCGAGAAGATCACCAGCACCACCAGGGCGCCGCAGAAACTCAGGTCGATCAGGCTGAGCGAATCCAGCACGACCGAGGTTTCCGAGGCGACCAACACCGTCCCCATGAGATGGAGCACATGCTGGCACGCCTTGATCAGCAGCGCCACCAGACAAAGGATCAGCGCGAGAAAAAACGGCGCCAACAGCCAGCGGCTGGCGAACAACACGCCTTCCAGCGCGCCTTCGACCTTCTTGCCAAAACTCATGTCGCGGCTCCAGAAAATTCAAGAAAGATGCGTGGCGCCCACGCGCCGCGCGGAATTCGCGCGGCGGGCTGATTTGATCGGATTCGGACTCAGGTCTCAAGCCCAATCGGGCAGGAAACGCCGCTGCCGCCCAGTCCGCAATAGCCGCCGGGATTCTTGGCGAGATATTGCTGATGGTGGTTTTCGGCGAAATAGAACGGTCCCGCCAGGGCGATTTCGGTGGTGATCGGTCCATGGCCGTGGGCCGACAGCGCCGCCTGATAGGCGGTTTTCGAGGCCTCCGCCGCGCCGCGCCGCGCCGCGTTCATGGTGTAGATCGCCGAGCGATATTGCGTGCCGATGTCATTGCCTTGCCGCATGCCTTGGGTTGGATCGTGCGATTCCCAAAAAATCCGCAGCAGTTTTTCCAGCGAAACCCTGGCGGGATCGTAAACGACCAGGACAACCTCCGCATGGCCGGTCAGGCCGGAGCAGACTTCCTCATAGGTCGGATTGGCCGTGACGCCGCCGGCATAGCCGACCGCCGTAACGTAAACCCCGTCGGTCTGCCAGAATTTTCGCTCCGCACCCCAAAAACAGCCCATGCCGAACTGAATGGTCTCGAAACCATCGGGATAGGGCGGCGCCAGAGCGACGCCCGTGACGAAATGAACCTTGCCGGGGTCGATCTCATGGCGCCGTCCAGGCAAGGCCTCGGTGGGGCTCGGTAATCTCAGCTTTTTTCCAAAGCCAAACATGGACGCACTCCTCCTTCTAGCGTAAACGGGACTGCATGGAACGCATGACTCCCATGCCAATGATACATGGCGACGGATTCATGGCGGGACGAGGACCCGATGGACTGGGACAAGCTACGCATTTTTCACGCCGCAGCCTCGGCCGGTTCTTTCACCCACGCCGGCGAAGCGCTGCACCTGAGCCAGTCCGCCGTCAGTCGGCAGGTCAGCGCTCTCGAATACGAGCTCAGGACCACATTGTTTCACCGCCACGCGCGCGGGCTTCTGCTTACCGAGCAGGGCGAGTTGCTGTTTCGCACTGTACAGGAAGTGCTCGCCAAGCTGGAAGGCGTGCGCGTCAGACTTTCGGACGCGCGCGAAAAACCGCGCGGCGAATTGCGCGTCACCGCCAATACCGGTTTTGGCGCCTCCTGGCTGGCCCCGCGCCTCGCCGAATTCCGTGAGCTTTATCCCGACATCACCGTCACCGTGATTCTCACCGACGATGAACTCGATCTCACCATGCGCGAGGCCGATGTCGCCCTGCGCCTGCGCGAACCGACCCAGAGCGAGCTGATCCGCCGCAAACTTTTCTCGCTGACCTATTCGGCCTATGCGTCGCGGGCCTATATTCAACGCCATGGTCCGCCGCGCAGCGCGGCGGACCTCGACGCTCACCGCATTCTCGCCTTCGGCGTGTCCGGCGCGCCCTATCTCAACAATCTCAATCTGCTGCTTTATGCCGGACGCGACGCGAAAAATCCGCGCGAGCCGGCGATCTCCATCAACAACCTGTTCGCGGTGCGCCAGGCGGTGGAGCGCGGCGCGGGAATCGCCGTGTTGCCCGACTATGTCATCGATTCCACCTCCCCGCTGACCCGGCTCGACCTGCATCTGGACATGCCGGTGTTCGACTGCTGGCTGGCCTATCCCGCCGAAATGAAGAATGTCGCGCGCATCCAGGCGTTTCGCGATTTTCTCGTCGCCAACGCCGCCGTCTGAGCCATGGAAGGCCTGCTCGATCCCGTTGCGCGTGAAAATCTGTCACGCCTGCCCGAGCTGAAGATTCCCCGGGGCAAGACCCTGTTTTCGGCGGGATCGCCATGCCAGGGTTTTGTGCTGCTGCGCGAAGGGTCCGTTCGGGTGAGCGTGACCGGAGAGAACGGCCGGCGCCTCGTGCTCTACCGCGTCGCGCCCGGCGAGACCTGCGTTCAAACCACGCTGTGCCTGATGGGCGGCCTCGATTATTCCGCCGAGGGCGTCGCCGAAACCGACCTGCGACTGGTGATCGTTCCGCCGGCCCTGTTCAAGCGATTGCTCCGCGAATCCGGCGATTTCGCCCAATTCGTGTTCGAGCGTTTCGGCGCGCGGCTCGCGGAAATGACACGTCTGGTCGAGAGCATCGCCTTCTTGCGGGTGGATGCGCGACTGGCTTCGGCGGTGCTGGCGCGGGCGGGCGCGCTTTCCTGTTTCGAGGCGACCCACCAGGATCTCGCGGAGGACATCGGCGCCGTGCGCGAAGTGGTCAGCCGGCAACTGGCCCTGTTCCAGCGCGCCGGGTTGGTGCGGCTGGCGCGCGGCCATATCGAGATCGGCGACCGCGCCGGCCTGGAAGATTTGGCCAATGCGTGACTGAAGTCACCGACCCGCCGCCGCCAACGGGCTAATCCGACTCCTGGCCAACCGGACTGTTGGCCACAAACAGGAGACGCGCCATGACCAAGAATATCGGCGGCATCGACCGCATTTTGCGCATCGTCATCGGCCTCGCGCTGATTTCGCTGGTTTTCATCGGACCGCACACGGCCTGGGGCTGGGTCGGCCTCGCGCCGCTGCTGACCGGCCTGATCCGCTTGTGTCCGCTCTATACCCTGCTCGGCGTCAACACCTGCAAGAAGGCGTGAACGGACGCCCTTCGTTCCGATCAAGATGCGTGATCGGCAGAGCGATCCCGCCGCCGCAATTGCGTGGACGACAGCGGCGAGCGCGGTCCATGCAGCAGCACCAGGGCGGGCGGGCGGCGGTTGCACAGCGTCGCCGCGCGCGCCTCCGGCAGGCGCGCGCGAGAAAACCAGCCGGCCACGCCGCCAAACGCGGCGCCATGGGTCGAACCCGGCCGGTCCACCACCAGAATGGGCAGGGCCTTGGCGATATCGCGCCAGCGTCGCCAGCGGTGAAAGCCGGCGAGATTGTCGGCGCCCATCACCCACACGAATTTTACGCCGGGAGCGCGGCGCAGCAGAAATTCGACGGTCTGCCAGGAATAGCGGACGCGAAGAGGGGTCTCGAAATCGGTCACTCTTATGCGCGGGTGACGGAAGAACGTCTTCGCCCTGGCGAAACGCTCCGCAGAGGACGGCAATTGCGCCGGGTCTTTCAGCGGATTTCCCGGCGTCACCATCACCCACAGCGCATCCAGGCCGGCGCGGCGCAGCGCCGTCAGGGCGACGAGACGGTGGCCCTCGTGCGGCGGATTGAACGAGCCTCCGAACAGGCCGATCCTCATGCCCGGCGCGTACGGCGGCAGGCGGATCATCTAGGCTCTCGTCTGGCCGTCGCCATGCACGACATATTTGAACGAGGTGAGTTGCGCCACGCCCACCGGGCCGCGGGCGTGCATCCGGCCCGTCGCAATCCCGATCTCCGCGCCAAAGCCGAATTCGCCGCCATCGGCGAACTGGGTCGAGGCGTTGTGGATGACGATGGCCGAATCGACCTCGCGCTGGAATTTGTCGGCCGTGGCCTGGTTTTCGGTGACGATGCCATCGGTGTGGTGCGAACCGTAGGTCTCGACATGGTCGATGGCGCCCTCAACCCCGTCCACCAGTTTCACCGAAATGATGGCGTCGAGATATTCGGTGGACCAGTCCTGTTCGCTGGCCGGTTTTACGCGTTGGTCAACCGCCTGCGTCGCCGCGTCGCCGCGCACTTCGCAGCGGGCGTCGAGCAGGAGTTTGACCAGCGGCGCCAGAAATTTTTCCGCCCCGGCGCGGTCGACGAGCAGGGTTTCGGTGGCGCCGCAGACGCCGGTGCGGCGCAGTTTCGAGTTGAGCAGGATTTTCTCGGCCTTGGCGAGATCGGCCTCCGCATCGACATAGAGATGCACGATGCCTTCGAGATGCGCGAACACCGGCACGCGCGCTTCCGCTTGCACCCGCTCCACCAGGCTTTTGCCGCCGCGCGGCACGATCACGTCGATGGCGCCGCCAAGCCCTGTGAGCATGGCGCCCACCGCCGCGCGGTCGCGGGTGGGAATCAGCACGATGCAATCCTCCGGCAGGCCGGCGGCGCGCAAGCCCTCGACCAGACAGGCGTGGATCAATCGCGCGGAAAAAAAGCTTTCCGAACCCGCGCGCAAAATCGCGGCATTGCCGGCTTTCAGGCACAGAGCGCCGGCGTCGGCGGTGACATTGGGCCGGCTTTCGAAGATCACGCCGATCACGCCGAGCGGGGTGGAAACGCGCTCGATGCGCAGGCCGTTGGGGCGCCGAAACGTTTCCAGCACACGCCCAACGGGATCGGGCAAGGCGGCGATGTCCTCAAGGCTTTGCGCCATCGACGCGATGCGCTTGTCGTCGAGCAGCAGCCGGTCGAGCAACGCCGGCCCGAGAGCCTTCCCCCGCGCGGCGGCCATGTCCTGCGCATTGGCTTCGTGCAAATCGTTTTTCCGCGCGCGCAAAATTTTGGCGGCGGCGTTGAGCGCCCGGTTCTTCTGCTCCGGCGGCGCCAGCGCCAGCACACGCGACGCGCGACGCGCGCGGCGGCCGAGGTCGAGCAGTTGCTTTTCCAGTTCGGCGGAGTCGCCGTTAACGCCTTGCAGGCTTTCCATCGCCAGATTCCATTCGCGGTCGGGACGCCTGTTTAACAGACCTTCGCCCTGACCCGCAAACGCCGCGCCTCATTTCGTCAGGCGGACCCGCGCGGGCGCGATCGAGAGCGCGACGGAGGCGCTGGCGGTCAGAATGTCCGCCGTATAATTGCTCGCGTAGTAATCGGATGCCGCACTGGCGCAGGCGAGCATGGCGGTGTTGTTGTTGGCGCTCAGCGAATTGCTGATGTAGCTGAAGCGCTGCACGTCGCCTGAACTAAGATTAAGGCCGGAGATGGTCGACGAGGAGGGGATGAGATAATTCACCTGCCAGGAGATCATTCGATAGCCCTTGTTCTTGATCGGCGTGCAGGCGCTGTAATCGAACCCTTCCTCGATCGGGTTGCCTCCGAAATTGGTGAAGGTCTTGGAGGGCGAAAAGGAGATCCAGTTCGG
This sequence comes from Rhodoblastus sphagnicola, assembly GCF_002937075.1. GTDB lineage: Bacteria > Pseudomonadota > Alphaproteobacteria > Rhizobiales > Beijerinckiaceae > Rhodoblastus > Rhodoblastus sphagnicola. The sequence continues at coordinate 13,161 of NZ_NHSJ01000069.1, forward strand.
ATCCTGCTTCACGGTTGTGGCGGTGGCGGAGGAATTCGCAAAATATTCATAGGTCGAATCCTGCACCGCGTCGGTGGCCACGATCACCACGCCCTTGCGGTTCGACGCGCTGGCGCCCGTTCCCGCCGTCGCCAGCAGCGCGTTGAGTTGTCTCAGACTGTAGCTGACGTTCGTGCCGCCCTGGCCTGCGATCGCCGGCGAAGTCCAGCTCTTGCCGCCGACACTGGCGAGATGGACATTGGCCAGGTCGCTGATCGCGCCGGATATATTGGTGTCGAGCGCATGGATCGTGGTCAGGCTGTTGCTCATCGTATAGAGGGCGACGCGGTAAGTTGAGTTGGCGTTGCCGATCTTGATCTGGTTGAGAATGTTGCTCACCGCCTGAATCACCGAATCGATGCGCAAGGTGGCGTGGGCGGCGTGGGCGGTGGCGACATTGTCCACGTCGCCATAGATGTCGGTGTAGTGGCAGGCCACGACGCAACCGATCGTGTTCTGCATCAATTGCTGGTCGGCGATGGTCGCGCCAATGCCCATCGAGGTGGAATTGTCGATGACGATGTGGACGTCGGTATAGCCCGCGCCGCTGGCGTTCGAATCGCCCAGGGCGAAGGTGGCGGCCACCGAACCCGACAACGGGATGGAGCTAACGCTCTTGAGCAGACCGAACGGCGCGGACATCAGGGAGGTCCGGTAAGAGCCGGTGAAAGACACAGTCGCGGTATAGCCGCTGGCGTTCTGCGCTATCGACACGGTCGGCGTCGCGGAGACGCTGGAATCGCCGCTGGAGATCGCCCTGAAAGCGTTGGACCCGGCCGTGACGGCGTCGCTCTTCCAACTGGCCTTGCTGGCCGCCAACTCCTGCTGCGCCACCGCGGCCGCCGTCAGCGCCGCGGAATCGGCCGCAACGCGCATCGCGGAATTTGCGCTCAACGCCCGGCTGTAGTCCACCGTCAGGGCGACCATGGCCATCAATGGAATGAGGCTCAGCGCGAAAAACAGCCCGACGTTTCCGTCTATGTCCTTACGCAAATCCCGGAACCGCCGCGCGGCCGCAGGCAAGTTCGCTTCAGGCATTTTGCTCGTCTCCTCAGCCGGCTATCCCACTACAGCCCGTCGTTGCGCGTCGCGCCAAGGATAAACGACTTTGAGGAAGCAGATATAAAAACGGCTCTGTAAGTTATGTTTAATATATTTAACCTTAGCGCGCCGCACTCAGCGGGCAATGGCCAATGTAGCATTCAATAAATCAAGAAACGATGAAGAATACCGTTGCGTTATTTCTGTTGGTTATCGAGGTCTTTCCGAAATCAGCGAGATCATACCAAATCCGCATGATCCAATTTTGATTCCGTAGTCCGTGTCAGTGTTCGGACACGAGCGACAAGTCGCCCGCCAGCACGAGGTCGTCGCGGTGGATCATTTCAGTGCGGCCCTCGACGCCCAAAACCTCGGCGATGTGGCGGGAATTGCGGCCGATCACTTTTCGCGCCATGCCGACATCGTAGCCGACCAGCCCGCGCCCGATCTCGCCGCCATGCAGGTCGCGCACGATGACGCTGTCGCCCCGACAAAAATCGCCCTCGACCGCCGTCACCCCCGCCGGCAGCAGGCTCGCGCCCGAAGCCAGCGCCCGGGCGGCGCCGTCGTCGATCGTGACCACGCCCTGCGGCGCCAGCGAGCCGGCGATCCATTTTTTCCGCGCGGTGACCGGAGTCGAGGGGGTGAGGAACCAGGTGCAGGGATCGCCTTGCAGGATCCGGCCCACCGGATTGGACGGACGGCCATCGGCGATCACCATATGGGCGCCGCCGGATGTGGCGATTTTCGCCGCTTCGATCTTGGTCCGCATGCCGCCCCGCGACAGTTCGGAGGCCGCGCCGCCCGCCATGGCCTCGATCTCCGCCGAGATGCGCGGCACGACCGGGATGAGTTGCGCATCGGGGTTGTTGGCCGGCGGGGCGTCATAAAGCCCGGTAATGTCCGACAACAGGATCAGCAGATCGGCGGAGGCCATGGTCGCCACCCGCGCCGCGAGGCGATCGTTGTCGCCATAGCGGATTTCGCCGGTCGCCACCGTGTCGTTCTCGTTGATAACGGGCGCCGCGCGTAAAACCAGCAGGCGCGACAGGGTTTCGCGGGCGTTGAGATAGCGCCGGCGCTCCTCGGTGTCCTGCCATGTCACCAGAATCTGGCCGGCGACAATGCCGCGCTCGGCGAAGGCCTCGGCCCAGATGCGCGACAAGGCGATCTGCCCGACCGAGGCCGCCGCCTGGCTGTCCTCCAGTCTCAGCGCGCCGTGCGGCAGTCCCAGCACGGAACGGCCGAGCGCAATGGCGCCGGAGGACACCACGAGAATGTCGGTTCCGCCTCGATGCAGGCCCGCGAGATCGTCCGCCAGTCCGTGCAGCCAGTCGCGCCGCGCCGCGCCGCGCTTGCTGTCCACCAGCAGCGACGAGCCGACCTTTACGACAATGCGTTTGAAATCGTGGAGACTGGGCAGGAACATTGTTCTTCTCGAGATCGCGCTCGATGCTTGTCGCCGACGCCCGAGCCTTGCTACCGCTTTAGACTTTGTCGCCCGTCACGGCAATCATTCGCGTCACGGCCGCCAGTCCGGCGCGGGCGCAGCCTCCGCCTCTTCGCGGCGCTTCTCATCGACAAACGCCAGCACCGCGCGCAAAACCTCGGCGACGCCTTCGCCGGCCACCGCCGAAATTTTCAGCGGCGCGCGCGGCTTTTCGCCCTCGGCCAGTTCCGGTCCGGCGCTCTTGATGGCGCGCTTCAGCCGCTCAATTTGTGTCTTCAGCGTTTCCGCATCGAGCGCGTCGATCTTGGTCAGCGCCACCACTTCCGGCTTGTCGGCGAGGCCATTGCCATAGGCTTCCAACTCGCCGCGCACGGTTTTATACGCCTTGCCGGCGTGTTCGCCGGCGCCGTCCACCAGATGCAGCAGCACGCCGGTGCGCTCGATATGACCGAGAAAACGGTCGCCGAGGCCCAACCCCTCATGCGCGCCCTCGATCAGGCCGGGAATATCGGCCATCACGAATTCGCGTTCGTCGCAATTGACCACGCCGAGATTGGGGTGGAGCGTGGTGAAGGGATAATCCGCGATTTTTGGCCGCGCCGCCGAGACCGCGGCCAGGAACGTGCTCTTGCCGGCGTTGGGCAGGCCGACCAGGCCTGCATCGGCGATCAGCTTCAGCCGCAAAATGATCGTGAGTTCCTGGCCGTCCTGGCCGGGATTGGCGCGACGCGGGGCGCGATTGATCGAACTGGTGAAATGCAGATTGCCAAAACCGCCATTGCCGCCCTTGCAGATCACCACGCGCTGGCCGACCTCGGTGAGATCGGCGATCAGGGTCTCGCCGTCCTCCTCAAAGATCTGGGTGCCTTCCGGCACTTTCAGCACCGCGTCGGCGCCGCGCCCGCCGGCGCGGTTCTTGCCCATGCCGTGCATGCCGGTCTTGGCCTTGAAGTGCTGCTGGAAGCGGTAGTCGATCAGCGTGTTGAGGCCGGCGACGCATTCGGCCACGACATCGCCGCCGCGTCCGCCGTCACCACCGTCGGGACCGCCGAATTCGATGAATTTCTCGCGCCGGAACGAGACGCAGCCCGCCCCGCCATCGCCGGAGCGAACATAGATTTTGGCCTGGTCAAGAAATTTCATTGTTATTGGTCCTGGTCAGGCTCTTTTTTTCTGTTTTTACGCGTTTTCTTAACGCGATCCGGCCGGCGTCGCGTGAAGACGCTCTAGGGTATTGTTTTAACGCATTTTCTTAACGCGAACCGGTGTCCACTTCGCTTGGAAATGCTTTAGCCCAAGGCGCGCCCCGCCTCAAGCGGCGCGCGCCCAGCTTTCACGGTCGAGCGCGAACAACAGCGCCTTTCCGCCGTGGTGGCGGCCCGGCGCCGGCGCTTCGCCGGCCGGCCTGAAGCCGATGCGGCGCAACACCGCCTGCGACGCGGCGTTTTCCGGCATGGCGGCGGCGGTGAGCGCGGGCGCCTTGGTGACGAGGAAGAAGGCGTCGATCATGGCGCCTACGGCCTCGCCGGCGAGGCCCTGCCGCCAATATGGCTTTCCCAGCCAATAGCCGAGATTAGACCCATCGTCGGTTTGCACCCCGATCATGCCGATGGCGGAGCGGTCGCCGCTCTTCAACGTCATGACGAGGCGCAAATGCCGGCCGAGACTGTTGCCGATCCGGCTGTCGCGGATGAAACGCTCCGCGTCCTCCAGCGTGTAGGGGTGCGGGATGTGGGCGGTGAAGCGCGCCACCTCCCAGTCGCCGGCCAACGCGGCCAGATTCCGCGCGTCGGAGGCTTGCGGCCAGCGCAGCCAGAGCCGGCGCGTTTCGAGGCGGAAGACGTCGTCGCGGGCGAGGTCGGGAAACATGTCTGGCGCTCTCCAGTCAAAGCAAAGGGGGACGCGTCCCCCTGAAAGCTTGGCGCTGGATGTTTCCTGACAGAAGATTTTGTCGGTCTTCGTTCGGAAACTTGGCCTTTGGAAGGCCTCCCGGGGACTTAGCGCCTCGGGAGACCAATCCATCTCCCGAATTATTCGGCCGCTTCGGCGGCTACCTGGGCCGGGGCGGCGGTTACGGTAATGACCGAACGGGCCCCTTGGGTTTTAAACAGGACCTTGCCGTTTACGAGAGCAAACAGGGTATGGTCCTTGCCCATGCCGACATTGGAGCCGGGGTGCCATTTGGTGCCGCGTTGACGCACGATAATGTTGCCAGCCACGACCGCTTCGCCGCCGAACTTTTTCACGCCGAGGCGCCGACCGTCCGAGTCGCGCCCGTTGCGGGATGAACCGCCTGCCTTTTTGTGAGCCATTGTCCTGCTCCGAGATCCTTAACGCCGCACGCGCGGCCGAGTTCCAGTTTGGTGAAGTTTTCGCGCGATCAGGCGGCGATGACTTCGAGAATGCGCACGAGCGTCAGATCCTGACGGTGACCGCGCTTGCGCTTGGAATTCTTGCGGCGACGCTTCTTGAAGGAAATGACCTTCGGGCCGCGGGCCTGTTCGACGATCTCGGCGGTGACGGAGGCGCCGGCGACGAAGGGCGCGCCGATGGTGGCGGCGCCGTCGTTGTCGACGAGCAGGACGTCTGAGAAAGTGACCTTGTCGCCGGCATTGCCTTCGAGCGACATGACGGTGATCTGTTCATCGGCGGCGACGCGATACTGCTTGCCGCCGGTTTTAATGACTGCGAACATCGTTTTTCCTCGTGTTCATATCCGGCTCTGCGCTTTTTTGACGCGCGGCCGGCTTCTTTGCAGCCGAACCAGCAGGGGTGAGTTTTGGGCTGGCGCCCGAAAACCCGGATGAACGGCTGTTCCGGCGGAGCCAAAACAAAAAGTCGCGGCGCAAGCCACGACAGACCGTTTAGCTTGATATCCGCAACGCGCGCCTGAAGTCAAGGGTCGTCTCCATCGACGCCAACGCCGAGATCGCGCAGGCGATCAATCTGGCCATGTCATGCCGCGTATGCGCGCCCCGACCTCATCCGGGCGAGCGAAGGCTCCGCCTCCGTTCCTTCGGCCCGTCATCTGCGCCTTGAAACGCACATGCGCTTTCTCGCAACGCTGGTGGATATCGGACCGAACTGACCAGTCGTTCGTCCCCGGCTTATTTCGGAGATAGTCGGTCTTCCCGCTTGCCACGCCAACGGCTCCTGTGTAGAAGGCTCCTCGCCCTGAGAGGTATAGCCGTGAGCGGCAATCGATCAGGGATAGCGTCAGGGATCGCCAACCACACGCCTGAATCGCTTTAAAAACAACAAGAGACCTCTGCGGAGAGGTGGCTGAGTGGTTGAAAGCACCGCACTCGAAATGCGGCATACGGGCAACCGTATCGGGGGTTCGAATCCCTCCCTCTCCGCCAGTTTCTAATCCCCTATCCGCCAGTTTCCGCAAAAGCGGAAACGCCTGAAAATCAAGGGTTCGGCCAACACCGGTCGAGCCATGGCGAACGATGTATCCCGACTTGTATCCCAAAATGTAGTCCGCTCCGGGCGCCGCCGCAGGGCCCGCCCCTCCTACCTCGTGCACAGGGGCGACGTCTTCTTCTTCCAGATTCGCCCACGCTTGCCCAAGGGGCTTGCCGCTTTCAAAAAGCCGGCGCCTCATAGGCTGCGGCTGGGAGCTGTGTCGACGCGAACCGCCCAAGCATGGGCGCTGCATCTTGCCGACCTCGCCGAGGCGCTTTTCGCCCGGTGGCGACGGCAGATGGAGGAGAAGGTGCGGCAAGGCGAGTTCGATTTCGGCGACGCGGGACGCCGAGACAAGGTTCCTCCCGAACCGACGGCTTTCCTAAAGGAAATGGCGCAGCTCTTCGCCAAGGCGCTGGAGACCTTGAAGCGGGAGGCGCCGCCCTTCCCCGAATTGTCTCCACGCGCGATGCAGAGCTTCGCCCTGTTTCAGGAGGGCGGCGCCCTTGAACGGGAGATCCGGCTGGGTGCAGGAACCGATTCTCCTGTCGCCGCCAACGCCGACCTCCTCCGCGCGGACCTGAAATATCGCATGCAGGCGTTCGCGGATGCCGCCAAGGCCGGCCCTGCGGTCTTCGGGGACATGGCGCAGATCCGCGCGCGCGGCGTCAACGACACGGGGGCGTCCGCCCCGGTCGTCGCCGGCGCCGTGGAGCAAAAACCTGTAGTCGTCTCGCCCGTGGCCGCTGTCGCGAAAGCCGCGCCGGCCAAAACGCCGCAACCGCAATCCGACGCGCCCTTGTTCAGCGCCGCCCTGGCGGATTATCTCGACCTGCGCGAAGGCGCCGGCGAGGAGAAGGGCACGATCTCGACGGCGCGGATGCGCGCCGAAGTCTTCGTCGCGGTCATGGGCGACAGGCCGATTGACCAGTACCTGCCTTTCGATCTGCAAAAATTCATCAACGAGGCGCAGCACCTTCCCCTCGCCTACGGCAAGGAAATGCCGGAATCCTCAACGGTCCGGGCGATCGGGCCGAAGGCGGCCATCGGGATCAACAAGAAGGACAATTGCTGGGAGCGGCTGACGCGCAAGACCATGGAGGACGGATACCTGCCCGCCATCAAGGCCGTGATCAACTACGCCGTTCGTCTGCACCCGATGCGCCATCCGTTTGGGAACATGCGGCTGATCTGGCCCAAACAGTTGAGACCCTCGGCCACGCGAGAGGGGCTCGATGCTGAACGGCTCAACGAGGTGTTCCGCATCGGCATCGCTTCGGGCTTCAGCGACGACGCCCTGCTCCCAGCGCTGGCCCAGACCTCGTCGCGGCGACTTGGCCTGCTCGCCTATCTGCGCGGCAGCGATTTCCAGACAAAGCATGGCGTCACCATCGTCCGCATCGACGGGGTGGCCTTCGACTCGCAGAAGGGGAGATGGTACCGCGCGCCATACAAGACGACGGACAGCCTGAATTTCTTTGTTCTCCATAAGATGTGGGACGAATGCGGCTTCACCGACTGGGCCAAAGAGCAGGGGGACGCGTTCATCTTCCGCCAGTTGCATGCCTGCGCGGACCCTGCCGACGCGGCGTCAAAGCGGTGCGGTCGCCTGCTGAAAAAGGCCGGCGCCATCGGCTGCAACATCGAAGTCCCCCACGCCTTGCGCCACGGCGCCAAGGACGCGATGGTCGACGCCGCGATCGACGGCGAGACGCGGCGCAAGCAGATGGGGCAGAGCACGCGCATGGACGTGCACGACGACTATGGCTCGAATCGCTCCCTTACGCGAGCCGAATGCCAGAGGCTGGCTCAGTTGCCGCTTATGGAGGCCGTGGACTGGTCCGTGTTCAAGGGACTGGATTTCGAGGCCATGGCGTCAAAAGTACGGAAGGGCGGGAGACCGAAGAAGGTCTCGACGGCGTCGTGAAATCGACCCACAGCAATCCAAACTGGCGAGGTGTTGACCGCCACGCTGCGTGATCACTTTCCTGCAAGCGTATTATCTCACAAAATAACGCCGCCAGATGGTTGAGGCGGCTGCGAAGGAGGTGCCTTCTTCAGTTCGGGAAGACCGATGCGAGCCAAATAAGCTGCGAAACGCTGGGACAGGTCTTCTCTAAAAAGGTCCGTTATTCGGCAAACGAAATGTTTCGCGCGCAACGCTTCCACATAGTTGATATGAGAAGAAAAGTAATGTTTGAAATCAGCAATTTGCGGGACTATAGGAACATCATGTGGAAATTCGAGGTAATGGTACCGTGGACGCTCATTTTGCATGAGTGATGTTCCTGGAGTTTTTTTCTTGTTGATTGGGGCCATATTCATACTTAGGGCGGATAAATGAGCCCCTTGAAAAACATGCTCGGCATTATAAAGTGGAACGAATAGCACTGAAAAAAGACGCTTATCATCATCTATAGGCGGCTTATGATTTTTGGGTTTGTATTTCGCATTTTGCTCAAGATCGCAATCTTGCGTCATGAGCACAGCCAAGGGAAACACGACCTTCGAAACTTCAATTATGCCGCGATCCTCTAAAACGCGCTCAATACATTCTACATCACGGAATATATCTCCTTGCGCTATGCGAGGCAGCTTCCTGCGCTTCACCTGAATATTAGTCACTTGAAATCTTTCCCCTGATAATGATGCGCCGGGGCTTTCCCGAACCGTAGCGGCCTTCGTCGATATTGAAGCTCTTGCTTGATATTTCAACTAACTTTGGCTGCGCGATAACAGGCGGATTCTCGCGGACAACGGGAGATGAAGCCGAAGTAGCAGAGACACCAGAAACATAAGAGTTGCCTAAAAGAGGGTTATTTTCGACCATTCATCTTACTCCGAAGCGATTCTGTAATGCTTTTCTCAAAAAGTTCCTGAATTCGTTCATGTGCAGATTCAATATATTGAATAGACTCACTAATAGGATGTATAATTTGTGCATACGCATCAATATCTATGACAAACATAGGTCGCCTCATGATTGCCGGATAATCAGAATTTGGAAATCCAAACTGGAAACGCACGTCGATGTCGTCAAATTTCAATTCCACAACGTGAAAATTTCTTGTAATATTGGCAGCATATAAATTGAATGGTAAGCTACCTATAATAGATTCGTCAAAATATTTACCAATGCTTGAAATGGTTAAATCGTCAAACTCAAATTGATTAACGTACCTGAGTCCAAACCGTTGAGCTATAATTCCGGGTTCTGCCTGATCTATTGTCCCAATAGATTCTTGAAATTCCGCTTTGAGATCCTCGAATCGCCGATATTTCGTATATCGCACAAATATTGCGCTCGACTCGATGGTAAGTTGTTTTTCGCGCTGCTTTCCAAAAAAATTCCATTGCTTTCCGCGAACTTCTTTTTGCTTTACCCCTCCGTCTACGCCCAACTCAATATGCTGTGAAATAGATTCAATTGGCTCTGCGATTGGAAAATAGAGCCCGATTTTTTTAATCGCCTTTGCAGGAATATTCTTTTCCAAGGCTGCGACGGGAGAAACGAAATCGATTCTGGCGACGACCTCGGTAAGAAAAGATTTTTTGTAACAAACATCCTCAAACATTGTTTCCCCGTTGCTTTATTGTTGATAGTCAGCATCATTGCCAAGCTGATATGTGTGGATCGTTTGGCTTGGCTACGCCCTGTGACCGAATGAAGATTTTCGTGTCTTATTGGTCAGTGCCGCGCATATAAAACCCGAGGCAACGTCGCATTCAAACAGATTCGAATTGCACGCAGACATGCGTCCGAACTCCGGTCTTGTCATGAGCGAAGCCTCGAAACTGTGCTTCGATCGACGTTGAATCGCCGTGCGAGATCTGCCTGCGTGGCCGTGCCTTCGGCCAGTGCCGCCAGCGCTTCCGCGCGTTGATGGCGGGTGAGCTTGCGAGGGCGGCCCATATGAACGCCGCGTGCTTGGGCGCGTTCGCGCCCCTCGCCGGTCCGAGCGCGAATCAACTCGCGCTCGAATTCGGCAAGGCCACCTAAAACTGTCAACATCAAGCGGCCATGTGGGGTCGTCGTGTCGGCCCATGTGTCACTTAACGATCGAAATCCCGCGCCAACGTTCCCTATGGCATCAAGGATGTTCAACAAATCCCGGGTCGAGCGCGCGAGCCGGTCGAGCCGAGTAACGAGCAAAGTATCGCCTTTGGCTAAGGACTTTACCGCCCTGGCCAACTGGCGACGATCAGTCTCTTTGCCGCTGGCTGTTTCCCGAAACACCTTCTCAGCGCCGGCCGCGCACAATGATTCCACCTGAGCTTCCAAGCTCTGGCCGTCCGTCGAAACTCTCGCATAACCGAAAATTGCCATGAGAAGACGATAGCGAAGCGTAAGACTTTCGCAACAAACTTTTGCACATCCGAAACGCTTGCGAAACATGGAATGGGGATTTGTTGCAAAAGTCTTGATTTTTGCACATGCTGGGGCGATCGGCTGAGGCTGTTGCAAAGTTCGGAATAACGCATCATCCTGCTCGCAAGGACAGCTCGGGAAAAAAGCTAAAGGGAAGCATAATTGCCGCTGTTATAGCGTGGGCGGCGCACCACGGGGGGCTCACATTCGTAAGAATGGAGGCTCACATGGAAGCAAGCATCACGTTCAATGTGCAAGGTGAAGCGCACGGTGTTGTGGGCCCTGTCGGGGTGCGTCGATCCACGCAAATAACAGAGCTTTGGCTGCTTGCCTCATTAGCTTCCGAGAGCACCGTAGGAGGGGTTCGATTCCCCTCTCCCACACCAGCGTCCACCGCGCTGTCGTACCTCAAGGAGTGAGCCGTTGCGGTGGGGTGATGAAACTCACCCTCCTTGCAAGGCCGTCATATAGGCAACCGCCTCGTTCGCCTTTGCGGCGGCGGTGAAGATGGCGCGTTTGTCGCCCTTCATAAGCCGCAGCCAATGTTCGAGATATTGCGCGTGATCGACACGGGGCTCAGCGCTGACGCCCGCGTCGGCACACAAGAATGCGGCGCCGAGTTCAGCGATCAACTCTTCCGCCGCATAGGCTGCGTCGCCGAAGCGCCGGCCAAGCAGGCGGTTGCAACGGCTTTCATGGCTTGTCCAATGGGTCAGTTCATGAAAAGCCGTCGCGTAATAGGCTTCCGCCGGGGAGATCGTCGGCGTTCCGACGAAGACTTCGCGGGCCGGCAGGACAATCTGGTCGGTTGCCGGGCGGTAGAAAGCTCGGTCGCCGCCATGCTCGATCACCGCGCCTGTGCGGGAGACAAAGGCTTCGGCTTGCTCGATCGGCGACATGGGAGGCGTCGGCGCGTCTGAATTGGATGCGTAGCCGTCCACCTGTTCTGCCGCAAAGACCGGGCTCGCGCGAGCGATGAGGCGCGTCTCGCGCCGGTCTTCCTCGTCGGTGACCACGACTTCCTTGTAGAACGCCACATACGCCGCCTTTTCGCCTTTGCGGACTTGGGCTCCGGCCTCCGCCCATTGGCGATAAGTGCCCCAGCAGCCCGAGGAATAGCCATGCTGGTCGGAGATCGCCCAGAGAGTGACGACGTTCACGCCCCTGTACCGCTTTTTCGAGCCGATATTGGTTGGGCGCATGGCGTTCCCTGCCGACCGATGCCATGGCAGCCGGAACTCGCCGGCGCCGCGCTCGATCGCGGCGATGATCGTGTCCGTGATGCTTTGATGGACGTCGAAATGCTGGGCTTTCATCGTGGTCCCCTTGCGTGCGGGCCGCGTGTGCGGCCTGATGGGGACATGCGGACCGGACCAAGTGGCCGGGCGATCAAACCCCGCGCTTTCGGCGCGCCGCGTGCGGGGCGGAGCTGCACGACCGGCGGAACGACGGGAGGAAGCGAGCCGGGTTGATCCGCGCGGCTGGGGCGGTCAATTTCCCCATATCAGGCCATACGCGTTCGCTGCCGGCGGAAACCATGACGCCGCCCTGCATTCCGCTGGCTCATGAAGTCCTCGCGATGACATATTCGCCGCGCCCGGCGCCGTGGCCCCCGTCCGACCGCACGAAATGGCAGACGTTGCCGAACGCCTGAGCTTGAGCCAATATGCGCGCGTTCGAAATCAACCAGGCGGCCATTGTGGGCCCGAATTCTCGCAACTTCGATTTCCTGACGTCATTTGACGCGGACCTCGCCCGTCTGGGCGCCCTCGCCGAGTGGGCCTTCCATGAGGACGCGCCCACCGCGTTGGGAAAACTGCGGCAATTCGCCGAGCACATGGCGAAATCGCTCGCCGCCCGAAACGGCCTCGCCCTCGACGCTCGCGCCAATTTCGACGAGACCCTTCGCAGCCTGCAACAGGCAGGCAAGCTTCCGAAGCAGGCGGCAGACGTCTTCCATTTCCTTCGCCGATACGGCAACGCCGCCGTCCACGAAAACCTCGGCACACCGCAGCAGGCCTTGACCGGGCTGAAGGTCGCGCGCCAACTTGGCGTGTGGTTCCTGCGCGCTTATGGGCCGAACCGGGACTTCGAGGCCGACGCCTTTCGCCCGCCTGAACCGCCGAAAGACTCGAAAGCAGAACTGGCCGACGAAATCACCCGGCTGCGCGACCAACTCGCCGCGACCGAAAACGCGGCGGAAAAGGCGCGGCGGGTAGCCGAGGAATCCGCGCGCGGTCGCCTTGACGCCGAGGCCTTGGCCCAGCGCGAGGCCGAAGAGCGCTTCCAATGGGAGCAACTGGCCGCTGAAGAGGCCGCAGCCCGCGACCAAGTTCAGCGCTCACTGGACCGCCTGAGGGCCGAGGCGCAAAGCCAGACGCCCGCCGACTTGGCGCAGCAGGCGCAGCAGGCCGAGACCGCCGACGCGAAAATCGAACTCGATGAGGCCGACACCCGCGTCCTCATCGACGCCAAGCTGTCCGCAGCCGGCTGGACTGTGGATTCGGCGCGCCTACGCCATGGCGCAGGAATCCGTCCGGATTCAGCGCCTGCCTTAGCCATCGCCGAATGGCCGACGGCCACCGGCCCTGTCGATTACGCCCTCTTTCTCGATGGTCATTGCGTCGGCCTGATCGAAGCCAAGCGCGGCAAGACCGATGTTCCCGGCGTCCTGATCCAGACTGAACGTTATGCCAAGAGCGTCAAGCTGGCTGACGAACATCGCCTGCCCTTGGCGCTGTCGGGGGACGCGCCCGGCGGCGTTCCTTTTGTCTTCGCCACCAACGGTCGCCCCTATGTGAAGCAGATGCTGACGAAATCCGGTGTCTGGTTCCGCGACGCCCGCCGCGCCGCCAATCTGCCCTTGGCCCTGAGCGACTGGTTCACGCCGCAAGATCTCAGGGAAAAAATGGCGCAGTCGGTCGACGGCTCCGGCCTCGCCGCCGAATCCTTCGATTATGCCGGCATTCGTCCCTATCAGCAGGAGGCGATCAAGGCGATCGAGGGGGCGCTCGGGCGCGGCCAGCGCGAAATTCTCGTCGCCATGGCCACGGGGACGGGCAAAACGCGCACCTGCATCGCCCTGATGTATCGCGTGCTCAAGCACAAGCGGTTCCGCCGCATCCTGTTTCTGGTCGATCGAAACGAACTCGGCAAACAAACCCTGCGCGCCCTCGCCAACACCGAACTTGAGGGTCTGCTCAAATTCGATGAGAGCTACACTGTCGCCGGCCTCGACACCAAGCTGCCGGCCAAGGAAACCCGCGTCCACGTCGCCACGGTGCAGGCTATGGTCAAGCGGGTCATCTCAGCCGAAGGAATCGAAGAGCGGCCCTCGCCGGGAACCTATGACTGCATCGTCGTGGATGAAGCGCATCGTGGCTATACGCTCGACGCCGAGCTGCGCGAGGAAGACCTCGAATTCCGCTCGCTTGAGGACTACCTCTCAAAATACCGCCGCGTCCTCGACTATTTCGACGCGATCAAGATCGCGCTGACCGCGACGCCGGCCCTGCACACCGCCGAAATCTTTGGCGCCCCCGTCTATCGCTACAGTTACCGGCAGGCCGTGGTCGATGGCTTTCTCATCGACCATGCCCCGCCGCGTCGCATCAAGACCGCCCTGGCTGTCGCCGGCATCACCTTTTCGGAGGGCGACGAAGTCGAAATCATCGATCCCCGCAACGGCCAGATCGACCTTTTCCAAATGCCGGATCAGGTCGATTTTGAGATCCAGGAATTCAACAAAAGGGTCTATTCGACCGAGTTCAACCGCGTCGTCGCTGAGGCCGTCGCCTTGGAAATTCCGCCCTCGGCCCCCGGCAAAACACTCCTTTTTGCCGCCCGCGATGACCACGCCGACACGCTTGTCGATCAGCTTCGCAAGGCGCTGGAGACCGAATACGGCCCGCAGCCGCACGACCTCGTCCAAAAAATCACCGGCAAGGTCGACAGGCCCGGCGACCTCATCCTCGCCTACCGCAACGACCCTCGGCCAAAATATGTCGTCACCGTCGATCTGCTCACCACAGGCGTCGATGTCCCCGTCGTCTGCAATCTGGTCTTCGTCCGTCGGGTCAACAGCCGCATCCTCTACGACCAGATGATCGGACGGGCGACGCGGAAATGCGACGAGATCGGCAAGGAGGTTTTTCGTATTTTCGACGCCGTCGACATCTACGCCAATTTGCAGGCCGTCACCGACATGAGGCCGGTCGTCGTCGACGCCAATGTGTCGCTGGAAACCCTCGTCTCGGATTTCTTGCGGGCGCCCACCGACGAGGACCGCGTTTTCGTGCGCGATCAGATCGTCGTGCGCCTGCGCCGCGCCATGCGCCATTTCACCGAGCCGCAGCGCGAGGCCTTTTCCCGCGCTGCCGGCGCAACGCCCGAAGAGTTTCTCACCCGCTTGCGTGCGGCGGCGCCTCATGAGGCTGCGGCCCTGCTGCAAAGCCAGTCGTCAGCTCTCGCCATCGCCTCGGGCGCCCGGCGGGCCGGCGCCGACGGGGGGATTTACATCTCCACCCATGCCGACGAACTGGTGTCCGTGGAGGATGTGTTCGAGGGCGCCGCCAGCCCGGAAGACTATATCTCCGCCTTCGAGCGGTTCGTGCGCGAGAACATGAACATGTCGGCTGCGATGATCGCGGCCACGCAAAAGCCCCGCGAACTCACGCGAATGGAGCTGAAGGCGCTGGCCGCCGAACTTGACGACCACGGCTTTTCCGAAGCCAAGCTGCGCCGCGCCTATGGCCGCGCCCGCAACGCCGACATCGCCGCCCACATCATCGGCTTTGTCCGACAGGCGGCGATCGGCGACCCGCTCGTTCCCTATGCCGCCCGTGTCGATTCGGCGCTCGCCCGGATCGAGGCCTCAAAGCCATGGACCCAGAAACAGAAGCAATGGTTGCGGCGCATCGGGCGCGTGCTGAAAGAACAACCCGTCGGCGACCGCGCCATCCTCGCCGAGCCGGCCTTCGCGGCGCAGGGCGGCTTTGAAACCGTCGATGCCGAATTCGGCCACGGCTTGCAGGATGTGCTGGCGGACCTTAACGAAGCGATCTGGGGCCGCGCCAGCTAGGCGGCCGATTCGGGAAGCGTCCATGAACCCCTCTGCCGATCTCGTCCAAAAACTCTGGCGGCTCTGCGCGGTTCTCCGCAAGGACGGCATCACCTACCAGCAATATGTCACAGAGCTGACCTATCTGCTGTTTCTCAAGATGATGGCGGAGCAAAAGCGCGAGGACGGCAAGATTCCTGCTGGCGCCCGCTGGGGCGACCTTGTCGCCGAGGAGGGCATCAAACGGCTGGCGCTCTATCGCCGCATCCTCGCCGATCTCGGCGATCCGGAAAAACGCCTCGACCGCACGGTGCAGGCGGTTTTCGCCAATGCCGCCACCTTCATCCGCGAGCCGGTCAATCTCGACAAGCTGGTCGCCGCCATCGACGACCTGCGCTGGTTCAGCGAGGCGCGCGACTCCTTCGGCGACCTCTACGAAGGCCTGTTGCAGAAAAACGCCGAGGAAACCAAGCGCGGCGCCGGCCAGTATTTTACGCCCCGCGTGCTGATCGACCTTCTGGTGCGGCTGATGCAGCCCAAGGCGGGCGAGACGATTCAAGACCCGGCCACGGGCACCGGCGGCTTTTTGATCGCCGCTGACCAATTCATGAAGGCGTCCACCGACGGCTACTTCGACCTCCCATCCGCGCAACAGAAATTCCAGATCCACCACGCCCTGCATGGAATGGAGAACGTGGAGGGCGTCTATCGCCTGCTGCTGATGAACCTGTTCCTGCACGGGATCGACTCTTGGCACATCCGCCTCGGCGACACCCTTTCGCCCGACGGCGCCGAACTGCAAAAGGCCGATCTCATCCTCACCAATCCGCCGTTCGGCCCGGCTGGCGGGCGGCCTTCCCGCGACGACCTCACAGTGACCGCCGCCGTTTCCTCCTATCAGCTTCCCTTCGTCGAACATTGCCTCCGCTGCCTGAAACCCGGCGGACGCGCCGCCATTGTCGTGCCCGACAATGTGCTGTTTGAAGACGGGCGCGGGCGCGATCTGCGGCGCATGTTGATGGACCGCTGCGACCTGCACACGATCCTGCGCCTGCCCACCGGCATTTTCTATGCTCAGGGCGTGAAGACCAATGTCATCTTCTTCACCAAGGGGATTGGCGACAGCGGCGAGACCCAAAACGTCTGGATTTACGACCTGCGCGCCAACATGCCGGCCTTCGGCAAGACCAGTCCGCTGACGCTTGAAACCTTTGCCGATTTCGAAAAAGCCTTCGGCGCCGATCCGCTGGGCCGCGCGCCCCGCGTCGATCAGGGCGAGGAAGGCCGTTTCCGCTGTTTTACACGGGAATTCATCGCCGCCCGTGGCGACAATCTCGACGTCACCTGGCTGCGCGACACCTCCAATGACGCCGAAGATACGCTGACCGAGCCGGAGGAACTGATTGACGCGCTGATGGGGCATCTGAAAAGCGCGCTGCTGGAAATCGAGGCGCTGGGCGAGGAACTGGCCAGCGATCCCGTCGCATGAGGGAGCTGCTTGTCATCGGCGGCCCCAATGGCGCCGGCAAGACCACCGCCGCCAAGGTTTTGTTGCCGCGCTTCACCGGTATCGTCGAATTCGTCAACGCCGACGAGATCGCCAAGGGGCTGTCCCCGTTCAATCCGGACGGCGCGGCGCTGGTGGCGGGACGCGTCATGCTGGAGCGGATGGAACATCTGATCGGCGCCGGCGCCTCCTTCGCCTTCGAAACCACCTGCGCGGGGCGCGGCCACGCCGCCCTGATCCGCCGATGCCAAAGCCTCGGCTATCGCTTCACCTTGCTGTTCTTGTGGCTGCGTTCGCCCGAACTGGCCATGGCCCGCGTCGCCCAGCGGGTCGGCGAGGGCGGCCATGACATCCCGCCCGACGTCATACGCCGCCGCCATGGCGCCGGATGGCGCAATCTGCTGGACCTCTATTGGCCGATGGCCGAAGACGGCGCTATTCTCGACGCGGAAGTTTCGCCCGCGCGGTTCATCATCGAAAAGCGCGCCGGCGCCGTCACCCTTCACGATTCCGAGCTTTGGCGTCGGGTTCAGGAGCAAACACCATGACGCAGCGCACGCCGCCCTCGCTGATGGAGGGCATCAAGCAAGGCATCGAAGCCGCCGGCCAAGCCCTGCTGGAGGACTCGCGTCGCACTGGCCGACCTCTTGCTACTCTTCGGGAAGGAAAAGTCGTGCTTGTTGATGCCGATGGCCGGATTATGTCAGAACCGCCGAAAACGACAAACGCGGCGCATTGATCAGCGAAGCTAGAACTGGAACGCGACCGAAATGAATGAGAAATGAGCGGGCTGCCGGCGGGGTGGAAGGAAATATCCCTCGATTTAATCGGTCAGCTGCACTGTGGTCAGTCCCCGGCCTCGGCGACTGTAAACTTGACCGGTCAGGGCACGCTGTATGTCACTGGTCCCGAACAATGGGACGGAACCCGTCTGCATCAAGGCAAATGGACAACATCACCACAAAAGGTGGTGCCAGATGGCTGCATTTTCATAACTGTTAAGGGTGCCGGTGTCGGAAAGCTCTTTCCCGGCATCGCCTGCGCCATAGGGCGCGACGTGTATGCGTTTGAGTCCGCAAAGGGCGTCGATCGTGACTTCGTCCGCCTCGCACTCAAACACAACATTCAAGAAATTGTTCGGTCGGCGCGCGGCGATATTCCGGGCCTATCGCGGAACGATATTCTTGGTCATGAGGTAAGGCTCCCCCCACTTGCCGAACAACGCCGGATCGTCGCCAAACTGGATGCGCTGGACGCAAGGGCGAAACGCGCCCGCGCCGATCTCGACCGCATCCCCGCCCTCGTCGCCCGCGCCAAACAGGCGATCTTGGAAAAGGCGTTTGATGGTGAGTTGCTGCTGTCAACGATAGAGCTGCGACGCCCTCTGGAACTGATTGAAGTTAGCCAGATTGCAGATGTTGTGACGGGAACGACGCCGCCAACAGCCGAGCGTGAACTGTTCTTTGGCGGCAATATCCCGTTTTTCAAGCCGACGGACCTTGATGTAGGGTATCAAGTTCGTGAATGTCGAGAAACACTGACCGACGAGGGCGCTCGACGTGGGCGGTGTGTTCCAGCAGGATCGACTTTGTTGACCTGCATCGGCGCAACCATCGGAAAGGCTGGCTTAGCCCGCGTCGCGTGTTGCACCAATCAGCAGATCAATGCGCTCGTTCCGAGCGAGGCCGTCATCGCTGAATGGCTCTTCTGGATTGTCAATGCGCCTCAATTCAAGAGCCAAGTGCTCACGAATGCGTCGGCGACGACATTGCCAATTTTGAACAAGGGACGGCTCCTGCGCCTTCAAGTTCCGGTGGTGGACAAAGGGGAACAAGCCGAAATCGTCCGCCGCATCGAATCCGCGTTTCAAAAAATAGACCGGATCGCCGCCGACGCCGCCTCCGCGTCAAGACTTCTGACGCGGCTGGATCAGGCCATCCTGACCAAAGCATTTCGCGGCGAACTCGTCCCCCAAAACCGCGAGGACGAACCTGCGGAAAAACTGCTGGCGCGGATCAAGACCGCATCCGCCGCGCACGGCAACGCGCGCGGGCGAAAAAGAAAACCCAAAACCGGCATGACGGCGTAGGGCGGGCCGCGCATGGCGAAAACCTCCCTCACTCTGGAAAACCTCGTCGCGCTCGGCGCCGAAAAACTGGCGCAACTCATCCTTGATGAGGCGCGGACCAACGCCCCTTTCCGAAAAAAGGCCAATGCTGCTCTGGCGGGCGCGAAAGGCCCTGAGGCGGTGGCCGCCCTGATCGACCGCCGCCTTTCCGCGCTGGAAAAGGGGCGGGCCATGGTGGCGTGGGAGAAGGAAAAGGACTTTGCCGCCGACCTCGCCGCCACGGTGGAAACCATCGTCAAGGAACTGGCGCAGGCCGACGCGGCGCTGGCGTTGGAGCGCCTGCTGCGCTTCATCGACAGCCACGCCAAGGTTTTTGAGCGCATCGACGATTCCAGCGGGCGAATTCAGGACGTCTATTGGCGCGCGGCCAAGGCGGCGCCGGAACTGGCGCAAAAGCTCACCGAGAACGAACGCGCCGGCCTCGCCAAGCGGCTGACCAAAAGCCTAGACCTCGACACCCATGGTCTCGGCGCCGAAATCGCCATCGCCATCGCCCCGCTGCTGCCGGCGCCGGCGCTCGCGGCATGGGACAGAGAACTGGCGAAGGCGGGCGCCGAGGATCGCTTCGTCAGGGTGCGGCAGGCCGTCGCCGAGGCGCGCGGCGATCTCGACGCCTTTCTCATTCTGGAGGCGCAGCGGCCCGCATGGAGCCAGAACCCGCTTCGCGCGGCGGAAAAGCTCTTGGCGGCGGGACGGCTGGACGAGGCGCTGGACTGGGCGCGCCGCGAACACAGGGGCGGCGTCGCCTATGCCGCGACCGCCGACATCGCCGAGGGCCGGATCAGGCGGCTCCATGACGTCGAGCGGGTCGCCCTGGAGGCGCGAATTCTGGAAGCCCGGGGCGACAAAACATCGGCGCAGGCGCTGCGCTGGCAGGCGTTCGAGGCGACGCTCGATCCGGCGCCGCTGCGCGACTACCTGCAAAAACTCGGCGATTTCGAGGAGGATGACGAACTCGCCCGCGCCTTCGCCCATGTGGAGGATAGCCGCCAGCTTTACTCGGCGCTTTCCTTCTTCATCGCATGGCCGCAGCTCGACCGCGCGGCCCGGCTGGTGGAGGCTAGGGACGGTCAATGGGACGGCCAGCACTATGGCGCCTTGGGCTGTTCGGCCTCCGCGCTGGAAGAGAAATTTCCGCTGGCGGCAAGCGTTCTGTATCGCGCTTTGCTCGACGCCATCCTCAAGCGGGGCAAGTCGCAAGCCTATGGCCACGGCGCGCGCTATCTGGCGCAACTGGAAACGCTCGCCGCTGAAATCGTGCACTGGGGCGAGATCGCGGACCACGCCGCCTATGTGGTCGACCTGCGAAAAAACCATGGCCGGAAATCCGGCTTCTGGAGCCTGACGGAAGCCAAGCCGAAGCGGTGATGATCCGCCCGGCGCCGAATGTCCCCGAACATAATGGCCGGCGCCGCCAAATGCGCGTTTACAGCTTCATCGTTGAGAGGCTGGCGTCATCCTCAGGGGCGGCGCCCAAGTCAGGCTGCGTCTGATCACCGCCGCGCGCCGCAAGCCGCGCCCGCGCGGCGGCCTCGACAGCTTCCCGGCCTTTGGCGGCGATTTCTGTCGATTCGGATGCGACCCCTTCGCATTCTAGCGCGAAGACGGCTTCCGCCTGCGCTTTGTTTTCGTCGATTGCGCGGTCGACCCGGCGCCGTCGTTCGGCCCTGTCAAAGTCTTTTTGAAGTTGATCGACTGTCGCCTTGGTCTCAGCATGACGATTGAAGGCGTCCCGAAAAGCGTCGTGTGCGGCTTCGAATTCACCTTGCGCCACGTTCAGCCGACGCCGAGCGGCGCCACGGCTAAAAATTCCGGCCGATTCCAGCGCCGCTTCAGCGGCGTCGCGTTCGTGCCTGCGGGCGTTTCGCTCGCGCCTGAGATCGCTGCACGCCTGATTGGTTAATTGTTCTGCTTCACGGGCTGCAACAAGGGAAGGTGGCGGCGCCATCGGCGACCGGATCTCCGCAAGGCGGGCTTCGGCGGACGCGCGGCGGCGCTGGAATTCCGCGACAATCTCGGCGGGGGCGCGTGCAGGCGGCGGTTCGGTCGGCTCGACCTTGCAATCGGGCGGCGGATCGATCACCGTGACGGGAATTCCCGCCGCTTCAAACTGGCGCCGCGCCTCGCGCACGAAATCCTCGTCGCCCCAGATTTTAACTGCGCTCCAGCCCTTCGCTTGCGCCGCCGCGACGAGCATCGCGACGACTTGCTGATCGGCGCCCGACGCAAGAATTCGGTCGCCCTCATCGCGAACCCATCCTCCATTCGTCAGTTTGATCAGCCGCTCTTGCACGTCGATATAGCAAAGCGCGGAGATGAGGGCCGGCGACAGGTCGGCGCCGAAAAGCCGCCGCCACAACGCTGCTTTCGCTTGCTCGACGTCGATGGCTATCGTGCGCCCATTCCGGGCGCGGCGCCGCGCCACCGCATCGGCCAACTGTAGCTCGATTAACGCTCGCTGGTTCCGGCGGTGGGCGGCAGCAGGATCAACAACAGCGTGTCGAGTTTGGCGTCGATCCGGACCAGCAAATCGAGGACAGGCGATTCTTCCGCCGGCGCCATCAGACCCAGTATCGTCTCCGCCGTCGCTTTCGTCTCGACCACGTCGCGCCAAATCTTCTTTCCGTGCCGGACGAGCAGCGGGGCTTCGTCTGCGGGACTCATTTTTTCGCTCATTCGTGTCTTCCTTCCTATTCTTTGGCCGCGCCATCTCAGCCTCCAGCCTTGAAATGGCGGCCTGTCGTGTGACGCCGGCCAACCTGTCCAGCGCGCCGATGGCGGCCCCATCTGCCGTCCTTACGATCGGGATCGGTCGACGATCGCCCCAGCCCAAACGCAAGCCTTCCGCCGCTAGCGCACTGACGAGATTCGTCGATCCCCATGCGGCGCGAACTGCGGCCCGCGCCGCCGGCAGATCGAGCCCCTCCCGGGCCGCACGCTGACGACTTGCCGACGACATCGCGCTGCGGGGCAAGATTGAAGCCGGTCCAGCCGCATCCAGCGCGATCGCAACATCTTGTCGCCCCATGCGCGTCAAATGCCGCGTGACAGCATCGGTGCGGCGCGAACGGGTCAAAGGTTCGCCGAAGTCGAACTCGCATGTGCGGGCGACCGCTTCCAATCTTGCGAACGAGCCACGCGCATCGATCGCCCTGCCGTCGGCGCCGACATGCGCGATAACAAGATGCCAATGCGTCGCCGCCCCGCCCTGCATCGCTCTTGGCTTGTCGGTGTGTTCCACCGCGACCCATGCATGATCGTCCGCCCCCAGTTCTGCGAGAACTCGCCGAAACGCCTCGTCTCGCTGACTCGGGGGCCATGGGCAGGAAGGATTCAACGTCAAATGATGGAAGCCTATGGTGGCTTTCCGCGATAGAACCAGCGAGGATCGCAAGTCGCCTAGAATTTCCGTCAGCGGCAGAATCGGAGACGCTCCCGACGACGCGGCTATGCGAACGGTCTGGCCGGAGGATTTCAACAGATGGGCGGCGAGGCGACGAGCATCTCCCCCCGTTCGTCCATGGGGCGTGCACGTAATGATCACTCACGACCGCGTCCGTCTTGTTCGAGCAGCACCTGTCGGATCGCCGCCAGTTCTCTTGCGACGCGTTCGTAAGCGTAGGTTGCATCCGCCGAGGCGAGACGCCCAGTCGCATTTGCGACCCGGGCGACCTGGTTGAGCAAATTGCCGATCTGACCGAGTTTCCCGACCGCTCGCGCTGTCTCCTGAGCCAAGGCGTCTCGTCGCATGACTGCGGGCGGCAGGGGACGCCCTGCCGCCGACAACGCCGCGTTCCGGACGAAAACGCTCGGAGCCCGGCCACATGCCTTCGCTGCGGCAATGACCGACAGGAACTCCCTTTCGGAAAGGCGAACTGACATTGGCTGGCGTGCGAGCGACTCCCGCGATGGCGGGGCGCGGGAGCAAGTCGCGTCGCCGGCGCTATCTGCTTTGCCGCCGGCGCACAAAGCGTCAGGAGTGTATTGGTGGTCCACGGAGGCTTCCTTCTGGCCGGCCTGGATGTGTAATACATCCCATTGCTGGCTTTCTTCGCTTCCGTAAATCTGAATCATAGCTCAGAATTGATCAATGTCGCCGTAATACGGAAAGAGAAAAAACAATTTCGAAATTCAAAATATAGACAAATGTATAAAATAATCAGAAATTGATTTTGCGTCGCCGATTCGTTCTTGAGATTGAAGCGATCGCAATTAAGATGTCAAAATGAAGGAGGTATTCAGTGACCGATTGGGACTCGCTTGCAGGCGCGGCTGGACTTAAAGAGCCGCGGATACGCCCAATATTCAACCGCTCTGGAACGTTGATGGCGTGGGAACTCGGGCCAATCCGAGTTTATTTCGGCGAGCAAGGCGAACACTGGGCGAACATTTGGGCGAAAAACATTTTTGCGACGATCGACCGAATCCCTGTCGCCGACAGCCGGGGCCGCCGTCGGCTTTTCGCATCGCCCAATCCCGCCCTGAAAGCCGCGCTGATCGAGCTGGCGCGTCGTCGCCGTCACGGAGATGAAGAGCGCCATGCTCAAAATTGTTGACCTGGCACTACGGGATATTTTTTGGCGAAATCTCCGCGGACTGACCCGAACTGCCAAGAGGCATGAATAAGGCGCGGAGTTCTCGATGTCTGCGCCTTCTTGTTTTGGCTGGTCTCTTCTCCGGGCAAAGCCTCGGGCCGAGGAAGTATCTGGCGTGTTGTCTTCAGCCTCGTCGCCTTTTGATGTGGCGGCACAATGCCGAGGCTCGCGCTGCATTTGCCTCACTTGGACTTGCGGGTTTTGCGCGTATTGGGCTTGGGATCGAACAAGTCTCCTTGCGATGCGCCCGCCACGTAGGCCCTGAGCGCCCGCCTCACGACCTGACTGATCGTCTCGTCCTCACGATGAACTTTCAGCCGAACCGCCGCGAGCAGGTCGCAGGGTATGCGGATCGGAGGCAAGGTGGTTGAACGTTCCTTTTCATCTGGGTTGAGCATGTGACTGACCTTCATATGTTTTGTCGATGATTTCATAGGCGTTGTATATACAGAAGTTTGCTCGGGTTTTGGCGGCCCCGGGCCTCCCTGACGAGACAGTTCGGACCTGCTCTTCCTCGGGCCGGCCAACTTCCGCTTTGAGAATGTCGCGGCGCGCGCCATCCTGAACCGCCATATGCGACGCACCTCCCGCGAACCGTGGACTTGCCTCATTACGATCCAACGTTTTTGACAGCGGGACGGCGCGTGACCGATCGCCGTGCTGGAGTCGTGGGTTGCTAATGCGACAGCAAAGCCGATCCGCCCAGCGGGGCCGAACATCGGCAGCAACCTTGTCTCGTCCTCGCCGACAACGGCGCCCTCGGCGCGCGCGGCGCAATACGTTGATAGAAGCTCTGCTTTTCCGCTGTCGAGATGGACCTTCACGTCTTCCTGCTCCTGATTTTCTCCCGGCGCCAAAAATTCGGATGCCGGGGATCTAACACCTAATGTCCGGACGCGATGTCGCCGATGGCGGCGAGCCATTGACGGCGAACGGTTTTTTCGCTGAGAGGCCGATCCGTCAGCTTGAGGAAGCCCGCGACGCAGGCCGGAGTGGGCGTGCCGGCGCCGATGTTCGCAAGTCCCTGATAGGCATCGCGAATCCGGCGCCTGGTCGTTTCCGACTTCACGGCTGCGGCGTAGAGCGCGCCGACTCGTTGGCGAGCATGCTTGGGCAGGCCCTCGACATCGGCGGCGCAGGCGCCGCGATCAACGGCGCGGCAATTCGGCTTTGGATTCCACGCCTCGGCTGCGTAGCGCGCAACGTGGATGAAAATCGCGAAGGCGCGTTTTCTGTCCTCCCGCGTCGCCGCTGTCGCGGCGACATCGTGGCGACTGCGGTTTATCAGCAGGCGGCTCAAGGCGGGGCGGTCGTCGAGAGCTGCAAGGTAATCCGGATCGCCGACCTCGGCCATGGCGCGCAGGGCGTCGAAAGCAAGGCGCTGGAGAGCCAGGAACGTCCCATTCGAACCCGCCCCCGACAGGCCCGAGTCGCGCTGCGCGGCGGCGCGCGACAGGGTGGAAAGCTTCGCGCGTGTGTCGACGTGGCGGGCCCAATCCGCCAGCGTGGGGAAGTCGGTTTGATTCCAGATGACGCTGTCCCACACAGGCGACAGCGGCGACTTCCCTTTGAGCGGGAGCAGGCATGCCGTCGGATCGGCGCCAAGCTCAAGAAGAACAGCCGTGCAGCCGCCGACGACGCCCTTGAAGAAAGCGATCTGCTTCGGGTTGCAGCGTGGATCGGCCTCGTCGAACCAGACGGCGGCGCCGTAAGGCAGCAGCCACCACAGATGGGGGTGCGTGATCTTGCCTGTCGTTGGGCAAGAGCGTCCGACTGCGGCGTGGGGAAGGCACGGCAGACGACGTTGAGCGACGAGAGATTCAAGCCCCGTTCGCAATGCGTCCCATGACGCAAAATCGGCGTCCAGGTCGATTCTCCAGCCAATCCGCATTGTTCGATTCAATTCGAAATAGGCTTCGTCGAGACCGAGGATTTTGGCATCCGCAGACAGGAGCTGGCCCTTGGTCGGGCCGCACATCAGCCCCCCGTCGCCACGACGCGGCTTGGGCGTCGCGGCGACGAAACGCCGGAGCACGTGCGCGTCCTCGTCATTGGAGCGCAGGCCCGCCTCGACGAACGGATGAACGAAGTGGTCTCCGACGAAGCCGCCGCGCCACTCGAAGCCGATCGCGAGGCGCCGGGCGATGATGTCGCGGCGAACGATCGCGACTTCAACGAGCCTCTCGATGCCGTCGCAGGCCTCGAAATCACAGCCGTCGCGCTCGCGACGCCGCGCCTTCGCTTTGGCGCGCGCCTGCGAACGTTTGGCGAAATCCTCTTCGAAACGCGCGATCGACTCTGCTGATTTGAAACTGTCTTCCATGCCGAGTTCTTGATGTAATCCGTATTACGAACATCAAGTGTCAGCGTGAAAAAAGCATTTTGCAACATTTTTTAATTTACGTTGCTGGCAACGCTTGCACTGACGGCCATCACAAAGCGATTGTATTCTCAATTATATTACTCATCCTATCCGAACGTTTCCAACAAACTTACAATGTGCGTTACTGGCTACGAAGTTGTCCGATGAAAGCATGCGCTCCGCATCCGGCGCATTCGATTCCGGCGGGGCTTGTCGTCCCGACTTCAAGAGGTTCCGCCAACAATTCAAGACGCCATTCAAGCCTTGAATGGCGTCTTGAAAGCTAGCGCCCGGTGATCCATTCGCCGACAGGAAGAGCGCCAGAGGTCATGGATGGCGACATGCCTGATTTCATTGGCCCTGTCGCGTCGGCGGCGACGGCGTTCATGGAAGGATTCAAGCCTTGAAGTCGACCTTGCCGGCATGGGCGGCGACCGATCGAAAGTCGACCTTGCCGGCCCGCCCGCGCTGCGGCAGAACACGCATGTAGTCCGGTTTGTATCCCGGTCTGTAGTCCGCAACCCCATGCCGCGCCCGCGATCTTCAGGCAAACCGGGGGTGGCGGAGAGGTCTTCGGGGAGTCCCTCCCTCTCCGCCACTTATTTTGCCAATCACTTGAAATGTAAGGTATTTCGGCCCGACCTTCGGCGTGAGCTTAGGTGCGAGAGCTTGAACAAGCATGTGACAATTCGCACCCCCCATGCTCGCAATTACGCCTCACCGCCGTCAGCGTCGGCTGAAGCTGGATCGGCGTCCTCAGCCTTGAACGAATCCATCTGTGCGTCGGCCGGCGGAAGCGGAAGGTCGGCCGCGCCGATCACGTTGAACCGCCCCTTGGCCAGCGACTTGATGTGAGGATCGTCAGAGTAAATGATCGTCGCGCTCTCGACGGCGGCAATCGCGACGATCTGATCATCAAACTTGGCCTTCGCTCTCGGAACTTCGTTCTTTTTCCCGGACCCCGCTCGCGCCGCTTGGGTTGCTGCGAACTCGATCGCCGCCCGCTCGTCGAAGCCAGCGATCCGGAAATGCCGGGACTTATGAAATATGGCGAGCCAGTCTGGAGCCGCCTGTTGCGCCTTGACGAGCCGTTCCCCCATCGTCGGCGTCGGAACGATGATCTTCGCCTTGTTCCGCTGCAGTGTCGAACTCAGATAATCGAGTCGCGCCTTGCACTCCGTGACCGGCGCTCCAGTCGCCCTGTCTTCCGGAGCGTTCGCGTCGAGGAAATAGACATGGACGCTCGTATCAAAGGCTACGATAAATTGGCGTCCTCATTCCCATAACGATCTTCGAGGAGCGAGCGGACCGGATCGGGGACTTCGGGCCATGCGCTACCTTTGACCTTGCGCGGACTGGCCACGACCTGCGACAGCGGACGGTCCTCAAGTTCTTCAAAATTTTTGATCTTGAAATGTCTCAATTCCCAGGCGCCATCGCCGTGGCGGACCCACGTCCCTTCGTCGTGAAAGCGAAGCGCCGGCCCGAAGATCCTGCGGATGCGGTCCCGAACCTTCAATCTGGCTGGCGGATCCACATGCGCCTTTAGCCTGACCGAACCAGCTTCAATCGCGGTGAAATGGACCTGCTCGGCTTCGCCGAGCAGATCGGCAAGCGCAGCCATGGAGTCCGCGAGACGCCCCATCGGAATCGTCGCGGGCGTAAAGTTGTCTGCGATTCTGAACTGATAGTCGCCGTCCATCTTCAGCCTCCATCACGAAAGCCAACCATAGGGAATCAGGCCTCAGCCGAAATTGGAATCACTTTCGTGAACGCCGCAGCCCGCAAGGGGCGAAGGGGTTCCCGGCCTGACTGCGACATACTCGTTCACCCGATTGCCCTTGCGGCGGCTCCTGTCATTGACGGCGGACCGATCTCCATGGCCAACTGTAGCCTCGGCGCCGACGCCTGCCCGTTGACGCCGACGATCGCAGGAGATCAGGCCGATGCTGGATCAACGCGCAATTTGTTCCGATACGCCCATGGGCGCAACTGTCGTTCAAGGCGGCGCCACCTTTCGCGTTTGGGCGCCCCTCGCCAAAGCGGTTTATCTCAACGGCGTTTTCGCCGGAGCGGCATTCGACCAACAGACCGACGACCGCCTGCTCAGCAAGGATCCGTCGGGCTATTGGAGCGGATTTCAGGTCGGCGCGCGAGAGGGTGATCGATACCGGTTCTGGGTCGATGGCCTCGGCTCAAGCGGCTACAAGCGCGATCCCTACGCCAAGGAGCTTGATCCCGTCGGGTTTCCCAACGCGTTCAGCGTGATCCGCGACGACGGGTCCTATCCCTGGCATGACGCCGGATTTCGCACGCCCGATTTTGCCGACATGATCATTTATCAGGCGCATGTGGGGACATTCGCGGTCAAGAAACCGGGCGTGGCCTCCAATCTTCTCGATGTCGCCTGTAAAGTCCCTTATCTGGCGGCGCTTGGCGTCAATGTGCTGCAACCGCTCCCGATCGACGAGCAGGAAAACCATCCATCGATGGGATATGGCGGGGTCGATCTGTTCTCGCCGGATTTTCCCTATGTGGCCGGCGCTGAAGACCTGCAAGCCTATTGGCAGGCGATCAACGCCATGCTGGTGGCGAAGGGCTTCGCGCCTCTGCCGATCGAGAGCCTGACGCCGGCCCCGAACCAGGTCAAGGTTCTGGTTGACCTCTGCCACATTCACGGCATCGCCGTCGCCTTCGACGTGGTCTATAATCATGCCGGAGGTTTCGATTTCCAGGGCGCGCTTGACGACAATTGCCTCTACTATTTCGACCGGGCCAAAAATTCAGGGAACAACAACGACAGCCTGTATTTCACCGACAAGGACCGCGGTACCGGCGGCCTCGCCTTTGCGCTGTGGAAACGCGATGTCGTGGGGTATCTGTTGGACAACGCGCGTTATTACGTCGACAATTTTCATGCGGACGGTTTTCGCTACGACGAGATCAGCACGCTCCTGTCCACCAACCAGGGCGGGGGCTGGGCGTTTTGCCGTTCGCTGACCTCCGGCCTCAGGCAGCGCCAGCCCCGCCTGCTGCAAAACGCCGAATTCTGGCCCGGAGAGTTTCCCGACATCCCCGGATCGGCCCTCCCCATCATCGAGCCGGCTTCTTCCGGCGGCGCGGGGTTTGATGTCGTTCAGCACGATGATCTGAGGAACGAAATTCGCGGCGCGGTGCAGGCCGCCGCGACCGGTTGGCCGAACACGGTTCCGATGGGCGCCATTGCGGCGGCGCTCTATCCTCCCGGATTCGACCATGCGTGGCGCGCCGTCACCTGCATCGAGAACCACGATCTGGTGATGGCCGGACGCCAACAGCGCATCGCGGCCCTGGCCGACCCGTCCGACCATCGTTCATGGTATGCGCGCAGCCGAAGCCGCGTCGCCAACGGCCTGCTGCTGACGGCGCCCGGCATTCCCCAGATTTTCATGGGGCAGGAGTGCCTGGAGGACAAGCAATGGGACACGGCGCCGCTCGGTCCCAATCTGGTGTGGTGGCAAGGGCTGGAAGGCGCCGACCGCGCGATGGCCGACCATCTGCGGTTCATGACCGACCTGATCGCGCTGCGTCGCACCTATCCGGCGCTGAGAGGAGACCGGGTCAATCCCTTCCATGGCTCTGACGCCGACCGCATCCTCGCGGCGCATCGCTGGCTGGAGGGGAGCGGTCAGGATGTCGTTGTCGTCGCGTCGATGTCGAACTGGACCTGGTATAATTATGAACTCGGCTTTCCGATCCAGGGCGCCTGGCGCGAAGCGTTCAACAGCGACGTTTACGACCACTGGCCGAATCCCCAGGTGGCGGGAAACGGCGGGTGGGTCCATGCCTCGGGACCGCCAAGGCACGGGTTCACGGCCTCGGCGCAAATCACCATTCCGGCCAACAGCGTCCTGGTCTTCGTGAGAGGGTGACGCCAAGTCCGAACGGTCCATTTCCGTATAGATAGTTTCTCGATGTCTTGGCGCGTCCGTCCGCGTCCTCGACGAAAAAAGCGGCGGGTTTCCCCGCCGCTTCGCTGACCGGTGTTGAAGCCGGGTCTTAGTAGTTGTAGGCGCGTTCGCCGTGATCGGTGACGTCGAGGCCTTCGCGTTCCTGGTCCGTGGTCGGACGCAAGCCCACGATGAGATCGACGATCTTGTAAATGATCAGCGAGCCGAGACCCGACCACACCAGCGTGGCGCCGACGGCCGTGCCCTGCGCGATCATCTGCTGCACCATGTCATACGTGCCCGCATTGTTGCCGGTGATGTTGGTGTAGTCGGTGGTGCCGACGCCGCCGAGGGCGGGGTTCACCAGGATGCCGGTGGCCAGCGCGCCGATGATGCCGCCGATGCCGTGGACGCCGAACACGTCGAGCGCGTCGTCATAGCCGAGCGCGTTCTTCACGGTGGAGACGAAGAACAAGCAGGCCGGGGACACGACGAGGCCGAGCACCAGCGCGCCGATCGGGCCGGCGAAGCCGGAGGCCGGGGTGACGGCGACGAGGCCGGCCACGGCGCCCGAGATCAGGCCGAGCAGCGAGGGCTTGCCCTTGACCGCCCATTCCACCAGCAGCCACGACAAGGCGGCGGCGGAGGTGGCGACCATGGTGTTGACGAAGGCGAGCGAAGCCGTGCCGGAGGCTTCCAGAGCCGAACCGGCGTTGAAGCCGAACCAGCCCACCCACAGCAGCGAGGCGCCGATCATGCTCATGGTGAGCGAGTGCGGCGGCAACGCTTCCTTGCCATAACCGATGCGCTTGCCGATCACGATGGCGCCGACCAGGCCGGCGATACCCGCGTTGATATGCACCACGGTGCCGCCCGCGAAGTCGAGGGCGCCGACGCCCTTCATCCACGGAGCCAGACCGCCGGCGACCCAACCCACGCCCTGCGTGATGGCGTCGAGCTTGGCTTGCGCGGCGGCCTTGCCGGCTTCGTCGGTGGCGGCGGCCAGCGCCTTGGCGGCGGCGGCGACGTCATCGGGAGCGGCGACATACCAGACCCAGTGCGCGATCGGGAAATAGATGAAGGTCGCCCACAGCAGGATGAACAGGATGCACGCCGAGAACTTTATGCGCTCGGCGAAGGCGCCTACGATCAGCGCTGGGGTGATCATGGCGAAGGTCATCTGGAACACGAAATAGGTGAGTTCCGGAATCACCACGCCATTGGAGAAGGTCGCGACCGTCGCATCGGCGACGCCCTTGCCTTCCGGCGCGATCTTCAGGAAGGCCTTGGCGAAGCCGCCGATGAACGGGGTCAGCGCGCCGCCGTCGCCGAAGGCGAGGGAATAGCCGTACAGGGTCCAGATCACGCCGATTAGAGCGACGATGGTGAAGACCTGGGTCAGCACCGACAGCATGTTCTTGGTGCGGACGAGGCCGCCGTAGAACAGCGCCAGGCCGGGAATGGACATCAACAGAACCAGCACGCTGGAGGTGAGCATCCAGGCGTTGTCGCCCTTGTTGATCACCGGCGCGGCGGCCGCGGCGGCGGCCGGGGCGGCGTCCTCGGCATAGGCTGACACCGCGCAGAGCGCGACGCCGGCCAGCGCGAGGCCGAGCGCTTTCAGCCCGGTCTGGCGTGAGGGAAGGAATTGCATCATGGGACTCCTAGAACACTTGGGGAAAGCGCGGGCGCGTCGGCCGCGGGCCGGGCCCGTGGGAGGGATCAGAGCGCGTCGGAATCGCGCTCGCCGGTGCGGATGCGGATCGCCTGCTCCAGCGGGCTGACGAAGATCTTGCCGTCGCCGATCTGGCCGGTGCGGGCGGCGCTGGAGATGCTGTCGATCGCCTTGGCGACGAGGTCGGCGGGCACCGCCACTTCGATTTTCAGCTTGGGCAGGAAGCTCACGGCATATTCGGCGCCGCGATAGATTTCGGTATGGCCCTTCTGGCGGCCGTAGCCCTTCACTTCCGTCACCGTGAGGCCGTGCACGCCGACGGCGGTCAGCGCGTCGCGGACCTCGTCCAGTTTGAACGGTTTGATGATCGCCGTTACGATTTTCATCTGCTGATCCCTGTTTTTTGGCGAAATGTACCACTTCGCTTCTTGGGCGGGCCGGCCGGGCGCAGCCGGCGGCCTGCTCAGCCTTAACAAGGACCGTGCCAAAGCCGTGGGCGCCCTGAGTCCTTGGGGAATCCTTGCAAATTTGTCAGGATGCGCGGGCAATCCGCCTGCCGCGCAGGCACATGATTAAATTTTAGGCTAAGCTGACCGGTTCGCGCGCGGCGCTGCCTTTTTCGTCACCATTGCTCCAGCCCGGTCGCCGGTTCGCGTCGCAGGCGGATGAGTCCCTCCTGGGCGACCGAGGCGATCAGCGCGCCGTCGCGGCTATAGAGCGCGCCCCGGCTGAAGCCGAGGCCGCCGCGCGCGTTGGGGCTGTCCTGCACATAAAGCATCCATTCGTCGGCGCGGAAGGGGCGGTGCAGCCACAGCGCATGATCGAGGCTCGCCGCCTGGATGTCCGGGTGGAACACCGAGCGGCCGTGCGCGATCAGCGAGGTGTCGAGCAGGGTCATGTCGGAGAAATAGGCCAGCGTGGCGCGATGAACGGCGGGATCGTCGGGCAGGCGGCCGGTGGCGCGCACCCACACCTTTTGCACGGGATCGTCCTGCTGTCCCCGCGCGATGAAACGGCCGGGATCGACCGGGCGCATTTCGATGGGACGCTCGCGCTGGAAATAGCGGCGCACGGGTTCGGGCATTTGCGCGCCATAGCGCGCGATGAACACGCTTTCGTCGGGCAGGTCCTCGGGCGCGGCGACCTCCGGCGGCGCGAAGGCGTGTTCAAGGCCTTGTTCCGGGTTGAAGAAGGAGGCGGCCAAAGTGAAGATGACGCGGCCATGCTGGATGGCCTGACAGCGCCGGGTCGCAAAGCTGCGGCCGTCGCGAAGCCTCTCGACCTGATAGACGATGGGGGTGGTGGGATCGCCGCCGAGCAGGAAATAGGCGTGGAGGGAATGGGCCGCCGCATTGTGGACGGTGCGCTGCGCGGCGACGAGGGCCTGGGCGATGACCAGCCCGCCGAACACGCGCTGCCAGCCGACCTGAGGGCTGCGGCCCCGGAACAGATCCTCCTCGATCTTTTCGAGATCGAGAATCTCCAGCAATTCCTCGACCGCCTGCGTCATGGCCCACCCCTCATGAAAAACGCCGCGGCTGGGCCGCGGCGCCATTGGTTCACAGTTGAACGCTTGAGACGGCTCGGGTCAAGCGTGCAGCGTCTCGCCGTGCAGGGCGAGATCGAGACCCTCGCGCTCCTGGTCCGTGTTGGCGCGCAGGCCGATGAGGACATCGACGAGTTTCAGGACCAGCGCCGTGCCGACAGCGCACCACACGCCGACGACGACCACGCCGATTCCCTGGACGAGCAGTTGATGGGCGTTGCCCTCGAGCAGGCCGGATATGCCCGGCTGCCCGTCGGCGGCGCTCACGGAGGCCGTGGCGAACACGCCCGCCAGCAGCGTGCCGAGGACGCCGCCGACGCCGTGGACGCCGAACACGTCGAGCGAATCGTCGTAACGCAGCTTCATTTTCAAGACGGTCGAGGCCCAGAAGCAGATGACGCCTGCGGCGACGCCGATGACCGCGCCATGCCAGGGCAGCACGAAGCCCGAGGCCGGCGTGATCGTGCCGAGGCCCGCGACGGCGCCGGAGATCAGACCGAGCACGGAGGGTTTGCCGCGCTGCGCCCATTCGAGGCCGCTCCAGACCAGCGCGCCGGCGCAGGCCGAAAGATGCGTGGCCGTGATCGCATAAACCGCGCGCGGACCCACCGCCAGCGCCGAGCCGCCGTTGAAGCCGAACCAGCCCACCCAGAGCAGGCCGAGTCCGACCACGGCCATCGACAGGTCATAGGGCGACAGGTTTTCCTTGCCATAGCCCATGCGCTTGCCGACCATCAGCGCGGCGACGAGGCCCGCGACGCCCGCGTTGATATGCACCACCGTGCCGCCGGCGAAATCGATCACGCCCAGCGCGCCGAGGAAACCGCCGCCCCAGACCCAATGGGCCGTGGGGATATAGACCACGAACAGCCAAAGAATCGCGAACAGCGTGAAGGCGGAAAACTTCAGGCGGTCCGCCGTGGCGCCGCCGACCAGCGCCACCGTGATGACGGCGAAGGTCATCTGGTAGACGCAGAACAACAGTTCGGGAATGGTCTTGGCCAGCGGGCTGATCGAATTGAGGCCGATGTCGCGCAGGAACAGGGCGGAGACATCGCCGATCCCGGCGCCGTCGCCGCGAAAAGTCAGGCTGTAGCCGATGCCGAACCACAGCAGCGAAACCAGCGCCGTCGCCATCAGGCTCTGCGCCATGGTCGCCAGCACGTTCTTCTTGCGCACCATGCCGGCGTAGAACAGGGCGAGGCCGGGCAGGGTCATCATCAGGACCAGCGCGGTCGAAAGGATCATGAAGCCGGTGTCGGCGGCGTCGATTTTCGCCTCGGCCGCCAGAGCCGGGCTCGCGCATAGAAGCAGCGCCCCGGCGAAGCCGAGGCGGGAAGGGAGCAGTCTCATGGGAACCTCGCTGGGCGGCGTCAGACGGCGTCGTTGTCGATTTCGCCGGTGCGAATGCGCACTGCGCGTTCGATCGGGCTGACGAAAATCTTGCCGTCGCCGATCTGGCCGGTGCGCGACGCCAGTTGGATGGCGTCGAGCGCGGCCGTCACCTGTTCGTCGCGCACGACGATCTCGACGCGCAGTTTGGGCAGGAAGCTCACCATATATTCGGCGCCGCGATAGATCTCGGTGTGGCCCTTCTGGCGGCCATAGCCCTTGGCCTCGCTGACGGTCATGCCTTCGACCTTGATCTCCAGCAGGCGTTCGCGGACTTCATCGAGTTTGTAGGGTTTGATGATGGCGGTGATCAGTTTCATGACGGGAACCGGACGACAGACGTTGCATTGGGGGACGTCCGGAAGCTCTGCCATATTTTAGGCAGGTCGCACAAGACGAAGTCAGACAATCAAGGCAAACTTTGGGTCAAGCGACCAAATGCCGCACAAACAGCCTAATTATCAGGCAAAGTCATCTTCCAGGCGCCGCGCTTCCTCCGGCAACATGATCGGAATGCCGTCACGGATCGGATAGGCGAGGCGCGCCGCCAGCGACACCAGTTCGTTGTGCTCGGAATCGAAGCGCAGCACGGTCTTGGTGAGCGGGCAGACCAGGATTTCCAGCAGGCGGGGGTCGAGTCCGGCGGCGGCGGCGACGGATTTCCGCGTGGTGTCGTGTTCGGCTTCTTGGGTCATGGAACGGTCCTATTGCAGGGGGCGGTCGGAATGGGTGGCGCGCGCCAGGGCGATTTCCGCGAGCGCGAGCAGCAGGTCGGCGCGGCCGGTCAGACCCGACGCCTCCAGCAGCGCCTGTTTCTCCGATGGACCGAACGGCCCGATCATGGAGAAGATCGAGATCATGTCGAAGTCCGGCATGGCCTCGATGTCCTTGCGGGCGATCTCCAGTTTCATCGCCTTGGAGAGTTCGAAGGCGATGATGTTGAGCGCGTCGCGCCGCTGCGGCGAGATCGTCTCCTCGGGCGCGAAATCCTCGGCGAAGGGGGAGAAATCCACCCGCGCCTGGCGATAGGGCGTCACCGCCGCCAGTTCCTCCACCAGGCGGAAGCGCGCGATGCCGCTGAGCACCACGAAATAGCGGCCGTCGCCGGTCTCGGACATTTGCGTCACGCGGCCGGCGGCGCCGATGGGCCGCAGCGCCGGACGTTCGCCCGGCGCGCCGTCGCGGTCGTCGCGCGGTTGGATCATGCCGATGATTCGCTCCGACCGCATGGCGTCGTCGAACATGGCGAGATAGCGCGGCTCGAAAATGTTGAGCGGCAATTGCCCGCCGGGCAGGAGAATGGCGCCCGAGAGGGGAAAAAGCGGCAGCGCGGCGGGGAGGTCCGCGGGCGCGCGATAGGGTTTGTTCATCGCCATGGGGAATCCGTCAGGAGAACAACAGCGACGACAATTGCCGGCGCGCGGCCCGGGTCGCCGGATCGGTCGGCCCCCAGCTCTCGAAAAACTCCACCAACAGTTTTCGCGCCGCCTCGTCGTTCCACTTGCGGTCGTGCTTGACGATCACCAGCAGCTCCTGAGCCGCCGCCTCGCGTTTGCCCGCCGCGTTCAAGGCCACGGCCAGATCGTAACGGGCCTGGTGGTCGTGCGGCGCGCTTTCCACACGCGCCAGCAGCAGCGCCATGTCGCCGACCGAACTGGCCTTTTCCTCCAGCGCCAAGGCGGCGCGGGCGGCGGCGACGGCGGGATTGCCGGCGTGCTTGTCCGGGATATCGGCGAGAATCGCCCTGGCCTGTTCGGACTCGCCCTGCGCCAGGGCGCAACGGGCGAGGCCGGCGCGCGCCGCCGGATGGTCCGGATCGGTCTGGAGGATTTGCGCGAATCCGGCTTGCGCCACCGCAATCTGTCCCGCCTCGAGCAGGGCTTGCGATTCGGCGAGCAGCGCCTCGATATCGACCCCCTCGGGCCCGAGCAGGCTCTGAATAAAAGCCTTGATCTCGCCCTCCGGCAGGACTTCGGCGAAACCTTCGGCCATCTGGCCCTGGACGCAGGCGACCACGGTGGGGACGGACTGAATGCCCAGTTTCTGCGCGATCTGCGGGTATTCATCGACGTTCATTTTCGCCAGACGGACCTTGCCGGCGAACTGGCGCACGAGTTTTTCCAGCCGCGGCGTCAATTGCTTGCAGGGCCCGGAGCGCGGCGACCAGAAATCGACCAGCACCGGCCTGTTGAGGGAGTCCTGCATGACGTCGTCGCGGAAACTTTGCAGCGTGACATCGACGATATCGGAGCCGGAAGTCGCCGGGGTCGAAGGGGAGATTTGTCCGAGCATGACGCATCCAGGTTGCGGGCGAGACGGAATTTAACAGCTAAAATGGCGGTCGCGCCGCGCTTTCGCAAGCTTTTCGCGGCGCCCGGCTTCCGAATTTATCGCTCAGGCCGAGCCAATGACATTTTCACGAAAAAGACGGTTTGGCCCTGTTGCAATGTCGAGAGGTTTGCGGCATATAGCCCTCACGACGCGGCCAGCGTCGGCTTGACGGATGCGGGTGTAGCTCAGGGGTAGAGCACAACCTTGCCAAGGTTGGGGTCGAGGGTTCGAATCCCTTCGCCCGCTCCAGTCCAGCACAGAATGGTTTTGCGACGACCCGGCTGCTCCCCCAGCCGGGTCGTTGCTTTTTGCGCGCCCCGCGAGACATCAATTTGTCGAGCTACAGCCGTGCGCGGAAAAATTTATCCGACAGGGCCGCGCTTGCAGGACAGGCCGACGGATCGCGTCCGGCTGCTTCCGTGAGTCGGCGCGGCGATCAGCCGCCGCGCGCGCCCTTGGCCACAAAACCGGGGTTGGCGTAGCCGTCCTCGCCTTTGCCATAGATGAAGGCCGCGCCCTCAATGGTTTCGGTCCGCCCCCCGGCTGCGCGTAAAACCGCGTCGCCGGCGGCCGTATCCCATTCCATGGTGCGCCCGAAGCGCGGATAGACATCGGCGGCGCCTTCGGCGACCAGGCAGAATTTGATCGAGGAGCCGGAGGGCGCGGCGCCGCCGCATTTGTTGCGGGCGAGCCAGTCCTTGGTCTCCTGGTCGAGATGCGAGCGGCTCACCACCGCGACCGGCTTCTCCGGCGCGGCGCGGCAGCCGATTTCGCTCCAGGCGATGGTCGCGGGGTCGGTCGCGCCAATGGCGAGCGCGCCGGAGCGGGCGCGCGTCGCGCAACCGGTCCAGATGCGGCCCATCGCCGGCGCGAAAACAACCCCGCAGATCGGTTTGCCCAGGTGGATCAGCGCGATATTGACCGTGAACTCCTCCGTGCCGTGGATGAATTCCTTGGTGCCGTCGAGCGGATCGACCAGAATGAAGGCGTCGGCCCCGCGCGCGGCGGCCGGTTGCTCGGCTTCCTCGGAGACGACGGGAATCGCGGGCAGGGCGCGCGACAGCCGCTCAAGAATGACGCTGTTGGCGGCGAGATCGGCCTGCGTCACCGGACTGCCGTCCGCTTTCGACCGCACGGGCGCGCCCTTGCGCCAAAACTGCAGAATAGCGGCGCCCGCCGCCAACGCGGCCTCGACGAAGACATCGACGACGCCGGACAAATCCGGGAGGGGGGTCTGCTTTTCGGTCATGCGCGTTCCCTCCGTTTGTCGTGGTCGAGGTTCTAGCGTGACCAAAGCGGCGCGGCTCCCGCGCGTCAAGAGGAGACTCGCGCTTGACGACGGCATAACGGATATTCCGCCGACGATGGCGCCCGCAACCCCTTATTATCTAGACACCTTGCACGAAATATCCCAAGGCTTCGCCGGACATCAGGACATTTCCATGGCCCTTTCCGAACAGCTGCGCCGTCTGGAAGCCGAATCCATTTTCATCCTTCGCGAAACCGTCGCGGAGTTCCACAATCCGGTCATGCTTTATTCGATCGGCAAGGATTCCAGCGTCATGCTGCATCTGGCCCTGAAAGCCTTTTATCCGGCCAAGCCGCCCTTTCCCCTGCTGCACATCGACACCACCTGGAAATTCCGGGAAATGATCGCGTTTCGCGACCAGACCGCCGCGCGGGTGGGCATGGATCTTCTGATCCACGTCAACGGGCAGGGGATCGCGCGGGGCGTTTCCCCGGTCGCTTCGGGTTCGTCGGTTCATACCCAGGTGATGAAGACTGAGGGGCTGCGGCAGGCGCTCGACCAGGGAAAGTTCGACGCGGCCTTCGGCGGCGCCCGCCGCGACGAGGAGAAAAGCCGCGCCAAGGAGCGCATCTTTTCGCATCGCAACGCCGCCCATGGCTGGGACCCGAAAAACCAGCGTCCGGAATTGTGGCGCGTGTTCGACACCCGCATTCAGCCGGGCGAGTCGATGCGCGTGTTCCCACTGTCCGACTGGACCGAAATGGACGTCTGGGATTATATCGCGGCGGAAAAAATCCCGGTCGTCCCGCTCTATTTCGCTAAATCCCGACCGGTGGTGCGCCGCGACGGCGCGCTGATCATGGTGGATGACGACAGGCTGCCGCTGCAACCCGGCGAGACGCCGGAACAGCGCAAGGTGCGTTTCCGCACGCTCGGCTGCTATCCGCTCACCGGCGCCATCGAATCGGACGCCGCGACGCTCGAAGACATCATCGTGGAAATGCGGGCGTCGAAAAACTCGGAACGCCAGGGACGGCTGATCGATTTCGACGAATCCGGCTCGATGGAAAAGAAGAAGCGCGAGGGCTATTTCTGATGCGTCTCCCGACCCTGCGTTTTCTCACCTGCGGTTCGGTTGACGACGGCAAGTCCACGCTGATCGGGCGGCTGCTTTGCGAGAGCAGCTTGATCCTCGACGACCAGCTCGCCAGCCTCGAACGCGATTCGAGAAAATTCGGCACGACCGGGGCGGACATCGACTTCGCGCTGCTGGTTGACGGTCTGGAGGCCGAGCGCGAACAGGGCATCACCATCGATGTCGCCTATCGCTATTTCTCGACGCCGAACCGCGCCTTCATTGTCGCCGACTGTCCCGGCCACGAGCAATATACCCGCAATATGGCGACCGGCGCCTCCAATTGCGACCTCGCCATCCTGCTGGTGGACGCGCGCAAAGGCCTGTTGGTCCAGACCCATCGCCACGCCAATATCGTGTCGCTGCTCGGCGTCCGCCACGTGGTGCTGGCGGTCAACAAGATGGATCTGGTCGATTACGACCAGCGCGTGTTCGCGCGCATCGTCGCGGAGTTCCAGGCCGCAAGCGCGACGCTCAAGTTCAAAACGGTCACGCCGATTCCGCTTTCGGCCCGGCGCGGCGACAACGTGTCCAGCCCATCGGCGAACATGGCTTGGCACAAGGGCGCGGACCTGCTGAGCTTCCTCGAAACCGCCGATGTCGAGGATGCCAAGGCCGAGCGTGCTTTCCGCTTCCCGGTGCAGTGGGTCAACCGCCCCGACCTCGATTTTCGCGGCATGGCGGGCACGCTGGCGTCGGGACGCATCGCCAGGGGCGACGAAATCGTCGTCGCCGCCTCGGGCAAGAAAACCAGGGTCGCGCGCATTGTCACCATGGACGGCGATCTCGATCATGCGGAGGCGCCGGAGTCCGTCACTTTGGTGTTTGCCGACGAGATCGACGCCTCGCGCGGCGACCTGCTGTGCGACCCGCTCAACCGGCCAGAGGTCGCCGACCAGTTTGCCGCCCATCTGATCTGGATGAGCGAGGAGCAGCTCTATCCCGGCCGCTCCTACCTGCTCAAATGCGGCGGCAATGTCGCGCCCGCCAGCGTCACCGAGATCAAGCACCGGCTGGATGTCGAGACGCAGGCGCACAATGACGCCAAGACGCTGCATCTGAACGAAATCGGCCTGTGCAATCTGGCCCTGTCCAGGCCGATCGCCTTCGACGCCTATGCCGACAACCGCGTCACCGGCGCCTTCATCCTGATCGACCGCGCCACCAATGGCGTGGCCGCGGCCGGCGTCATCGATTTCGCCCTGCGCCGCGCCAGCAATGTGCATCGCCAGCCCCTGACGCTCGACAAGGCCAAGCGCTCCATCCTGAAGCATCAGAAGCCGGTCATCTTGTGGTTCACCGGCCTGTCGGGCGCGGGCAAATCGACCATCGCCAATGTGGTCGAGGCCAGGCTGCTGCAACGGCGCGCCCACACCATCCTGCTCGACGGCGACAATGTCCGCCAAGGCCTGAACAAGGATCTGGGTTTTACCGAAGTCGATCGCGTCGAAAACATTCGCCGCATCGGCGAAGTCGCAAAACTGATGCTGGAAGCCGGGCTGGTGGCGCTGTGCCCGTTAATCTCGCCGTTTGCCGCTGAACGCCGGATGGTGCGCGGCCTCGTCGAGAGCGGCGAATTCATCGAAATCTTCGTCGATACGCCGCTCGAAATCTGCATCGCGCGCGACCCCAAGGGTCTCTACAAGAAAGCGCTGGCCGGGCAGATCAAGAATTTCACCGGCGTCGATAAGGCCTATGAGCGCCCGGAAGCGCCGGACATCACCATAGGCGCGGATTGCCCCGACCCGGAGCGGGCCGCGGACAGGATCATCGCCTATCTGGACGCGCGCGGGTATTTCGCCGTGGACTGACGCGGGCGCTCAGCTATCCATCTTCAAGGCCGCGATAAACGCTTCCTGCGGAATGTCCACCTTGCCGAACTGGCGCATCCGCTTCTTGCCTTCCTTCTGCTTGTCCAGCAGTTTCCGCTTGCGCGACACGTCGCCGCCGTAGCACTTCGCGGTCACGTCCTTGCGCAAGGCGCGGATGGTCTCGCGGGCGATGATTTTCGCGCCGATGGCGGCCTGGATCGGAATCTGGAACATGTGCTGCGGGATCAGTTCACGCAGCTTCTCGCACATGGCGCGTCCCCGCGACTCGGCCCGCGTCCGATGCACCAGCATGGACAAAGCGTCCACCGGTTCGGCGTTGACCAGCAGCGACATCTTGACCAGATCGCCTTCGCGATAATCGATGATGGCATAGTCGAACGAGGCATAGCCCTTGGAAATCGACTTCAGGCGATCGTAGAAATCGAACACCACTTCGTTGAGTGGCAGTTCATA
The DNA here is from genome assembly GCF_002937075.1 of Rhodoblastus sphagnicola. GTDB lineage: Bacteria > Pseudomonadota > Alphaproteobacteria > Rhizobiales > Beijerinckiaceae > Rhodoblastus > Rhodoblastus sphagnicola. The sequence continues at coordinate 54,661 of NZ_NHSJ01000069.1, forward strand.
GATCACCATGGCGCGCTTGCCGACATAGTTGAGGTCGATCTGCACGCCGCGCCGGTCCTGGCACAGCTTTAACACCGCGCCGAGGTAATCGTCGGGGGTCAGGATCGTCGCCTTGATCCAGGGCTCGTTGATCGCGGCGATTTTTACGGGATCGGGCATGTCGGCGGGATTGTGCAACTCGATCACGTCGCCATTGTTCATGGCGATCTTGTAGATCACCGAGGGCGCGGTGGCGATCAGGTCGAGATTGAATTCGCGCTCCAGCCGCTCCTGAATGATTTCGAGGTGCAGCAGGCCGAGGAAGCCGCAGCGGAAGCCAAAGCCGAGCGCGGCCGAGGATTCCATCTCGTAGGAGAAGCTGGCGTCGTTGAGCCTCAACTTCCCCATCGCTGCGCGCAAATCCTCGAAATCGGCGGCGTCCACCGGGAACAGGCCGCAGAACACCACGGGCTGCGCCGGCTTGAAGCCGGGCATGGCCGCGCAGGGCTTGCGTTCGTCGGTGATGGTGTCGCCGACGCGGGTGTCGGCCACCTGCTTGATCTGGGCGGTGATAAAGCCGACCTCGCCGGGGCCGAGTCGTTCGACGTCCTGCATTTTCGGGCGGAACACGCCGATGCGGTCCACCTCGTAATGGGCGCCGGCCGCGAGCATCTGGATTTTCTGGCCCTTTTTCAAAGAGCCGTCGAAAATGCGCACCAGTACGACCACGCCGAGATAAGCGTCGTACCAGGAGTCCACCAGCAGCGCCTTCAGCGGCGCGGTCTCGTCGCCCTTGGGGGCGGGAAGTTTGTTGACGATGGCTTCGAGCACGAGATCGATGCCAATGCCGGTTTTGGCCGAAATCGGCACGGCTTCGGAGGCGTCGAGGCCGATCACCTCCTCGATCTGCGCCTTGATGCGGTCGGGTTCGGCGGCGGGCAGGTCGATCTTGTTGAGCACCGGCACGATTTCGTGGCCGGCGTCGAGCGCGTGATAGACATTGGCCAGCGTCTGCGCCTCGACGCCCTGGCTGGCGTCCACCACCAGCAGCGAGCCCTCGCACGCCGCCAGCGAGCGCGAGACCTCATAGGCGAAGTCCACATGCCCTGGCGTGTCCATCAGGTTGAGAATGTAGGTCTTGCCGTCCAGCGCCTTGTATTCCAGGCGCACGGTCTGGGCCTTGATGGTGATGCCGCGCTCGCGCTCGATATCCATGGAATCGAGCATTTGCTCGCTCATGTCGCGCGCCGCCACTGTGCCGGTCTGCTGGATCAGCCGGTCGGCGAGCGTGGATTTGCCATGGTCGATATGGGCGACGATGGAGAAGTTGCGGACATTGTCAATTGGTTTGGCGCTCATTGGCCGCAGATAGCAGGCGGATCAAGCGAAAGAAAGGGCGAAGCGAAAAAATTCGCGCCGCCCCGATCTGCGGGCGTTACGCGGGCGAGGTCAGTCGCACCAGGCGCGGCGATAGCCGACCACATTGCCCCAATCGTCATAGACCGGACGGCGGCAACGCCGCTGCTCGGCCGCGCCGGCGGCGATGGCCCCGCCAAGCATCAAGGCGCCTATGCCAAGTCCGACGGCGGCGCCTCCGC
>NZ_NHSJ01000070.1 GCF_002937075.1 Rhodoblastus sphagnicola
CTGGGCGGGGGTGGTCGCCATCAACGCCTTCTCGCGCTTTGTGCTTGATGAGGAGGGGCGCGGCTGCGTGCGCCCGGCCGAGTTGCGCGCCTTGCGGCGGGCCTTGGCGCGCGATCCGGCGGGCTGCGTCGCCGCGTTTCGGGCGCGGCATGACGGCGGGGCGTGCGGCGCGCCGAATGTCGCCGCCTTGGCGGAGGGACTGGATTTTCTGGAGACCGTTGACGTATGTCCGGCGGATGGACCGGCGCTCGTTCTCGCGGCGGAGGACGATCCGCTGGTTCCGCTGGACGCGTCGCGAAATTTGGCGCAAAGCGGCGGCGAACTTTGGCTCAGCGCGACCGGCGGGCATGGCCTGCCCTGGACCGCGCCGGCCTTCTGCGCCGAAACAATCAAGGATTTCCTGCGCCGTCATGGCTGGTGACGCCAAGATCATCGCCGCCTTCGATGCGGCGGCGGACAGCTATGACGCCTGGACCCAGGTTCAGCGCGACGTGGCGCGCGCTTTGGTGGACCGCGCCAGCGGCGCGCCGGCGGGCATCCTCGATATCGGCGCCGGAACCGGCCATGTCACCGGTTTCGCGAAGGAAAAATGGCCGGGCGCGCGAATCGCCGCGCTCGACGCCGCGCCGAACATGCTGGCGCGGCTCAAGGCGAAATTTCCCGAGGTCGAGACCATCAGCGCCGACGCCGCGCATTTTTCCAGCGCCGCGCGTTACGATCTGATCCTGTCGAGCATGGCGCTGCACTGGCTGCCCGAACCGGGGCAAGCGCTCACCCGCTGGCGCGGGCTGCTGGCGCCGGGCGGCGCGCTGCATGTCGCCCTGCCGGTTGAGGGCTCCCTTTGGCAATGGCGGGATTTTTTGCGCGGCGCCGGCTGTCAGGATTCGCTGTGGCCGTTTCCTCGGGCGGATTTCGCGGGCGCCTGCGAGATCGTCGATTTTCCGGCGCGTTTCGACAGCGCGCTCGCCTTCGCGCGCAGCCTGAAGCAGTCCGGCGCACACCGCGCCGCCCCCGGCAGCCAGCCCCTGCCAGCCCCGGCCTTGCGCAAGGCGCTCGCCGGCCAGTCCGGGCCGTTCACGGCGACATTCCGGGTGGGGTTCGTCAGGCTGGACGCGCCAGCGCGATGATCGCATCCGCCGCCGCGTCGCTCGGGGTCTGGCCGCTGGGCAGGAGCATTTTTTCCGCCAGTTTCGCCAGCGCCTCCAGTTGCCGGCGCCTTTCCGGGCCGTCGTCGAGCAAGGCGGCGACCGCTTGCGCCAGCGTCGCGCCATTGGCCTCGTCCTGCAAGAATTCCGGAAAGGCGTTCTCGCCGAGAATGAGATTCGGCAGCACGATGGTTGGCACCTGGATCAGCCGCCGGCCGATGAATTCCTCGATTTTAGGCACTTTGTAGGCGACGACCGTCGGGGTTCCCGACAGGGCCAGTTCGAGCGTCACCGTGCCGGACGCCGCCAGCGCCGCGCGCGCCGTGCGGAAGGCGGCGAATTTTTCCGCCTCGCCGGAGACGACGCGCGGCTTGACCGGCCAGTTCTCGATTTCGGCGCGCACGACCGACTCGACAGGCCCGGCGACCGGCAGGACGAACTCCAGATCCGGGCGTAACACCGCGAGCCGCGCCAGCGCGTCGGCAAAAGCCGACCCCATGCGCGCCACCACCGAGCGGCGCGAGCCCGGCAGCACCAGCACCGGGCCGTCCGCCCGCAAAACCTCGTCACCGCGCAGTTCGGACAAGCGCTCGATCAGGGGATGGCCGACATAGAGGCATTTCGGGCCGCCGAGCCGTTGATGCGCCGCCGGCTCAAACGGCAGCAAAGCCAAGACGAGGTCGATGATTCTCCTCATCTTTTTCGCCCGGCCGGGACGCCACGCCCAGACGGTCGGGCTGACGTAATCCACCACTTTCAAATCCGGCAGCGTTTTCCGCGCTTTTTTCGCGACGCGATGGGTGAAATCCGGGCTGTCGATCAGCACCAGAACGTCCGGCCGCGCCGCGACCACCGCGCGCGCCGTCTCGTCAATGCGGCGCAGCAGGGTGGGCAGGCGCCGCAGCACCGGCAAAATCCCCATCACGGAAATGTCGGACAGCGGAAACAGGCTGACAAACCCGCTTCGCGCCATGGCCTCGCCGCCGACGCCGGAAAACCGCGCCTCCGGGTCGCGGGCGCGCAGCGCCGCCAGCAGTTTCGCGCCGAGCGCGTCGCCCGAGGGTTCGCCGGTGACGATGAAACAGTTCATGGCTGCTCCGCAAAACCGTGGAGGAACAGGCCGGCCCGGCGCGCCTGCGCGGCAAGGCCAGCGCGGTCGAGCATCAGCACGCGACCGCTCGCCACCGCTATGCCGCGCAAAGCGGCTGCTTCCGCGCCGCGCAGGGTTTCCGGCCCGATGGCTGGCAAATCGACGCGCAAATCCTGGCCGCGCTTGGGCGCCTTCACCAGCAGGCCGCCCTTGGCTCTGAAACGGCCGATCTCGCGCAAATGCGCGACGCGCGCGAGCATGGAATCGGTGCCCTCCACCGCCTCCATGGCGATCACGCGGGAATTGGCGACCACCACGGCCTGCCCGCAATCGTAGGCCGAGAGATCGGCCAGGAATTTTTGGGCGAAGGCGAGGTCGGCGGTGAGATCGGCGGGGAATTTTCCCGCCATGTCGCCCGGAGCGGCGAGCAGATCGGGGGCAAGCGCATCCACCCCCACCACCTCGAACCCCTCGCGCTCGAACAGCTTGATCACGCCTTTGAGCGCATGGTCGTCGCCGCCGCGCAAGAACTTGACGATGTCGGGGATGCGCTTGATGCCGCCCCAGTCGAGCCGCAGGTCGCTGAATTCGGGCCGCTTCAGCCCGCCGATGAAGCAGACCTTTTTTATCTCGCGGGCGGAGAATTCCGCGATGGCGCGGCCCAACTGGCCGATGCCGACCCACGCGTGCGGAAAGGACTCGATCCCGGTGTCGGCGATCCCGCGCAGGCCCAGCAGAAAAACCTGCTCGCCGCGCGTTTGGGCGGCGCGGGCCGCGACGAGGGGGAACGCGCCGCCGCCGCAAATCAGCGCGACTTTACCGCCTGGGGCGCTTGCGCTCACGACTCCTTGCCTGCCTCGGGCATGCAGAGCGCCTTGTCGCCGCCCTCGCGGATGAAGGCGAGGATTTCCTCGACTTCCCGAATGCCGGCGAATTCCTCGGCCACGTCCTCGACGCGCTCCTTCAGCGTGCCTTCCGGCGCGAACAAGGCGCGATAGGCGCGGCGCAGCTCATGAATCTGCTCGCGGGTAAAATTGCGGCGCTTGAGGCCGATCAGGTTGAGACCGGTCAGAAAGGCGCGGCTGCCGAAGGCGTGTCCGAACGGAATCAGATCGGCGGCGATGCCGGTCATGCCGCCGACAAAGGCGTGCGCGCCGACGCGGGCGAATTGCACCACCGCCGAGCCGCCGCCGCAGATCACGAAATCCCCGATGGTGACATGGCCGGCGATCATGGTGTTGTTGGAGAAGATGCAGTCGTCGCCGATGATGCAATCGTGGCCGACATGCGCATTGGCGAGGAAGGCGCAACGGTCGCCGACGGTGGTCAGCATGCGCCCGCCCGCCGTGCCCGGATTCATGGTCACGCCCTCGCGGATCAGGCAATCCGCGCCCACGGTGAGCGTGGACTCCTCGCCGCGATATTTCAGATCCTGCGGTTCGTGGCCGATCGAGGCGAAGGGGAAAAGGCGGGTGCGCGGGCCGATTTTGGTCAGGCCGGCCACCACCACATGGGATTTCAGCTTGACTCCGTCGCCAAGCTCGACGTTCGCGCCGATGTGGCAGAACGGGCCGATTTCAACGTCCGCGCCGAGCTTGGCCCCATCCTCGACGATGGCGGTGGGATGAATCGGCATGTTACGCCTTGTCTTCCGGCACGATCATGGCGGAGATTTCGGCCTCGGCCACCAGCGCGCCATCCACCTTGGCCTCGCCCTTGTACCACCACATGTTGCGGCGCTGCTTGATCTTCGTCATGTGAAGCTCGACGCGATCGCCGGGTCCGACCGGCTTGCGGAACTTGGCCTTGTCGATGGTCATGAAATAGACCAGCGGCGGCTTGGCGCCGCCGAGCGTTCCATGCACGCACAACGCGCCCGCCGTCTGCGCCATGGCTTCGATCAGCAGCACGCCGGGAAACACCGGCTTGTCCGGGAAATGGCCGGTGAACTGCGGCTCGTTCGCCGTGACGTTCTTGATGCCGATGCCGAATTCGTCGCCGCGCGCGTCTATGATGCGATCGACCAGCAGAAACGGATAACGATGCGGCAACAATTGCATCAGCCGCTGAATATCGATTGTGGTGAGCGTGACCGTCGTCATACCGTAGCTGCCCGAAAGTTCAAACGAGGATGCCGCAGCTTTAGCGACAGTTTTTTGACGATGCCAGCGCAAATCCGCCTATGCGACGAAAGGCGCGTCAGGCCTTTGCATCGCCATGGCCCTTCTTCATCATCTTATCGACCCAGGCCACCGAGCGCAGCCATTCCCGCGCGCCGCGCGCCGGGGAGCCGCCCATTTTGGCGCCGGGCGGGACGTCGGCCATCACGCCGGCCTGCGCGCCGATCTGCGCGCCCATGCCGATCTTCAAATGGCCGGTGACGCCCGCCTGCCCCGCCAGCACCACGAAATCGCCGATGTCGGTCGAGCCGGATATGCCGACCTGGCTGACGATCACGCAATGGCGGCCGATCGACACATTGTGGGCGATTTGCACAAGATTGTCGATTTTCGTGCCCTCGCCGATCAGCGTGTCGCGGTTGGCGCCGCGGTCGATGGTGGTGTTGGCGCCGATCTCGACGCCATCCTGGATGATGACCCGGCCGGTCTGCGGCACTTTCAGATGGCCGCGCGGGCTCATGGCGAAGCCGAACCCGTCCTGGCCGATGCGGACGCCGGGATGGATGATGACGTCGTTGCCCACCAGCGCGTTGAGCACGGTGGCGTTGGGGCCGATCACGCAATTGCGGCCGATGCGCACGTCCGGGCCGATCACCGCATTGGGGTGGATCACCGTGCCCGCGCCGATTTCCGCGCGCGGGCCGATCACCGCGCCGGGATCCACCGTGACGCCGGCTTCGAGCCGCGCGGTCTGGTGCACCATGGCGCCCGGCTCGACGCCGGCGCCATCAAACAGCGAGCCGGGCCGCGCCGCATCGGGATAGATTTTGGCGCTGACCATGGCGCAGGCGCGATAGGGTTCGGCCACCACCAAGGGAATCACGCCCGCCGGGGTTTTGTCCGCGTGCTTTCCGCCGATCAGGACGGCGGTGGCGCGGGTGGTTTCGAGTTGGCCGACATATTTGGGATTGTCGAGGAAGGCGAGATCGCCCGCCCGCGCCTTGTCGAGCGGGGCGACATCGAGGATTTTCACGTCGAGATCCGCGCCCTCGGGCGCCTTGGCGCCAGTCCAGGCGACAATGTCGGCGAGGCTCGGCTCCACCGCGCGGCGGAAGAATTTTAGGGCATGCATTTGACGGTCCTGAACAAAAAGGCGCGGCTGTCGCCGCGCCTCAGACTGTTGACGATCCGTGGACCGCCCTCGTCATTCGAGACGCCCGCCACGCAGGCTCCTCGGGATGAGGGCTACCGAAATCCCCTTCGGGCGGGATGAGGGCTAAAATCCTCAATGGAGAGAACTCCCTCATGGTGAGAAGGCGCTGGACGCGCCGTCCCGAACCATGGCCATCAGAACGAGGCCATACGGCGGATCAGAAGCTGGTTCCGCCGGAGAAGCTGAACTGCTGCAGCACGTCGGTGCTGCTCTTCGACGTGGCGAAGGCGTAGTTGAAGCGGATCGGACCCATCGGCGAAGCCCAGATCAGGCCGACGCCAACCGACGAGCGGATCAGACCGTTGTCGCTGCCCTGCGTATTGATGCAGGAGCCTTGCGTGGTCTGCTGGTTCTTGTAGCCGTTAACGGTGCCGGTGCGCGCAGGTACGCATACCGCTCCAGATCCCAAGCCAAGATAGCTGCCGAAATTGGTCACGCCCTTGTAACCTTGCAGATTGCCCGCGTCGGCGAACACAGCCAGCTTCAAACCGATATCCTTGGGAATGCCCCATATCGGACTCTGCACCTCGAGCGATCCGCCATAATAATTGGTGCCACCGAGCGCATTGCCTGAATTGCCGCCGACCGTGTTGCTCATGTCGCGCGGGCCGATGCCACCGGGAGCGAAGCCGCGCACCAGTGAATTGCCCAAGTTGAAATTGTCCACGACGCGCAGCGGCTCTTTGCCCCAACCGGTGATGTTGCCGCCCTGGACGCGCGCGATGCCGACCACGTTGTCGAAATAGAGTTCGTGGTAGTAGCGAACGTCGCCCGTGGTGCGGATGAACTTGGAATCGCCGCCGACGCCGGCGAAATCCTGCTTGAGGTTGGCGCTGATGCCCTGGTGCGGGTCGCGGTAATTGTCGAGGTCGGTATAGGACAGGGTATAGCCGACCATCGAGGTGACCCAGTTGCCCGCCGCCTGTTTCAGCGCCAGCGAGGCTTCGCCATTGCTCAGACAGGACGATTGGTTGCTGTCGGACGAGCCGTTCGGGTCGGTGTAGACGCCGGGATTGTTTCTATCCTGATTGTATTTTGAGGAGGCCGACGAGCTACAATCGTTATACAGCATGTTCGACGAGTTCGGGATCGACAGGCGCGAGACATAGGCGGTGTAGCGCGGCGAAAATGTGATTTCGTCCGTGATCGGAACGCCCAGGCGCAGCGTGCCGCCGGTCACCCAGTTGTTGTAATATTGCCAACTCGAGGCCTCGGTGACTTTGCTGTAGGCGTCGAAGCCCGCCGCGAGGCGCTGGTCGAGGAAGAAGGGCTCGGTGTAGTTCAGCTCGATGCCCTTGGAGTACTGACCGACCGACACCGCCGTGCGGATATATTCGCCGCGGCCGAGGAAGTTGGACTGCGACACCGACACTTCCGCCAGAAAACCTTCGGTGGTCGAATAGCCGCCGGACACCGAGAACGAACCGGTGCTCTGCTCCTCGACATCGACATCGAGCACGACGCGATCGGCGGCCGTGCCCTGCTCGTTGGCGATCTTGACCTTCTTGAAGAAACCAAGCGCGTTCAGGCGCTTCTCGGCCTTGTCCACCAGCGTCTTGTTGTAGGCGTCGCCCTCGCCGAGGTCGAATTCGCGGCGGATGACATAGTCGCGGGTGGTGGTGTTGCCGTGGATGTTGATGCGCTCGACATAGACGCGCGGGCCATCCTCGACGACGAAGGCCAGCGCCACCGTGTGATTGACAGGATCCCTGTCGCCGCGCGGGCGGATGTTGGTGAAGGCGTAGCCGCGCCGGCCGACCTCGCGGGTCATGGCCTCGACGGTCTTGTCCACCTGATCGCCGTTATAGAGATCGCCGGTGTGGATGCGCAGATCCGGCTCCAGCGCCGACGCATCGACGCCACGCAGGTGCGATTCGACCGTAGCCGAACTGACCGTATAGGGCAGACCCTCTTCCACCGAAATGGTGACGATGTAGCCGCCCGCTGACGGATCGAAGGTGGCGTCAACCCCGATCACGTGGAAATCGGCGTAGCCGTTCTTGAGATAGTAGCGGCGGATGACTTCCGCGTCCTTGGCGATTCGGTCGGGGTCGTAAACGTCCGAGGACTTCAGCCAGGAGAGGTAATTCATCTCCGTGGTTTCCATCATCCCGATCAGCTTCGAGGACGAGTAGGCATGGTTGCCCTGGAAGCGGATTTCCTTGACGCCGGTCTTGTCGCCTTCCTGGATGTCATAGACGACATCCACAGTGCCGTTTGGCACGGAGACCGTGCGATAGCTGATCTTGGCGGCGCTGCGGCCGGCGCGGCGATAGACGTCGGCGATGCGCTGCACGTCGGTCTGGGCGGCGGCCTCGCTGAAGGCGCCGCCGGAATGCAGGCGGGTTTCCTTCTCGAGATCCTCGGCCTTGACCTTGCTGTTGCCGACAAAGACGACGTGGTTGATCTGCTGGCTGTTCTCGACGACGCGAACGACCAGGGTTCCGCCGGAGCGGTTGATCTTCACATCGGAGAAATAGCCGGTTTCGTAGAGCTTCTTCACGCCCTCATTGGCGTCGCCGCCGATGAAATAGGAGCGAATGGTTTCCGAATCGACCCGCGAGTTGCCCTGGACGATTATCGATTCAGCCATCGCCGCCGAAGAGGCCACGAGGCCGGCGACCAGAATGGCCGCCTGCGCGGACCGACCGAGGAGAGCTTGGCGAAACTTCATGAAAACCCGGTCCTTGAAACTTCACCGTCGCGTTCGGGAGAAACCCGTCCGCTCCGGCCGCCGGCGACCCCGGCGAGAAATTCTGTTCGATGGAACGATATAGCTCCAGCGAAGCAACGCGACTCTGCTTCTACAAGGTTTAAGGTTTCCTGCAAATCCGAAACGCGGCGCATCGTTTTTTTTTACGCCGCAGTGGCCGAAGCGCCACGTTTTTCCGGCTTTTCAGAGGCAAAGCCCCAAAAAAGCCCCACGGGCGCGAGCACGCAAGCCGTTAAACATGGTGAACATTGAGTAAAGCTTGCGGGAAGGCGTCGTCTCTTTCTTCCCACGAAGCCCGTCTCGCGACGGGCGTCCTTCCGGACGCCGCATGACGGAAGGAGACGGGCGTCCTTCCGGACGCCCTTTGGGGCGGGGAGAGCGGACGCTTGTCACCCCAGATTCAGCCATTGCATCGTCAGCCGCGCCACGTCGTTGTAGGTGGCGACGATCATCAGTCCGGCGACGAACGCCATGCCGAAGCGGAAGCCCCACTCCTGCACCTGCTCCGTCAACGCGCGTCCGCGTAAAGCCTCCGCAGCGAAATAGAGCAGATGACCGCCGTCAAGCAGGGGAACCGGCAGGAGATTGAGCAGGCCGATCGAGATCGACAGGATGGCGGCAAGGTTGATCAGCGGCCAGAAGCCGGACTTGGCGACCTCGCCCGAGACTTCGGCGATGCGGAGCGGGCCGGAGAGTTGCTGCGGAGATTCGCGGCCCACGGCAAGCCCGCCGAGATAGGAGCCGGTGCGCGAGATCACGTACCAAGTCTCGTGTCCGGCCTCGACGGCGGCGGCGGGCAGGCTGAAATATTTCTTGCTCCAGTTTTCCGACGCGCCGGACGAGGAGATCCCGAGAATGCCGATGCGCTCCGGTCCGAACGCCGTCTTGATTTCGCGGCGCTCCGGCGTCGCGGTCAACTCAACCGGGGCGCCGTCGCGCAAAACGCTGAATTTCAGGGTCACGTCTCCGCTGGCGGTGACGATGCGCTGCATTTCGCCGAAGGATTCGATCTTGCGGCCGTCGATGGCGGTGACCAGATCGCCCTTGTGGAAGCCGGCGAGCGCGGCGCGACCGCCTTCGATCAGCGTGTCCACGCGCGGGATCAGGACATCGCGGCCCTGGACGTAAAACATCCCGGTGAAGATCGCGAGCGCCAGTATGAAATTGGCGATCGGGCCGGCGGCCACGGTGGCGGCGCGCCTGGGAATGGATTGCGCGGCGAAGGTCCCGGCGCGCTCTTGCGCCGACATGGCGGCGACGGCCTCATGGTCCGTGGCGCTGGCGCCATTGGCGTCGCCGTGGAACTTGACATAGCCGCCGAGCGGCAACAGCGCCAAGCGCCAGCGTGTGCCCCAACGGTCGGTGAAATGGGCGATTTCCGGCCCAAACCCCAAGGAAAAGGCGTCAACCTTGATGCCGCAGGCGCGCCCGACCAGGAAATGGCCGAGTTCGTGGACGAACACCACGAGGCTGAGAACAAAAACGAAAGGCGCGAGATAGGTCACGATCAGCGTCCAGATCGATTCGAGCAGCGGCATAAGGGAACTCCTCCGCGCCTCCGCGCCATTGAGCGCGGGGCATGGTTACCAACTGCTTAACAATGCCGGATCGGGCGTTAACCGCCAAGCCCCCTGAGCCGGCCCAGGGATGTTTCTCGTACAATATGGTCAACGGCGAGCGCTTCCTCAACATCCGCCGGCGCCTTTGTCGAATTTTTGCGCGCATAATCCTCGCACACCGCTTCAACTTGCCGCGCTATATCGTTGAATCCGATTTGCTTTTTCAGGAAAGCCGCCACCATGATTTCATTGGCGGCGTTGAGGACGGTGGGCATGACGCCGCCGGCGCGCAGAGCGGCCATGGCCACACGCAGCGCCGGGAACCGGTCGAGATCGGGCTTTTCGAACGTCAGTGTGCCGATGGTGGCGAGATCGAGACGGCGCACGCTGGTGGCCACCCGTTCGGGCCAGGCGAGGCAATGGGCGATCGGCGCCTTCATGTCGGGGTTGGCCATGCCCGCCGTCACCGCGCCGTCGGCGAAGGAGACCATGCCGTGGACGATGCTCTGGGGATGGACGACCACGTCGAGCTTTTCGGCGGGGATGGCGAAAATATGCAGCGCCTCGATCAATTCGAGGCCCTTGTTCATCAGGCTGGCGGAATCGATGGTGACTTTTGGCCCCATCGCCCAGTTGGGATGGGCCAGCGCCTGTTCCGGCGTCGCGGCGGCGATTTGTTCGGCGCTCCAGGCGCGGAACGGACCGCCCGAGGCCGTGAGCCACATGGTCTCGACATTTTCGATGGGCTCGCCGCCGAGCGCCTGGAAAATGGCGTTGTGCTCGGAATCCATCGGAAGAATTTTCACGCCCTTGCGTCGCGCGTTGCGCATGAAGGCTTCGCCGGCGCAGACCAGGCATTCCTTGTTGGCGAGCGCGACATCGAGGCCGGCTTCCACGGCGGCGTAAGTCGGTATGACGCCGGCGGCGCCCGCGATCGCGCCCACGACGAGGTCGGCGGGCGTCACCGCCGCTTGCGCCAGCGCCTTCGGGCCGGCGGCGCATTCGATCCCCGAACCCGACAGTTCCGCCTTGAGTTCGGCATAGGCGGCTTCGTCGGCGATGGCCGCGAAGCGGGCGCCCAGGACTTTCGCCACGCGGGCGAGGTTTTTCGCGTCGCGTCCGCTCGCCACCGCCCCGACCTCGAACCGGCCGGGCGCGCCCGCGATCACCGCCTCGGTGGAGCGCCCGATCGAGCCGGTGGCTCCCAGAATGTTGAGTTTCTTAGGTTTTGGCGTGGGAGCGAGCGCGAGCGACATGGGACAAACTCTTGTCAGGACCAGAAGAACAGCCCGGCGGCGGCGCTGGGCCAGCCTTGGAGCGCCACGCGCAGCAAGCCGAACAGAGCGGCGAAGATGGCGGCGAAGATGAAACCGTCGAGTCGGTCCATCACCCCGCCGTGGCCGGGAATGAGGCGGCTGGAATCTTTCACATTGGCGCGCCGCTTGAGCCAGGATTCGAACAGGTCGCCCCCCTGCGCGACGGCGCCGGCGGCGAGGCCGAGCAGAAGGACAGGGAAGAACGGCGCGCGGACATTAGGCCAGAACGCCGCCGTCGTCGCGCCCAGAACCGCGCCGCAGCCGACGCCGACCAGAAAGCCCGACCAGGTCTTTCCCGGCGAAATGCTCGGCGCCAGCTTCTTGCCGCCGATGAGACGGCCGCCGAAATAGGCGCAGACATCCGTGCCCCAGACCACGGCGAACAGCCAGCCAATGGCGCAAATGCCGAAAAAGGCCGGCTGGCGCAGCGCCGCCACCGACAGCAGCAGGCCGCCGCAATAGAACATGCCGGCGCCCGCCAGCAAGCGGTAGCCGGCGCCGGCGGCCCAGGCGTTGAAGACGGCGGCCAGCGTCAGGGCGAGCAGGGCGAGTTCGTACTGGCGCAGGCTTTGCAGGCCGAGCGCGAGAATGAGCGCGGCCGCGCCGACGATGCGCCGGCTCCACGGCAACTGACCGCCGATCAGATCGCCCCATTCCCAATGCGCGGCCAAAGCGGCGACCAGCCAGAACAGGCCGAAGGCGACGCCGCCGAACCACAGCGCGGCCACGGCGGCGGCGACCAGCACCAGGGCCGAGGCGGCGCGCAGGCCGAGGTCGCCGAAGCCGCCGCCCGCCGGCTTCAGGCCGGCGAAACGCGAGGACAGGGGCGCGCTCATGACGCCGACGCCACTTGCGAGGGCGCAGCTTCCGGATGTTCCTTGTTGACGCCGCCGAACCGCCGCTCGCGGGCGCGAAAAATATCGAGCGCCGACTGGAACGCCTGCCGGTCGAAATCGGGCCAATAGATCGGCAGGAACACCAGTTCGCTATAGGCCGATTGCCACATCAGGAAATTGGACAGGCGCATTTCTCCGGACGTGCGGATGATCAGGTCGGGGTCCGGCGCGAACGGCGTGCCGAGCCGGCTGGCGAACAGGGTTTCGTCGATGTCGTCGGGCGCGATCCGGCCCGCCGCGACGTCGCGGGCGAGGCTGCGCGCGGCGGCGACGATCTCCTGGCGCGCGCCGTAATTGAAGGCGACCAGCAGGTCGAGCTTGGAATTATGGCGGGTGCGCGCCTCCGCCTCGTCCAGCAACGCGACAATGTCGGGTTTCAGGTTTTCGCGCTCGCCGATCACTCTTACCCGCACGCCCTCCTGCTCCAGCGTGCGCAGGTCGGAGCGGATGAAGAATTTCAGCAGGCCCATCAGTTCGGAGACCTCCGCCGGCGGGCGCGACCAGTTCTCCGAGGAAAAGCTGTAGACCGTGAGATAGCGCACCCCGAGGTCGGCGGCGGCGCGCACGGTGCGGCGCAAGGCCTCGACGCCGCGCCGGTGCCCCTCGAAGCGCGGCAGGCCGCGCTGCGCCGCCCAGCGGCCGTTGCCGTCCATGATGACGCCAACGTGCAAGGATGCGGAAAGGTCGGCGCCCTGCGCGATCAATGCCTGCTTGTCCTTCATCCAGTCCCGTCCGCAGCCCAGCTCTCCGCCCGTCGCCAGACCGTCAGCATAACGGCCGAGGCCCCGCCGCCGCAAGATCGTTAAACCTGCATGATTTCCTTTTCCTTGGCCGCGAGCGCCTGATCGACCTCGACGATGGCGGCGTCGGTGGCCTTCTGCACCTCGGCCTCGTGACGCTTCTCGTCGTCTTCGCTGATGGTCTTGTCCTTGACCAGCTTCCTCAGGATTTCCATGCCGTCGCGGCGCACATGGCGCACGGCGACGCGGGCTTCCTCGGTATATTTATGGGCGATCTTGGCCAGCTCCTTGCGGCGCTGCTCGTTGAGCTCGGGGATGCGAATGCGCAGGATCTGGCCTTCGGTGGTGGGCGACAGGCCGAGATTGGCGTCGCGGATGGCGCGATCGACCGCGCCGACCATGTTCTTGTCCCACACCTGCACCGCCAGCGCGCGGGCTTCCGAGACCGAAATCGTGGCGACCTGGTTGATCGGCATCGCCTGGCCGTAGCACTCGACCATCACCGGCTCCAGCAGCGCCGCCGAGGCGCGCCCCGTGCGCAGGCCCGTGAGTTCGTGCTTCAGCGAGGCTATGGCGCCCTGCATGCGGCGCTTGATGTCGGAGATGTCAAATTCGGCAGCCATTCACTTCCCCTTTTGCCGAGCGGCGGCGGGGTCGCCTTTTGGCGCCCTTCGCGTCAACCCGGCCTTATCAGCGGAACGCCTCGGTCCCGCCTAAAAAATCACGCCGGCAGGACGTGCGTCGCCCTGCCCTTTCCTTCCAGAGCGGCGCGTATGGCGCCGGCTTCCGCGATGGAGAACACGATTATCGGAATCCGGTTCTCTCTCGCAAGGGCAAATGCCGCCGTATCCATCACCGCGAGGTTTTTGGCGATCGCCTCGTCGTGGGTCAGCCGGTCGTACCGCGTCGCGGTCGGGTCTTTTTTCGGGTCCGCCGTATAGATGCCATCGACCTGCGTCGCCTTCATGATGGCGTCGCAGGACAGTTCCGCGCCGCGCAGGGCCGCGCCGGTGTCGGTGGTGAAGAACGGATTGCCGGTGCCGCCGGCCAGCATCACGATGCGGCCCTTGGCGAGGTGGTGCAGCGCCGCCTGCCGCGAATAGGGCTGGCACAGCGACGGCATGGCGACCGCCGACAGCGCGCGGGCCGACTGGCCCAGCTTCTCGATGGCGTGCTCCATGGCCAGCGCGTTCATCACCGTGGCCAACATGCCGATGGAATCGGCGCGCGCGCGCTCGATGCCCTTGTCGGCGCCCTGGATGCCGCGAAAGAAATTGCCGCCGCCGACGACGACCGCGATCTCCGCGCCGAGTTCGGCGGCCGAAACCAGATCGGCGGCGATGCGGTCCACGGTGGCGCCGTCGAGTCCGTGGGTCTGACCGCCCTGCAAAGCTTCGCCGGACAGCTTGACCACCACCCGTTTCCACAGCGGCGACTGCGAAGCCATGCAAGTGTCCCCAAAATCTCAGCGGCCCGGACGATTCGCGCAGGCGCCGCTTTCATAGGCTTCCCCGCTTTCCCGCGCAAGAACACCCGTCACGGCCGAAATCGGCTGTTAATTCCTTTAGGGCATCCTTGCGTCATGACCATGCCCGTCTCCCTTTCCGCCGCCCCGTCCGCCACGCGCCTGCCCGACGCGGTTTACGCGCTGATCGCGCCGCTGCTGGCCCTGGCGCTGACGCTGGCCTCGCCCGCCGTGCTCAATGACGGCGACACCTGGTGGCATATCGCCGCTGGCCAGTGGATTCTCGCCCATCGCGCGGTGCCGACCACGGACATCTTTT
This sequence comes from Rhodoblastus sphagnicola, assembly GCF_002937075.1. Lineage (GTDB taxonomy): Bacteria > Pseudomonadota > Alphaproteobacteria > Rhizobiales > Beijerinckiaceae > Rhodoblastus > Rhodoblastus sphagnicola. Next base: position 14,577 of record NZ_NHSJ01000070.1, read on the forward strand.
CGTTCTCGGCCCCCGGAATTTACTGGAACGCCCACGAATGGCTGGCGGAAATCCTGTTCGCCGGCGCGTTCAAGGTCGCCGGCTGGAGCGGCGCGGTGGCGCTGACGGGCGCTTTGGTCGCCGGGACGCTGCTGATCCTGACCCGCCGCGCCCTGCGCGACGGCTTGAGCGGCATCCCGCTGCTGGCGCTGATGCTGGTGGGGTTCAGCCTGATCGCGCCGAGCCTGCTGGTGCGCCCGCATCTGTTCGGCCTTTTCCTGCTGGCGTTCTGGGTCGATCGGCTGATGGCGGCGCGCGCGGCGGACAAGGCCCCGCCGTTTTGGCTCGCCGGCGTCATGCTGCTCTGGGTCAACATGCACGCGAGTTTCCTGCTCGGGCTGGCGCTGATCGGTCCCTTCGCGCTGGAGGCGCTGGTCGAGGCGCGCGCGGACAAACGGCTGAAGGTTTTGCGCGGCTGGGCCTTGTTCGGCGTGTGCGCGGCGCTGGTCTGCCTGATCAATCCGCAGGGTTTTCACACCTTCGTCTTTCCGCTCACCGTGATGAACCTGAAAACGCTCGGGAGCATCGTCGAATGGCGGGCGATGAGTTTCGATCATTTCGAGCCGATGGAGCTGGCCCTGCTGGCGCTGGTCGGCCTCGCCCTGTTCCGCCCCGTGCGGGTGAAACCCTTGCGCCTCGTGGTACTGCTCGGGCTGATCCACATGGCGCTGCACCAGGGCCGCCACCAGATGATCTTTGGCATTGTCGCGCCGCTGCTGCTGGCCGGGCCGATGGCGGCGGCTTTTCGTGGCGAACAGCCGGTGTCGCGCCGCGATGGCGCCCTGTGGCGCGGCGGCTTCGCGCTGATGGCGCTGCTGGCGGCCGTGCGGCTGCTGGTTCCGCTGGAGCGCGTGGACACGCCGACCGCGCCGCTGTCGGCGCTCGCCGCCGTTCCGCAGGTTCTACGCGACAAACCGGTGCTGAACGAATTGAGTTTTGGCGGGCCGCTGATCTATTCGGGCGTCAAACCGTTCATCGACGGCCGTTTCGACATGTATGGCGACGCCTTCTTCTTCCGCTACGATCATATGGTGGCGGGCGACGCGGCGGCGTTCGACGCCGGCGTGGCGCAATACGGGTTTAGATGGACCCTGCTGCCGCCGGCCGCGCCGCTCAACAAGGTTTTGGCGGGGCGTCCCGAGTGGAAGAGGATTTATGGCGATGACTTCGCCGTGGCGTTCGCGCGAGTAGACTAGCGCAATTTTCGAGCGAAGCAGATGCCGGTTCGCTTGAAAATGCTCTAGCGGGGCGATCCACCACGAACGCGGCCGCGGCGCAAAACCTTCCCCGCCGCCAGCGCTCCCGTCCTGCCGACAGGCGCGGATCGGCAACACAACCAAAAATTGTTAATAGAGACTTAAACACAACTTTAACGTGTCGCCACATTGGCGCCATACTGGCGTCGCGGTCGATGAGTCGCGGCCGCGCTGGAGAGGTACGGACAATGACAGCCCAGGCCTTGGAATTAGCGGAACGCGCATGGATCAATATCGTCTATGCGCGCGCCGAACTCATGCGAAGTCATCTGAACAGCGAGACATACCTTCGCGTGGTCGGGCATCTCGACGATGCGCTGGATGATCTGAAAGCTCTGGCCCCGGAGAATTTCGAACCGATGAACGGCGAAGAACGCGCCGCTTGATCCGGCTGACAGACTCGGCGACTCTGTCGCCTAGAGCGCGATGCGTTTCCACGGAAACGCATCGCGCTCTAGAGTCTTTGTTTTCGCATGATCTTTTCCAAAAACCGGCGTCCACTTTTTGGGATCATGCTCTGGCGCGGCGGCGTTTGCAACCCGTCCCGGCGCGCGACGCGCTGGGGCGGGTTTTCAGCGTGTCGACGCAGGCCACGCCCGGCGCAGGCCGGGCATGACGCGCCGGGATTTAAGCCTCAGCCGCCCGAAACCGCCGCCGCGACTTCCGCCGCGAAATCGGCTTCCGCCTTCTCGATGCCCTCGCCCAGGCCATAGCGCACGAAACCCTTGAGCGCGACCGGCGCGCCCACGGTCTTGGCGGCTTCAACCACGGCCTGCGCCACGGTCTTGCCGTTGTCGTGGATATAGGCCTGCTCGACCAGCGTGACTTCCTTGAAATAGGTCTTCAGGCCGGATTCGACGATCTTTTCCAGCACATGGGCCGGCTTGCCCGCGTTCTTTTCGCGCAAAACGTTCTTCTCGCGCTCCACCACCGCCGGATCGACGCCGGTCGCATCCAGCGCCACCGGATTGGTCGCGGCGACGTGCATGGCGATTTTCCGCCCGAGTTCGGCCAGCGCCGACGTGTCGCCGGTCGATTCCAACGCCACGAGAACGCCGATCTTGCCCAGGCCCTCGCCGACGGAATTGTGCAGGTAATGGCCGACCACGCCTTCGGAAACCTTCAACAAGGCGGCGCGGCGCAGCGTCATGTTCTCGCCGATGGTGGCGATGGCGTTGGAGATGGCGTCGGCCACATTGCCTTCGCCGCCGGGATAATGCTGGGCCTTCAGCGTCTCGACGTCGGCTTCGCCCTTTTCGGCCGCGACCAGCGCGATCGTCTTGACCAGCGCCTGGAATTCCTCGTTGCGGGCGACGAAATCGGTCTCGGAATTCACCTCGACCACGACGCCGGTCGTGCCGGACGTGGCGATGCCGATCAGGCCTTCCGCCGCGACGCGGTCCGACTTCTTGGCCGCCTTGGACAGACCCTTCTTGCGCAACCAGTCGACCGCCGCCTCGATGTCGCCGTTGCTCTCGGTGAGCGCCTGCTTGCAGTCCATCATGCCGGAGCCGGTCTTTTCGCGCAGATCCTTCACCAGTGCGGCGGTGATATTGGCCATGAACGTCATCCTCTTGTGCTCGGCCGGCGAATTTTTCGCGGCGCCGGCGTATGAAAACCCGAATCGATGAAGGCGCCGCGACAGCAGGCGCCGGTCAAACAGACGGCGCGCCATTGTTGGCGCGCCGCATAAAACTTCGTCGGAGACGAAAGATCCCGCCTCAGGCGGCGATCATTTCGCGGGCCTGGCTCACCCAACCGGCGACGCGGCCGTTGAGCTTCAAATCGGCGTCGATCTTGGCGGCGTCGGCTTCCGTCATGGCGGCGAACTGCCAATAATGGAACAGGCCGGCGTCGGCGAGCTTCTTCTCGACCTGCGGGCCGACGCCCGCGAGCTTGGACAGATCGTCCGGCGCGCCGCGCGGCGCGGTCAGCAGTTCGAACACCTCGGTGGAGGCGAGTTCGACCTCGGCGGGCAGTTCGATGGCGACCGGCGCCTCGGCGGCGCCGAGATCCATGCCCAGCGAGCCCTGGCTGCGGGAAATGCCGTCCAGCGCGGCGCGGGCGACCAGATCGCAATAGAGCGCGATGGCGCGGCCGGCGTCGTCATTGCCGGGAATCGGGAAGGTGATGCCGTCCGGATCGCAATTGGTGTCGAGGATGGCCGCGACGGGAATGTTGAGGCGCGCCGCCTCCTTGATCGCCAACTGCTCCTTGTTGGTGTCGATCACGAAGATCAGGTCGGGCACGCCGCCCATGTCCTTGATGCCGCCCAGCGCCTTTTCCAGCTTGTCGCGCTCACGCGACATCATCAGGCGCTCTTTCTTGGTGAGGCCGGAGGCGCCGGAGTTGAGCTGGTCGTCAATCTTGCGCAGGCGCGAGATCGAGGCCGAAATGGTCTTCCAGTTGGTCAGCATGCCGCCGAGCCAGCGGGAATTGATGTAATACTGGGCGCAACGCTTGGCGGCGTCGGCGATCTGCTCCTGCGCCTGACGCTTGGTGCCGACGAACAGCACGCGGCCGCCGCGGGCCACGGTGTCGGACACCGCCTTCAGCGCCTGATGCAGCAGCGGCACGGTCTGGGCGAGGTCGATGACGTGGATGTTGTTGCGGGTGCCGAAAATGAACGGGGCCATTTTCGGGTTCCAGCGGTGCGACTGGTGGCCGAAATGCGCGCCAGATTCGAGCAGGCTGCGCATGGAAAAGTCGGGAAGCGCCATAGTTTCTCTCCGGTTGGACCTCCGCGGACGATGGGCTGGACGTCCAGCCACCGGAGCGCCGCCTTGAGACAGGAGCGCGCATGTCCGCGTGTGGGATGGAGGGGCGTCTAGCTCAGAATTTTGAATTTGGCAAGGAGTCGCGACGAGATTCCGCAATGCCGCCGAAAGCCGCGCCCCGGATCATGCAATCGTTAAGGGTTGCATGATTACCTTGCGTCATCCAAAACCTGGAGCCACGGTTTCATGGCGCGACCCCTTGCAGTTCCGGAGCCGGGCCGGCTGGCGCATCTCGAATCGATCCGGGGCCTCGCGGCGTTGCAGGTGCTGTTGCTGCATGTTTTCAGCGCCTTTTTTCCGGCGCTGGTGTTCCTTGGCTCCGAACCGGTCTGGGCGCGCATCCTGCACGGCTCGCCGCTGTTCCTGCTCTGCGACGGCTACAGCGCCGTCTATATCTTCTTTGTGCTGAGCGGGGTCGTCCTGACCTTCGCGTTCCAGCGCCAGTTGGCGCATCCTGCGGCCGCGCTGCTGTCGCGGGTGGTCAGGCTGTTCATTCCGGCCTTTTGCGCTTGCCTGCTAGCGGCGCCGTTCAGACTCGTTTTCGGCGACCTTCACGCGCGAGCCGGTCTCATCACCGGGTCGAACTGGCTGGTTCACGCCTTCAGCCCGCCGCCGGGACTGGCGCAATGGCTCAAGGACGCCACGCTCAATCCGCTGTTCCTCGGCTACGACAACAGCTTTCCGTTCGAGGCGCCCGGTTTCGCCGAATCGATAAATCACGCCTATGTCGCGCCGCTGTGGTCGCTCAGCATCGAGTTGCAGGGCTCGATTCTGGTGTTCCTGCTGGTGCTGGGGGCGCGGGCGACAAGATTCTGGCCTGTCGTCCTCGCGGCGCTGGCGCTCCTTATCTTCAGGTCGCATTTCATCTGCTTTCTCGCCGGACACGCCATCGCGCTGGCGATTCAAGCGCGGCAAAGGGCGCGGGGATCCCTGCATTTGCCGCAGGCGCTGGCGGTCGGCCTGCTGGTTTTGGGCGGCTTTCTCTGCCTTCAGGAGGAATTCGGCCGCCACGCCGAATTCGGCCGGCTCGCGCTCACCCGCGCGGCTTGCGACCTGTCGCTGTTCAGCCTGCCCTGCCAGGCCTTCCCGCAAAAAATTTACGGCGCGATTTTCCTCTTCATCGGGCTGGCGTTTTCGGCGCCGCTCGGCCGGGTGCTGACGCGGCCGGCCTTTGTCGCGCTCGGCCGGCTGTCCTTTCCGATCTATCTGGCGCATTGGCCGATCCTGATGGGGGGCGGCTCCTTCGTCGTGGTCGCGCTGGCGCCGGGGATCGGGGTTGCGCTTGCGGGAGTCGCGGCGGGCTTTTTGGTGATCGCGGCCACATTCGCGCTGGCGCGGCCGTTCAGCCGCGTCGATGCGTTCGCCATCGCCACGGCGCGGCGCTGCCGCGCGCTGCTGACGGGGCCAGTTGAAAATCGCGCCGCGCCCGAGGCCGCGACGCCGGCGCGGTCATGAGACGCGCGCGCATGATCTGGCTTGGCCTCGCCCTCTTCGCCGCCGCCGTTCCGGCGCTGGTCTGGCTGGCGGGTTCGGCCATGGTGTGGGGCCGGGTTCCCGTCGCCGCCGTTCCCGCCGTGGCGCCGGCGCGCGACCTGACCCTGACCGCCGCCGACGGCATCACGCTTGCCGCCACCTTCTGGCCGGGCCGCAGGCCGGGCTCGCCGGGCATCGTGCTGCTGCACGGCGTTTTCGCCGACAGGACCGGCTATGCCGCCCAGGCCGGCTGGCTGGCGCGACAGGGGTTTGCGGTTCTTACCGTCGACCTGCGCGGCCATGGCGGGTCCGGCGCGGCGGCGCACAGCTTCGGCCTGAGCGAATCGCGCGACGCCCGCGCCGCCTTCGACTGGCTGAAAGCGCGGCAGGCCAACGCGCCGGTCGGGGTGATCGGCATCTCGCTTGGCGGCGCCGCCGCGCTGCTCGGCGACGATGGCCCCCTGCCCGCGCAGGCTCTCGCCCTGGTCTGCGTCTTTCCCGACATTGACGCCGCCATTCGCAACCGCGTGGCCGCCCATGCGCCGGAGCCCTTGCCCAGTTTGCTGACGCCCCTGCTGAAATACCAGTCCTATCCGCGTTTCGGCGTCGGGCCGGAGCGGTTGCGGCCGATCGAGGTTTTGCGCAAGGTGACGGCGCCTGTGCTCATTGTCGGCGGCGGCGCCGACGCCTACACGCCGCCGGAGGAAAGCCGCGCCATGCTGGCCGCCGCCGCCGGTCCAAAGGAGTTGCTGCTGCTCGACGGCATGGACCACGCCGCCGCCACCTGGGCCGACACGCCGGCCTATCGCGAGCGGTTGAAGGCGTTTTTTGTCGGGGCGCTTGGCGCGCCCTGATCCGCGCGCTGGTGGAGAGCGACGCCGATAATCTGCGCCAGGCGGTGCGGGACGAGTTGAACGACGATGTCGGTCTTTACACGCGGCTGGCCTCCGAAGCCGAGGCGCGCGGCGAAAACACGCTCGCCGAACATTTCCGCGCCATCAAGGCGCAAGAGGAAAGGCATCACGCCACGTTCGAACAGGCCGTCGAAAAGGCGTTCAAGGCGAACTGACGGCGCCAGGGCGCGCGGCCCCCGGCTCAGCCGAACGCGGCGAGCGGCGCCGTCGCCGGCCGCGCGGCGATCGCGCGCAGACAGGCGTTGGCCAGTTTCAGCCCGCGCTCGTCCATGCCGGTCCAGCAGGCTTCGCGCCCGCGCGGATCGATTTCGAGCAGTTTGACGCCGGCCGGGACGAAGGCGCCGTCCCTGACAATGCCGCGTACAAAACCTTCGATCGGGGCGACCACGGGCATGCCGTCATGGCGCCCGATGACGAAATTTTTGGGAACCCACATGCCGATATCGACGGGGGTGCGCCACATGCCCTTGCGGTCGGAATAGGCGAAGCGGTCGCGCCCGACGCCGCCGAGTTGGCGCGCGACGCCGTCGGCCGCCTCGGTCTCGCCCTCGGTCAGCACCGCGCCGACGCGCGTGGGGCGGGTCTCGATGGCGATGTCGCAATTCTCGCCCACGGCGAATTTCGGCCCCATGCCGATGGTCAGCCGCGCCAGCCCGCGAAAATCCGGGGTGATCAGGGCTTTTTGCATGCGCGCGTCCACCAGCACGTCGGCGGTGCGATAAGCGAGCAACTCCATCAGCGACAGCGGCGTCACCGCCACCCGCGCCCGCCGCGACAGCACGGCGGCGATTTCGAGCAGGCCTTCGGCGCGTTCGCCCAGGACGCCGCCGACCTCGACGGGATCGTCGTAGAGCGCGTCATGAAACGCCATGCCGCGCCGGATCACCGGCGGAAAGGGATCGTGGGCCATGGCCACGCCATAGCCGGCGCCGGTGAGGGCGACGGCCACGGCGGAAGCGATTTCGCTGGTTCCCATCACCACGGCGAGGCGCAGGTTTTGGAAGGCGTAGAGGTCGTGAGTCTGTCTCATGGTCCTTCCTTATGCGGCGTGGGCGGCGGGGGCGGCGGCGGCAAGATCCCGCCACCAGTTTTCCAGCGCCGAAAACTCGGGCGCGATTTCCTCGGCGAGGTCGCCGGCGAAACGCGCCCAGTCCTCGCGCAAGACCGGATGCAGCGTGGTGACCACGGGAACGCCGGCGTCGAGCGCGGCGCAAAAGGCGTCGCGCAGGCCCCCGCCCCCGGCTTCGAGCTTGCCGAACTTGCTGAGCACGACCATGTCGGCGCCGGATTTCAGCGCGCGCTGCACGGCGGCGCAGGCCAGCGCGACTCCGCCGGGGTCGAGGTTGCAGGCGGTCGAGCCCGGCCCGAGATTTTGCGAGATTTTTATGCGGGCGCCGGTGGCGAGATCGGTGACCGCGAGTTCGCCGCAGGCGCCGGCGCCGGGGTCGCGCGCCTCGACCACGCCGACGACGCGAAAACCCTCGGCGCGGCGCCGTTCGATGAAATCGCCGATCACGCCGCGTTTCCCGGCGCTGTCCGCGCCGCCGACCGCCACGATGGAAGCTCTGGCGTTCATGAAAAGCTCCTTTCGCGCATCGCGAGCGGATGCGCCCCGCGCTTCATAAGGGCAAACTCCATGCCACCGGCGAAACGAAGCGAAAGCGTTATTTACTCAGCTTTCATGTTCGCGGGAATACGACAGGAAACACCGTAGTTCGCGTCGATGCACGAACAAAATGTCTGTATCGGCGGAAACGCGACAATAGGTCTCGATAAAGGCTTTGCCGATTGTCCGGCCCGCGCCGACAAAAATGGCGCGCGAGGGAGTCGCGCGCCACTGTTCCGGTCAGGGTCGGCTCGGGTCAGAAGGTGGCCTTGGCGCCGAAGTAGAAGGTGCGGCCCGGTTCGGGATAGCCGTCGGTCAGCACATAGAGGCGGTCGGTCAGGTTCTTGCCGCCGGCGAAGAAGCTGAGATTGACGAGCGCCTTGTATTCGGCCTGGAAGTTGAGCATCGCGTAAGCCCCCGTCTGGAAATAGGCGGTGGCGGCCACGTTCTGCGTCAGGCGCGCGCCGGCGATCTGCACGCTGGGGGTCAGCGTCAGATTGGTCAGCGGACGCCAGGAGACATAGCCGAAGCCGGTGATGGCCGGCACGCCGGTGAGCTGCACGGTCGAACTGGCCGGGATCGCCAGCGTGCGATGGATCAGCGCCGTATGGCCGCCGACATCGAGATCCTCGTTCACGGCGTAATCGGCCTTGAAATCGGCGCCGACGAAATCGGCCTTGCCGACATTCTGGCTCTGCGACAGCGTGGCGCTCAGGTTGACCGTCTGGATCATGTCATCGACATGAGAATAGTAGACGTCGCTCGCCAGCTTCAGACGCGGCGCGACATAGCCTTCCCAGCCGAGCTGGACATTGACCGCCCGCTCGGGCTTGAGCGTCGGGTTGGGCAGGGTGCTGTTGAAGCGGGTGCTGTAGCGGTCGAACAGGGTCGGAAAGCGGATGCGGTCGGACACCGACAGATAGAGCTTGTCAGTGTCGTTGTAATGCCAGATCGCCGCGCCCTGCGCGTTCGGCGCCCCGTCGGTCTGGGCCGGATAGGCGCGCACGGCATAGGGTTTCACGCCGGAATCCAGGATATGCGCCGCGAGCAGATCGCGCCAGTCGTAGCTGAAGCCCTGCACCAGATCCACGGTCGGGGTGGCGTGAATGGTGTTTTCCAGCGCCAGCGAATAAGTGTCCTCGGTCGAAGTCAGCCGGGGCGCGATATAGCACACCACATTGGCGGTACAGCCCCCGGTCGAGCCGGTGTTGGTGGTGAAATATTGCGACTGTTCGTTGTGCTGGTCGCGGCGGTAATGAAACGCCGCCTTGACCGTGTCCCAATCGGTCAAGACCTTGCCGACTTCGACCGAACCGCCGAGGCTCCAGTCGTGATAGGGCGAATAGCCGGCCTTCGGGCTGTTTTGTAGCGTCTGCGCGGCGTTGGAATACATGTCGAGCGCGTTGTCGAAGCGATTCCAGAACAATTTGGTGTTCACGTAGAGCGTGGGATCGATCACCGTGTGGGTGAGCAGCGCCAGGCTCTGGGTGTTCCAATAGGGCCAGCTCCAGTAGCGCTGGCTGTTGATGGGATAATTGACCGCGTAGGGCGCGCCCTTTTCGCCGTCGGTGCGCAGGAAGTTGATCGAATATTCGTCGGTGGCGTTGGGGGTGTAGCCGGCCTTGAGGTTCAGACTGGTGTCGCGCTGGCCGGAATGGCCGCGCAGGCCTGTTCCCTGGATGGAATTGCCCTGATAGGCGTCGGGCATGGCCCAGCCGCGCGAATAATCCCAGGCGCCCGCCGCTTGCAGATAGTAATTCTCCTGCTTGGTGCCGAGCCGCGCCCAGGCGCGCTGCCCGGTGAGCCAGCCGGGGCCGCCGAAATCGAGCGCGGAGCCGACCTCGCCTTCCACTTCCTTGGTGGGCTTGCGGGTGACGAGGTTGATCTGGCCGCCGACGCCGCCGGGGCCGTCGAGCACCGAGACATAGCCCTTGGCGATCTGAACTTCCGCAATGTTGCCGGTGAGAAAGCGGCCGAAGTCGAGGCGGTTGTCGGCGGGCAGATAGATGCGCACGCCATCGAGCATCAGCGGAACCTGCGTGCGGTCGAAGCCGTGGACGAACACGAGTTGCTCGTTGCGCGAGCCGGCGCCGTCATTGGCGATGACGCCGGGGGTCAGCTCCACCGCCTTGTCGAGACTGGTCTTGCCGAAGGCGTCGATCTTCTCCGCCGTCACGGTGTCGCCGCCGAGCGGCGCCGGCGTGGCGGACTGGAACGGCGCGGTTTGCGCCCGCGCCGAGGTATTGGCGGGCGCGCCCGGAACCACGTTGACATCAGACGAACCCGACGCGGTGACGTGGATTTCGCCGAGATTGTAAACGCCGCCGGCGTCCTGGGCCAGCGCCGCCTGCGGCCCGGCCAGGGCGCCCGCGAGCGCCAGCGTTGCGATTGTTCTATCCATGGGGAGGCTCCGGTTGACGAAAGGGAGAGGGAAAGGCGCGGGGTTTTTCGCGCGCGCGGCGCGCCCCGCGCGAACGCGGGCGAAAGCAACGCAAAGGTGAATACGGATAGGCGTCACGACGTCATCCATGATTACATGAGGCGTCGCGCGCTGCGCACAGGTTCGCTTCGGCCTGAGCGGAACACTTCCGCCGCAAGCCGTCACAAACCCTGGGCGCGAACCCTTAGAGACCTCTGATTTCCTGGCTAAAAATTTCTAGGGCTTGGCCGCAAGGATTCAATAAGAATTATGACAACATTTCAAAGGCGAATAGATTCAATTGCACTACGCTGTATTTTTGCAACAGGTGTTCTGACTACATATTCATCACATTGCGAAGAATGGGTCCACAACGCCCATTCGACATGCGCGCCGGAAGGCTTTCTTCAGCACCTTGGCTGAGCAATTCTGCTTCATATTGTCGCAACGACTCGTGTCGGCTATGTCCAAGCCCGAAGCCAATTCTGGCGAACGGATGGAACGTTGACATGGCCCAGACGCATACGGATCTCGAAGCGTTGCTGATGCAGCGTTCGCTGACCGACCCCGAACTGCTGGCGGCGGCGGAGAAATCCGCCGATTATCGCATCCTGCCCGACGCCTCCGTCATAAAGATCGGCGGCCAGAGCGTGATCGACCGGGGCCGCGCCGGCCTCTACCCGCTGGTGGACGAGATCGTCGCCGCCCGCAAGAACCACAAGCTTCTGATTGGCACCGGCGCCGGCACCCGCGCCCGCCATCTCTATTCCATCGCGGCCGGTCTTGGCCTGCCGGCGGGCGTGCTGTCGCAGCTCGGCGCTTCCGTCGCCGACCAGAACGCCGCCATGCTCGGTCATCTCCTGGCCAAGCACGGCATTTCGCTGGTGGACGGGGCCGGTCTCTCGGCCGTCCCGCTCTTTCTCGAAGAAGTCCACGCCGTGATCTTCAGCGGCATGCCGCCTTATCAATTGTGGATGCGCCCGGCGCCCGAGGGGGTGATTCCGCCCTATCGCACCGACGCCGGCTGCTTCCTGCTCGCCGAAACCTTCGGCTGCAAGCAGATGATCTATGTGAAGGACGAGAACGGCCTCTATACCGGCAATCCCAAGACCGACAAGGCCGCGACCTTCATCCCGAAAATCTCGGTGGACGAGATGAAGGCCAAGGGCCTGCATGATTCGATCCTGGAATTCCCCGTGCTCGACCTGATCAAGACCGCCCGCCACGTGCGCGAGGTTCAGGTCATCAACGGCCTCGTCCCCGGCAATCTCACCCGCGCGCTCGCGGGCGAGCATGTCGGCACCATCATCACCGCTTGAGGGGAAACGCCATGACCAACACGATAAAGCATGTGGCTTCGCCTCTCGCGCGGCAAACCCTGCTCGACAGCAGCCTGACCAACCCCGTCGCCGGCCGCAAGCCGATCCGCCTGCTGCCCTGGCTGCAAGTGATCAAGATCGGCGGTCGCTCGATCATGGATCGCGGCGCCGAGGCCATCCTGCCGGTGGTCGAGGAGCTGCGCAAGCTGCTGCCCGAGCATCGGCTGCTGATCCTCACCGGCGCCGGCATTCGCGCGCGCCATCTCTACGGCGTCGGCCTCGATCTCGGCCTGCCCGTCGGCGCGCTGGCGCCGCTCGCGGCGAGCGAAGCCGGCCAGAACGGCCATATCCTGGCCTCGCTGCTGGCGTCGGAAGGGGTGTCCTATGTCGAGCACCCCACCGTCGCCAACCAGTTGGCGATCCATCTCGCCTCCGCCCGCGCGGTGGTGGGCAGCGCCTTCCCGCCCTACCATCACCATGAGTTTCCGGGCTCGCGCATTCCCACCCATCGCGCCGACACCGGCGCCTTCCTGGTGGCCGACGCGCTCGGCGCCGCCGGCCTGACCATTGTCGAGGACGTGGACGGGGTTTACGACGCCGATCCCGCCCGCGCCAAGGACGCCAAGCTGCTGAAGGAGGTTTTCGCCGCCGATCTGGCCAAGACCGAGGGGCCGCTGCCGTTCGACCGCGCCTTGCTCGACGTGATGGCGAATGCGCGCAATATCGAGCGCGTGCAGGTGGTCAACGGTCTCGTGCCCGGCCGCATTACCGCCGCCTTGCGCGGCGAGCATGTCGGCACGATCGTGCATACCGGCGCCGGGCGCTGACAAGACGCGCCCCGGTTTTTTGCCGGGGCGCGGCCCTGCAATCCCGTTGCTAGGACCATGGTTCGAGACGCGCCTTTCAGGCGCTCCTCACCATGAGGGCGTTCTCTATATCCAAGTAGCCCTCACCCTGAGGAGCCTGCGCAGCAGGCGTCTCGAAGGGCGGGGGCGGTCCCGCATGTGGGTTCAAAACCCGCGCAACATCGCGCGCCGCAGCGTCGCGCCGAAAAAATTCACCAGCGTGATCAGCGCCAGCAGCACCAGGATCAGCGCCGACGCCTCGCGATATTCGAACAGGTGGAAGGCGGTGACGATTTCCAGCCCGAAACCGCCGGCGCCGACAATGCCCAGCGTGGTCGCGGCGCGCAGATTGTGTTCGAGACGGTAGATCAGCGCGTCGGTGAGGCGCGGCAGCGCCTGTGGCAGCAGCGCGAAGCGGAACACGCCGAGACGCGACGCGCCTTGCGCGCGCAGCGCCGCGCCGGGGCCGGGTTCGACATGCTCCAGCGCCTCGAAAAACAGTTTGCCCAACATGCCCGTGGAATGGACCCCCAGCGCCAGCACGCCGGGCAGCGGGCCGAACCCCACCGCCGCGACAAAGATCACGCCCCAGATCAGGCCGGGCAATGAGCGCACCGCGCCGAGCCAAAAACGCACGGTTTCGTTGAGCCAGACCGGCGCGCCCGCGTTGCGCGCGGCCAGCGCGGAAAGCGGCAAAGCGAGGGTCGCGCCGAGCGCGGTGCCGGCGATCCCGGTGGCCAGGGTTTCCAGCAGCGGACGGCCCCATTCGCGCCAGCGGGCGAAATCGGGCGGGAAAGAATCCTGCGCCAATTGCGCGATGGTTGGGAGGGCGTCGGCGTAACGCGAAAAATCGAGCGCGCCGGCATAGGCGAAGGCGGCGATAACCGCCGCCGTCGCAAGAAAAATCGCGGCCAGCCGTCGCGTCTGGCGGCGGCGCCATTCTCCGGCGAGCGCGTCATAAGCGGCGGGCTGGGCCATTTCCGTCATCGCGCGGCCGGGCCTTCGACCGGCTTCCACGCCGTCTGGGCGCTCACGGCCTGGATGGCGGCGATCCATTGGCGCACGCGGTCCACGTCGGCGTCCACGGCGGGGATGAAGGCCTCCGCGCGGAACACGGCCAAGGCGGCGGGGTCCTTGACCTCGATGAAGGCCTTGCGGATCTCCTCCTGGAAGGCCGGGTCGAGGCCGTCTCGAAACGTCCACATATATTCGGGGATCGGGGGGGAATCCTGCAACACCCGCACTTTGGCGGCGTCGATCTTGCCCTCCTTGATCAGCCGGTTGAACACCGGCTTGGACAAGCCGCCGGCGGCGACCTTGCCATTGGCGACGGCCAGGGCGACAGCGTCATGGGCGCCGAGCACGCGCAGCTTGTAGTCGCGCTCCGACACCAGCCCCTCATGCAGCAATTGCCAGCGCGGAACCCAGGTGCCCGAGGTCGAGGCCGGGTCGCCGAACGCGATCTCGCCGCCTTTCAAATCGGCGAGGGTTTTTGCCTTGCTGTCGGCGGGCACGATGATGGTGGCGAGGAAAGTGGGGCCGACCTCGGGGTGGCTCGGCCGCGCGAAAGGCTTCAGCCCGACATGCTTTGACTGAAGAATATAGGTGACCGGGCCGAGATAGGCGATGTCGATGCGCCCGAACCGCAGCGCCTCGGAGGTCGCGGCGTAATTGGCGCCGACCACCACTTCCACCGGCAGGTTCAGCCGCTGTTCGAGATAGGCGCGCAAGGGTTCGTTGAGCCGCATCACCGTGGGGGCGGATTCCGTCGGCAGCAGGCCGATCACCAGTTTTTTCGGGCGGGCCGCTTCTCTGGCCGCCTCTTGCGCGAGCGCCGGGCTGGCGAGCAGCACGAGCGCGCCGAGCGCGAGGCGGCGGGAAAATTTCAGCATGTCAGCTTCCTTTTGTGTTGGGGGTTGACGTGAAGACGCTTGCTTCGGCTTCCGCGTCAAAAATTTCGGCGGGGCCGTCGAACACGACGCGGCCGTCGTTGAGGCCGACAATGCGGTCGGCGAGCGCGCGGGCCAGCGCGATCTGGTGCAGGACGAGGACGAGCGTGACGCCGTCGCGCACCGCCAGCGCGCGCAGATCCTGGCCGAGGCGGCGCGCCAGCGGCTGGTCGAGCGAGGAAAACGGCTCGTCGCCGAGCAGCAGGCGCGGCCCGCGCGCAAGCGCCCGGGCGATGCCGATGCGCTGGCGCTCGCCGCCGGAAAAATTTTCGACACGGTCGAAGGCGCGGTCGAGCAGGCCGACATCGGCGAGGGCCTTGGCCGCCGCCTCGCGCGCGAAACGGGGCCAGGGGAAAGGTGACAGCGGGTGGCGCGATTCGGCGAAGGCGAGCAGGACATTGTCGAGCGCGCTGAGGCGGCCGATCAGGGCGTGATCCTGAAAGATGGTCGCGGTGTGCTGGCGCAGCGCGGCCCAAGAGTCTGAACTGCGCAAGGAGTCCACGCCGTGCGGCGCGCCAAAATCGTGCGCG
Source organism: Rhodoblastus sphagnicola (assembly GCF_002937075.1). Classification (GTDB taxonomy): domain Bacteria; phylum Pseudomonadota; class Alphaproteobacteria; order Rhizobiales; family Beijerinckiaceae; genus Rhodoblastus; species Rhodoblastus sphagnicola. Next base: position 29,704 of record NZ_NHSJ01000070.1, read on the forward strand.
AAAACCTCGCCGCCGGTCGGCTCGACCAGGCCGTTAAGGACATTGAGCAGCGTGGTCTTGCCAGCGCCGGAGGGGCCGACCACCACCGTGACAACGCCGGCGGCGAAAGCGGTGGAGACCTGCCGCAGGATTTGGCGCCCGCCGCGCGTCACGCACAGGCCGTCCACCGACAGCGCGGGCGTGGCGGGACCGGGCAGCGGCCAGCAGGCGACGGGATTGGGGACGAAATGAAGCATGGACATGAGGTCTCCAGCACGAAACCGCGCCGAAAAATTCGGACGGAGGTTCGTCAATGCGAGGACGGCTCATGCCGTGGTCGGTCGCGGGGTTTTTTCCCGCGACGGCGCTTCGCCTGGTGCGGCGAAGCTCTTCAACATAGCAGGATCGGCGCCAGTTGCGCCAGCCAGCGCCAAGGGGACGCCAAGGCAATCGGGTGAATAAAGAAAAGGCGCGCGGGGTCGTGTTCCCTTCTCCCCAAAGCCCGTCGCAAGACGGGCGTCATGCGACGCCCTTTGGCGGGAGAAGGTGGCCCCGAAGGGCGTCGCATGACGCCCGTCCTATCGGACGGGCTATGGGGGTCGGATGAGGGGTTCAAACGCAAGAACAAAGGCGTTTTTCCGTGACTGCCGGCCCCCTCATCCGTCTCGCCGCCTGACGGCGGCGATCCACCTTCTCCCGCAAGGGGAGAAGGAGTCCCCGCCTAACCGCTATTTGCGTTCACCCGATTGCCCTGCCAAGGGGACGCGCAAGGGGGACGCCAAGGGGCGTGGACCGCCCTCGTGGTTCGAGACGCCCGCTTGCGCGGGCTCCTCACCATGAGGGCTGCGGAAAAGCTATTGCGTTGTATATGGAGGCCCCCCAAGGTGAGGCGGCTCCGCAAGGACACGTCTCGAACCAGGACCATCGAAACGGACTTTTTCATAAGTCCGAATTGACGAAAACCCGTTCCGGGGCTTCCGAAATGTACATTTCCGTCAAAAGGACGTTCGCGCACGAACGCTTCCGCGCGGCGGGCCGGGGCGGCGAAGCTGTGGATTTTCAGGCGTTTCGCCGGGGCTCTCGACTCTGGCCCGGTGCTTGCTGTAGTCAGATTACACATTCTGGACTGCCCATGCCCGAAACGTCACACCGCCCCCAAATGCAAAGCGCCGCGCCCGCGCCGACCCCTGCGCCAATCCCTGCTCCGGCCTGGCTGAGGCCGGGTGTCGTGGTTCACGACCCCTCCGTGATCGTCGATCGGCTGATCGTCGATTTCGCCGCGGAATTGCGGGCGCGCGGCTTTGTCACGCAGGGGTTTGCGCGTCAGGGCGCGGTGGTGATTGGCGAGTCGCCGCTCTCCATCGATCTCTCCAATGGCAAGACCTTCGTCGAGACTCCGCAAGCCGCCGAAATCCATCTGGCGCGGGCGATCCGCGACGGCGCCGATCTGTTCGCCGTCGGCCGCTTCCCCGGCTGCACCGATGCGGCGCGCGCCTCGAAACTGCCGGTCGGCGCCGGCGCCGGGCGCGGCCTGCCGCTGCTCACCACCATAGCCGGCGGCGCCATTCACCATTGGCACCAGTTCGTGCGCCATGAAGGCTCGATGATCGCCCCCAATCGCCGCGCTTTGTGGGAATGGTGGGGCGCCGAGCGGCTCTATGACGATCTCGCGCTTGGGGTCGCCGAGGTGGAGACGCGCCGCATCGTCTGCGGGCCGCGCTGGCTGATGGTGGAAGGCCCCCACGGCGCCGGCCTCGCCTATCTGCCGCGCCATCCGCGCGAATTGCTGCCGCGCCTGCCCGAATTGTCGAAACTTTCGCTGCGCGCGCTCGCCGCCCTTTGCCAGTCGTGGAATCCGCTGGAGGCGGCGGTCGGCGTCGCCGCCCTCAACGCCTTTTACAATCGCGTCGATCTCGACGGCGCCTCCGGCAATGGCGTGCGCGGCTTTCGCGGCGCGCCGGGGCCGGTGGTGGTGGTCGGGGCCTTTCCCGGCGTCGATTCCATCCTGCCGGATTGCGCCATTATCGAGACCGATCCCCGCCCCGGCGAATATCCGGTGGCGGCGATGGAATCGCTGCTGCCCGGCTGCGGCGGCGCCATCGTCAATTCCTCGGCGCTGATCAACCGCAATCTCATCCGCATCCTGCGCCTCGCGCGCCATCGCCCGGTCGCGCTGATCGGCCCCTCGACGCCGCTGACGCCGCGCCTGCACGATTACGGCCTCGCCGTGCTCGGCGGCTTTGTGGCGCGCGACGTCGAGGGGCTGGCGCAGGCCGTGCGCGCCGGCGCCGCGCCAAAGGATTTTTCCAGATTCGGTCGCTACATCCATCTCAGCGACGAAACTTCGGCGCCGAACAAGCGCTGAAGCCCAACACCGACGCGCGCGCGTCCGATGCGGCATGAGCCGTTTTCCGCAAAAATCGCCAGACCCCTCTGGCGAGAGGAGATCGCCATGCGCCCAGAAATCCTTGTCAACACCTGTGTCGCCGCTTTGCGCCTCGACGGCTGCGGCGCCGAGGCCATCGCCTTCCTGCTCGCGGAAAGCGCGGTGGACGCCCTGACCGCCGCCGGCCTGCGCACTGAGAATTTCGAGGGCGGCGTGGAGCATCTCGTCAGCGCCATGCGCGAGCGCGCCGCCGACCTGCGCGCCATGCACAGCCGCCCCAACCTGATGCTGGTGGCGAACCGCGAAAGCGCGTGACGGCGCCTTTTTCCGGCGTTTCGCACATGCGCGTGCGAAATCCGCGCTAAACTCCCGCCCGCGCCTTTGGCCCGACGCTTGCTCCGCCAAGGCGCGCGGAAGGACATTCGACCATGAACGATCTGACGCAAAAAATCCTGCGGCCCGCCAACCCCTCGGCGACGCGCATCTTCTTCCTCGCGCGCTCCGCGCCGCTGGCGCCCGAGTACGCTGTCGCAGCCTATCCCGGCGACGGCGGCTATCCCGCCTATTATCACCGCATTTTCGAGGCCCTGCGCGATCTCGGCTATCGCGTCGCCACCTCGAACCAGTGCCGCGCGCTTTATACCGAGGCCCACGAGATCGATCTGGTGTTCTCGCTCTACAACCGCATGGCGATCGACAATCCCGAAATCTTCGTCGCCTCGTCCTGCGAATATCTGCATCTGCCGATGGTCGGCGCCAAGCCGAACATTCGCGCGCTGGCCGAAGACAAGTGGATCACCAAGCATTTCGTCCGCTCGCTCGGCCTGCCGGTCGCCGAGGGCGCGATTTACTCCCGGCCCGAGGATTTGGCCGCGCCGCCCGCCTTCGCCGGCCCCTATTTCGTGAAAAACCGCTTTGGCGCAGCCTCCGAAGGCGTCTCGGAGGATTCGATCCAGGACGATTGGGAGGGCGCGAAAAAGGCCGCCGAAAAGCTGTTTTCGCGCGGCATGGCGGTGCTGGTCGAGCGCTTCGCGCCGGGTGTGGATGTGACCCTGCCGGTGATCGGCGCCGACGAGCCGATGATCCTCGATCTGGTGCGGCCCTGCTCCGACCGAACCGGGGAGATCATCACCGAGGATTTGAAGCGCGACGATCCGCTCGGCTATGCTTTGTACGACGCCGGGGCGCGCTATGCCGATTTCGCCGGGGATGCGCGAAAACTCTGGGCGGCGGCGGGGCCGATCGATTATTTGCGGCTCGATTACCGTTTTGACGAGAAGACGGGCCAGCGGGTGTTTCTCGAATTCAACATCTGCTGCCACATCGGCCGCAGCGGCGCCATTTGTCTCGCCGCCGCGCAAAAGGGCTTGAGCCAGGCCGATTTGCTCGGCCATGTCGTCGAATTTTCCTTGCGCCGGCATTGGCGGGCGGTGGAGACGCGCAAATGGGTTCGGTAACTTCAATTCCGCTCGCAACCACCCCGCCGCCGCGCGCCTTCGGCGCGGCGCATGCGCCGCGCGCCACGGCGCGGGGCTGGGACTTTTTGGGCTGCTGCCCCGCGCCGCTGCGCATGAGGATGCGCGACGAACTCGCCGACCTCTTGCGCGAGCGCCAGTTCAGGCACGCCGAAAAGCTGAAATGCTGCATGCCCATGGGCCATGGCGGGCGCACGCCGTTCGAGCGGCTACGCCATATTCGCGAGCTGGAGGATTTTCCCAAACTGCTCGTCTCCAGCGATCATGGCAACGCCTTCAATCGCGCCTTTCACGCCCGCCATGTCGAGACCGGGGCCTTCGTCGCGCCGCAGCCGGCGGGTTTTGCCGACGCCTTCGCCGAGGCCGGGTTGATCGATCCGCGCGGCTGGATCGGGGTCTATGCCGTCGCCCCCTTCGTGCTGCTGGTCGATCGCGCGCGGCTCGGAAACCGGCCGGTTCCGCGAAGCTGGGCCGATCTCGCCGACCCCGTCTATCGCGGCGAGATCGCTTTGTCCGGTTGGCGGCCCGAGGGCGCGCGGCATTGGCGGGCGTTCAATCAGTTTTTTCTCGTGGCGGTGGCGCGGCTGCTCGGCGACACGCTGTTGCGTGAGGTGCTGGCCAATCTCGCCGGCCTGACCCATTCCGCGCAAATGCCGCGCCTCGCCGGCACAGCCAATTCGCTCGCGTCCGTTTACGTGCTGCCGTGGTCGCTGGCCGACCTGTGCCCGCGCCGCGACCGCACCGAAGTGGTGTGGCCCGCCGAGGGGGCGCTGGCCTTTCCCTTGTGGATGACCGCGCAAGCCGCGCATCGCGAGCGGTTGGCGCCGTTGGCCGATTATTTCTTTTCGCCGGAGACGGCGCGCTGGCTCGATCACAACCGCTATCCCTCGCTGGCGGCGGGGGGAGCCGGCCTGCCCCAAGGCGCGCGTCTGGCCTGGCCGGGCTGGGATTTCTTGCGCGCGCGTTCGACGGCGGCGGAGATCAAGCGGCTGTGCGCCTTGTTCCATGCCGCCACCGAACAGCTCGACCGGAGGCAAAACCTATGCGCGTGATCACCGTCGCCGGCCCGCCCTCGGTCGGCAAGACCGCGCTGATTTTGAAGACCGCCAAAACCCTGGGCGATGACGGCCAGAAACTCGCGGTGGTGAAATTCGATTGCCTCTCCACCGACGACGATTTGCTTTACCGCCGCGCCGGCATTGCCGTGGCGGCGGGGCTGGCGGGTTCGGTCTGCCCCGACCATTATTTCGTCTCCAATATCGACGATTGCCTGCAATGGGCTGAAAGCCTCGGCGCCGATCTGCTGATCGCGGAAAGCGCCGGTCTGTGCAACCGCTGTTCGCCGCATGTGCAGGGGGCGCTGGCGGTTTGCGTGGTCGATAATCTTTCGGGCGTGCATACGCCAAAGAAGATCGGCCCGATGCTGAAGATGGCCGATGTGGTGGCCATCACCAAGGGCGATATCGTCTCGCAGGCCGAGCGCGAAGTGTTCGCGCACAATGTCTGGCGCGCCAATCCGCAGGCGCGGATCGTCGCCTTCAATGGCTTGACCGGACAGGGCGCCGGCGAACTCGCCTTCGCCATGCGCGGCGCGCCCGATCTGGAAACGCTGGAGGGGCGGCGGCTGCGCTTTCCCATGCCGTCCGCGATCTGCTCCTATTGCATCGGCGAGACCTGCATCGGCGAAAATCACCAGCGCGGCAATGTGCGCAAGATGCGCTTTCCCGAGGTTCTGGCATGAGCGCGCATTTGCTGGCGTTAAAACTTGACGAGGCGCAACGGCTCAATCCCGCTTTCGCCGCGCTGATCGGTCCCACGCCAAAACCCGATCTGTCGCTGGCCGACTGGCTGGCATCGCTCGATGGCGGCGATCTCGACCGCCTGAAATTTTCGCGCATCGAACTGGAGGCGCATCTGCTGGCCCTGATCGCGGAAGCCGAAGGTTTTCGCACCCCCGTCACGCGTCTGCGCGAGCTGCGCATTCTCGGCGGGCGCGACAAGACCGGGGGCGCCGAAAATCTCGATCTCGTGCTGCGGCCGGGGGCCATTGTCAGCGTGGTCGGGCCGACCGGATCGGGCAAGAGCCGGTTTTTGGGCGACATCGAATGTCTGGCCCAGGGCGACACGCCGTCCGGGCGGCGCATTCTCATCGATGGCGAAATCCCGGACCCGGCGCGGCGCTGGGCGGCCAGCGGCAAGCTGGTGGCGCAACTGTCGCAGAACATGAATTTTGTCGTCGATCTCACCGTCGGCGATTTCATCGAAATGCACGCGGAATGCCGCGCCGTGGATGCGCCGGAACAAGTGGCGGCCGAAGTGATCGCCTGCGCCAACCGACTGGCCGGCGAGAAGTTTTCCGCGAACATTTCGCTGACGCAACTTTCCGGCGGCCAGAGCCGCGCCCTGATGATCGCCGATGTCGCGTTGCTGTCGTCCTCGCCGATCGTGTTGATCGACGAGATCGAGAATGCCGGCATCAACCGGCGTCAGGCGCTCGATCTTCTCGTCGCCAGCGACAAGATCGTGCTGATGTCCACGCACGATCCCATCCTCGCGCTGCATGCGCAAAAACGCATCGTCATCGCCGCCGGGGCCGTCGCGCAAGTGATCGAGACCAGCGCGACCGAGCGCGCCCATCTCGCCGCGCTGGAACATTACGACCGGCTCATGAGCGACTTGCGCGAAACCCTGCGCCATGGCGCGCGGCTGGAAACGCTGCCGCCGCAATTTTCTCCCTTCGGATAGACCATGAACGCCCTTGACCTTCTGCTCACCCGCCAGTCGATGCACGCGCTTCAGGCGCCTGGACCCGACGCCGCGCAACTCGATGTTATCCTGCGCGCGGCGCTGCGGGTTCCTGATTTTCAGAATTTGAAACCGTTTGAATTTGTGGTGGCCGAGGGCGAGGGCCGCGAAAAACTGGGCGCGCTGATGCAGCAGGCTGCGCGGGCGTCCGGGCGCGCGGAGGAAGACATCGCGCGCGCGCCGAAAATGCCGCTGCGCGCGCCGCTGGTGATCGTGGTGATCGCGCGCGCCAAGGCGAGCAAGCTTGTGCCGCTGTTCGACCAGCGGCTCGCCGCCGGCTGCGCCGTGATGGCGATGCAGATGGCCGCCTTCGCGCAGGGTTTTGCGGGCGTGTGGCGCTCGGGCTGGCCGATGCATGACGACAATCTTCCGGCCCTGCTGGGGCTGGGGGCTGACGACCGCATCGTCGGTTTTCTTTATCTCGGCAGCGCGACCAAACCCTATCCGCCGCTGCCGACGGTCGATCCCGCCGCATTCACCCGTCGTTTGTGAACGAAGATGAAAATTGAAATTTCGCGCGGCGCGGTGTGGCGGCGCGTGCGAAAAACGGGGGTGTTCGCGGGTGTAATGGATCACCCACGAAACCAATCGCGACGCGCAAAAGATGTACGTTCAGGTGGCCGAGCGCAGCGGGTTCATTCAGTATGTGAAGAAGCTCGACTGAGCCGCTTGCGCCGCTGAAACAGACGTGGACCGCCCTCGTCCTTCGAGACGCCTGCTACGCAGGCTCCTCAGGATGAGGGCTACCGGCTGCTGGAGCGGCGCTTCAAAAGGCGCTTTGCTCCGCCAGTTCCTCGCCGGTGCGGCGCGCGATGGCGCGGCGCAGCCACAGCGGCTGGAAGCCGGCCATCATCGACTGCACCTGCGCGATGACATCGTCGATGGCGCGATGCTGCGCCGATTTCACCGGAAACACTTTCAGCTCGTGGACCCGGCAGGCGGCGAGGTCCGACAGGCCCAGCGTGAACAGGATGGAGACGCCATCGAGCGCATTGACGCGTTCTGTGAGCGGGTCGTGACCCGTTCCGTCGTCGTCCTCCATGTCGTCCATCACGCAGCGACCGCCATTGGCCGCCTTGCCGCCGCCATTGGCCTTGCCCTTGGCGCGACGGGAAAATTGCAGCGCGTCGATGAATTCGGAGTCCTCCGCCGAGACGTCATAGACAACGAAATTCTTCGCCGCGACGAACTGGGCGTCGAGATTGGTCAGGCTGTCGGAGGTGATGGCGATGCGCAGGTGTGGGCCTTCCATTTTCGCTCTCCTCGTTAAAGCGTTTTCAAGCGAAGTGGATTCCGGTTCGCGTGAAGAAAACGCGTCAAAACAGAAACCTGGAGCATGTTCGGTGAACCGAACATGCTTCACGTCATGGGCTGGTTGATGTTGGGCTTCAGCCGGCCGAACTTTGTCTTGAACGCCGCCGGCAGCGACAGGGGATCGGGCGTGCGCGCCTCCCATTTCGGCAGGTCGGCGCGGGCGATCTTGCCGTCCTTCAGCGCCTCGACCGGAATGATGTGCAGCACGTCATGCAGCACGGCGTAGAAATCGATGGCGTAGCGCGCGCTGTCGCGATAGGGCGCGGGAATTTCGATCTCGACGTGGTCGGCCTCGAAGGTCGCCTTGGGATTGTCGCAGTCGAAGCGGAAATGGCGGTTGAAAGGGCCTTTGCGCTGGAACTGGTAGAGCGTTCGGCCCTCGTCGGCATAGCGCCGGATCTCGGCGTCGATGTCGAAGAACATTTCCGAAAACACGCGCTCCACGTAAGCCTCGGGATAGACGCTGTCGCGGGTGGAAAACCAATAGGCCACCATGGTTTCGATCAGGTCGAGTCCGGCGGCGGTAATGTCGAAATAATAGACTTCCTTGCCGATCACGCCGCCCATGCAGATCACGCCATTGCGCATCTCGACCTGGCCATGCGGATGGAAGGCGATCAGGCGGATCAGCCGGGTCAGGCGGTGCAACTGGATGGTGATCTTTTCGACCAGGGTTGATTTGGGCAATTCCTTGGCGCGCGCCCAGGAGGTCAGCGGCAGGTCTGTCGGATAGAGGCCGGCGAGCGTGGCCTCGAACACGACGGCCGCGCGCGCGAGCGCCGCGATGCGCTCCAGCGGCGCCTCGTCCGGCAAGGGCGGCTCGTCGAAGGTCAGGACACGCGGCTTGCTGTACAGCTCGATCTGGCGGTAGTCGGGCAGGCGCACCTTGTTCGACCAGCCAAAGTCCGGATTGGCGAAGAGTTTTGAAGTGAATCCCATGGTCGAACCTCTCCGTGGCACGCTCGGTCAATTCCCTCTCCCCGCAACGAAGTCGGCTGTTGCCGACTTCGTCACTTTGGGCGCGCAAATCGGGAACACCCGATTTGCGCCGGGGAGAGGGGGTTAGGCGGCGCGCTGTGGCTAACGCGCCGCCTGTTGGCGCGCAGGACCGGAGGGCAATCGCGGACCTGCGCGAAAAAAGACCTCACCAGGTGTTGAGCAGCCATTCGCGGTCGCGCGTATATTCCATGTGCGTGAACATGGCGTTGGCGATCTGCTCGCCGAGCAGCATGGCGCCGCGATAACCCATGGTCGGGTGGCGATAGAGGCCGGCGCGGTCGAAGGTCGGGAAGCCCACGCGCGCCATCGGAATGTTGGCGTCGATGGCGACGTAACGGCCCTTGGAATGGCCGAGGATCAGGTCGAATTTCTTCGCCGGATCCTTGACGCGCTTTTCCAGTTCCCAGAGGTCGGCGTTGCAGACGATCTCCATGTCGTGGTTGACGGTGTTCTTCAAAGCGACGACGCGCGGGTCCTTCTTGTAGCGCGTGTTGTCGTCGCCGAGCAGCAGCAGGGTCGGCTCCAGCTCGACCTCGGCGCAGAATTCGGCGAGGCCGATCACCAGATCGGGATGACCGAAGATCGCCACCTTCTTGTTGGCGAAGAACATGTGGGCGAGATCCTGCAAGGCGTCGAGGGCCACGCCGCGCTCGTGGACCAGCGAGGCCGGGATCGGTTTTCCCGTAATCTCGGAAATCTTTTGCAGCATGGCGTCGGTGTTGGCGATGCCATAGGGCGCGGCGACCTGATGGCCGGGCACGTCAAAAGTCTTCTTGAGGAAATCGACCGTGGAGGCGGCTTCGTAGCGGGCCAGCGACAGCGAGGCCAGCGCGCCGGTCGAACCCTGGATGTCCTCGACCGTGGTGCGCCCGTGAGTGTTGATGCTCTTGTCGGGCAGCATCGGCGAGTCGAAATCCTCGGTGTCCATGAAGATGGTGGCCTCGACGCCCATCTCCTTGGCGTAGTGCTTCAGCAACTGCACGTCGCCGGGATTGACCCAGCCGGGGAAGATGTTGAGCTTGCCCGTGGGGGCCGCCTTTTCCTTGGCGATGGTCTTCCAGGTCGAGAGCACGCATTCGGAATAGCCGCCGACCTGGCTCGACTTGAAGCTCGGCGTGTGGCACGGAACGATGTAGAGTTCGCGGCCGGGGAATTCCTTGGCGATCGCGTCCTGCGCGTATTTGATGTTGCCCTCGATGTCGTCGCCGATGACTTCGGTGGAGCAGGTGGTGATGACCTGGATGATGCGCACGTCGGGATAGCGGCGCGCGAGATTCACCAGGCCTTCCTGGATGCGCTTGTGGCCGCCGAACACCGCCGAATCCTCATGCAGCGAGGTCGAGGCGACGTCGAAATTTTCCTTGAAGTGCTGGGCGAACAGCAGGCGCACGAACATCGAGCAGCCCTGGCCGCCGTGAACCAGCGGAATGCAGTCCTTCATGCCGATGCCGGCATATTGCGCGCCAGCGGGCTGGCAATCGTACATGGGATTGATGACGCCAGCGCGTTCGCGCGTCGTGATTTCGCAACCCATCGGGGCGCTCCTTTGCAAACGGGGTTTTGGGGGCCGCCGCGTGACGCGGCGGCCGGTTGGATCAGGCTCACATCGGTCGCCGTCCTGCGGCGACCGTCCTCACGCGCTCAATAAAGCGTGTGGTTCAGCTCGTGGTTGAGCGATTTGGTGATGGTGTGCTCCTTGAGCATCGCCTTCAGGCCTTCGAGCAACTCGCTGACCTTGGTCGGCTCGAGCGTCTCGATCCAGGGGAAGTTTTCCTTGAAATCCTTCACCATTTCCTTGGCGTCGGCATAGAACAGACGCTCCATCGGCGTGTGCTTGCTGATCGGCCGATTGTGGAACATGTCGTTGGCCGCATTGACGATGCCGTCGATGTTTTCCTCGCGGTCCCAGGTGCGGGAGAAAAACTGCCAGAGGTAACGCACCTGCACGTAATCGAACAGGTCCTTGACTTGTTGCTCGCTCATTCCGCGGCCTCCTTGATCTGGGCGACACTGCCGCCGCGAATGTCTTTGGCGGCGAGTTTCAAAAGGGGATTGTTGACGGCGTTGTAGGTGTCGCGGGCGAGATTGACGAAGCCCTCAAAGCCCATGTACGGGCCGTTGTGGTAGCCGTGGCCGTTGACATAGGGGATGTGCAGTTTCTTCACGAGTTCGCCGACGCGCGGGCCGGTGAAGATCACGTCCGGGTGGACGAGCGTGAGGATTTCGAAGAATTCGAGCTCGTTGCCGTCATCGATGTAATAGGTGCCAGCCGCGCCGCGCGCGATGACCTTTTCAAAATCTTCCTGGTGGCCGAATTTCGACGACATGGCCACGACCTCGATGCCGAGATCGTCCTCGACCGACTTGGTCCAGTGCCACAGGCGCGGACCGCCGGTCCAGATCGCCATTTTCTTGCCCTGCAAGCGCTCCTTGTACCAGTCGAGCTTGGGCTTCCACTTGGCGTATTCTTCCGCGATGAGTTTCTCGCCGCGGTCCTCGATGCCGAAGAAGGCGCAGATTTTGCGAATGCCTTCGGCCATATAGCTGAAGCCCCAGGAGTCGATGTCGAGGCGGGGGATGCCGTACTGCTTCTTCAACTCGTTGGCGATATAGCCCGACGAACGCGCGCAGTTGACGACGTTGAGTTGGGCGCGGTGCATACAGCGCAGATCGTCATAGGTGCCGTTGCCGGTGAAGTGGGCGATGACCTGGATGCCGAGCTTTTCCCAGTAGGTGTTGAGCAACTGGGTGTCGCCCTGGATGTTGAAGTCGCCGATGAAGTTCATCGTGAATTCGCTGGTGATCTCCGGCTCCAGCGTGCCGACCTTTTCGTTGATCCAGCCGATGTTGAGGACGTGGTGGCCCTTCGACTGCGACACGCCGGAGAAGCCCGGGCATTCGCAGGTGAAGATATCGACGTCGGGCCGCTCGCTCATGATCTGCTTGGCCACCGCCTTGATGTCGTCGCCGATCAGCGCCGTCGGGCAGGTGGTGTAGACGAACATGCGCTTGATTTCAGGCATTTCGTCGAAGGCTTCGTTGATCGACTGCGCGAGACGCTTCTCGCCGCCGAACACGATGTGGCTTTCCTTCATGTCCGTCGACCAGACATACTTCATGTTGAAGTGGCCGTTGTCGGTCGGATAGCGCTTGGTGTGCCAGGTGTCATAGGCGCAGCCGATGGGGCCGTGGATCATCTGGATCGTGTCCTTCAACACGCCGCCGATCACGAGCTTGGCGCCGCAGAACGCGCAACCGCGTTCAGAGAGGGTGCCGGGGATGGTGGCGGCGTTGGAGATCGGCAGGAAGTCCCGCTGATCCTCGCCTTCCACCTTGAGGTAGATGTGCTTTTCGCGTTCCGGAATGTCCTTGTCGCATTCCAGCAGAACCATAGGCATGCGCTGTCCTCCTCACGGGGGGTGTGAGCTGAAAATTCAACTGTTCTGGGTGCGGCGTCCGAAGGGGTCAGGACTGGGTCCGGCGCCGTCGGAACAGTGATCGCAGGAAGCGTGCCAACTGCTTTCCGATTTAATCGGATTACATAATGAAAAGCGCCTTTTTTGCGGTTTTCCTTGGTTTCTCAGGCGTTACAGCCGCAGCATCCGGCGGGGCCGCTTGGGCGCCCGCCCCGGCGTTCGTTCGCGAACGTAAGAATCCGATTTGCGAAGACATTTCCGTCGCCCACCCCTCCGCACGGATCGGTACGATTTATTTCCTTTCCGTACGCATTGACGGAACGCAGGGCTGTGAAGACGCGGAATCGTGGGAAATTCATCTTGGCACGGCTGTTGCAACTGCTGTCCTCGATCCCCAAGCGAGGTTTTCCCATGCTGGATGACGTGCTCGAAAAGACTTCTTCTTCCGCCAAGGGCGACGCCGGCAACGGCTTCTCCCTGCGCGTGGCGGTCGCCACGACGGGCGAGCGCGTCGATCTGCATTTCGGCCACGCCGAAGCCTTCACCGTTTATGACGTGGACGCCGGCGGCGCCCATCATGTGCAAACGCGCGGGATCGCCGAACACGCCCTCAATGAAGACGAGGATCCGCGCGAGACCATCTATCGCATGATCGCCGACTGCAAGGTTCTGCTGGTCGCCAAGGTCGGCGCCGCGCCGCAGGAGGCCCTCAGCAAGATCGGCGTCGATGCCACCAATATGTATGCCGGCAAGGGCGTCGAGGAGGCCCTGCGCGAGCTTTACGCCGCGAAAAAATCCGCCGTCGAGGATAGCGCGATCGACGCCAGCGAATTCTGCCTGATGCACGCCATGCTGCGCGTCGCCGACCTCGACCGCTCCATCGCCTTCTATACCGAAAAGCTCGGCATGACCGTGCTGGAGCGCCGCGAGCACAAGAAGAACCAGTTCTCGCAGGCCTATCTCGGCTACGGCGCCGGCATGACCATCGAACTGGTGCAGAACTGGCAGCGCGAGGGGGCTTATGTCCAGGGCGACGCCTTCGGCCATATCGCCATTGGCGTCAACAACATCATGCGTCTTTGCGACCGTCTTGCGGCGGAAGGCGTGCCCATGCCGCGCCCGCCGCGCGCGCAAAGACATGGCGAGAATATCGTCGCCTTCATCGCCGATCCCGATGGCTACAGGATCGAACTGGTTCAAGCGCCAACGCCCGAACAAACGGAAGCGCTCGAAGACGCGAAGTAATTCGGTTTCCGCAAGATTGCTTCGCAATCCGCGAAAACGGATCGCGCGCAAATCCGATCAAGCGGGCGGATTTGCACGCGAAAGAAATATGGCCGCCCTGCCGGACGGCCATATCCAGCCCCGCAAACAGGAGCAAGCATGTCTCTTCGTCAAATCGCCTTTTACGGCAAGGGTGGTATCGGCAAGTCCACCACCTCGCAGAATACCCTGGCCGCCCTCTCGGAACTCGGCCACAAGATCCTGATCGTCGGCTGCGATCCCAAGGCCGACTCCACCCGCCTGATCCTGCACGCCAAGGCCCAGGACACCATTCTCTCGCTCGCCGCCGACGCCGGATCGGTCGAGGATCTCGAACTCGAGGACGTGCTGAAGATCGGCTTCGGCGGCATCAAGTGCGTCGAAGCCGGCGGCCCCGAGCCCGGAGTCGGCTGCGCCGGTCGCGGCGTCATCACCGCCATCAACTTCCTCGAAGAAAACGGCGCCTATGACGACGTGGACTATGTGTCCTACGACGTGCTCGGCGACGTGGTCTGCGGCGGCTTCGCCATGCCGATCCGCGAGAACAAGGCGCAGGAAATCTACATCGTCATGTCCGGCGAGATGATGGCCATGTATGCGGCCAACAACATTTCCAAGGGCATTCTGAAATATGCCAATTCCGGCGGCGTGCGCCTGGGCGGTCTGATCTGCAACGAGCGCCAGACCGACAAGGAGCTGGATCTGGCGGAATCGCTGGCCGGCAAGCTGGGCTGCAAGCTCATCCATTTCGTGCCGCGCAACAATATCGTGCAGCACGCCGAACTGCGCCGCATGACCTGCGTCGAATATGCGCCGGACTCCTCGCAGGCCGCCGAATACCGCAGCCTCGCCAACAAGGTGCACGCCAACGTGGGCAACGGCATCATCCCGACCCCGATCACCATGGACGAACTCGAAGAACTGCTGATGGAACACGGCATCATGCCGACCATCGACGAGAGCATCGTCGGCAAGAAGGCCGCCGAAGCCTAAGTCCGGATCACGGGACGGCCCGGACTCCGCGCGGGTCCGGGCTGGGCCGCGTTCGGTGAACTCCCGTTCACGGAACGCGCTCTGGTTGTCTGTCTTGACGCGTTTTCTTCACGCGAACCGGCAATCCACTTCGCTTGAAAACGCTCTGCCGTTCGAGGAGAGATTTCATGTCAGTCGAATCCGCTGTCGCCTATATCAGGCAAATGCGCTCGGACCAGGATTTTCGTAAGAAAATGAACGACCTCTCCGATGATGAGGCCGCAAGCTGGGCCGCCATCAAGGAAGCCGGTTTCGAGTTTTCGATGACCGAATTCAAGAAGGCCCAGGAGGTGATCTACGAGGAAAACGGCATTACGCCGATGTGAACTCGGAGGTCGCGAAATTTTGCAAGAGGGCGCGCTGGTCGCGCCCTTTTTGTTCGCGCGGCGCTTCACAAAAAAAGGCGGCGCTTGCGCACCGCCAGTCGTTCGCCCCGGGAGGGATTTCAGCTGCGATAACGCAACACGGCCTCGCGCTTGCCGGTGAAGAATTGCGCGATTTTTTCGCCCAGCGCGGCGTCGATCGGCACGCCGTATTTTTCCGCCGCCTTGGTCAATTGCTCGCCATCGACGCCGTGCAGCGAGCCAAGGCCGGCGTTGGCCAGAGCGAACACGCGGCGTTGCAGCGCCTCGTCGCCGTGCGCCGCGATCCATGCGGTGCGGATCTTTCCGGGTTCGTAATTTTCCGGCGCGACGAATTCGCCCTCCACCGTCCGGATCGCCGCCGCCATGGCGATATCCGCCAGCAGGAGATTGAAAAACTGTTGGTTGGTCAGGTCCGCCATATCACGCTCCCATAGCCCCGCGAAAAACCGGGCGTTCTTCAAAAACGACACGGCGAAAAACCGGGCGTCGCGCCTTCAAGACTCTCCCGCCGCGGCGCCGCGACGGTACGTCTTGTAATTGATGTTGTACTTTTCCATGCGCAGACCGAGGATGCGCCGGGTCAGGCCCAGCTCCCTGGCGGCTTCCGTCGTGTTGCCGTTGTGGTCCTTCAGCGCTTCGACGATCATCTCGTATTCGACCGCCTGGATTTTCGCCTCCAGCCCGCAGCCGAAACTCGTTCCGGTCTCGGCGGAGGTTTGCAGCGAGGGCGGCAGGTTGTAGCCGTGGATGACGCCGTCGTCGGCGAGGATCACCGCGCGCTCGATCACGTTTTCAAGTTCGCGCACATTGCCCGGCCAATGATAGGCCATCAGCATGTTCAGCGCCGGCGTCGAGATGCGCTTGACGTCCTTGCCCATCGCCTGCGCGCTCTGCGTGACGAAATGATCGGCGAGCAGGATGACGTCGCTGGCGCGCTCGCGCAGCGGCGGGATGGTGATGGGGAAGACGTTGAAGCGGTAGTACAAATCCTCGCGGAACAGCCCCTTGGCGATCATGTCCGGCAGGTCGCGGTTGGTGGCGGCGATGACGCGCAGATCGACGCGCACCGGTTTTGAGCCGCCGACGCGTTCAAAGGTTCTCTGCTGCAATACGCGCAAAAGCTTGGCTTGCAGCGGCAGGCTGAGTTCGCCGACTTCGTCGAGAAAAATCGTGCCGCCGTCGGCCATTTCGAACCGGCCCTTGCGCTGGGCGAGCGCGCCGGTGAACGAGCCTTTTTCGTGGCCGAACAATTCGCTTTCGACGATGCTCTCCGGCAGGGCCGCGCAATTGAACACGACGAAGGGGCCTTCGGAGGTCGGGCTGTTGTAATGGATGGCGCTGGCGACCAACTCCTTGCCGACGCCGCTTTCGCCGAGCACCAGCACGGTCGCCTTGGTGGACGAGACCTTTTCGATCAGCTGGTAGATGTCCTGCATCGGCTTGGAATTGCCGATGATGTTTTCCGGCTTGTATTTCTGCTTCAGCTCGTTGTGCAGGCGGCGGTTCTCGTTTTCGAGCCGCACCTTTTCCACGTTTTCGAGCATGTAGAGTTCGACGGCGGGCGCGATCATCGAGCCGAGCGTCGCCACCAGCTCCATGTCCTGTTTCAGCAGGTTGCGGTTGTGATAGACGCGCTCCGCCGAGATCGCGCCCCACACTTTTTTGGCATGGGTGATCGGCACGCAGAAGAACGAGGCGTTGAGGCCATTGCCGTCATGCGCCCGCGTGCGGTCAAGGAAGCGTTGGTCGTCGGCGATATGGGGCACCATGATCGCCTCGCCGGATTCCACCACTTCGCCGGTAATGCCCTCGCCGGGCGAATAGATCCCGCGCGATTTCTCGATATCGGTGAGGCCGAAGCTGCGGTGGATCGAGATGGTTTCGGAGGCGCGATCATAGAGGGTGACGGCGCCGCGCGTGATCTTCAGCCGTTTGTGCATGACGCGGAGAATGATGTCGAGCGAATGCTCGAGATCCTCGCTCTCGGCGATGACCTGGCTGATCTTGAACAGGGTCGGCAGAACGTTGATGCGACATTCGCCGGTGAAACAATGGCTGAAATCCTCAAGTTCCTCATCCACATGGTCGGATGCCGACTTTCTTTGACCCATGCTGTGTCCAATCCCGAAAAGGCGCCCGGACGTGCGTGCGCGACGGCGGCCGCGCGTCGCTTTCGCGACGCCTCCGCTGGCGCAATGACATCCAAGCAAATTCCACGCCATTTCCGTCTATCCAACACAGCGGGATAGCGAGCGCAATGGCGATTTGTTCTCTGATTAACATTGTCGCATCTGCAACAAAAGGCATCAATGTAATCTTTTTACATAACGGTACGAAGCTCGCCGCTTCGTGCGAATTTGGCGCCGCTGCGTGCGCCTCCCCCTGCTATCACGCGGAGGATAAAGAGATTTTTCTCACATTTTGCAAGGCGTTCCGCGCTGCGGGCCGGATTGGCCCGCGCTTTGCTCTACCCTGCTGGACTTGGCTTTTCCGGAGGATCGCATGAAGCCCCAGGATATCGCGGCGTTGCTGAACGAACCGGCCTGCGCCCACAACAAGAAAGCCAAGTCCGGTTGCGCAAAACCGGCGCCGGGCGCGACTCAGGGCGGGTGTTGCTTTGACGGCGCGCGCAACGCCCTGCTCCCCATCGCCGATGTCGCGCATATCGTTCACGGCCCGATCGGCTGCGCCGGCTCCTCCTGGGACAATCGCGGCACGCGCTCCTCCGGCCCCGACACTTATCGCATCGGCATGACCACCGATCTCACCGACATGGACGTGATCATGGGGCGCGGTGAGAAGCGGCTGTACCAGTCGATCAAACAGACCATCGAGACCCACAAGCCAGCGGCCGTGTTCGTCTACAACACCTGCGTGCCGGCCTTGCAGGGCGACGACATCGAGGCCGTCGCCAAACATGCCCAGGAGAAATTCGGCGTGCCGGTGATCCCCGTGGATTGCGCCGGTTTTTATGGCAACAAGAATCTCGGCAATCGCGTCGCCGGCGACGCCGCGTACAAATATATCATCGGGACGCGCGAACCCGACCCGGTCGCGCCGGCGCTCGAAATTCCCGGCGTTGTCAGGCATGACGTCAATCTCGTCGGCGAGTGGAATGTCGGCGGCGAATTCTGGAATGTGGCGCCCTTGTTCGATGAGTTGGGCTTGCGCGTGTTGTGCAGCTTTTCCGGCGACAGCCGCTTTGCCGAAGTGCAGACCATGCATCGCGCGCAGGCCAATATGGTGGTGTGCTCCAAGGCCATGCTCGCCGTCGCGCGCAAGCTTGAGGACGACTACAAGATTCCGTGGTTTGAAGGCTCGTTTTATGGCGCCCGCGACACGTCCGAGGCGTTTCGCGGCTTTGCTCGCCTGCTGAACGATCCCGACCTCAGCGCGCGCGTGGAAAAACTGGTGGCGCGCGAGGAGGCGCGGGTCGAGGCGGCTTTGGCGCCGTTGCGCGAAAAATTGCGTGGCAAGCGCGTGCTGATTTTCACCGGCGGCTACAAGAGCTGGTCGGTGGTCTCCGCCATGCAGGATCTCGGCATGATCGTGGTCGCCACCGGCACGGAAAAATCCACCGAGGAAGACAAGGCCCGCATCGTCGAACTGATGGGGCCGGAGGCGCGGATGATTTCCGACAACGACCAGTTGGCGCTGATCGACGTGTTTCACGAGACCAATGCCGACATTCTCATCGCCGGCGACCGCTACATCTATCCGACGCTGAAATCGCGCATTCCCTTCCTCGATATCGACCATGTCCGGCGCATCGGCTACGCCGGTTATGACGGGCTGATCGAACTCGCCAAAAATCTCGACCAGGCCGTGCATTCGCCGGTCTGGGCCCAGGTGCGCTCGAAACCCGCGTGGGCCAAGCGCGCGCGTCCGCGCGCTGTGGCTTGAGGCGACGGGCATGGCTGAAATCCTCACTCCCACCAAGGCGCTCAGCGTCAATCCGTTGAAGGCGAGCCAGCCCATCGGCGCCTCGCTGGCCTTTCTCGGCGTGGCCGAGTGCATGCCGCTGGAACATGGCGCGCGCGGCTGCGCGTCGTTCAACAAACTGTTCTTCATGCGCCATTTCAACGAGCCGATCGCGTTGCAGACCACGGCGATGGACCAGACCACCACCGTGCTCGGCGCCGACGACAATGTGGTGGAGGCGCTGGCGACCATTTGCGCGAAAAACGCGCCAAAGGTGATCGGCCTCGTCACCACCGGCCTGTCGGAAATGCAGGGCGCCGATGTGCCGCGCACGGTGAAGGAATTTCGCAACAAGCATCCGGAATTCGCGTCCGTCGCCGTCGTGCCGGTCAGCGCCAGCGACACGCTCGGCTGTTTGGAGACCGGCTTCGCCACGGCGGTGGAGAGCATGATCCAGGCGCTGGTGCCGCGCCGGCCGACCAGTTGGAAGAACCGCAACCAGATCAATGTTCTGGCTTCGTCGAGCCTGAGTCCGGGCGATCTGGAGGCGTTGCGGGCGTGGATCGAGGCGTTCGGCCTCACCCCGATCCTGCTGCCCGATCTCGGCGCCTCGCTCGACGGCCATCTGATCGAACAGGGGTTTTCCACCCTCACCTATGGCGGCGTCACCCGAGAGGAAATCGAGAGCATGGCGGACTCCTACGCCACGCTGGTGATCGGCCGCTCGATGAACCGCGCCGGCGACGCGCTTCAGGCGCTGACGGGCGCCTCGGATTTTCGTTTCGACCAGTTGATCGGGCTGCAATCTTCCGACGCCTTCACGGAGATTCTCTCGGAGATTTCCGGCCGGCCGGTCCCGCCGAAATTCGCGCGCAAGCGCGACCAGTTGACCGACGCCATGGTCGATTGCCAGTTCCAGTTCGGCGGCGCCAAAGTGGGCGTCGCCGGCGACAGCGATCTGCTTGCGGCGCTGGTCGAATTCTTTCACGGCATGGGCGCGGATGTGGTGGCGGCGGTGGCTTCGACGCGGTCGGCGCGGCTGGCCGATCTGCCGATTGAAGAGGTTGTCGTCGGCGATCTCGAGGATCTTGAGACCCTCGCGCGCGAACGCGGGGCCGATCTGATCGTGACCAATTCCCACGGCGTCGAAGTCGCGCGACGCACCGGCGCGGCGCTTTTACGCGCGGGCTTCCCCGTTTACGATTGCTATGGCGCGCATTCGGATGCGTGGATCGGCTATGGCGGAACCCGCCGCCTGATTTTCGCCGCCGCCAACCTGCTCGCCGCGCATTATCAGGAGTTGCGGCCGTTCGTTTCCAAATACAAGCAGGCTGCGGAGTGAGGCCATGCTGAAAATCGCCTTCGCCTCCACCGACCAGCAAAAGGTCAACCTGCATTTCGGCGGCGCCGAAAGCCTCGTCATCTACGACGTGTCGCCCGGCCGCGCCGATCTCGTCGGCGTCATGAAATTCATGCCGGCCGAACAGGTCGGCGAGGCCGGCCGCTCCGGCATGACCGATACGGTCGCCGACAAGGTCATTCCCAAGCTCGAATTCGTGGACGGCTGCGCCGCCGTCTATGCCGCCTCGATCGGCTCCAATTCGGTGCGGCGGCTGATGAAGGCCGGCATCCAGCCCGTGGTGGTGGACGAGGGTCACGACATCGTCGATCTGCTCAATGAGGTCAGCCTCGCCTTGGTCTATGGCGGCCTGCCCTGGGTGGACAAGGCCAAGAAGAAGGCCGAGGCGCAGGCCAATGCGCCCGCGGCGGCCGGTGGCGAGAGCCGGAAGCTGATCGCCTCCGTCGATGAGTTGGAGTGACGCCATGCGCCTCGCCTTTTCCAACCTCACCCTGCCCGCCTTCGACCATCTGACCTATTTGCCGGATATGCGCGCCTCCGGGGTCGAGGGCATTGAAATCGCGCCCGACCACACCTTCACCCGCCCCCATTTCGGCAAGGAGTTTTGCCCGCGCGAAGTCGCCACCTATGGACAGGCGGCGCGGCTCGCCGGGCTGGAGATCGTCGGCCTGCACGCCCTGCTCGGCGGGCGGCCGGAATTCGACATGTTCGATGACGCCGACATCCGGCATCACACCATAAAACATCTGGTGCATCTGTCGCGCATCTGCCGCGATCTCGGCGGACGCACGCTGATCCTGGATTCGCGCTGGGCGCGCGGGATGGAGCGCAAGGAAGCCTTTTTGCAATGCCGCGCCTTCCTGGAAAAGCTGCTACCGCAGATCGAGGACCACGGCACGGTCTTGTGCTTCGCGCCGCTGGCGCCGGACGAGGGCGATTTCTGCCGGCTGGCGCCTGAGCTGTTCATGCTCGTCACCGCGCTCGACCATCCCGCCTTTGGCCTGCACGTCGCCACCGCCGCCTTCGCCGCCAATGGCGAAACCGGCCACAAAAATTTCGCCGCGCGGCGCGGGCGGCTCGACCATGTCCATATCGACGAGCCCGGCCGCGTGGCGCTGGGCGTGTCCGGCAAGGTCGATCATGCCGACGTGCGCCGCCATCTCAACGCCATTTCCTATTCGGGCTGGTGCTCGGTGGTGCAGAGCCTGCCGGCCGGCGTGTCGCCGACCGAGCATGTGTTCCGCTCGGTGCGCGGTTTTCGGGCGATCTACCGCCAGGATTTTCGCAACAGGAGGACGTTCAATGTCTGACGATGAAATCGCCATCATCGCGCAATGCATCGACGAGGCGCGTCCGGGGATTCAGAGCGACGGCGGCGATATTGAATTCTTGGGAGTCCGGGGCCAGCGCGTCGAAGTGAAACTCACCGGCAAATGCCTGACCTGCGCGCTCGCCGGCCAGACGCTCGGGGCGCTGCGCAAGAAGATCATGCAGCGCATCGACCGGCCGCTGATGGTCGTGCCGATCATGGCGTGACCCTATGAACGCGCACGCTCTTTTCCCCGAAACCGGCGGCGCCGTTCCTGTGTTCGACGCGCTGGGCGAGATCGCCGCGAGCTTGAGCGCGCCCGCGCCGGTCGGCGCGCGGTTGCGAAAAGTGCTGGCGCTGCTCGCGACTCTCGGCCTCACCGAGGGCGGAATCGCCGCTCTCGAAGGCGCGGCGCTGCGCGGTCTCGCCGGGAGGCAGGCGGGGGCGCCGCCGCAGGCGCTGACGCCGCGCCTGCAAAAGTTTTTCGCCGCTGGCGAGGCCGGCGTGCTGCGGCGGGAAAAGCCGCCGACCCTGGGCGCTCCGATCCGCCTGCGCGGCGAAATCGTCGGCCTGCTGGCGGCGCGGTTTTCCGCGCGCGCCGTCGCGCCCGCCGATGTCAGACTGCTCGCGTTTGTCGCCAATATGCTGGGACCGCTGGTGCTGCTGGCGCGGTCCGGCATGTCCGGCGTGGCGCCCGGCGACGCGCCGGACGCCAAGGCCATTGTCGGCGACAGCCCCGCATTGCGCGCGGCGCTCGATGACGCGCGGCGCGTGGCGCCGACCGAACTGCCGGTATTGCTGCGCGGCGAAAGCGGCGTCGGCAAGGAGCTGTTCGCGCAGTTCATTCATGACCGTTCGCCGCGCGCGGAAAAACCGTTCGTGAAAATCAATTGCGCCGCCCTGACCGAAAACCTGCTGGAGGCCGAACTGTTCGGCCATGAGCGCGGCGCGTTTACCGGCGCGGACATTCGGCGCGAGGGCCGGTTCGCGCTGGCCGATGGCGGCACCATCCTGCTCGACGAGATCGGCGAGATTTCGCCCGCTTTTCAAGCCAAGCTCTTGCGCGTAATTCAGGAGGGCGCGTTCGAGCGCGTCGGGGGCGAAAAAACCTTGCGGGTCGATGCGCGGTTGATCGCCGCCACCGCCTGCGATCTCGAAGCGGCGGTGCGGGCGAAAAAATTCCGCGCCGATCTCTATTACCGGCTGTGCGGCGCGCCGGTGCGGCTGCCGGCCCTGCGCGAGCGGCGCGAGGACATTCCGGCTTTGGCCGATCATTTTCTGGCCCGGTTCAACGCGGAGAACGGGCGGGCCTTGGCGCTCAATCCCCGTGCGAAAACCATGATTCTGCGCTGCGCCTATCCCGGCAACATCCGCGAGCTGGAAAATTGCCTGCGCGGCGCCGCCGCGCTGACGACGGGCGACGAGATTTGCGAGCGCGACTTCGCCTGCCGGCAGGGTCGCTGTTTTTCCGCCCAATTGCGGCGCGCGCGCATGGCGCGGCGCCAGAAGGCGTCGTGAGGAGAAAGACGATGAGTGCAATCAAGACCGCGCCCGCGAAAAACGCGGTCCCCTCCGGCGGCTGTTCCGCCTCCGCCTGCGGCTCCGCCGCCGCGCCCGAGGATATGTCCCCGGAAGTCTGGGCCAAGGTCAAGGACCATCCCTGCTATTCCGAGGAGGCGCATCATTATTTCGCCCGCATGCATGTGGCGGTGGCGCCGGCCTGCAACATCCAGTGCAATTACTGCAACCGCAAATATGATTGCGCCAATGAGAGCCGCCCCGGCGTGGTCTCCGAGCGCCTGACCCCGGAACAGGGGGCGCGCAAGGTTTTGGCCGTGGCGGCGAGCGTGCCGCAGCTTTCGGTGCTGGGAATCGCCGGGCCGGGCGACGCGCTCTACGACTGGAAGAAGACCAAGGCGACGTTCGACGCCGTGGTGAAGGATCTGCCTGATATCAAGCTGTGCATCTCCACCAACGGGCTGGCCTTGCCCGATCATGTCGATGAGATCGTGGCCATGAACATCGATCATGTCACCATCACCATCAACATGATCGACCCCGAAATCGGCGCGAAGATCTATCCTTGGATTTTTTTTCAGCACAAGCGTTACGAGGGCGTCGAGGCCGCGCGGATCTTGCATGAGCGGCAGATGCTTGGCCTCGACATGCTGGTCGCGCGCGGCGTGCTCGTAAAAGTCAATTCGGTGCTGATCCCCGGCATCAACGACGAACACCTGATCGAGGTCAACCGCGAGGTGAAAAAGCGCGGCGCGTTTCTGCACAATGTGATGCCGCTGATTTCCGACGCCGCGCACGGCACGCATTTCGGCCTGACCGGACAGCGCGGCCCGACGCCGGAAGAGTTGAAGAAGGTGCAGGACGCCTGCGAGGGCGGCGCGAAGCTGATGCGCCATTGCCGCCAGTGCCGCGCCGATGCGGTGGGCATGTTGGGCGAGGATCGCGGCCAGGAATTCACCCTCGACAAGTTGCCGGAGACCATCGCGATCGACCAGTCCAAGCGCGACGCCTGGCGCGCGCAAATCGAGGCCAAGCGCGAACTGGCCGCCTTCGCCCGCATGGCGGTCAAACCCGCGCCGGCGGCCAAGCCCGGCCACGTGCTCACCGTCGCCGTGGCGAGCAAGGGCGATGGCGTCATCAACCAGCATTTCGGTCACGCCAAAGAGTTTTTGATCTATCGCGCCGATGGCGCCGGCGTGAAATTTTTGGGCGCGCGCAAGATTGGCGACCAATACTGCCAGGGCGGGTTGGGCGAAGACTCCTCGCTTGCCGGCATCATCGCGCTGCTCGGCGACGTGGACGTGCTGCTTTGCGCCAAGATCGGCGGCTGCCCCAAGGGCGAACTGAAGGCTGCCGGCATCGAGCCGAGCGACGCCTACGCCCATGAATTCATCGAGCCGTCCATCGCCGCGCTTTACGCCAAGCGCGCCGCCGATGCGCCGGCCGACGCATAGACCTTCATCACCAGAGGAGAAGACCATGGCCTACAAAATCGTTGCTTCCCAGTGCTCCGCTTGCGGCGCCTGTGAATTCGAATGCCCCAACGCCGCGATCCGCATGAAGGGCGACAGCTTTATTGTCGAAGCCGCCAAATGCACAGAATGCGACGGCGACTCCCCGCGCTGCATCGGCGTCTGCCCGGTCGAAAACACCATCGTCAAGGCCTGAGGCGGGCGTCATCGTCCATGACGCCGTCGGACAATTGAAGAAAGGAACGCCATGCTGATCCTGACCCGACCGGCCATCGCGGCCATTGAAAGCTCGCTGATCGCCAACGACAAACAAGGCCAGGGCGTGCGCATCACGGCGGAAGCCGGCTGCTCCGGCCCCAAATATTCGATGCGCATCGAGCCGGACCCCGCGCCGCATGACACGGTGGTGGAAATCCGCGACGTCCGTGTGTTCATGGACGACGGTTCGGCCACCATTCTCGCCGGCGCCACGGTGGATTATTCGGAAGACCCGGACAATTTCGGCTTCAGTTTCGCGCTGGCGCTGCCGACCGAGGAACAGGCCTCCACCTGCACGAGCCCCAAGCCTGCGGGCGGCTGCGGCTGCGGCAAGCCGTCCTGATTTTTCCTTTTTTTGACGCGGGCGCGGTTTCCCGGTTTTTCGGGGAATCGCGCCCGGTTTGTGTGAAGACCGCCATGAGCATGCACGACAATTCCGCCCCGGAGCCGGCGCGGCCATTGCGCTGCCGTCCCGGCGAGACTTTTGAAGACGGCGGTCGCGTTTGCGACCTCGCTGGCGCGGCCCGACGCGCGCCGCTCGGTCCACGCAACTCGGCTATGGGGAAAGCGACGCCTGGATTTTGAGCGCGGCGCAATGGCTCGAATTTTCGCGGCGAGAGGCGGCGGTTCGTGAACCGCTATCGCGCCCGCCTGTTCAGGCGTTTACCATTCGACCGGGGTCAAGCCTCGCTCGAAACCGCGGGCGATATAGAGCGTGTTGACGGCCGGGCCGTGGAACGGAACGATCCGGTCGTTTTCGGGTTCGATGCGGAAGGGCGCATAGCTGTAAATCTTCAGATAGTCGGTGACGTGGCTCCAATCGCTGTTTCCGAGCAGCAGCACCGGCTTGGTGGCGGCGATCAAGGCGATGATGCCGCGCAGGACCGCCATCTCGGCCCCTTCGACATCGAGCTTGACGATATCGCAGGGCGGAAGGCCGAGGCGGTCGCCGCGACGCACCTGGCCGATATGCTTTTCGTAATGGAAATCGGGATCGGACTCACGAAACCGTTCGAGCACCCAAGGCATGTCCGCCGAGATGGAAGCGACCTTGCCGCCTTCGGACAACAGTTCGCCATTGACGACGGGAACCCCGAACACCACATCGCCGTTCTGTTCGGCGAGACCGTATTTGTGGATGGTCGTCGAGGGGAATTGCTTGGCGACGCAATCCAGCACCGGATGCAGCGCGGGATTGACTTCAAACGCATGGATGATCGGGTGATCGAGCGTGACGTTGAACGAGACGATCGACTGGCCCCGGTTGGCGCCGATGTCCAGCACCACCGGCGGCTCCGCGAATTTCGCATGACGGAAAATGTTGAAGTCGGGGTCGTGAACCACGCGCGCGGCGATCAGTTTCTGGATCAATTCAAGTTCGGTTGAAGCCTCGGCCATAATTTTGTCCCGAAATCGCCTGGAGCGCGATGCGTTTCCTTGGAAACGCATCGCGCTCCAAGGTTTATATCTTGATCGCGCGGCACTATGGACCACGCCTCAAGCTTAAGCAATCCGAGGCGCGGCGGGCGTTACGCCATTGACTGACGCCAGCGAATCGCAAAGCTTCCCCCCACCGGCGTCGCGTGGCGCGGGCCGGTTTTCGGAGACGGTTCAATGTCCATCCGTATGAAGTCCATTCTCCTGAACACGGCTGTTTTCGGCGCCGCCGCTCTCGCCGCCTTCGCCGCCGCCCCGGCGGGCGCCCAGAGCGTGACCAAGGAATGCGCCGCCAAATACCAGGCCGACAAAGCCGCGAACAACCTCGGCGGCCAGACCTATCTGCAATATTATTCCAAATGTTCGGCGGAGCTGAGGGCGCAGAAGGCGGCCCCCGCCGCCG
>NZ_NHSJ01000071.1 GCF_002937075.1 Rhodoblastus sphagnicola
CAATGCGTCACCCAGAACATCCGGGCCAAGATCGTCGACGCCGAGACGGCGCGCCGCCAGAAAGCGGTGCTGGACACGGCCATGGCGATGGACATCGAGCAGACCGATCCCGCGCGCGCGTAAACGGTCTCGATCATCTTCGAGGCGGCGCGCAGGTCTCCCTTGCGCGACAGCAATCGTCCCAGCAGGGCGGCGGCCGGGACCAGCGTCGGCTCCTTCTGGAGCGCGGCGCGCAGCAATTTGATGGCGCGCGCGGGATCGGTCTGCTCGATGTCCATCGCCATGGCCGTGTCCAGCACCGCTTTCTGGCGGCGCGCCGTCTCGGCGTCGACGATCTTGGCCCGGATGTTCTGGGTGACGCATTGGTGCGCCGCCTCCCAGTCCTTGGTCGCTGTATAGCGGTCGAACACCGCCTGTCCCGTCCAGCTCAAGGCGCGGGCGCCTTGAGCCTGGAGCGCGAGGGCGTGCGCGGCCTCCTGGTCGCCGCGGCGCAGGCTCTCGGCGTGCAGGCCGCGCAGGCCCAGCAATTTTGTGTCCGCGCGCGCGGTCATGAGGCGGAACGCCTCTTCCGCCTTGGCGCGGTCGCCGGCCAGTTGCGCCGTCTGCGCCTCGAGCAGCAGGGTCAGCGGTTCGCTGGGCAGATGCCGTTTGGCTTCCGCGCTGGCTCTTTTGGCTTGCTGCAAATCGCCGGCGCCGGCGGCGACAATGCCGCGCGACAGCGCCTCGATGCCGCGCTCGCGGCCGCGCGCGCGCCGCGCCAGCGCCAACAGCGAGGGAATGTTGAAGAGGAAGCGGATCAGGCTCCACAGCAGGCCCAGCGCCACCGCCGCCGCGAGGACGAAGGCGCAGCCGACCAGCGGCGATGTGTCGATGTGATAGCCGAACCACTCGACGGCGAGCGACCCGGGCGTCTCGATCAGAATGCCGAGGCCCCAGGCGGCGGCGGCGATCAGGGCGAGGAATATCAGCGTTTTGATCATGGGAGACGCCCGAATTTTCAGAGAAACGTCAAGTGTTTGCTTTGCCCACACGCGCCCGTCTTTCGACGGGCTATGGCGCCACGTTGCGCAACGCGGCCTCGAACTCGGCCCTGGCCGCGCCTTCCGCCGCGAGGCGGACATTGGCGGCGCTGGCCCAGTCGGCGGTCACCGCGCGCGACGCCTCCGGCAGCATCGCCTGCTCCGCGACGGCGCCGGCGAGATCGCCCGCGTTCAGAAGTTTCAGCGCCTTGGCGACATGCGCCGCCGCTTGATCCTCCGGCGAAACGGCGGGAGCTGTCGGACCGGCGGCCCGCAGCTTGACCAATTTGCTGGCGTGGGTTTCGAGATAGGTGATGACCTTTTCGCCCGGGCTTTTGGCCGCGTCCTCGGCGGATTGTTGCGGCGGCGGCGGCGGCGCGGCGGCGGCGACAATTCGCGGCGACAGCGCCGAAAACTCCGCCGTGAGCTTGGCGAGCGTTGGCGTCGACAGCCCCGCGCGCATTTGCGCGATGCGATCCGCATCGCCGCCCAGACGCTCAAGCCCGCCGATCAGCGCGGCGGCGTCCCCGCCCTGGCGCAGCGCAGCGAGGGCCGATTCGGCCAGCACCACCCGCGCCGCGGCGTCGGCCGCCCGCGTCGATGCCACTTCCGGCGGCTCCTTGGGCGCATTGAGCTTCGCCTCGGCGGCGGCGAGCCGCCGCGTCATCTCAAGGAGTTGCGTCTGAGTCTGCGCCACTTGCGCCTGGGTGTCCGAAAGTTCCGCGCGGGTATCCACCAGATGCTCGACGAGTTCCCGCTCTCGAACGCTGGGGCCGTCGGCCGCATCGGCCTTCGCGGGCGCCGCTTCCGCCTTGACGCCGGCGGGCGAAGCGGGAGCCGGCTCCGCTTTCTCGACGACGGCGGGCGGGGGCGCGCTCGCCGGAGTTTCGGCCTCTTTCGCGGGCGGGGCTTCGTTCTGGGCGGAAGGCTCGCTCGGCGTGGGCGCGACGTCGGGTTTCGCGGCCTCGGACCTGTCGCTCGCGATCTTGGC
Organism: Rhodoblastus sphagnicola; assembly: GCF_002937075.1. GTDB lineage: Bacteria > Pseudomonadota > Alphaproteobacteria > Rhizobiales > Beijerinckiaceae > Rhodoblastus > Rhodoblastus sphagnicola. The sequence goes on from NZ_NHSJ01000071.1 coordinate 2,011, forward strand.
GCTTTCCGGGGGCGCGGCCTCGGTCTTGACACTCTCCGCGCTCGACGCATCCGGCGGTGCGGCGGCGGCTTTGACGGTGGGCTTGGCGGCGTCGGTGTCGGCTGGAGCGGACGAAATGTCCGGCGCCCCGTCCCTGGTTGACAGATAGTACCAGCCGCCGATCAGCGCCACGCCGACGACGGTGGCCAGGGGCAGAACGGATTTCTTGCGCGGCTTCCCGGTCTGTTCCGTTTCCAGCTTGGGTGGAGCCGCGTCTTCTTTGAGCGGTCGAGCCGCGTCATCTTTGAGCGGCTGAGCCGCGTCTTGGGGCGGCCGAGCGAAGTTTCGCGGCGCCGGCTTGACCGCCGCGGATGCGGGCGCGGTCTTGAAAGGCGGCGGGGGGTCGCTTTTCTGGACCTTAGGCCGCACGGGTTCGCTTTTCGGCGCGGGCGCGGCGGCGGCGACCGGCGGCTCGACTTTCTTCTCGGCGGGCGGCTGGGCAGGCTCGCTCTTCGACGCGCCGGAAACCTCATGCGTCGAAGGTGATTCGAGCTTGGGTTGCGATTCGTCGGGAGTCTCCGAGGCGTTTCCCTGGATCGCCGGCGCCGGTGGCGCTACGGCAGCCGGCCTGTCGTCGCCGGCGAGCTTCGCGGAGGCCTGTTGATCCTCGCCTTGTCCGTTCTGCGCGTTCATGCTGCGGTTCCCTGCCGTTCGCCGGCATTATAACGGCCGCGCGCATCGGGAAAACCCCAGTTTGACGCGCGACGGCCTTTTTCTATCACTAGAGCGCGATGCGTTTCCACGGAAACGCATCGCGCTCTAGGTTCTTTGTTTTCGCATGATCTTTTCCAAAAACCGGTGTCCACTTTTTGGGATCATGCTCTAACGGGCGGCGATCGCCTCGGCGATGGCGACCGTGCGCCGCGCCATTTCGGCGTGGAGCCGCTCCACCATCTTGCCGTCGATCTGCAGCGCGCCCTTGCACTGATTCTCGGGCAGATCGAACGTTTCGATGATCTTCCGCGCGAAGGCGACTTCTTCATGAGCCGGGGCGAACACCTCGTTGCAGATGTCCACTTGTTTGGGATGGATCAGGGTCTTGCCGTCCATGCCGAGATCTCGGCCCTGCTCGCATTCGGCGCGGAAGCCGGCCTCGTCAGAGAAATCGTTGTAGACGCCATCGACGATATCGACGCCATGGGCGCGCGCGGCCGCGACGCAGATCGACAGATAGGTCAGCATGGACTGGCGTCCGGGGGTGAGGCGGGCGCGGGTTTCCTTGGCGATGTCGTTGGTGCCCATCACCAGGACGGCGAGGCGCGAGGCCGGGTCGAGCGCGGTGCGCAGGATGGACTCGGCGTTGAGGATGGCCGTCGGCGTCTCCATCATCGCCCAAAGCCTGGTGTGCTCGGGCGCGCCGAGGTCGCGAATCGCCTTGGCGGTGAGGGTGATGTCGCCGGGGGTCGAAACCTTCGGCAGCAGGATGGCGTCGGGACCGGCGGCGGCGGCGGCGGCGAGGTCGGCCTTGCCCCAGGGAGTCGAGGCGCCATTGACGCGAATGACGACCTCGCGGCCGCCAAAACCGCCGGCCTTGACGGCGGCCGCGACCTGCTCGCGCGCGATGTCCTTGGCGTCTGGAGCGACCGCGTCCTCCAGATCGAGGATCAAGGCGTCTGCGGCGATCGTCCTGGCCTTTTCCAGCGCGCGGGCGTTAGAACCGGGCATATAGAGCACGCTGCGGCGGGGACGGAGGCTGGTCATGCGTTCTCCTCGATGGCGCCGGGCGAGTCTAGCCATGTTTTTCGCAAAACGACGCGTTTAAAAAAAGCAACGCCGCCCGGGCCACGATTTCGCGGTCCGCTTCAGCGTCAAGCCTTACGCAGACAACCATAATCACTTGCCCAGCTTCACGCCATCGTCATTTTGACGCGATCAGGTATCTTTTGTCGCGCCGTTCCGGTCGCGCGCCCGCTTGCTCCCCGGTCGTATTCCGGCGATAGATGCGCCGGAATGTCGCTCCGGCGGCGCGGAGACGTGGTGAAATGAGCGTGTCGATTTTCCCGAAACGGCTCACCGAGGGCTATGAGAACTTTCTTCAGGGGCGCTTCGGCCGGGAGCGCGAGCGCTTCGAGGATCTGGCCCGGAGCGGCCAGAACCCGGAAATTCTGCTGATCGGCTGCTGCGATTCGCGCGTCTCGCCGGAACTGATTTTTGACGCGGGGCCGGGCGAAATGTTCGTGGTGCGCAATGTCGCCAATCTCGCGCCGCCCTACAAGCCCAACGACGACTACCACGGCACCTCCGCCGCGATCGAGTTCGCGGTGATGGGCCTGAAAGTCAAGCATGTCGTGGTGATGGGCCACGCCCAGTGCGGCGGCGTGCGCGCCTATACCGAGATGCAGGCCGATCCTTACATGCGGCCGCTGGCGCCCGGCGACTTCATCGGCCGCTGGATCCGGTTGCTCGGCCCGGCGGCCGAAGGCCTGGGCGCGCCAACCGAACCGCTTCAGGAATGGTCCGAGCGGCTGAACCACGAATCGATCAAGCAGAGCCTCGCCAATCTGCGCAGCTTTCCCTATATCGCCACGCTCGAAGCGCGCGGCTGGCTGAGCCTGCACGGCGCCTATTTCGGGGTGGCCACCGGGGAATTGCTGGTCCTGAACGACGCGGACGGCCAGTTCCACCAGGTTTCCGCCGAGGCCTATCGCCAAGCTTTCGCCGCTACGCCGAGGTTTTGATCGCGCCTATCCGGTTAACGCAGACACTCACGACATGAAGAGGGAGCGGCGCGCTCGATCTAACGGCAGAGGTCGGTGGGGAGCGGGCATAGCGTGAAGGACCGGTCCCGAGAAAACACCAGTCAATGGCTGAATGAGCAGGGATGCGCCAAGACCGACCTCTACGCCGGCAACGATCATCTCGTTTGCGCCAAAGCGTCGAGGCGCAAAACTGCTAAAGTTAAGACCTCGTCCTGATTCCAAGAAGTGTGACGTCATGACGCTGCCTGCCGTATCGCCGTTGCTGAACGGGTTGTTCGATATCGCCCGAGCAAAATATAGGGCGGAAAATGAAGCGTGGGTGAAGCTATCTTACAGTCTCTCCGGGCAGTTCAATCTGGTCAATGCAGTGACGAGCATTCAGAGCGAAGGCGATCTCGACATATTGCTGAGGTGCCTTGAGGATGAGTTCAAAACGAACAATGGTGCATCTGGAATGGAGTTTTCTGTCCACTACCAGTTGCTGTTTTCCGAAACGTGGATTGTTGGATGTTACGAAATCCTTCGAGCGTTTCAACAGCGGGATCGCGACGCTGTTAACTCTCACAGGCCTACGTCCGGTATATCCGAGTTGGACAGCTTCAAATCGATTTTCACCGATTTCGAACTCTTGCGGATGCCCATAGCAAAATTTGAAATAGCAAAGGACAAAAGGCTGGAGCAACCCCTGCCGATGCGCCGCGTCGGTGACGATGAAGCCAACCCGATCGAGTTCTATGACCCGAAAGACCCCAGCCGATTCCATCTAATGCCAAAAGGCGTATCGCGGCGTGGTTCGGCACAGTGGCTCGCTTTAGACGTCCAAAATTCGCGGCAGTATTGGGTAGAGCGCCGTGATCTCGCGGATCGCCTATTGTCGTTGCTCAAATAAGTGAAAGCACCGATGAGCTAGAGGCCGAGCAAAACAGTGCTACGCAGGCAGGGCGAAAATACGCATGATGCTTCCGTGCGACACCGCTAAAGAGATGCACCGGCTGCAACATTGGATCAACGAATACGCATTCGACTGAAACCGGGAAAGGCCGCTGGCGACAAAGCACCTACCATCGCCAGAAAAGCTCGAAAGACGCCTTCGATCTGGAATCGACCGATCAGACGGTCTCGATCTGGCTCGCGACTGCGTCCATATTTGGTGTGTGTCCGCGTTAACCGGACAGGTGCGGTTTTGATCTCCGGCGCGGCGGCGGCGCCATCCAAAAGCCCGCCTAAAAGATGGCGCCTTCAGTCGTTTTGCAGGATCACGTTGCGGACGATCGGATAGACCTGATTCTCCCATCTCCTGCCGCTGAACACGCCGTAATGGCCGACGCCGGCCTGCAAATGGTGCTTCCGGCGGAAGGGTTTCAGGCTGGAGGCGAGATCGTGCGCCGCCATGGTCTGGCCCACGGAGCAGATGTCGTCGCGCTCGCCCTCGACCGTGAGCAGCGCGGTTTTCCGGATCGCCTTGGGGTTCACCGTCCGTCCCCGATATTGCAGCGTGCCCAAGGGCAACAGGTGATCCTGGAACACCCATTGCACGGTTTCCAGATAAAATTCGGCCGGCAGGTCCAGCACAGCGAAATATTCGTCGTAGAAGGCCTTGGTTGCGTTGGCCTTTTCCACTTCGCCGCCCGCCAGATGGTGAAACAGCTCCACATGCGCCTTGATATGGCGGTCGAGGTTCATGGCCATGAAGGCGGAAAGCTGGATGAAGCCGGGATAGACGCGGCGGCGCGCGCCCTTGTAACGCAGGGGAACACGGGCGATGAGATTTTTCTCGAACCAGGAAATCGGCTTTTCCTTGGCGAGATCGTTGACCTTGGTCGGCATGATGCGGGTGTCGATCGGGCCGGCCATCAGCGTCATCGAGGCCGGTTGGGCGGGATTGTCGTCCTCGGCCATCACGGCGGCCGCGACCATCGCTTGCACGCAGGGCTGGCACACCGCGACCACATGGGCGCCGGGGCCGATATGCTCGAGGAAGCGGATCACATGGGCGACATAGTCGTCGAAGCTGAACGCGCCGTTGTCGAGGCTGACGTCGCGGGCGTTGTGCCAGTCGGTGAGATAGACGTCGTGGTCGGCCAGCAGCGTGATCACGGTCGAGCGCAGCAGCGTGGCGAAATGCCCGGACATCGGCGCGATCACCAGCACGCGCGGTTGCGGCGTCGCGACATCCTTCCTGAACCGCAGCAGCGTGCCGAAAGGCATGGTCAGCGCCACCTCCTCGACGACCTCCACCTCCTCGTTGCCGACCCGCACGCTCTTGATCCTGTAAGGCGGGCGCGTGTGGGTGAGGCCGGCGCGGTCCACCATCTGATAGGCGGCGGACATGTTGCGGACGAGAATGTTGGCGCCCGCGTGTCCGTTCAGCATCTCGACGGCCATGCGCGCATAGGCTTTCACCGGCGCCATCAGGTCGGAGTGGGCTTGATAAGCTTGATACAGCATTCGCGGACTGTCCCTTCGCGCGCTCCGGCGATGGGAGCTTAGCATCTTTGTATTATGTCAAAACCGTCACGTTTGACAGATGGTCGCGTACCTTTGGCTAATGGCGAAATCGCAAGCGCGGGTTGCCGCAGGCGCCGCCTCGGGATTGCGGGGCGAGCGCCGTAATTTTGCGCATTGCCTTGAGGCCGGGGAGTGCTACCTTCGCCCCGCCTGGGGAGCAAGACAATGGCCAAAACGGTCCTGACCATCAGCAGCAAGAATTATTCGTCGTGGTCGCTGCGCGGATGGCTCTTATGCAAGATCGCGAAACTCGAATTCGAGGAGCGGCGGCTGTCGATCGACGACGCGGGGGCGCGCGCCGAACTGCTGCTGCTGTCGCCCTCGTTCCGCACGCCGGCGCTCGACCATGACGGCCTGCATGTGTGGGACACGCTGGCGATCGCCGAATATCTCGCGGAAATTTGCCCGAAGGCGGGCATTTTTCCCTTGGCGCGCGCCGCGCGCAGCCACAATCGCTCGGTCTCGGGCGAAATGCACTCCGGCTTCGCCAATCTGCGCTCGGCTTTGCCGATGAACATCAAGGCGGAATTTCCCAATTTCCGCGTCTGGTCGGGGGCCAAGCCCGACATCGAGCGCATCGCGCAGATTTTCCGCGAGTGTCTCGATCAATATGGCGGCCCGTTCCTGTTCGGCGCCAAGCCGACCGTGGCGGACGCCATGTTCGCGCCGGTCTGCTCCCGCTTCGCCACCTATCACGTCGCGCTCGATTCCGATTCGGCGGGTTATCGCGACCACATCCTGCGTTGGGCGCCCATGGTGGAATGGGCGGATGAGGCCAAGGTCGAACCCGACGAGATGGAGGAGCTCGACGTCGAATTTTAGCGAAGCGCCCGCCAGAGCAAGACCTTGTCCTCCTCGTCGAGCGGCGCCGAGGCGCCGGGCGGCGGCATGGCCGAGGTCAGGACCGCCGCGCGTAAAATCGCCGCCGCTTTTTTTTCGATCATGTCGCGATCGGTGAGATCGAGACCGGCCGGGGCGGTGGCGAGGCCGGGCCAGACCGGCGCCGCAGCGTGGCAATAGCCGCATTTTTCTTCGATCAGGTTTTGCGCCGCCGCCGGACCGGGGTGGACAAGCCGCGCGATGGCCTGTCCGGCGTTCTGCGCGGCTGTTTCCTCCGGCGCCCTCGGCCAGGCCAGCGCCAGCATCGCCATGAGCAGCACGGCGGCGGACGCGGCCAAAGTCCAGTCCCAGCCAAGGCCGCGCGCGCGTTTCAAGAAAAACCGGCGGATCAGAAAACCGGCGCCAAGCGCCGATACGGCCACCCCGATGCGATGCGGCCCGGCGAACAGCAGCGGGGCGTGGCCCGACAGCATGAAGAAAATGACGGGCAAAGCCAGATACTGGTTGTGCAGGGCGCGCGCGCCGGCCGCCCTCGCTTCGGCCTCGTCGGGCGCCGCGCCGGCGCGCAGGGCCGCGAGCCGGCGGCGTTGCGCCGGCGCGAGGACGTGGGCGATATTGCCGGCCATGAGCGTCGCCAGATTGGCCCCGATCAGCGGAAAGGCGGCGCGTCCGGCGAACAGGACGCACAGCGCGGCGGAGAGCGCGGCGCAAAAAACCAGCAGGACCGCAACCGAGGCGTCGCCCGCAAGGCCGCTCCGCTTGTAAAAGATGTCATAAGCCAGCCAGACCAGCGGCAAAGCCGCGAGCGCGACCGTGATCGCCGCCCAGGGCGGGGCGTCCCAAAGCCGCGGATCGATCAGGTAAAGCCGCGGTTCGGCGCAGTAGATCAGGCAGACGAGCGCAAAACCGCTGACCCATGTGGCATAGGCCTCGAATTTGAAATGCAGCGCCGGTTCGCCGGCCTCCACTTCCGCCGTCCGAGACAGGCGGAACGCGGCGCCGGCGTTGAAAAACAGGGTTTGCGCCGCGCCGCCCCCCTCACGCGGCCGCATGGCGAGGTCGAGACGGACCAGGGCGAAGGCCGAACCCACCCAGACCATGGCGGCGACCACATGCAGCCAGCGCAGCAGAAAGACGGCGTCGTCGCGCAGCAGGTCGAGCAACATGGCGGTCACATCCAGCGGGAACCCCCGCGACAATACCAGCGATAGCCGGCGAGGACGACCAGGATGATGAACAAGGCGGCGAGCGTGACGTCGGAGAGGTAATGGCCGCCAAAGGCCATGCGCAGCACGGCTGTCGCCAATGTGAGCACAAGCGCGGCGGCGACGGCGTAGGGACGCGCGGGCGGCGGCGTCAGCAAGGCGGGGGCGAGGGTCCAGGCCGAGGCGCCGGTCTCGCCCGAAGGAAAGGAGCAATTGGTCGGGCATTCGCCATCGACCTTGTAAAACGGCCGGAACGCCCATTCGCCGCCGAATTGATCGGTGAGGACCGGGCGCGGCCGTCCCGTATGCTCCTTGAGCAATCCGTTGAGCAGCAGACCCGGACCGAGCGCCAGGGTGGCGATCAGGAAAATCACAGCGCGGCCGTCGGGTCCGCGCGTGATGCGGCCGCTGCGCCGCAGCGCATAGGCGCCGAGACAGAAGGCGAGCGCGACATAAGGCGCGTCCCAGAACACGGTCCGCGCCACGTCGCCGGCGGGGCTGCCGGCGGCGATGAAGACGCCGTCGCGAAAAAACGCCCGCGCGGCGGCAAGGTCGATCCCGGGCGCCAGCGCAAACAGCGCCAGACCCGCCAAGGTCAGGATCGTCACGAAGATCATTGTCGATTTTGGCGACACGCGCAGGGAGCCTCGGTTTGTTGTCTCTTGTCGGGAACGACTAGCGTCTAAAGATTTTTTAGGCCAAATTCCACCCGTGGAGCCGCAATTCGTTCTCGGGCGCCTTGGTCGTCTATATCAGGAGGGGACATTGCCCCGTGTGGATTTCTGGTATGAATTTGCAAGCACCTATTCCTACCTGTCCGTGGTCCGCATCGAACAGCTGGCCGAGGCGACCGATGTCGCCGTGCGCTGGCGGCCGTTCCTGCTGGGGCCGCTGTTCACCGCCCAGGGCTGGCTGAATTCGCCCTTCAACATTTTTCCCGCCAAGGGCCGCTATATGTGGCGCGATATCGAACGCATCTGCGCCGCGCGCGGCCATCCGTTCACGCATCCCCCGGGTTTTCCGCAGAATTCCGTGAATGCGGCGCGGCTGGCGCTGGCGGTTCCCGAACAGCGCAGGTCGGCGTTTTCCCGCGCGGTTTTCCGCGCGGAATTCGAGCAAGGGCGCGTCATTTCGGACGAAGCCCTGCTGGCGGACATCCTGCGCGACCTCGACCTGCCGGCGGACCTGATCGACGAGGCGAAGTCCGACTCGATTCGCGCTCTGCTGCGCGAGGAAACGGAAACCGCGCGTAAAATCGGCCTGTTCGGCGCGCCCAGCTTCGTTACGGAAGATGGCGAATTGTTCTGGGGCGACGACCGCCTGGAACAGGCCCTTGACTGGGCGAGCCGTTCGTGAACCCTGCGCTCATGAGCCCCTTGCCCGAACTGACTCCGGAAGAAATCGAACGCTATGCGCGCCACATCCTGCTGCGAGACGTCGGCGGCCCCGGCCAGCGCAAGCTCAAGGCCGCGAGCGTCGCGGTGGTCGGCGCCGGGGGCCTGGGCGCGCCTTTGCTGCTCTATCTGGCGGCGGCGGGCGTCGGCCGGCTGAAAATCATCGACGACGACACGGTCTCGCTTTCCAATCTGCAACGCCAGATCCTGTTCGCCGACGAGGATGTCGGCGCGGGCAAGGCGGGGCTGGCGGCGGCCGCGATCAAGAAACTCAATCCGAATGTGGCCGTCACGGTCGAAGCCGTCAGGCTGACGCAGGTCAACGCGCGGGACCTGATCGAGGATTGTGACATTGTCGCCGACGGCTCCGACAATTTCGACACGCGCTACATCGTGTCGGACGCCTGTTTTCATGCGAAAAAGCCGCTGGTGACGGCGGCGGTCGGGCAGTTCGACGGCTCGCTCACCACCTTGCGGCCCTTCGAAACCGCGCCCGACGGGACGCCGAATCCGACCTATCGCTGCCTGTTCCCGGAAAAACCGCCGCCGGGCGCGGTTCCGACCTGCGCCGAAGCGGGGGTGCTCGGCGCGCTGACCGGCATGGTTGGCGCGCTTATGGCGCTGGAGGTGATCCGCGAGATCGTCGGCTTCGGCCGCTCGATGGTGGGGCGCCTCGCCCTGTTCGATCTGGTCAACATGCGGTTCGAGACGCTCAGCTACGGCTGGGACGAGGACAATCCGCTCAACGGCAAGGGCGCCCCCTCCGCATAAGAACGGGGAGAGGGCGCGGAATGCGGTCCTTCTGAATCAGATCGCCGCGACCACCGCGATCTCGACCTTGTATTCCGGCGCGACCAGCTTGGCCTCGACGGTGGCGCGCGCCGGCGTGGCGCCCTCGGCCACCCACGCATCCCAGGCCAAATTCATATCCGCGAAAGTGGAAATATCGGCGAGATAGATGGTCGCCATCATGATCCTGGTCTTGTCGGTCCCGGCTTCCGCGAGCAGCTTGTCGATCTGCCCGAGGATTTCCCGGGTCTGAATCGTGACGGGCGCGCCGGCCGCCGTTTCGGCCACCTGTCCCGCGAGGAAAACGATGTCGCCGCGCACGACGCCCTGGCTCATGCGCTTTCCGGGGTGAAGTCTCTTCAGGCTCATGGGTAATCTCCTTTGCCTGCGCCATAGACCAAGGCGCGCCGGCGCACAAGCTTGGAGAAAGCCGGCGCGCCCACACTTTTGCGAACTGCTCAAGCGCTCTGGAGACCATGATGCACCTTGCCGCCGGCGCCTTTCCCGACCGGCTCAATTTTGGCGTGTCAAGGCATGTGCAGGGCGATCTCGCCGGCGCCTCGCGGGCCTATGAGCAGCTCTTGCGCGATTTCGGGCCGCATGCGGAAGTCTCGCGTCTGCTCGGCGTGCTCGCCGCGCAGGCCGGAGACAGGGCGCGGGCGCTTGACCTGCTCGGCGAAGCTTTGGCCCTGCAACCGAATCATGCCGTCGCGCTCGACAATCGCGGCGTGATCCTGAAGGACTTGCGGCGTTATGACGCGGCGCTGGCCGATTTCGACCGCGCGCTGGCGCTCGAACCGGACTCGCTTCCGATTCTCAACAACCGCGCCATCGCCCTGCTGGCGGCGGAGAAATGGGACGCGGCGGCGTTCGCCTATGAGTCCGTGCTGGCGCGCGCGCCGGATCATGCCGGCGCCTGGAACGATCGCGGGCTGGCGCTGAAAAACCTGGGCCGGACCGACGAGGCGCTGGCGAGTTTCGACCGCGCTCTCGCCGTGCGGCCAGGATTTGCCGACGCGCTCAACAATCGCGGCGTCCTCCTGAAGGAATTGAAGCGCTTCGACGAGGCGCTCGCCGCCTATGACGCGGCCCTGGCGCTGTCGCCCGATTACGCCGACGCGCATCACAATCGCGGCAATGTTTTCGTCGAACTCGACCGGCAGGACGAGGCCGGCGCCTGCTATGACCGGGCGCTGGCGTTGAAACCCGGCGACCCCGAAATCATGTTCAGCGTCGCCAATTTCTTGTTGCGCATGGGCCGCTTCGCCGAGGGCTGGCGGCTTTACGAAAGCCGGTTCGCCCGCGCCTGCGTCACCGACCGCTTTTCGCGTCGCGGCCTGCCCCGCCGCCTCGTCGAGGGGGCGCCGATCAACGGCCTTCGCCTGTTCATGTTCTGGGAGCAAGGCCTGGGCGACGTGTTGCAGTTCTGCCGCTTCGCCAAATTGGCGGCGGAGCAGGGCGCCCATGTGTCCGTTGCCGCGCCGCGCCGCTTGCACCGGCTGCTGAGCACGCTCGGCGCCGGCGTCGTCTGGCTAGACCAAGACGAGGCGCCAGAACAATTCGACGCGCATCTCCCGCTGATGAGCGCGCCGGCGCTGCTCTGCGCCGGGCCGGAGAGCTGGGGCGCCTTGGCCCCCTATCTGCGCGCCGAACCGGAGCGCGTCGCCTATTGGCGCGAAAAGATTGACCAGGGTCTCCCGCAAGCCGGTCAAAGGATTGGCGTCGCCTGGCGCACGAATCTGGCCACTTCCGCCGGCCGCGACCGGGGTTTCGATCCGGCCTTGCTGAAAATCCTGGCGGAGCGGCCGGGCGTTCGGCTGATTTCCTTGCACAGGCGGGAACAGGGCGACGCTCTGCCGCCGCCCGAGGCGCGAATCGAAATCCTCGAAAATTTTGACGCCGGTCCCGATGCGTTTCTCGATACGGCGGCGGTGATGGAGACATTAGACCTCATCGTCACCTGCGACACATCCATCGCGCATCTGGCGGGCGCGTTAGGCCGTCCGACCTGGCTGGCGCTGAAACATGTCGCGGAATGGCGCTGGCTGCGCACCCGAACGGACACGCCGTGGTATCCGAGCGTTCGGCTGTTCCGCCAACCCGCGCCGGGCGACTGGGCCGCCGTGTTCCGCGCCATGGCCGCGCGCCTTCCGAGCAAGCTTTAGCGCCTTTGTTTGAGCAGGATTTTTATCCGAAAACCGGTGGCTGCTTTTCGGAAATGCTGCTTAGGGCGCCAGCGCCTGTTCGAGATCGGCGATGATGTCGCCGGCGTCCTCGATGCCAGCGGACAGGCGAAACACGCCATCGCCGGCCCAGGCGCGATAAGCCTCGGCGTCCCGGCCCTCCAGGGCGAAGGAGGTGCGCAGCAGGTCGTCCGTGGGGATGTGAAAGATCAGGCTGCGCGTCTTGCCGAGCGAGACGGCATAGGCGACCAGCTTCAGCTTTCGCGCCAGCCGTCGCGCCACCGCTTCGCCATCGTTGATGACAAACGACAGCATGCCCGAAAAATTCTTCATCTGGCGCTGCGCCAGCTCATGCTGCGGGTGGCTCGGCAGGCCGGGATAGATCACGCGCGTGACGCCGGGCGCCGTTTCGAGCCAGGTGGAGATCGCGCGCGCGTTGTCCGCGTGGGCGGCCATGCGCTGCGGCAGCGTTTCCAATCCACGCGAAATCAGCCAGGCGGCGAACGGATTGAGGACGGCGCCGAGATGAATCAGCGCATCCCTGCGCAGCGCCTCGATGGCGCCGCGCCGTCCGATCACCGCCCCGCCCAGCGCGTCGCCATGGCCGCAGGCATATTTGGTCAGGGAATGGACGACGAAGTCGGCGCCGAGTTCCAGGGGCTTTGTCGCGATCGGCGTCGCCATGGTGGAATCGACCGACAATTCGGCTCCGGCGGCGTGGGCGAGTTGCGCGATGGCCGCAATGTCCGCGAGACGCAGAATCGGGTTGGCCGGCGTCTCGATGTGAACGAGCTTGGTCTCCGGCCTGAAGGCGTTGGCGACGGAAACGAGATCGGAGGCGTCGACCGCCGTCACCGCGATCCCATATTTCGGCAGCGTCCGGGCGAATTCGGCGACGCCCGCATAGCAGACGTTCGACACGATGAAATGATCGCCCGCTTGCAGCTTGTGCAGGACAAGGCCGGAGACAGCCGCCATGCCGCTGGCGAAGGTCAGCGCCGCCTCGCCCCCGTCGAGGCGGGCGAGGCGTTGCTCCAGCGCCGCCGCGCTCGGGTGGGACCAGCGCGCGTAAAAATGCGGCGCGTCGTCGCCAAGGTCGCTGGCCGAAAAGCCGATCACATCGGGATCGGCGTAATAGCTGGTGGCGGGGACCAGCGGATTGAGCACGGGTTCGCCGGGACGGGGTTCGCTCAATCCGGCGTGGACGGCGGTTGTGGCGGGCTTCAATGGGGTTCCCATCACGCCGGCGCGAAGAAGGGCGAGGCCATCGCGATGCTGGCTTGCGCCGTGGCGTCGGCGTCGAACAGGCGCACCGACAAATTGCCGTTGACCTGCCGGGCGAAGGGCGTGAGCAGGCCGTCGATATAGGCTTGGGCGTTTTCCTGCGTGTCGAAGGCGTAGAAACCGCCGACGCTGTGGGTGTTGACGCCGGACAGCCAGGTTTTTGAAAGAAGGCCGGGAAACTTCTTCATCTCGACATTGATCGGCGCCCAATCGATTTTGTCGAACGGGATGGACACCTGATATTCGGCGTAGACATAGACATGCGGTATGGCCATTGAGTTCTCCTCTTGACGGTCAAAAAGTTTCGTTGAAGGGGCGCAGATCCAGTTCGTGGGACCAGGCGCTGCGCTCCTGCTGGTGCAGGCTCCAATAGACGGCGGCGATCGCCTCGGGCTTCAGCCGACCGCTCGCGCCGCGCGCCTTGTAGAAATCCGGGAAGTTGGCTTTCGCGTAGTCGCCGTCGATCACGCCATCGATGACGATATGGCCGACATGCACCCCCTTTGGCGCGAATTCGCGCGCAAGGGCCTGGGCGACCCCGCGCAGCGCCGCCTTGGCCGAGGCGAAGGCGAGAAAAGGGTTTCGCGCCCGCAGCGACGCCGTGGCGCCGGTGAACAGCAGCGTGCCGCCGCCCAGCGCGGCGAGGCGACGCGCCGCCTCGCGCCCGACCAGAAAGCCGGCGAAGGCGTTTTGGCGCCATAGCGCCTCGAAATCGGCGGGCGAGGTTTCGAGCGCGGGGGCGGCGCGATTGCCGCCGACGTTGAAGACGACGAGGGCCAGCCTGCCTTGGGCTTCCGCGAAATCGAAGGCCGCGGCCACCGCCTGTTCCTCGGTCGCGTCGGCGGCGAACGCGAGAACATCGAGATTTTCCGCGCGAAAAACCTCCTCCTGCCGCGCCAGACGTTTGCCGTCGCGCGCGACCATGACGGTCTTCAACCCCTCGGCGGCGAAGCGGCGCGTCAGGGCGACGCCGAGCCCGCGACGCGGGCCGACGCCGAACACCAGGGCGACGGGCGGCCCTTCGGCCGCGCGCGATTGTTTGGTCATGCGGAAGCTTTACGCCTTCTTGAAGACAAGAACAAAATTGTTGGCCGGCAACTCCAACACCTTGTCGAGGATGACGCCGTGGGGCGCGGCGGCCTTTTCCAGATCGCGTATGTCCTTCAAACCCCATTCCGGCACTTTGGCGGCGAGAATCTCCTTGTCGAAGGCGGCGTTGGATTCGGTCGTGTAGGCGCCGTCGCGCTTGAACGGACCGTAAATCGCGATCAGCCCGTCCTCCTTCAGCACGTTCTTGCCGAGATGGGCGATGCCGTCATTGATCGCCACCGGCGCGACCTGAAAAATGTTGATGACGAAAATGGCGTCGTAACGCTTTTGCGCCGGATCGGGGAAGCTCGCGGGATCGGTCAGGTCGATGCGAATGGGGTCGAGCACGTTGGCGTTGCCGGTTTGCGCGCGCTTGGCCTTGATGCTCTCGAACACGTCCACGTCGTAATCGGAGGGCTGGAAGGTCAGGTTGGGGAAATGCGGCGCGAAATAATTGACATGCAGGCCGGCGCCGGTGGCCAGTTCCAGCACGTCGCCCTTTTCCGGCAGCAGGGATTTCAGCGCGGCGAGAATCGGCTCCTTGTTGCGATTGCCGGCCCAGGCGACGTAGGGGCTGAGCGGATAGGGGTCGATCGGGGGACGCGGGGCTTCGGTCATGCGGGAGGCTCCTTTAGGTGAGAGATCAGGCCGGCGTGGCCAGAAGGCCGGAGAGAATGGCGTCCACGGCGCTGTTCCAGGCGGGATCGACGCCGAACAAGGCGAGATGGCCCCAGACCGAGGACACCCGCTTCAGCGCGGAGCCGGGAACGAGTTTTTGTTCGGCCTCGATGTCTTCGAGCGGGAAGAACACGTCCTCGTCGGTGGCGATGACGGCGGTTTTCGCCTTGATGCGGCCGAGCGCCGCGGCGAGGTCGCCGCCCGCAAGGCGGGACACGTCGGCGTCGCGCCATTTGCGCGCCAGCAGGATGAGATTGTTGGGGTCCTGCGGCAAAAAATGGTTTTCGACAAAACCGGCGACGAAATCCTCCGTATCGGTGAAACCGAGTCCGGCCCAACCGCGCGTGTTGAACAATTTTTGGGTGAAGCCCGAGGCGGCGAAGACACGCGCATGGGCGCGAAGACCGCGATGGACCGCGCCATCGGCATACCAGCCGTCGTCGAAGGCGGGGTCATTGGTGATGGCCTCGATGAAAGTTTGCGCCAGCAGGCGGTTGTGCGCGGTTTCGCGCGCCGTCCCGGCAATCGGCGCGACGCGGGCGACGGCGTCGGGATAACGCGCCGCCCATTCCCAGCTTTGCTGCGCCCCCATCGAGCCGCCGAGCACCAGGGCGAGACGCTTGATGCCGAAATGTTCGGTAACGAGCCTGTATTGGGCGCGCACATCGTCGCCGATGGAGATTTGGGGGAAGGCGGCGGCGTTGAAGGGCGCCGGGGTGTTGCTCGGCGACGAGGATAGCCCATTGCCGATCTGGTTGACCAGAATGATGAAATATTTGTCTGTATCGAGCGCGCGGCCGGGGCCGACATAGGCGAGTTCCAGGATTTTGGATGTTCCGGAATACCAGGTCGGAAACAGGATGGCGTTGGACTTTTCGGCGTTCAGCTTGCCGAAGGTCGCGTAGGCCAGCTTCAGTCCTCTGAGTTTGCCGCCGGACTCGAGCTCCAGATCGCCCGCGTCAAACAAATCGAACGGGCCATGAACGTCCTGGTTGTAATACTCTGAAGTCATACCCTGCGCTCCCTTGCGGAGAGCGAATGTAAACGCTTGATATAATGGATGTAAATGAGAATGATATTTCGTTGATCGGCTGATTTTTAGAATGTTTCGCTTGGCGCGCATCTCGGGTGACTTGATTATATTTTCATCACTCGCACAAGATATCGCCAGGACACGGGCCAGAGTGCGGGCGGCGAATCTCGCGCCAGAAGGTTCGCCATGTTTGTCGTTGCGCCCAGGATAATTCTTTAAATAAGGCCAGTTTTATAGGATAATTTGAGGCGCTGTCATGAAACGGGCCGCCGCCCGGCGCGTCGAGGGTCCGCGCCACGGCGGCGGGACGATGGACCGGGATGACGCGGAAGCGCAACTGAGCACGGCCTGATCCTGCAGGCGCTTGAGGCTCGGCCGTGACCGAGCGCGCGCCCGGCGATTGCGCCGCCAAGGCTGCGGCGATCTGAACTTTTCCGTCAACCGGCGGTCCTTTTCCGATCGGGAGCAGAGGCGCCGTGGCAGCGCTTGAATTTTTGGCCGCTGCCGCAAGGACAGGGCGCGTTGACACCGATCTTTTCGCCCGGCGGCGGCGCCAGCGCAGCCGCGAGGCGGCGCATCGGCGCATCGACATGGCGGAAGAACGCCCGGTAGCCCTCGCACAGATAGTTCACATCCGCCCCGCCCTCGGTCGCCTTGACGAAGCGGTTCTTGGGGCATTCGCCGTGACAGGCGAAAAGCACGTCGCAGCTCTGGCAGCGCGTCGGCAGGGCGTCGCGTTTGTCCAGGCCAAACCGTGCGAGCTCCGCGCGCGCGGCGAGATCGGCCAGGGGCGTTTCGAGCAGATTGCCGAGACGATGCCGGGCGTCGACGAAATGGTCGCACATGAACACGTCGCCGCCATGCTCCAGCACCAAAGCCTGACCGCAGGTTTCGGCGAACACGCAGACCGGGGCGGGTTCGCCGACGCGGGCCGCCAGCGCGGCTTCGAAAATCTGCACGGAGACGCGGCCGACATCGCGCCGCAGCCATTCGTCGAAAATTTCGATCAGGAAACGCCCCCATGCGGCCGGCGCGACCGACCGGGCGGAGATCTCGCCGGATTCGGCGCGTTCGACCACGGGAATGAACTGGAGGAAGCGCCCGCCCGCCGCGTCGCGCAGGAAGCGATAGACCTCCAGCGGATGCGCCGCATTGGCGGCGTTGACGGTCGCGAGAATGTTGAATTCGACGCCATGGCGCCTCAGCCGCGCGAGGGCGCGCATCACCTTGTCGAATGTACCGTGTCCGGCCTTGTCGCGGCGATAAAGGTCGTGGCGATCCGCCGGCCCGTCGAGGCTGATCCCGACCAGAAAACCCTCCTGGCGCAGAAACGCGCACCAGGAATCGTCGAGCAGAATCCCGTTGGTTTGCAGGCTGTTGGACACGATCTGGCGCGGCCGGCGATACCGCCGCTGCAAGGCGACGGCGCGGCGGTAAAAATCCAGGCCCGCCAGCGTCGGTTCGCCGCCCTGCCACAGGAACACGGCCTCCGGCCCGGATTGCGCGAGATATTGCCGGATATAGGCCTCCAGAACCTCCTCGGACATGCGGAAGGAACTGCCGGGATACAGGTCCGTTTTGGCGCGGAAGAAGCAGTAATCGCAGGCGAGGTTGCAGGCCGCGCCGGTCGGCTTGGCCATGAGCTGGACGGCGCCTCGCCGGCTCATGCGCGCAACCGCCTCGCGCGCGCGGCGCGGTCGAGGGGGAGACTGACGCACAGAAAAACCGCCGCCGCCCCCGCGCAACAGATCAGCCCGAGCCAACCTATGGCGGCATAGTTTCCGGCATCGCCCGCCGCGCCCGCCAACACTGAACCGGCCGCCTGGGACAGCAGCCAACTGGCGGTGCAAAGAGTCGGGAGCCGCCCGACGGGATCGAGCGCGCAAGCCGCGCCGATCAGGGCGGGATAGGCCAGGAACCACAGCGCGTAATTGGCGACGAAGGCGATGGCGAAGGCCTGCGCATTCGGGGGCGCGGCCTGAACGAAACAGGCGGCGCCGCTGGCGAGCAGGAACAGCAGCGCCGGACCCGTCCGCCCGAACCGCGCGCCGAGCAGGCCGCCGCCGACGCAGGCGACAAATCCCAGAACATTGCTGAGGCTGGTCAGGGCGCCGAAGCCGGCGCGATCGATGCCGGCCGCCAGTCCGATCCGCTCGGTGAACGGCCAGATCGCCAGCGAGCCGAAGGTGAACAGCGCCGTCGCCGCCAGCATGGGCAAGCTGTGCCGCAGGCTCGGCCAAGGCTGACGGCTTGGCGCCAAACCCGGCGCCGGCCTGCGCCCCGGCGCGCCGGACGGCTGCAGCAGCATGAACGGGATCAGCGCCAGCACAAAGACGCCCAGCGCCAGGAACATGCCGGGCCGGCCGGCGAGTTCGCCCGCTTTCGGCAGGGCGAATCCCATCGCTGCAAACAGCGCGGTCTGGATCGCCATCGCGAAGGAAATGGCCTGGTCGGGATTTTTGGTGCGCGCGGCGAACACGTTGACGGCGGTGTTGAGCAGGCCGAAGCCGGTTCCGGTGGCGACGCGCAGCAGCACCAGCAGAACATAGCTGTCGAGCACGGCCGACAGGATCTGGCCGGTCGCGGCCAAAAGGGCCGCGACGCAAGCCAGGGCGGGCAGCGACAGCCGGCCGGCGCGCGGGGTCAGCAGGAACATCGCGGCGGCATAGGCGAGCATTTCCGTCATGCTCCAGACGCCCATGCGCGTGGCGGAAAAATGCAGCTCCTCGATCAGGCCCCCGACCACGAACGGACCCAGCGAATTCATGCTGTGCGCCGCCGCGTCCACCGCCCCGACGGCCAGCCAGTCGCGCGGCCGAAGCCGGCCGGCCGGCCGCGCCGCCGGTTCGACGGGCGGGAGCGGGGAGGAGAGCGGGGCTTCGGTCACGATCAGAATTTTTGCGTCAGTTCGAGCCCGACGAACCGGCGCTCGCCGGGATATTGCGAGACGCTGCGGTTGAAGAACACCCCGAAGGCGTTGGTGTTGTAGGCTTTGTCGGTGACGTTATGCACCCAGGCGGCGATTTCGGTCTTCTCGTCCGGGCTATGCCAGGCGACCCGGAAATTGCCGAGCAGCAGGTCGCCTTGCGAGAACGCATTGCGGATCAGCGCCTGCGCGGCCGGCGTCGCCAGGAACGCCGCCGGCGTCACATTGGTCGCGTCCGACCAGGCCTGGAAACGATAGCGGCTGGTGTAGCGCCAATCCGTGCTCAGATCGAACGAGCCGAACGAAACGGGGATGTGATAGGTCAGGCCGAGATTGGCCGACACTTTTGGCGCGCGTTCGAGCGGCTGGCCGCTGAGGTCGATCGGGTTGCCCTGGTTGACCGGATAGGGCGCGCTGGCGTTGGTGAATTTGACATAATGCGCGTTCTGGTAGGTCAGGCCGAAATTCACCGTCACGTCCTCGAGCGGCCGGACCTTGCCTTCGAACTCGAACCCGTCCGAGACGGCGCTGGCGGCGTTGGTTGTGGTGGTGCCGGTGTTTTGCAGGATCGTCACCTGCATGTTCTGGTAATTATAATGGAAGCCGCTGATGTTGAGTTGCAGGCGGCCGTCCCACAGCAGGGTTTTGACGCCCGCCTCGTAGTCGGTGAGGATTTCCGGGTTGTAGAGCGCGAAATCGGAAGCCGTTGCGACATAGGTGTTGTAATTGCCGGTGCGGAAGCCCCGGGCGAAGCGCGCATAAACGGTGTCGTCGGGGGTGAGCTTGTATTTGAGCGTCACATCCTCGCTGTCGTGAATCCCGCTGGTTGACAGCGCCGGGCCGGTGATCGGCTGGCCGGTCGCCGGGTCGATGTACAGGCCGGCGGCGGTGTTGATGTAGGTGAGGTTGCGATTGCCGGCGTCGAGCGGCGAGGCGCTGTTGGTGATGTAGGACCAGGCTTCGCCGCTGGCGCTGCGCCGCTCGTGGGTGAGGCGGCCGCCTACGGTCAGGGTCAGTTTGTCGGTCAGGTCGGCGGACATCGACGAGAAGGCCGCGATGTCCCGGGTGGAAATGTTGAAATTATAGGCGTTGCCGTCCAGCCCGAAATTCAGCGGGCTGTAGAGCGGCTGCTGGCTGTTGGAATTGGTCTGGTTGTCGAGATAATAAAGGCCGCCGATGAAGCGGACCGGATCGGCCTCCGGGGAGGCGAGGCGAAGCTCGTTGCTGACGACATTGGATCGGCCCGCGATCCTCTCCTCGTAGTTCAGCGCCGCGGGCGACGCGTCATCGTCGGAGAAAATGCTAAACTTGCTCGACTCGTAGGCGAAAATATTGGTCAGCGTCCAGTCGCTCGGGAAATGATAGCGCGTGTTGAGCGAAACGCCGGCGCGACGATTGAACGAATTGCCGCTGCCGTTGTTCGCGAGATTGTTGCTTCCCGCCGGCTGCGAAAACCCCTGGGCGTCGAGGCCGCCCGCGAGCAGGCCGACGTGGCGCAGCGGCACGTCGGTCTTGTTGTCGCCGACATGCATTTTCAACAGCATGGTCAGGTCGTCGGTGGGGAAGAACTCGAGTTGACCGCGCGCGTCCCAATAGCGTTGTCGGCCCACGGTCCTGTCGCGGTAAGAATCGTGGAACTGGCCGTCGTGGCCCTGGTCGGTGAAGGAAAACCGTCCCAGCAGTTTGTCCTGGATCAACGGACCGCTGATCGCGACTTCCTCGCCCCGGCGGCCGTAATCGCCGATGGTGGTGCGGGAATAGCCTTCAAAATCCGCCGTCGGGCGTTTGGTGTAATAGTTGATCGTGCCGGCCGTGGTGTTCTTGCCTTGCAGCGTGCCCTGTGGCCCGCGCAAAACCTCGACATCGTTGAGATCGTAAATCGGCACGCCCTGGGCGGAGCCGGCGTCGAGAAAAACGTCGTCCTCGGAGACGCCGACCGCCGGAATCATGTTGGCGGAAAAGTCGTTGGTGCCAATGCCGCGAATGCGGTAGCGCGGATTGGTCGAGCCAGAGGTGGTCTCGGCCTGCAAGCCGGGAATGGCTTGGGCCAGCGTCAGCGAATCGTGCACGGCGGTGTTGGCCAGCGCCTCGCCTGACGTCGCCGTGAGCGAGATCGGCGCTTCCTGGGCCTTTTCCTCTTTCTTTTCGGCGTGGATGACGACATCCGCGACAGTGGTTTCCGTCGCGGCCGCCGCCGGAGCGGCCGGCGGGGGCGCGGCGGCGTCTTCGGCGCATGCGGCGGTCACGGGCAGCGCGAGCGGCAGGAGCGCCAGCAGGGCGCGGCGGGGCTTGGTCCTTGTCATTGTCTGCGTCCTGTATCGGCGGGAGGAAGGCGACTCGGCAGGCGGCAATCCGCCTCCAGCCGTTCGATGGGCTTGTGCGCACGGATGTAGGCCGTGGCGGCGGTTCCGGGCGGCTGGTAGTCCCAGGCGGTGGGGTGGCCGCGCCGCAATGCGTCGGCGACCAGGGTGCGGCGGCCCTGGCTCGCCAGAACGTCGGCCTTGATCGCCTCCAGCGGCCAGCGGCGAGCGGTTTCCGCGCGAAAATCTTTCGCCTCCGGCGCAGAGTCCGCCAGGTTTTCCAGTTCGTCCGGGTCGGCGTCGAGGTCGTAAAGCTGGTCGGGATCGCCGGGCGCGTGGATGAACTTCCAGCGGCCGCGCCGGATCATGACCATCGGCGCCACGACACCTTCGGCGCAATATTCGCCGAAAACCTCGTCATGCCCGCCAGCGCCTTCGAGATGCGGCAGCAGGCTGCGCCCGTCGATCTCCGCTGGGGGCGCCGCGCCGCCGAGATCACACAGCGTCGGCAGCAGATCGACCAGCGACACCGCCTGTTCGACGACATGCGGCTGGAAGCGGCTGGGCGCGTGGACGATCAGCGGAATCCGGCAGGCGCCTTCGAAGAAGGACATTTTGTACCAGAGGCCGCGCTCGCCAAGCATTTCGCCGTGATCGCTCAGGAAGACGGTGATGGTGTTGTCGGCGAGGCCGGATTCGTCGAGCGTCTGGTTCAGCAGGCCGATCTGGTCGTCCACGAAGGAGATGGCGCCGTAATAGGCGTGGCGGGCGGCCCGGATTTGCGCCTCCGTCACCGGTTCGGCGTCGATGCCGCAGACCTGGCGCAGCCGCGCGCTGTGCGGGTCGGGGTTTGGCTGGCGCGGGACGCCCGGAGGGTCGATCTCGTCCTCGGCGTAGCGATCCCAATAGGCTTGCCCGATGTTGAACGGGTCATGGGGATGGGTGAGGGACACGACCATGGCGAACGGCCGACCGGCGCCAAAGCGGGCGAGGTCGAACAGCTTTCGCCGCGCGGCGAAAACCACTTCCTCGTCGAAATCGATCTGGTTGCTGCGCGCGCAGGGTCCGGCCGACAGCACGGAATCCATCGAATGATACCAGTCGGGCCGGTGATCCGGCCGGGTCCAGTCGGGGGTCCAGGTGAAATCGGCGGGGTAGATGTCCGTGGTCAGCCGCTCTTCAAAACCGTGCAACTGGTCGGGGCCGACAAAATGCATCTTGCCGGAAATGATGGTGCGATAGCCGGCGCGGCGCAGATGGTGGCCGATGGTCGGCAGGTCCGCGCGCAACTCGCAGGCGTTGTCATAAGCGCCGATTCCGGCCGGCAGCCGCCCCGTGAGCAGCGAGGCGCGGGCGGGACCGCACAGCGGGCTGTTGGTGTAGGCGCGGTTGAACCGCACGCCCCGCGCCGCGAGCCGGTCGAGATGGGGGGTCCGCGCGACCCGGTTGCCATAAGCGGGCAAGGCGCCAGGGGTGAGCTGATCGGCGACGACGATCAGCAGATTGGGCGGAGAGGCGGGCATAAGACGGGCTTCCGGGTCGGATGCGTCCCGCGAAAACGCCGCTTTCTTGCGGTTTTCCATCGGGAGGCGCAGCGATTAACTAACAATTGCTATCAAGTTAATGTACTAATAACAGACCTGTGAAGACGCTATTCCCTTATGGACTCCATGAGCTACGCTTATGCCAGACGCCTCCTCCCGACCGCTGCTGACCGCGCTCGCCAGTTTCGAGGCGGCGGGGCGGCGCGGCAGTTTCAGCGGCGCGGCCGAGGAGCTGCGGCTGACCCAGTCGGCCGTTAGCCAGCAGATACAGGGGCTGGAAGCCGAACTTGGCGTCGCCCTTTTCCGGCGCCTGCATCGCGGCGTGGCGCTGACGCAGGCGGGCCAGACCCTGTTCGAGGCGGCGGGGGCGGCGCTGCGCCTGATCGACGGGGCGGCTTGCGCCATCCGCCGCGATCCCGCGCGCAAAAGGCTGGTGGTGTTCACCGATTTCGCCTTTGCGGCTTTATGGCTGATGCCGAGGCTCGCCGCGCTGGAGGTTCAGCTTCCCGGCGTCGAAGTGCGCATTCTCACGGCGCAGAGCGTGGTCGATCTTCGCGGCGAGGAGGCGGATGTCGCCATTCTGTTCGGCGACGGGCGCGGGCGGTTCTTTCCGCCGGGCTGGGAAACCAGCCTGTTGTTTGGCGAGGAGGTCACGCCGATCGGCAGTCCGGCGCTGCTGAAGGACGCCAGGCCGCCGCTGTCTCCGGAAGAGATCGCGCGGATGCGGCGGCTGCATCTGCAGGGCGGCGGCGATCGCTGGTTCAACTGGGCGGACTGGCTGAAGGCGCATGGCGTCGCCGAGCATTCCGGGGCGCCCGCCCAGTCGCAGGATCTGAGTTTCGGCAATTATCCGCTGATCCTGCAAGCGGTCATGCAGGGGCAGGGCGTCGCGCTGGGCTGGAGTCCCCTGGTGGACGACGGTCTGCGCGCGGGGTGGCTCGTGAGGCTCACCGAGCAAAGGCTGACCAGCGACCGGGGCTATGTCATCGCTGTTCCCACGCTGCGCAACCCTGTCGGACGGCGGTTCCGCGACTGGGTGTTCGCCGAACGCGACCGGGAGGAGGCGGAGGCGACATGACGCGCCGCGCCTCTGGTTGCATCGGACGCAGGTTTTCGCCAATCCGTTTCCGACGGGCGCGCGCAAATCCAGGGCGCTGGCGCAACCCCCAAGCGGCCTCGGCGTCAGCCCGGATATCGGCACACCCCGAAACTTTGGCCAACGAGGCGGCGATATGGCCGCGCTCCGCACGGCAGGCGATTTCAAGGCTCGAAAAGCCCGAAAAGGAAACATCCATCGCAGACCCCCAGGCTTTCGGACCTCGGAGTCGAAAAGCGAGGAAATTCAAGGCCACGATTTGGTGATGGTGGGCGATAAAGGGATCGAACCTTTGACCCCACCCGTGTGAAGGGTGTGCTCTCCCGCTGAGCTAATCGCCCGGACGCCGTGACGTCGGAACCCTTCTTTAGGCGCCCGCCGGGCCGTCGTCAAGCGTTTGGCGCGTGCAAAATGCGCCTGAAGAGGAACACAATGGCGCCGCTTTTGGTTCAAGCGGTGTTAACGCGCAGGGGCGTTTTATTGTATGACCGATGGTAACAGCGTTTCGCGGAGGAACAGATGACGCGTAAGGCGAGAAACTTCAAAATCCGAATCGCGGCGGGCGCGCTCGCGCTCAGCGGCGTGTTCGCCGCCCTCGCGCAGGTGGTCGCCCAGCCTGTGCCGGTCGGGGCCAATCGCCTCGCCCTGGTCGTCGGCGAGGCGGCCTACCGGTCGGGGCCGCTCAGTTCCGCCGCCAATGACGCCGGGCTGATCGCCCAGACCTTGCAGATTGCGGGCTTCGACGTCACCGGCGCCGCCGACCTCGATCAGGACGGGCTGCGCAAGACGTTTCGCGAATTCCTCGACAAGGCGGCGGCCGCCGGGCCGGACACCACCGTCTTCATCTATCTTTCGGGCCGCGCCATCCAGTATGAGGGTGAAAACTATCTCGCGCCGGTCGACGCCGCCATTCCCACCGCCGCAATCGCGCCGATAGCGACGCTGCGGCTGTCTGATTATCTCAACCCCCTCGCGCAAATGCCGCTGAAGGCCCGGATCGTGGTGCTCGACGCCGCCCGCGCCAACAGTTTCGCGACCAACGGCCCGCCGCTCGCCGGCGGCCTCGCCCTGATCGATCCGCCGCCGGGCGAACTCGTCGCCTTCAACGCCGCGCCGGGCAGCGTCGCGCCGGCCGAAACCGGCCCCTATGGCGTCTATGCCCAGGCGCTCAACGAGATGATGCGGCAGGGCGGTCTGCCAGTGGACCAGATGTTCGACAGCGTGCGCCTGCGGGTCGCCGAACAGACCAAGGGCGCGCAAATCCCCTGGGACGAATCAAAACTTTCGTCCGCGCCCGTCCTGATCGCCCGCGCCGAAAGCGCGCCGCCCGTCCGGGCGACCGCCGAGCTGCGCAGCCGGCCCATCCGGGATTATTCCGTGGACCAGGCCTATGCGGCGGCGCTGGAGCGCGACACGATCGGGGGCTATTCCGAATTTATCGCGGCTTATTCGAATTCCCCCTATTCGGCGCGGGTGCGGGCGCTTCTGGCGGTGCGGCGCGAGGCGCTGACCTGGCGGCGCGCGCGATCGGGCGATTCGCCCGCGGCCTACTGGACCTATTTGCAACGCTATCCGCGCGGGCCACACGCCGAGGACGCGCGCCGCAGGCTGACGATTCTGCGCGCGGAGCTGGCGCCGCCGCCACGCTTCGAGGAGGTGGAGTTTGAAGACGTAGCCCCGCCGCCGGACTGGGAAGCGCGGGAGGACGCCGTCTATTTCCGCCGGCCCTATGTCGAGTTCGACGATGCGGATTACGGGCCGCCGCCGCCTCGGGTCGAATTCCTGCCGCCGCCGGTCTTTTACGACGAGCCGCCGCCCCCGCCGCCGCACCGCAACCTGCTGCCGTTGCCGCTCGTCGCCGCGCCGCTGCTGTTCGCCGTTCCCGCCATCCGCCATGGCCTGTTCCACGCGCCCGAACCCGTGCAGGCGCAGAATCCGGGCGCACAGCAATATTATGACGAGCGCGCCCGTCCGGCCCCGCCCGCAGGCGGGCCTCCGCAGCAGCCGGGCTTTCCTCCGGGCGCGGGCGCGCCGCCTCCGCAGCCGCAAGGCGGGCCGAGTCCGTCCGGCCGTCCGCTTTCCCCGCCGTCCGCCGGGCAGGCGGCGCCGCAACCCGCGCCCCAGCAACCGGGCGCCCTGCAGCAGCCGGGCGGTCCGAACGGGCGGGTTACGCCGCAGGGCGTCCCGTCCGGCCGTCCGCTTTCCCCGCCGCCCGCCGGGCAGGCGGCGCCGCAACCCG
>NZ_NHSJ01000072.1 GCF_002937075.1 Rhodoblastus sphagnicola
CAGTTGCATTGCCTTAATCGTGGCCTCACTCTCGCCGAAGCCATAAAGACGTTCAAGTCCGATGGCGTCCTGCACCCCGCTGTATAGCCTCAAACGCCGATCCCTGCGGCCCACGGCGGAGGGATACTGAACAGATAGCCAGCGACGAAATCATACGGCGCGTATCCCCTGGTCGATCGCCGGCTGAGCTACTCCCCATTGATTGGACAATTTCCGGGCGATTTAAGCTACTTTCTTCGCCTGCTGGTCGGGTTGAATGGCATTCCAATAGACCACGGCAGGCGGTCGCCCGCCATGAACTGCGTGTGGACGCCGGCATCATAGAAAGTGATCCAGCGAGCGATCTCGGTTCTGGCCTGCGAGCCGGTTTCCCAAGCATATCGATAGACGCACTCATACTTCAACGACCGCCAGAGCCGTTCGATGAAGATAGTGTCGATGCAGCGGCCCTTGCCGTCCATCGAGATCATGACGCCGGCCTGCTTCAGGCGGTCGGTCCAGGCAAAAGACGTGAACTGACTGGCCTGGTCGCTATTCATGATCTCCGGCGCCCCAAGGCGATGGATGACGCGCCGCAGCCCGCCGCGACATGCCCCCTTCAATTAACGCAATCGCACGCTCACGCAAATCGAAGCAATGGCCTCGCGACATGCTGCGCCTCCAAATCAATGCCACGCGCAGAGTCGCTCATTCCGAAGCTTAAGGGAATCCCGCCTCTCCAAAATTCCGAGTCAGACTAAGCGGGGAATGCTCTAAGCTCCCCAGACGTCTTCCACATAAGCAAACGGCGCAGGCCAGCCGAGACCTTTCCACCTATCTCCAACCGTAAACGACTGTCGTTCCGCCATGAATTCGCCGTTGCAAAAGTGACCGTAGCCAAGCCTTTGCGGCAACATTTTGAGGCCTGAAAGCGCAGCCAGCATCACAAGGCTATTCCGCCGGTACTCACGGCCTTCATCTGTGCTGTTGTCGTTTTGATATTCGGCGGCATCACCGCCATTCAGGATTATCGTCAGCGCCTCGCGGAATGAGCCGGAAATTTTGAGTCTTCCTTGCTCATCAATCACCATGGCAAGCTGCAACCATGCCGCCTCCGAATAGGGCGATCCCGACTGCGCTCGATCGATCAGTTGATCTCCTATGATGGATTCCAGCGATTTTGGCGCCGCTGCGAACAACGGGAACGGAGCGCAAGTGGCGATCACCGCTGAGCCAAAACCCTGAAAAACGGTGCGGCGAGATAGACTTGCCATCATGGCCATCCATCATTTCTTGACTGCAGCAATCGTATGTCTGCGGTTAAAGAGAGACGCTTGCTTAAGCGCGCTGGTTCAGGATTCAATACGAGGCTTGCGTGGGGCAGTTTGGCAAATCGACGAAAACCTGGAGTTTGATCGCCCTCGTCTTTTCCTTTGGCCTGGACGGATACCCGGGGGAGGGCCCCGGATGACAAGCAGGGTCCGCAGAATGATACCATCGGCGTCGACGTCTCGAAAGACAATCTCGACGCCCACCGACTGGCCGACGGCGCTAGAGCGCGATGCGTTTCCACGGAAACGCATCGCGCTCTAGACTTTTTGTTTTCGCATGATCTTTTCCAAAAACTGGTGTCCAATTTTTGGGATCATGCGCTGCCTGCGTTTCGCCAACGGCAATGGCGGCCACAAGGCGCTGATCAAATGGTTGGCGCAAACGCCTGTCCAGCGCGTCGCCTTTGAGCCGACCGGCCCTTATCATCGAGCGCTGGAGCGCACGCTGGGCGCCGCCGGCGTCCCCTTCGCCAAGGTCAATCCCCGGCAGGCGCGCCGCTCCAGGCGTTACCCAAAAATGAAAACCCCGACCGATTGGCCGGGGTTATTCTTTCTAACCCATTGAGATTATTGGTGAGCGCGTCGGGGTTCGAACCCGAGACCCTCTGATTAAAAGTCAGGTCTTTTCCTAAATATTTCAATGACAGTTTGCATTTAAGGTGTGCAGTTTGCGAACTACATGCCGGTTTCGATACCAGTTCAGATTGCAAACTGATTGGAAAAACGAGGGCGAAAAAGCCGCACAGGGGTGGCTCGCTCGGCTTGATGCTGAGGGCTTGACCTTTAGGTGGCATACTCGATTGACGCACTGTCGCAACCCACACGCTGCGCCACAAAGCGGGGACGTGTGCGACGGACGAATGACGGCGCTATGGAAGAGGTCAAGCTTCCATGGACCAAGAGCTATACCGGATAGCGAGACTCCGATAGCGGAGCAGAACATGCTGTGGCTGAATAGAAACGCCCTCGCCGAAGGGGTTCGAGCGAGGGCGTAGGACCGATGTACGCTATGTGCGGTATCTTGATACCATTTTTGCATGCTTCGGTCAATTGCAGGAGACCGACGCATGCCCTCCAAAGGCACAAAGAAACTTGCCGTTTTCTCACGCCGCGAGACACCGCGCGCAGATCAACAGCAGCGCCATACCACTCAAATTGCTCGCACTGGCCGCCAGGACCTGATCCTTGACGGGACGGTCATAAGCGAATGTCTCTGCGCTGAGAAACAGGCCTCCCCCTGCCGTGATCCCGTCTTCCTCCGGGACCTGGACACCCTCACCGCGATGCAACTCCGCGAGAAGTACTCGCGTGAAGCGAATGCCCACCGCAATATGAAGAACCGCCGCAAGACCGAGGGCGCGATAGTCCATCCCGCCTTCGAGGACTGGCAGTCATTCCTTCGCTTGGTCGGCCCGATGCCGGCGAGGAAGACCACCCTCGACAGGATCAATAACGACGACCCAGAGTACGCGCCCGGCAAGGTCGCTTGGGGCGACAAACGGACTCAGAACTCCAACAAGGGCGACACCTTGGTCTTCCGCGATCCAGCGACCGGCAAGACCTACAAGACCTCCCAACTTGCAAAACGCCATGGAGTCACGCAGGGGGCGATCAGGAAGCAGCTCCAGAGGGGATGGACGGACGAGGAGATCATCGCCGGCCATAAGCTCGACAATGTGCAGTCCGCCTTGGACGACACCCCGATCGCGCCGCGCCGGCGGTTCGCCCATCCCACAATCGGGGAGATAGAGCATACTTGGAAGGAGGCGCACGCGGAATGCCTGCCCGGCTACATCGTGCTGGCGTTCTCCGGCAAGCAGCGTGGTCTCGTGAGCGAGTTCGCGGATCGTTGCCCCACCGATAAGGCAGTCGCGATCGCCGAGACATGCGTCAGGCGCTGGGCAGCCTTCTGCAAGATCGCCAAGTACGATGAAGCCGCCTACGGCATCCCGGACAAGCCCACGGTCGAGTTCCTGCACCGCTACGCCCAAACGGCGGTCAACTTCGCCCTCCCCATCATCGAGCGGGAAATTGCCGAGTTGAACTTCTACGACGAGCCCACGCCTCCGGTCAGCGACCATCAAGCGCAAAACTTTGTGCAATTAATTGCAACAACAAGTACGTTTAACGTTTCCCCCACGCCGGCAGCAGACAAGGTGATACCCGCCGACCACGAAGACTTGCGCTGCCCCCCGGATGAATTCGCCCAGACATGCCCGGACTGCTTCCCGCCGCCCGGCTCCCCGGAATACGAGAAGGTGTGCGAACGCTTCGACGCGAGCTTCACGAAGGAGTGGCCCAAACGGCGGTCGAGGATCGACTTCGACCGGGTTGCACCCTACTATCAGGCGCTGATCCGTCGCATCGACCCCGACTTTGCTCGTCTCGCAGAGCATGTGACGGCCCATTTGTGCAATTAATTGTGCATTGAACCGAATGGGCCGAAGCGCGGAAGGAAATGCCGAAAGGCTCGCAGAGTTGGGACCGCCGGACAGCGGTGCAATTAATTGCGCTGTCGTTCGTAAGCGGAACGTTAAAGATACGCCGGCATCGTAGCTCGATGACGGAGGGGCTACGTGGCCATAGCGAGAAGAAAACTCACAGAGGTGAAACGCCTAGCTAATGAGCGCGACACCACGTCAATCGAACTCGCCGAGGCGCTATGGCAGGCAGAGCAGACAACCCCCGGCACCTGGGCGGAGATCGTCTCCAGCACCCGCCTGGAACGCCGGAAGGCATACGCCTTGCTGCAAATCTGGGGACGGTTCGCCGGCCTCGATGTTCCCCGCGAGCTTCTGATCGACGTGGGTTGGACCAAGGCGACGTTGGTGGCGCGGCTCGCGGAGCCCGGCACCGAGCTGGGCTGGCTCGACTTGGCCAATGGCATCACCGCCAAGGAGCTTGAGGCAACCCTGCGCGGGGAGGAGCGCGCCCAGGAAAAAATGCACAGCGTCCTGTTCCGGCTGACCCCAGCCCAGCACGCCCTGCTCACCAAGGTGCTGCTTAAGCATGGAGCCACGCGCCCGCCGAAGGGCAAGGGGCTGTGTGGGAAGGAGGCTGCCCTGATGAAGGCTCTGGCGAAGGCCTCAGCCCGATAGGACGCGCCCCTGCTCGACGTGGCCGCGCCAGGAAGCTGCCCCCGCAAACTGAAAGCGATTGACGCCCGCACCACCTGTGCTGACAATTGTCGTCCACCACCACGTGAGGCACAACCATGCGCACGAACGTGAACAGCAGCGATCCGCCGCCCCCCGAAAGCGACGATGAGGTGTGGCGGTCCATCAGGACCAACATGAAGATCATCAAGGTGCTGCTCGTGATCCAGCTCGTGTTGACGGCTGGGTGTTTCGCGAAGGTATTCTCCTGATCCAAATGCAGCAGGCAGCAGCCTTATTGCGAGGCACGAATTGCAATTAATTGCACGAAAATAGAGACTGTCCTGTCGTCCCGGAATTTGGTCCCAAGGACGCTGCTGGCGACGCCCCCAAAATTGAGGAAGCGCCTGGGGAGACTCGCCAGACCCGGCATTTCAGAGGCACGGAGGACATACTGCAATTAATTGCACGACTGTACCGCAATTCTCTCCGCTCTCGATTGCATTTTACTTTCCCACGCCCTGGCTCAAGTTACAGTTTCTACGAGGGTTTCACCGCGTAGAAAGATCAGCCAGTGCAGCAGAGCGACCAATCGAGTTTGAGCTTCCAGATCGGGAGCAATGAGGCATTAGCCCCCTTGATCTGTGATCGCTGGACCGCGTCCAGCGCCTTGCAGAAGGCGATCCGGCGCGGCGACGCCGTCACGGCCCGGCGCGCGGCGCTGACCCTCTTGCAACATGATCGCGCGGCGCTCTGGCGGCGGCTGTTGGTGATCGCCGCCGAGGACATGGGCGTCGGCTCCATCGGCACGCTGGTCGAGGTCGCGCGCCTGGCGGCAGATGCGCGCTCGCGCCGCAGGTTCGGAAGCGAGGATCGGTGCGCCGCTCACGCCTGCAAGCGCCTCGCCGCCGCGCCGAAGGACCGCAGCACGGATCACCTGTTCGCCGCCGCCGCGCACTGGCCGACGCTGGACGCCGTCAGGAATGAATGCGGCGTGGCCGCCATCCCCGAGCGGCTGGCGATCGTCGCCGAAGTGACGCGCCCGCTGTCCGAGCGAGCCGTCGCCGCCTGGTACGCCTCGGGCGTCGAGAACTGGCCCGAACGCCGCGTCGGCAAGGGCGACCTCGACGGTCTGATGCGCGTGTTCGCCGACCTGGGTTGCTCCGGCGACCTGATCGAGGCGACGGCCATCGCCGCGAGGAGGACTCGCGCGCCGATCTGCGTCTTCCTGCCGTTGCTGGCTCTCGCTGCGGCTGACGGCGGCTATGTGGAGCAAGTCGATACGCGCAAGTCGGCGTCCGTCGGCGGCGTACCGCTGTGTGCGCTCGACGGCCACACCCGAATGGGCCGGCAGGCCATCGCGCAATTTCTCCGGTCGAACGCCGAGGTGGCCGACTTTCTCGCCGCCAACGTCCCCGATTATCGCGCCGAGAAGGCGCTGCGCCTCGCCGTCTTCTATGCCGACAGCGCGCCGATCTCCGTCAGGTTCAACTGGCGCGACCAGACCGCCCTCGAACGCCTGGGCGTCGCGGCGGACTTCAGCCGCGTGCGCGCGGACCTGGGCGTCGCTGACGACCTGATCGAGATCGTCCGCCGCAACCTCGATCATCTGGACGCGCTCCGCACCGACCTGCTCACCAGCGCGCTCGCGTTCAACCCCTGACTTTCTTACCCCAGTCCCCCAACCCCATAAGCTCAAGGAGGAGCAAATGGAAAGAACTGCCCAATCCCCCACCGAACTGCATGGCCAAGCCGTGAGGCTGGCCGACAAGTACAAGGAGAATTTCGTCGACCTGGGTGTCATCCTGCGGAAACTGAAGGCCGACAGCCCGGACCTGTTCAAGCAGGTCTACATGGAAACGAAGCTGAGTTACCGAAAGGCGCTGTATCTCGTCGAGATCGCGCGCAGGACTGCCGACTTGCCGATCTCACGCGAACAACTGGCCGAGCTGGGCTGGACAAAAGTTCAGGCCATCGGCGCGGTCCTCACGGACGCGAACTGCGAGTCCTGGCTGGCCGAAGCGCAGAACCACACGGCCGAGGACCTCAAGGACATGGTTGCCGGCAAGCGCGTCATCAGGGGTGCACGCAACGTCACGCTCCGTCTCGCGCCCAAGGACCACGAGCGTTTCATCCAGGCGCTGCTGGCGCATGGTGCCGTGCAGAAAAATGGCGGCGTCAAACGCAAGGAGGAAGCGATCATCAACATCATCGCGAAGCTGGAGAAGGCCAATGGCTGACCCCGGCGACACCGAGCGCGAGGCGCTGGTCACCCCGGACCAGGTCGTGCTCACTCGTGATAATCCTTACTTATCAGGACTTAAAACCGACCCCGAAAAGCTCACCTCGACCGACGTGTCGAGCGACGAAGGGACCGCTCAGCCAGCTGACGTTCATGCAATTGATTGCACGAGGCTGACCGATCTCGTCGCAGAATTCGTTCAGGCCGGCATAGCGCCCGCGACACGGCGCGCGTACAGGTCGGACCTCGACCACTTCTTTGCCTGGGGCGGGACGATCCCAGCCAGCGACGCCGAGGTCGCGGCCTACATCGCTGCGCATGCCGAGGCGCTGAAGGTGGCAACGATCAACCGGCGGCTCGCGGCGATCTCAGTCGCGCACGAGGCGCAGGGCCATCCGTCTCCGGTCCGCTCGCCGCTCGTCCGCGCGACCATGCGCGGCATCAGGCGGGAGCGTGGCGTCGCCCAGCGCCAGGCCCGCCCGCTCTTGCGCGAAGACCTGTTCGCCGTCCTCGCCGCCATGGGCGACAGCCTCAAGGATGCGCGCGACCGCGCCCTACTGCTGATCGGCTTCGCTGCCGGCTTCCGGCGATCAGAACTTTGCGCAATTAATTGCACGGACCTTGAAAGGGTTCGGCAAGGCGTGGTCGTCACCCTGCGCCGGTCAAAGACCGACCAGGACGGCGAAGGCCGCAAGATCGGCATCCCGTTCGGCCGCACCAAATTCTGCCCGGTGAATGCGCTCGACACCTGGCTCGAACGCGCCCGGATCAGCGAGGGGCCGATCTTCCGCCGGGTGGACAAGCGCGGGCGGGTGTTCGCAGACGCCCTCTCGCCCGAGGCCGTGTGCCTGATCGTTCGGGAGCGCGTGGCCGCTGCCGGCTTTGATCCCGAGCCCTATTCCGGCCACTCGCTGCGGTCTGGTCTGGCCACGAGCGCCGCACAGGCCGGGGTCGACACCAGAAAGATCAGAGACCAGACCGGCCATGCCAGCGACGCCATGCTCCGCCGCTACATCCGCGACGGCGAGCTTTTCTTGGACAACGCGGCGGGGGCGCTCCTTTGACATCGTGATCACGTCTTTGGTGGTCTGTATACGAGGCAGCCCAAGAAAATACCTTAGCCAATCAAGCACCCAGACGCTGGGAGAGGTGGAGGGCATTTGTCACGGAAACGCTCACTATTCGTTAACTAAACATCCTTACGTTTTGGAAACACGCAAGGATATTGCAAATGAAATCCATCGCATTGTGCTCAGTGTTCGGCCTTATCGCAACGACTTCTTCATTTGCGCAGCCGGGCGCTATTTATAACATTCCGCCGTACGGCGACGCTCCGCCTGTCCAGCAAGGTTACAACCGCCAGATGACCGCGACGGTGGGATCGCCGCGCGATTTCGCGCCTTCGTCCTTCTCGTGGAGTGGCATCTATGTTGGCGGCAACGTCGGGCTTTCCGGCGGCGACTTCCGCTATCCTGCGGTCGTAAGTTCAACCGGCGGTGCCATTCTCGGAGAAGGCGCTGCGCGGCTCAATTCGAGCGGCGTTCTTGGCGGCGGTCAGGTCGGCGTGAACTTCCAGCTGAGAGGTCCGATCGTCGTTGGCCTCGAAGCGGACATTCAAGGCGCATCGGTGACAGGAGAAGTCGGCGTCGACTCGTCACTGGGAGGAACCACCCTGTCCGGGAAAGCCGGCTCGCGCATTGATTTTCTCGGCACGGCGCGCGCCCGCGTCGGAGCGGTGATCCTCGACCGTGGCCTGCTCTATGCGACCGGCGGCTTTGCCTATGCCGGGGGCAACAGCTACGTCAACGGCGCCTACGGCGGTTCTTCGGTTTCCATCTCCAAGGAGACGCTGGCGCGGGGCTTCGCGGTGGGCGGCGGATTGGAATACGCCCTGACCGATCATTGGTCGCTGCGCAGCGAATATCTCTATGCCGATCTCGGCAAGACCTCGCTCTACAATGGTTCCTTTTTCTCGGCCAACGCGAACCTCGCGGTCGAAACCACGACGCACATCGTGCGCGCCGGCGTGAACTACAGGTTTGGCGGACCGGAGCCGATCATCGCCAAATTCTGATGGCGTGCGAGCCCCGTCTCCATGGCGGCGGGGCTCACTCCGTTCAGCACCGTGAAACGCCCGCGGCCTTTGTGACTGAGCAGCCCTCAAGAAGGTTGGAACATCCGATCGGATTTCATGCAATTAATTACACGACGAAACGGTCGCTATTGACGGTCATGCGCCGCCGTCAAGGGGCAATCCGCCGAGCGCCCGCAGCGCCTCTCACAGCCCAGCTGGCCCAAGCAGGATGTCCCTAAGCCCCTTCTCCGATGACAACGCCTGCTTGCTCATCTCGGTGTGCGCGGCCAGCGCCTCAATGGTTGCCTCGTCCCAGCGCCTTGGCGCAGTGGCAGGCCAAGCCCCTTTTGCGCGAAGACCTGTTTGCGGTCCTCGCCGCCATGGGCGACGGCCTCAAGGATGCGCGCGACCGCGCCCTGCTGCTGATCGGCTTTGCGGGCGGCTTCCGGCGATCAGAGCTTTGCGCAATTAATTGCACGGACCTTGAGCGGGTTCGGCAAGGCCTCATCATCACCCTGCGCCGGTCGAAGACTGACCAGGACGGCGAGGGGCGCAAGATCGGCGTTCCGTTCGGCCGCACCAAGTCTTGCCCTGTGCATGCGCTCGAATACTGGCTCGACCGCGCCCGGATCAGCGGGGGGCCGATCTTCCGCCGGGTGGACAAACACGGACGGGTATTCGCTGACGCCCTTTCGCCCGAAGCCGTTTGCCTGATCGTCCGGGAGCGCGTGGCCGCCGCCGGGTTCGATCCCGAACTGTTTTCAGGCCACTCGCTGCGGTCTGGTCTGGCCACGAGCGCCGCACAGGCCGGGGTCGAGACCAGGAAGATCAAGGACCAGACCGGACATGCCAGCGACGCCATGCTCCGCCGGTACATCCGCGACGGCGAGCTTTTCTTGGACAACGCGGCGGGGGCATTGCTCTAGTTCCGATCAACCGGGTCGGCGCGCCCTTCAAGACGAAGAGCGGCATCGACTGCAAAGTCGATGCAACGCTCAACGATACGTCGGTCTGTCGTCGGTAATTGCGTCCACTGAACGACCATGCTGCCACCCATCATCGTATCCATCCGGCGTGACGCGCCTTGCGAAAATTGAGGCCTGCGCGATGCTTCGCAGCTAAATCGGCTTTATGAGCGAGGTTAGCTGCGCAGCATGGGACGAATTACGGTGATATCGGGCGCCGAGCGCCGCCG
>NZ_NHSJ01000073.1 GCF_002937075.1 Rhodoblastus sphagnicola
CGGTGGAAGTCGGCAAGGCGCTCGACGCCGAGGGGATCGCGGTGCGCTCGGGCCACCATTGCGCCCAGCCCATCCTGCGCCGCTTCGGCCTGGAGGCCACAGTGCGGCCCTCGCTCGCCTTCTACAATACCTGCGAGGATGTCGATCTGTTGGTCGATGTGCTGCACGGGTTGCGGCGGAAATGACGCCGCGCCGCGCTGGTCTCACATGGTGCGAAGCGCGACGACGCGCTGTTGGGACACCAGCGCGGCGGCTTCGTGCGCGGGCTCGCCCGGATCGATCAGTTCGAGCGGCAGGGCGGTGGTGGATTTGATCGACTGCAATTCGAAATGCGAGGAGACATTGCGCAGCGGCATCAGCGCGGTCAGCCTCTTGTAAAAAGCGTCATAGGCGGAAATGTCGGTCGTCACCACCTTCAGGACGTAATCGACCTCGCCGGCGAGCCGGCAGAATTCCACGACCTCCGGCATGAGCGAGACCGCGCGGACGAAATTTTCGAGGCGCTCGGCCCCGTGATCGCCGGTCTGGATCGAAATGTGGACGGTCAGGCCGAGGCCGACCTTGCCGCCGCTGACCAGCCCGACCCGCTTGCGCAACACGCCGGAGGCCTCCAGCTTCTGGATGCGTTTCCAGCACGGGGTGGCCGACAGGGCCACCTTTTCCGCAATCTCGGCCACGGTGACCGTGGCGTCGTTTTGGAGAATTTTGAGTATTTTGAGATCAATCCGGTCCATGATCGGCACGCCAATTTCGTCAATGTGGAAAGATAATTTAGTCTATCAAAATAGTATTCTATGTCAATGCGGCGTTTGTGCCGTCGCGCTGATTGGCCAAAACGGGCGAAAACCGGACCTTCGCGGGCGCCGCGCGCCTCAGGTTCCGACCCGAGGCGCGATGTCGCGCATCCAGCGCGTCACGGGCGAGGCGCCCGTCGCCGGTTCGCTGAGCAAGGCCGCCGCCCGCGCCGCCTTGGGACTGACGCCATAGGCCGCCTTGAACGCGCGGCTGAAATTGGCCTCGCTGCCGAGATGCCAGCGCCGCGCCACCTCGCTGACGCGCGGCCCCTTGGACGTCGCCGCCGCCAGATCGAAGAAGGCCCGGTGCAGGCGGCGGCCGCGAATATATTCGGCCACCCCGCCGAGCGGCGAAAACATGCGGTAAAGCGTGGCGCGCGACAGGCCGAAATGCGCGGCCAG
The DNA here is from genome assembly GCF_002937075.1 of Rhodoblastus sphagnicola. Taxonomy (GTDB): domain Bacteria; phylum Pseudomonadota; class Alphaproteobacteria; order Rhizobiales; family Beijerinckiaceae; genus Rhodoblastus; species Rhodoblastus sphagnicola. The sequence continues at coordinate 1,197 of NZ_NHSJ01000073.1, forward strand.
GGATTCGGCGGAGAGATCGCCGGCGCCCAGCCGCGCCTCGACATGCTGGCGCAGGCGAATCAGCGACAGATTGCCGGCGTCGCCAGCGGCGGCGTCGCGCCGCTCCAACTCGCCGCTGAGACAGGCGACAATCAGCGCGATCGTGCCTTCGACCACCGCCTGGCATTCATCGAAGGTCATGCGCGGCGCGCAATCGAACAGCGCGGCGAAATGGCGCGCCAGCAGCCGCGTCAGCACGCCGTCGGCGGGCAGGACCAGGCCATGCAGCGCATCGGGCTGCGGCAGGCGGCGGTCGATCATCGGCCGGGGAATCACAAGGTTGAAATTTTCGAAGGCGGTGGCGCGGGTCTCCAGCGTCTGCGCGAGGTCGAGCACGCAGATATCGCCGGGCCGGACGCGAATCGGCAGCGCGCCGGCGACGCCCTCATAGCCGCCCTTGAGATAGAGCTGGATGAAGATGTGATCGACGCCGCTGCGCGCCACGGTTTCCGCCGTGCGCCGGAAACACTGGCCGCTGGCGCGCGACAGGCCGAACAGGACCGGGCCCATGACGTAGGATTGCAGATCGGCGCGGAACGGACCGGGTTCGCCCGCCGCCAGTTCATCAACCTCGAACATGGTCGCCACCGCCTCGCGCCAGGCGGCGATATTGGCGTCGGGGTCCATCGTTTCACTGAGGAAACCGAAACTCGGCACCAAGGACGAGACGTTTTGCATGTTTTGTTCTGCTTTATCCAAGTCCACTCCTTCTTTCCCGATGGCGCTGCGATAAATCACGGCATTGCTTTTCATGGCGTTCTGGAGTTTGAACTATGATTTATTGCGAGGCAACTCGACACGTCTTATTTTTGGCAAAACGTCTCATTCACTTGTTGCGCTGTCTTATCCGCCTCATGCAATCTTGACACCATGCCGCAAGGGAGGGCTTATCTGCTGTCAAGGTTAGGGCGACCTTCACTAGGGCGGATTCATGACAAAATGCAGTATCGCGGCGCATCGGCGCCGAACGATCTCGCGCGCGCTTCTGCTGGCCGGGACGGCCCTGGCCGTCGCGCCTTGCGTCGTGCAAGCGGAGACTCTGGATCTGGCTGGCGGCAATACGACAAAGACCAGCCTCGGCGCCTATCCGGCAGGGGTGACCAACACTTCCAGCACCGCCGCCGTGCTGACAATCGATAATTCGGCCGACGAGACCTATTCCGGAACGATCGCCAACGGCGTCGGACGGGTCGCCTTGATCAAAACCGGCGCGGGGGCGCTGACGCTGACAGGCGTCAACACGCAAACGGGCGACGCCGGCTACGCCTATGGCAACGGAACGTCGCTGGGCGCCAGCCTGGCTGTGACCGACGGGAAGCTGATCATCGGCAGGGGCGACGCTCTTGGCGGCGGGATCGTCGCCATCGGCAACGCCACGCTCGCTTCGCAGGGCGGCGGTCCGGTCACGATCACCAACACCATTCTGGTCGGCGTGAACGCGGCGGAAGCGGCGACGTTCGACACATCGGGCGGCGACATCATCGTCAACCACTTCATGGAGGGCTACCAGATCCCCGGGAACGACGCGGCCTCCGACGCCGGCGTGATCAAAACGGGAAGCGGAACGCTCTATCTGTCGGAGGACAATTATTTCAACGGCGGCGTCCAGATCGAACAGGGAACGGTCGCCATCAATTCCGCCAATGGCCTGGGTACGCCGCGTCGCCAAACCAATGGCTCGCTCAGCGGTCTCCCCGTGGTGACGATCTCGGCAGGCGCCACATTGGAGACGATGGCGGATTACACCCCGGACAGCGTCCATTGGGGCAATGGGTGGCGCGCCCCCGTCCAGCTCGGGAGCGACCCGACCTGCACGCACGATTGCGGTTTCGCCAATATCGCGCCCGACTCCGGCACGACCGTCGAGATCAACAGCGACGTCACCGGCGCCGCTGGCCTGAACATGGGCGGGGTGGGAACGCTCTATCTTGCGGGCGCGAAGAGCTATACCGGGGGAACGCGGATTTCGTCGGGAACGCTGGAGATCAACGACGCGACGGCGACCAACGCCAGCACTTTGGCGATCGCGAATGGCGGACGCCTGACACTGATGATGGATGGGCTTTCGCTTTCGCCCACCGCCTTCACGCTGAGCGGCCAGGGAATCGTCGATACCAACGGTTTTGGCGCCGTCATCGCGACCGCGATCAGGGATGGCGCAAGTCAGGGCTCGTTCGTCAAGGCGGGCGCCGGAGTCCTGACCCTCGCCGCGGCGGCGACCTATACCGGTTCGACGGAAGTGGCGGGGGGAACCTTGTCGCTCGGCCTCGATGGCGCGCTGTCGACACAGACGCGGGTGACAGTCGATGCAGGCGCCACGCTGGATCTCGGCGGGCATAGCTTGGTCATCGCTGGCGTCAGCGGTTCGGGAACGATTTCCGGCAGCGCCTCCAGCGGCAATGGCGCGCTGACGGTGGGAGGGGATGGCTCCTCCTCAACCTTTGCCGGCCTGCTCACCGACGGTTTGGGGCGGTTGGCCCTGACCAAGGCCGGCGCGGGAACGCTGACGCTCACCGGCGACAACCTCTATGCCGGGACCACCACGATCAGCGCCGGCGTATTGCGGATCGGCGCCGGCGGCGCGAGCGGAACGCTTGGCTCCGGCGCCGTGGTCGATAACGCCAGCCTGGTGTTCGACCGCTCCGACGCCATAACGGTCGCGCAGGCCATAAGCGGAACCGGCTCCCTCACCCAGGCCGGCGCGGGAAAGCTGACGCTCACGGGCGCCAACGCCTATTCGGGCGGAACCTTTGTCGATGCCGGCGCGCTGGCGATTTCCAGCGCGCAATCGCTCGGTTCGGGTTCGCTTCACCTCGCCGACGCCACGACGCTCAATCTGCTCTCGTCCATGGTCGTGTCGAACAAAATCGTGTTCTCCGGCGCGGGCGATCCCACCATCGACACCGGCGCTTCCACCGTCACCCTGAGCGGGGTCATTTCCGGCTCGGGCGCGCTGACAAAGCTGGGAACGGGAGCCCTCGTCCTCACGGGCGCCGACACCTACACCGGCGCGACCACGGTTGCGCAGGGCATGCTGGAGGTGGATGGCTCGATTGTTTCTTCAACGACCGTCCAGAATGGCGCGACGCTGCGCGGCGTCGGCGCGGTCGGCGCCATCGCGGTGTCCTCCGGCGGCGCGCTTGCGCCGGGCAATGCGGCGCAGCCTTATGGAACGCTGCATTCCACCGGCAATGTCACCTTCGCCTCCGGCTCGACCTATGCCGTCTCGGTCGGGCCGAGCGGTTCGAGCCTTCTGACCACCACGGGTTCGGCGAGTCTTGCCGGCAAGGTCGCGGCGACCTGGGCGGGCGCGGCGACGACCGCCGGATCGCGCTACACCATCCTGACCGCCAGCGGCGGCGTTTCCGGGGTTTTCAGCAGCCTGACCGTGACCGGCCTCACCACCAGCCTGCCGGTGCTGGCCTATGATTCCAAGGACGTTTATCTCGTCTTCAACGGCCTCACCAGCGGGGCGGTGACGTCGTCGTTCAACAAGCTGGCCGGCGACCGCATCGGCGCGCTCATCACCAACGGGGTGCTCGCCAGCGTGCTCGGCGGCATCAACGAACAGATCAATTGCGACAATTGCGTCAGCACGTTCGGGTCGGTGGGATCGCTCAGCGCGGGCATGCATGGCCGTCTGACGCTCAGCGACAATTTCGCTCTCCTTGGCGGCGCGGCCTACAGCCAGTACCACAGCGGCGGCGTCGAGGTGACGGGCGCACCGATCTTCCTTGGCGCGCTGCGCTACGACAAGACGGAATGGGGCGCCTCGCGGCCCTTCGGCGAAATCGGCGCTTCCGCCTCGCCGTGGCAGCGCGCCCGCTTCAACCGCGCCTATGATGACGCGGGCGTGGCGCGCGGCGGCTCCGGAATCGCCGATGTCGCGACCTATTCCGCCTTCGCTAAGCTCGGATGGATTTATCGCTGGTCGCCCATCGACGAGGCGGCGGCCTGGGCGGGCCTCTCCCGCAGTTGGCAAATCGTCGGCGGCTATGTCGAGAGCGTCGCGGGCAATCCCTCGCCCGCGACGGTCGCCGGGGGAACGGACAGGTTGAATGTCGTCCGGGTCGGCGCGCAATGGACCCATCTGTTCGGCGGCGCGCTCGAAACCCAGATCTCGCTCGCCGCCGCGCAATCCTTTGACGCGCAAAGCGGCCTGAGCGGCGACGTGCTCGGGCTGTCCGGCATCCATTCCACCCTCGGCGATTATCATTGGGCCGAATATGGCCTGCGCGTCGGCTACCGCTTCGCCGACAATGCGGTGGTGGACGTTTTTGCCGATGGAACGCTTGGCGCCCGCCCGGTTGGCGACACCATCCATGGCGGCGCGGGTCTGCGTTGGGCCTTCTGAGCGGCGTTTGACATTGAAGGGCGAGACCGGCATGCGATTTTTGAAAACCCTCCCCGCCGTGGCCATGGCCGGCGCCCTGTTGGCGCCCGCGTGCTCGGCCGAAGACAGGATCGGCGCCGCGACCGTCGCCAATAACGAGGTCGTCAGGGTCGAGGGCGGTGGGGGCGCGGCCATTCACCGCGACGACGACGTGTTTCGCGACGAATCCGTGCGGACGGGGCCGGACAGTTCAGCCAAATTCGTTTTCCGCGACGCCACCAATCTCGCGCTGGGGCCGGTCTCCACGGTGAAGCTCGACCGTTTCGTCTATAGCGACGACGCCACCTATGCCCATGCGGCGGTCAATTTGGCCAAAGGCGTCTTCCGCTTCAGTTCGGGCGGTTCGCCCAAGGAAGCCTATGAGATCAAGACCGGCAACGCCACCATCGGCGTGCGCGGCACCATCCTCGATATCAGCTCCGAACCCGGTCGCACCGTCGTCACGCTGGTCGAGGGCCAGGCGGTGGTCTGCCCGCGTTCGCGCTACGATGGCGATCCGCGCAAGCTCGACGCCCGCGCCCTTGAAAAATATCATTGCGGCGAGTTGCTCCATCCCGGCGACGCCATCGTGGTCAGTTCGGGCGCGGCCAAAAGTGGCGCGCGGCCGTTCTCGTTCGCCGACGCCGCCTGCGGGTCCGATCCGGCTTTGTGTTCGCGCGAGGGTTACGCGAGCCTGAGAGGCTCAGATGTCGCGCCGGACGGCAAGCTCTGCGGCCGCTGAACCTTGCCTATTTGCTGTCGAGCGTCAGCAGGACCGCCGGCTGCTGCGACGGAGCCGCCGCCGTGAATTGCGCGTGCAAGAAGTCGTAAAGCGCGCGCCACGGCGCCGGGACTTGTTGCGCCAGCGCGCGCGCCTGCGCCGCCGCCTGTTCGCAATCGCCGGCGCGATAGCTGGCGAGCATTGCGTCATGCGCGGCGCGCCAGTTTGCAAATTCGGACGTTGCCGCGAATTCGGCTCCGCCCGCGGCCGTGAAGATGCGCACCGGCGCGTTGCGTCCCTTGACCTTGACGACATCGAGATCGAGCCAGGCCGCTTCGGGCGCCGCGACCGCGACCGCCTCGCTCGCGATGAGATCGACGCCATAATGCTTGCTGGCGCCTTCGAGACGCGAGGCCAGATTGACGGTGTCGCCGAGCACGGAATAATCGAAACGCCGCAACGAGCCCATGTTGCCGACGCTGCAAGGTCCGAAATTCAGCCCGATTCCCATGCGCAGGGGGTTATGGGCTCGCCCGTCCGCGCGCGCTTGCGCCTCAAGCGACGTGTTGAGCCGTTCAAGCTCTGCGCGCATCAGCATCGCCGCCTCCACGGCGCGGCGCGCATGGCGGGGCACATCGACCGGCGCGTTCCAGAACGCCATGATGGCGTCGCCGATATATTTGTCGATGGTTCCCTCGCGCGCGAGAATCGCGTCGGTCATGGGCGTCAGATAGGCGTTGAGCAGCCGGGTCAGATGTTGCGCGTCGAGCCCCTCGGACAGGCTGGTGAAATTGCGCAGGTCGGCGAACATCACCGTCACTTCGCGCGTCTCGCCCCCCAGCGCCAGCCTGTCGGGGTTTTCGGCGAGGCGCGCGACCACCAGCGGCGACAGGAACTTGCCAAAGGCGGTCTGAACATAGGCTTTGGCGGCTTGCTCGCCGCGCCACAGCGCCAGAATCCCGGTCAGCGTCTGCAAGCTCAAGGCCAGCGCGGGGACCACGGGATCGAGCAGCAGCCCCGCTTTGTCGAAAGCCAGCAAGGCGCCGGCGAACAGGGCGGCGGCCGCGACAATTGCGATGGCGCCGGCGGCGAGCGGCGACACTCTTGGCAGCAGCGCCGCCATCAGGCAGATCATGACGAGCGCGGCGGCCAGTTCCGCGCCCTGCGCCCAGTCCGGGCGCGTGAGCAGGGCGTTCGCCAGGATCTGTTCGATGATCTCGGCATGGATTTCGACGCCGGCCATGGCGGGTTCGATCGGCGTCGCCCTGACGTCGCCCAGGCCCGAGGCGGTCGGGCCGATCAGGACGATGCGGCCCTGGATCTCGCTTGCCGGGACTTGGTCGTTGAGAAGGGAGGCGATGGACAACATGCGGCGCGGATCGGGCGGCGAGAAATGCGGCCGCACCGCGCCGTGCGCGTCGGTCGCGATCGACAGGTCGCCGACGCGCAAGCCGCTGACGCCGGTTTTCGCCCCAAAGTCCATTTGCCCGCTGACATTGGAGGCGCGCACGAGCAAGGTGGTGGCGCCCAGCGCGACACGCAGCGCGTCGAGCGCCAGCGACGGCGTGTAACGATCGCCCAGCCGCGCCAGCAGCGGAACCCGCCGCACGATCTGGTCGCGGTCGGGCAGCCAGTTGACCGCGCCCAGTCCCGAAGCCGCTTGCGCAAGTTGCGGCAGCGGCGCGGCGACGCCGGCGAAGGCGGGAATGAACAGGGCCGGGTCGTCGCCGGCCATGGCGACGCCGGCTTTCGGCGCCGGAAGCGCGCCGCCGGGCGTGTTGAGGAAGCTCAGCCCCAAGACGCTTGGCGCCGTGGCGAGCGCGGCGGCGAAACGCGCGTCGTTGCTGGGCGCGCGCGAAAACTTTTCCGCCAGTTCCGCCGTCCGCAGCTCCGGCGGCAGGCTGGCGAGAAGGGCTTGCGGGTTGAGGCGGTCGGCTTCGGCGAAGACCACGTCGAAACCAATGGCCGATGCGCCCATACCCCGCAGTTTCTCCGTCAGTTCGGCGAGGCGGAGGCGCGGCCAGGGCCATTGCCCCAGCGCGGCGAGACTGGCCTCGTCAATGGCCGCGACGCGGACAGGACCGGTCGGGTTGAACGGGGCGGGATCGAGTTGCTGGAAACGATCGAACACGAGATTGCGCACATCGTCCAGCGCGCGCGGCGCGCCCAGCGCGCAGGCGATGAACAGGCCGAGGTTCAGCGCGAACGCGCCACGATAAAGCCAGCAGGAGCCGCCTCGAGAACGGCCTCGCTCAAGCGACATGGCGGGCATTCATGAACGGGCTCCATTCCAGGCGGGCGCGAACCATAGCGCGGATCGAGCTGAAGCGCGACAATCTCGGCGCGGCGGACTTGTCAAACGGCGCCAGCGCCTGCTTAAAATTCCGGGTCAATTCAACATCGAGGGGCGACCATCGGCACTCTTCCCGCACAACTTCCCACGACATGGCTCTGCGTCGCCGTCGTGCTTTTCATCGTCAAGCATCTGGTTGCGGATTTTTATCTGCAATCGAGCTGGATGGCGCTTGGCAAGGAGCGCGTCGAAGGCTGGCGCGCGCCGCTCGCGGCCCATGCCGCGATCCACGCGCTCGGCACGCTGCTGCTCTGCGTGGCTCTGGCCCCGGCGCTGTTCTGGCTGGCGGCTTTGGATTTCGTCGTTCACGCCGCTGTCGATCGCGGCAAGGGCGTTTTGGCGCGGCGCGCCTCGGCCACGCCCAGCACGGCCGTCTATTGGCGTCTGCTGGGACTCGACCAGAGCCTGCACGCGCTGACCCATTTCGTGTTCGCCCTGGCGTTGACCGCGGCGCATGCGGCGGCATGACGGGGCCTGTCATGCAACCGACATATCGCTTGAATATTGGCGACAAAGCAGAGGCTTGTCGCCTGTGAACGCCATCGCGTCGGGAGCCTGGATGTCGAGCGAAAACCTCCTTTATCTGCTGATCGCGCTTGCTTGGCTGCAAACCATCGCGGCGATCGTCTCGACGGTCTCGAAGACGATGATCCGCCTGCGCGTCGCTTCGGTCCTGTCCAACCTGTTCGGGCTGATCGTCAGCGTTTGCAGCGCCAATCCCGCGACCTTGATCCGCCATATCATCATCCTGCCGATCGACCTGTTGCGGCTGCGCGAAATGCGCAAGCTCGTCGCCAGCGTCAAGATCGCGGCCAACACCGATCTCAATGTCGAATGGCTGAAGCCCTTCATGCATCCGGTCCGGTTGAGCCAGGGCGCGTATGTGTTCCGCAAGGGCGATGTGGCCGACAACGCCTTCATGCTGATCGAAGGCGCCGTCGAGGCGCCGGAAATCGGCCGCGTCCTCAAGCCGGGCGACCTGTTCGGGGAGATGGCCATGTTCACGGCCGAGGGCCGTCGCACCGCCTCCGCCTTGTGCCGCACCGACGTGCGGCTGCTCGCCATCACCTATGAGCAATTCGAGCAGCTTTACTTCCAGAATCCCGAATTCGGCCTGTATCTGGTCCGTCTGATCGTCAGCCGTTACCAGGCCAACCTCGCGCAACTGGAATCCGTCGAAACCGTTGGCGCCCCGCCGCCGCCGGCGCCGCGCGCTGGCGGCGGCGCGGAAGCTTCATGACGCGCCACGGACATCGCCGCGCTCGGCGCGAACGCAATGCCTGAGCATCAAGAATAGGTCATTCGGGGTTCGATTCCGGGGCGGCGCCGGTCAAGCCAAGCCGGCGGCGCAGATCGGCGCAAATCGGGCCGAGGTCCGGCAGCCAGGGCGCGGCGCTGTCGTCGGGCTCGTCGTTCAGGTCGTGGTGCGCGAACAGATCCTGGGTATATTTGTCGTATTTCGCGGGGTCGTCGGCGCCGCGATGCACGTCGCCGCGCGCGCGCTTGACCTGATATTCTTCAAGACTCTTGCAGAAATAGTGATTCACCTGCGCCACCGACCAGTCAACATGGGTCGCGAGTCCGTGCGGCTCCATCTCCAGCGGCGCGCCATTGGCCAGCACCGCCCGGCCGCTGGCGAGCGTCGGCGCGTGCATGTGAACCTCGGCGACCGCGCGCGGGCGAAACAGGCTCTTGACGTGGCGATTGATGGGAGACTGCGCGCTGGCGGCGCGCGAAAAACGCTCCATCACCGGGCGTGGCGAAAAAACCGTTTCGCCCGAAGACCCGAACAGCCGCCAGTTCACGCCGATGCAGGCGACGTCGGCCGGGAAAGACGCGATGAAGTCGTTCACCCGCCTGGTCGTCTTGAGCATGAGGAATTCGTCGGCGTCGAGGAACATCAGCCAGTCGGTCGGACAGCCGCGCACGGCGTCGCCATAGGCCAGCAATTGCGGCGAGGCCGCAACGCTCGGCCAGGGGATGTGGGCGTCGATGAGGCCGATGCGGCGCATGCGGGCGAGCAGGTCGGGCGTCTGGTCGGTGGAGTCGTTGTCGTAGATCGCGATCAGGTCGAAGCCGACCATGCGATGCCAGGCGACCCATTCGACCAGATAGGGCGCTTCATTCTTGACGATGGCGCAAAGCATGCTGGACATGGGCGGCCTCATGTCGCGGGGACGAGGCCTGATTAGCCCGCGCGCGGGCGGCTGTCGACGTTCAACTTGCCTGGCGAGGACGGGCGTCGGCGGACGCCCTTTCGCGGGTCACTTCAGCAGCATCAGCCAGCGCTGCTCGCCGTTGGGCTGCATGGCCTCCAGCCGACTCAAGCCGATGTAGCGGACGATGCGCAGCTTGTCGCCCTTGTAGAAACGCATGCATTGGCCGGCCTCTTCCTGCTCGGTGATATAGGCCTCCGCCTTTTCCGGGGTTGCGTCGACATAAAGCTCCACCCATCGGCGCAGGGGGACTTCATCCTTGCAGCCGAACAGGGGAAAGGTGAGTTCGCAGATGTCGCCGACGGCGCAGCGCGGTTTGGGGTCCGCATGCGCCGGCGCGGTGAATATCGCGCCGCAGAGGAGCGCGGCGGAGAGGAGGAGATGCGTCTTAATCATGAGGTCGATCCGAATTGCTCGGGGATCATGCGCCACGAGGCTCGCGCGAAGCTGTCAGCTCGCGATCTTTTTCATCAGCGCCTTGCGCCGGAGGCTGCTCACGCCGTCAAAATAGCGCAGGCCGAGCTCGCCCCCCTCGCCGATCCGCCGCACTTCGCATTCGATGACGCGGTCGTCCGCCTTGACCGCCAACTCGATATGGCTGCCGACTTTTAGCGAATGGGGCAGGGGATGAGTCGCGCTGTCATTGACCACGACGCGCAGACCGTCGTCGGAAATGTCGGCGATCCGCGCGCGAATCTGCAACTCGCCGTAGAAGATCACGGCTTCGACATTATCGAAAATCTTGTGGCGCGTCGACGCGCGGCGCTCATAATACATCCGGTCATCCTTGGCGCCACCGCGCGGATGCGCGGCCTTTACCCAGTCCCGCCCAGTGTCGGCTGACTGGCTTGCGCGGAGCCTTCGGAACAGGAGAGGCCATTTGAGCGCGCTCCCGCGAACACGCTCAAACCTTTCGTCAATCCGAAACGAGTCTTTTTGAAGCCGCGTTAATGCCCCTCGAAGGTGACCAGCGCGCGCGCGGGCACGTCGAGCGCGCGGATCTTGTCGGCGCCGCCGAGTTCGGGCAGGTCGATCACGAAACAGGCCGCGACCACCACGGCCTCCATCTGGCGCAGCAGCTTGACCGCGCCGGTCGCGGTGCCGCCGGTGGCGATCAGGTCGTCAATCAGGAGCACCTTCTCGCCCGGCTTGACCGCGTCCTGGTGCATTTCCATCTCGTCGAGGCCGTATTCGAGGCTATAGGCCACGGAAACCGTGGTGTGCGGCAGCTTGCCCTTCTTGCGGATCGGAATGAAGCCGGCGGAGAGCTGGTGCGCCACGGCGCCGCCGAGGATGAAGCCGCGCGCCTCCATGCCTGCGACAGAGTCGATCTTTTGGCCGGCGAAGGGCTGCACCAACTCGTCCACGGCGCGGCGGAAGGCGCGGGCGTCGCCCAGCAGCGTGGTGATGTCGCGGAACATGATGCCCGGCTTGGGATAATCGGGAATCGTGCGGATGATGGATTTGAGGTCGTTTTCGAAGGTCATTTCAAACTCACGGAACGGAACGGCGAGCTTAGCCATATCGCGGCATTCCCGGCGAATGCAACAGCTTCATGGTCGCGCCTGGGCTGGACTTGCGCTGGCGCAATAGGTGGGGGGTGGAAGAACAGGCGCCAGGGTGGATTTGGACAACACCGCTTGCCGATCCGATGGCGATCGACACATCGGCGCTGGTCGCGATCCTGTTCGATGAACCCGAGGCCGAGGTCTTCGCGCGGCGCATCGCCGCCGATGGCGTGCGGTTGATCTCGGCCGCGACCCTGGTTGAAGCCGCGATGGGGGTGGAAGATTTGTCGGGCGCCGTGGGGCGGCGGCAAATCATGCCATTGGCGTCATCTTCCCCAAATCGGTTAACAGAGACGTCGAAATTTTAACAGCTTGTAAAGGGTTGCGGTAACATGGTTCAGCAACCACAGATTGTACATCGTGCGTCAGCGCGCCTTTGCGATCATTGGATCTCGGAAGACTCGCCGCAACACAAGTTGCCGCGACCATTGGCCTTCGGCTCGAAACGAGCTTGAAAGATTGGGATATCCAATGTTCCAGAAGATGAGGATTGCCGCACGCCTGCTGGTCGGGTTCGGCGCGTTGATGTTGTTGCTCGCCAGCGTCGTCGGATTTTCGGCCTATTCGGGGCGATCGACCCAGGTCGCCGTGGCCGATATGATGCATTTCAAGGGCGCTGAATTGCTGAATCAGGAAGTCGAGCGGCAGATCTATCAGGCCCGCTTCCGGTTCTGGCGGTTGTTGGCCCGCGGCGATGCTGCGGACTACGACAAGGCGCAAGAGGCGTTCAGTCGCGCCCAGGAAACATTCTCGGAACTGAGCACGATAACATACGATCCCCGTCGCCATGCGAAAGTTGAAGAGCTGAGCCGCGAGATCGCTTCCTATAAGGCGGAGGCGGATCGGTTCAAGGAAATCAAAGGCCACAACCCGAACATAGACACCCCTGAGGCGAAGGCGATCCTCGCCGCCGCCGACGGCCCCGGCGCCAAGATCGAAGTCATTTCGAAGGACCTGTCCGCTGACTACGCGAAGGCCGCCAAGGACGCTGAAGGCGCGACCAATGCGGAAATCTCGACAGTCATTGTTGTTTCGTTGATCATCGGCTTCATCAGCGTCTTGCTGGGCGGCGCCCTGGCGCTGGTCATCGCGCGCAGCATCGCCAATCCGATCAAGGCGATGACCGCGTCCATGACGGCCATGGCCGCAGGAAATCTCTCCGTCGAAATGAAAGGCTTCGAAGACGACAAGGAATTCGGCGCCATGGCGCACGCCATCGCCGTGTTCCGGGAGAACGCCATTGAGCGCGCGCGTCTCCAGGAAGCGGCGCGATCCGAGCGTCAGGTCGAGCTTCACCGCCAGTCGGTGATGCAAGGTTTGATCGGCCGTTTCCGCATCTTGATCGGTGAAGTCGTCGCCGCCGTGGGGTCCGAGACCGGCAAGATGAAAGGGACGGCGCTGACCTTGACGGATGTCGCCTTTCGCGCCGACAAGACGGCCGGTTCGGCGCGGGACGCGGCTTCCGACTCCTCGGTCAATATCCAGACCGTTTCCGTCGCCGCGGAACAACTCACCGCCTCCATCAACGAAATCTCGACGCAAATCCAGGGCGCCAGCAAGAAGGCGAACCAGGCGACAGACATCGCCCGCCAGACGGACCTCAACATTTCCGGCCTCGTCGAAGTCTCGAACAAGGTCGGCGCGATCGTCGAAATGATCCGCACGATCGCCCAACAGACCAATCTGCTGGCGCTGAACGCCACCATCGAGGCGGCGCGCGCGGGCGACGCCGGCAAGGGCTTTGCGGTGGTGGCTTCGGAGGTGAAGGCGCTGGCCGGGCAAACCGCCCAGGCGACCGATGAAATCGCGGCGCAGATCGCGGCGATCCAGGGCGCGACGCAGCAAGCCGTCACGGATATCAGGGCGATCACGGCCGCCGTAACCGAAATTGATTCGATGACAAACGCCGTCGCCGCGTCGGTCGATCAGCAAAGCGAGGCGACGGGAGAAATCGCGCGCGCCATATCGCAGGCGTCGGATAGCTCTAAGAACGCCTCGAAGAATGTGGAGAGTGTCGCGTCGGTCATCGGCGAGACCAATACAGAAGCGGGTCGCGTGACCGATGCGACCGGCCTGCTCGCCGATTCGACCAAAAGGCTGGCCGACGCGGTCGAGGACTTTTTGACCGAATTGAGCCAAGATGTGAAAAACCGGCGCGAAGCCACGCGGCGACTTTCAACCGAGGCGGTCGTGATTCAGACGAACGGCGTCCGCGTCAAGACGAAATTGGTCGATATTTCGGACACAGGCGCCAAGGTCGTCGCCTCGCCTGACCTTGGCAGCGGTGAACGCATCATCCTCGAGTTTGAAGACCAATCCAAAGCGCCGGCGAAACTCGTTTGGGTCAAGGATGGATTCGCGGGCGTGCAATTCGATCACCCGCTCAGCTCCCATGCCGAAGCTCGGGCTGCGTGAGACACGGCGCGTTACGGGAGTCGCGTTATACGAAACCCGAACGATCCATTCGGGTTTCGTATCCGAACGACCAGGGCCGGGCGCGCAAGGCGTTCTGGCCCCGGCGCGCTCAGTTGAACAGGCTGGAAACGCTCTCTTCCTTCGCCGTCCGGTCAATGGCCTCGCCGATCAGAGGCGCGATCGAAACCACGCGCATGTTCTTGGTCACGCGCACGGCTTCCGTCGACTGGATCGAATCGGTGATCACCAGTTCCTTGAGTTTCGACGCGGAAATGCGCGCCACCGCGCCGCCCGACAGCACGCCATGGGTGATATAGGCGCGCACGTCCGCCGCGCCCTGCTTGAGCAGCGCTTCCGCCGCGTTGCACAGGGTGCCGCCGGAATCGACGATGTCGTCGACGAGGATGCAGCTCTTGCCCTTCACTTCGCCGATGATGTTCATCACTTCCGATTCGCCGGCGCGCTCGCGGCGCTTGTCCACGATGGCGAGCGGCGCGTTGATGCGCTTGGCGAGCGCGCGGGCGCGCACCACGCCGCCGACGTCGGGCGACACCACCATCACATTGGAGAGGTCGAGCTTGTCCTGGATGTCGCGCACCAGCACCGGCGCGGCGAACAGATTGTCGGTGGGAATGTCGAAAAAGCCCTGAATCTGGCCGGCGTGGAGATCGACGGTGAGCACGCGGTCGGCGCCGGCGCGGGTGATCAGATTGGCCACCAGCTTGGCCGAAATCGGGGTGCGCGGGCCGGGCTTGCGATCTTGCCGCGCGTAACCGAAATAGGGCATGACCGCCGTGATGCGGCGCGCCGAGGCGCGGCGCAAGGCGTCGATCATGATCAACGCCTCCATCAGATGGTCATTGGTGGGGAAGGAGGTGGACTGGACGACGAACGTGTCCTCTCCGCGGACATTTTCTTGAATCTCTACGAAGACTTCCATATCGGCGAAGCGCCGCACCACGCATTTGGTGAGAGGCACGCCCAAATAGGCGGCGATCGCCTCGCTGAGGGGCCGATTGGAGTTGCCCGCAAGAATTTTCATGACGCCAGACATTCCATGTCATTTCGTTGACCAGGATGGCGGCGTCTTAGCAGCGCGTTCGACGATGAACAATGAAAATGGCCAGCCCTGTCGTGATTTCGTCAAAAACAAGCGTGGTTTGGCGTGGCGCCCGCCCGCGCTTTATCGCACTGGCGCGTAGGACAGCGCCGGACTGGAGGCGGTTGCGTCGGCCGGTTGCGCCGCCGCCATCGCCTCGGGCGTGTTGGAGAGATAGGCGGCGAGTTCCCCGGCGCTGCGCTGCGCCAGCGTGGTGAGCGCCGAGGCGTCCACCAGCCCCCAAGGGTCGGTCGCGGTCCCCTGCAACGCGATTTCGTCGTTGAGTCGCTGGGCGCGATGGGCGGTGCGGTCGTAAATATCCCAGACATAGGTGAGTCGGGCGCCGCCTTCGACCGGATAGGCGGAAATATAGCCGCGCGCGAGATAGCGGGCGTCGGCGCTGTCGGTGAGGGCCACGTCCTGCCGGGCGACATCGGCGTTGAACAGGGCCATGAATTGCGTTTTCTGCGGCTCGGGCGCGTCCATCTGGGTCACCGCCAGGGCGGCGGGGCGGGGACTGAGGCCCGAGGGAAGAATGGAGGTTCGCGCCTGGGGCGGGAGGCTCGCGGTCGCCGTCGGGTCCACGCCGCCCGAACAAGCCGAAAGAAAAACGGGGAGAACGCAAGTTGCGACAAAGCTAAAGCCGGCTCGTTGCGCGACCATGTTAACTCTCCGGGCGCCTCGTTGACGATTTGTTAACCGCATTGCTAGCGGTAAAATCGCGCGAGGTCTAGAGCGTGTCATTCTAGGAGGGTTTCGCCCGCGCCGTTGACGCTCCACATCAGGATCGAACCACGACAGGAGGACATGATTTCAGACCCGAACACCGACGATCCTCCGGAAATTCCCGATCTGGAGGACGAAGACGAGGCTGAACTTGCGCCCGATACGGGCGTCGAGGTGGATTTTGACGCGGCCGAGGGGGCGGAGTCGCTCAAACGCGGGGCGCGCGCCATCCGCGCCCACTGGAAACACGCGCCCGCCGGCCCCGGCGTCTATCGCATGCTCGCCGAGGACGGCGCCGTGCTTTATGTCGGCAAGGCCAAGAGCATCCGGAAGCGCATCGCCTCTTACGTAAGGGCGGGCGGCCACACCAATCGCATCGCGCGCATGATCGCGCTGACGGCGACCATGGTGTTCGCCTCGACCGAAACCGAAGTCGAGGCGCTGCTGCTCGAAGCCAATCTGATCAAGCAGTTGAAACCGCGCTTCAACGTGCTGCTGCGCGACGACAAGAGTTTTCCCTATATTTTGCTGACCAAGGACGAGCGCGGCGCGCAGATCGCCAAGCATCGCGGCGCGCGCGGGCGAAAAGGCGATTATTTCGGGCCGTTCGCGGGGGTGTGGGCGGTCAATCGCACGTTAAATGTGCTGCAAAAGGCGTTTTTGCTGCGCTCGTGCGAAAACTCCTTCTTCGACAATCGCACCCGGCCCTGCCTGCTGTTCCAGATCAAGCGCTGCGCCGGGCCTTGCACCGGCGAAATCTCGGGCCAGGATTACGACGAACTGGTCGGAGAGGCGCGGGATTTTCTGTGCGGAAAATCGCGGGCGGTGCGGGAGCGGTTGGCGGCGGAAATGAACGCCGCCGCCGAGCGCCTGGAATTTGAGCGCGCCGGCCAGTTGCGCGACCGCATTTCGGCGCTCGCGGCCATCCAGGGCCAGCAGGGGGTCAACCCGCGCAACACGCCGGAGGCCGACGTGTTCGGGCTGCATGAGGAGGCTGGCCAGTTCTGCGTGGAGGCGGTGTTCATCCGCGCCGGCCAGAACTGGGGCAATCGCGCCTATTTTCCGCGCGCCGACAAGGCGCTTGCGCCGGGCGAGGTGTTGGGGCCATTCGTCGCGCAATTCTACGCCGACCGCCCGGCGCCGCGCTGCATCCTGTTGTCGCACGAGATCGAGGAGGCCGGCTTGCTGGCCGAGGCGCTGGCCGCGCGCGCCGGCCACAAGGTCGAAATCCTCGTTCCCCGGCGCGGCGAAAAGGCCGAACTGCTCGTCAGCGCGCAACGAAACGCCCGCGAGGCGCTGGGCCGCAAGCTGGCCGAGGTCGCCAGCCAACAACGTCTGCTCGAAGTTCTGGGCGCGGCGTTCGGTACGGAAAAACCGCCGCGCCGTGTCGAAATTTATGACAATTCACACATCATGGGGACAGCCGCCATCGGCGCCATGGTGGTCGCGGGTCCGCAAGGTTTCGTCAAAAACCAGTACCGCACCTTCAACATCAAGACGGACATCGCGCCCGGCGACGATTACGCCATGATGCGCGAGGTTTTGGGGCGCCGTTTCACCCGCATCCTCAAGGAGGGCGAGCCGGAAACCAGCGATCCCGAGGCCTTCCCGCAAAAACCGGACCTGATCCTGATCGACGGCGGGCGCGGCCAGTTTTCCGCGACGCTGCAAGTAATGAAGGATCTGGGCGTCGAGGGGATCACGCTCGCCTCGATCGCCAAGGGCGTGGATCGCGACGCCGGGCGCGAAACCTTTTTCGTGGAGGGGCGGGAGCCGTTCCGGCTGCCGCCGCGCGATCCCGCGCTCTATTTCGTGCAGCGCCTGCGCGACGAGGCGCATCGATTCGCCATCGGAACCCATCGCGCCAAGCGCAAGAAGGAATTTGTGAAGAATCCGCTGGACGAAATCGCCGGCATCGGCCCCGCGCGAAAAAGAGCTTTGCTTCAGGCTTTTGGCACGGCCAAGGCCGTGGCGGGCGCGGCGCTCGCCGATCTGGAGAAGACGCCGGGTTTTTCCGCCGCGACGGCGAAGCTGGTGTACGATCACTTTCACGAGAAGGGGTGACGCGCGGGGGCGTCAACGCGTCTGCGACGGTTTTCGGCCTTGACGCGACGCGCCAAAAAAGTGTTCCTCAAGTTCATGACCGTAAACGCCGCACGCCCGCGCGCCCGCGCCTTCAATCTGCCGAACATGCTCACCTTCGGCCGGGTGCTGATCGTGCCGGCGGTGGTGGCCTGTCTGTTCTGGCCCGACGAATATTCCCTGCGCTGGACGGCGCTCGGCCTGTTCACCGTGGCCGCGATCACCGATTTCCTCGACGGCTATCTCGCCCGCATCTGGGACCAGCAATCGGCGCTCGGGCGGATGCTCGATCCCATCGCCGACAAATTACTGGTTTCGGCGGTGCTGATGATTCTGGTGGCCGATGGCACCATCAAGAGCTGGTCGGTGTGGGCGGCCATCGTGATTCTCTGCCGCGAAATCCTGGTCTCCGGCCTGCGCGAGTTTCTGGCGGACCTGAAAGTGCCGGTGCCGGTCTCGGCGGTCGCCAAGTGGAAGACCACGGTGCAACTGATCGCGCTCGGCTTTCTGATCGCGGGTCGGGCGGGAGAACTGGTGCTGCCCGGCACAGTCAAGATCGGCCTGGTGCTGCTGTGGCTGTCGGCGCTGCTCACGCTCTACACCGGCTTCGATTATTTCAAGGCCGGCATCAAACACGTGGTGGAGGAGTGAAAATCGTCTATTTCGCCAGCTTGCGCGAAAGGTTGGGTCTGAGCGAGGAAGAGGTCTTGCTGCCGCCCGAGGCGCGCACTGTGGCTGACGTGATCGCCTTTTTGGGCAAACGCGACGAGATTTACGAGGCTGTGTTTTGCGGTGGCGTTTTTCGCGCCGCGCTGGACAAGAGGCACGCCAAGGCGGAGGCCTCGATTGAAGGCGTCCGCGAAATCGCGTTTTTCCCGCCGATGACGGGGGGGTAAGTCGCGATTTGAGCATATGCCTGACATATGCTATGATACCTGCAACTGGAGAGCAGGTATGAGAAAGGTTTCGATCTTCCGCAACAATCGCAACCAGGCCGTGCGCCTGCCGAAGGATTTCGAGTTCGTCGGCGTCAGCGAATTATCCATAGAAAAGCAGGGCGAAGCGATCATTTTGCGACCGCTGCGACCCAACTGGACGTCGCTGGGCGACGAATCCGCCGCAGACGCCGATTTCCTGCGCGAACGTCAGGATATCATTGAGCCCGGTCGTTTCTCGCTCTATGACGAGCCTGAGGCATGAGCGCCGTCTATATGCTCGACACCAACATTTGCTCCTACATCATGCGCGAGCGGCCGGTCGCGGTGCTCGAACGCTTGCAGGCGGCGGTCGAGGCGCAGCACGGCATTGTGGTTTCCGTGGTCACCTATTACGAAATGCTGATGGGGACCGTCGGCCGCAAGGCCTCCCCCCGCCACGCGGCGCTGGTCGAGGCCTTTGTCGCCCGCCTGTCCGCCATTCTGCCCTGGGATCGCGCCGCCGCCGAACAGGCGACGCTGATCCGGCAGAGACTCGCGGCCAAGAGAACGCCAATCGGCGGCAACGATACGATGATCGCCGGTCATGCGCTCGCGGCGAATTGCGTGCTGGTGACCAATAATCTGCGCGAATTTATGCGGGTCGCGGGCCTGTCCGTCGAGGATTGGACAGGCCCGGCCTGACTCACACCCCTCTTGGCCGTCGCAAATCCAGCGTGGTCGGGAAATCCCCGGTCACTTCGTCATGCGGCAGGCAGATCGACCCCGGCGTATGGCCGTGGTCCTGGAAGCGGGCGAGGCGGCGGGCTTCGGCTTCGTAGGAATTGACCGGGAAAGTCTCGTAATTGCGCCCGCCCGGATGGGCCGAATAATAGACGCAGCCGCCGAGCGACCTTTTGCTCCATTTGTCGATGATGTCGAAAGTCAGCGGCACATGCGGCCAGATGGTCGGGTGCAGGCCGGAATAGGGCTGCCACGCCTTGAAACGCACGCCCGCCACCGACTCGCCGCGCACGCCGGTCGATCCCAGGGGCAGTTTGCGGCCGTTGCAGGTCACGACGTGCCGCGCCTCGTTGAAACCCTCGACGCGCACTTGCAGGCGCTCGACCGAGGAATCGACAAAGCGCACCGTGCCGCCAATCGCGCCCTCTTCGCCCATCACGTGCCAGGGCTCCAGCGCCTGGCGGATTTCCAGTCTTACGCCGGAATGTTCGATCTGCCCGTAGAAGGGGAAGCGGAATTCGAATTGCGCGCGATACCATTCGGGGTCGAAGGCGTAGCCGGCGCGTTTCAGATCGCCGAGCACGTCCATAAAATCGCGCCAGACGTAGTGCGGCAACATGAAGCGGTCGTGCAGGCTGGTGCCCCAGCGCGCGAGATTGCCGTCTTGCGGCTCGCGCCAGAACCACGCCACCAGCGCGCGCAGCAACAATTGCTGGGCCAGCGACATGCGCGCGTCCGGCGGCATTTCGAAGGCGCGGAATTCCACCAGCCCCAGGCGCCCGGTCGGGCCTGCCGGCGAGTAGAGCTTGTCGATGCAGATTTCCGAGCGGTGGGTGTTGCCGGTGACATCTGTCAGCAGGTTGCGATAGAGCCGGTCCACCAGCCAGGGCGGCGCGTCGGCGCCGGGGGGCGGGGTCATGGCCAGCGCGATTTCCAGCTCGTAGAGCGCGTCGTGGCGCGCCTCGTCGATGCGCGGGGATTGCGAGGTCGGGCCGATGAACAGGCCGGAGAACAGGTACGACAGCGAGGGCCGGCGCTGCCAGTACAGCACGAGGCTTTTCAGCAGGTCGGGCCGGCGCAGGAACGGCGAATCCATCGGCGTCGCGCCGCCGATCACCACATGGTTGCCGCCCCCTGTCCCGACATGGCGGCCGTCGATCATGAATTTCTCGGTGCCGAGCCGCGTCTCGCGGGCGAGATCGTAAAGCTTGCGATAAATGTGGGCCAGTTCGTCCCAATTGTCGGCGGGATGGACGTTGACCTCGATCACGCCGGGGTCCGGCGCGACGCGAATTACCTGCAAACGCGGGTCGAGCGGCGGCGCATAGCCCTCGATATGCACGGGCAGGTTCAGTTCGGCGGCGGCGTGCTCGACCGCCGCCAGCAATTCCAGATAATCCTCCAGCGCGCTGACCGGCGGCATGAACACATGCAGGCGGCCATCGCGCGGCTCGATGGCGAGGGCGGTGCGCACATCGCTGGTGTCGCCGATGGTCTGCTCGGTCTGCTCGGCGCGCTCGGACTCGTCGCGGGGGCCGCGCTTGAATTTTTGCGCGATTTCCGCGGCGCCGGGAAGCGGCGGCAGCGGCGCGGTCGTGTCCTGCTCGACGATGAACGGATAGAGGCTGGGCGCGACATAGGGCAGCGAGGCCAGCGGCAGGCGATAGCCCACCGGCGAATCGCCCGGCTTCAGGAACAGCGCGCCCCGGCGCAGCGGCCATTTCTGGCTGATCCAGCTATGCTTGTTCGGCTGGCTGTTCCAGCGCTGCACCGGCAGGACATAGCCGGTGGGGACGTTGAGGCCGTGGTCGAACACGCGGGCGAAGCGGGCGCGCTCTTCCGGTTCGGCCAGCTTGCTGTCGCCGGGCGTCACATTGACCGGCAGATCCGCCTCTTTCAGCACCCATTCCGCCGGGTCTTCATAGGCGGGAACGACGTGGTCGGGCGTGATTTCCAGAATTTCGGCGATGGCCGTACAGATCGCCTGGGCCTGTTCCGGCGTGGCCTTTTCCGTCGGGTTTTCGCGGGCGATCAGATCGATGTTGCGCCAGATCGGCTCGCCGTCCTTGCGCCAGTACAGCGAGAAGGTCCAGCGCGGCAGGCTTTCGCCGGGATACCACTTGCCCTGGCCGTAATGCAGGAAACCGTTGGGCGCGAAGGCGTCGCGCAATTTGCGGATCAATTCGTCGGAGATCGTGCGCTTGGTCGGGCCGACGGCTTCGGTGTTCCATTCCGGCGCCTGATAATCGTCGATGGAGACGAAAGTCGGCTCGCCGCCCATGGTCAGGCGCACATCCTGCGCGCGAAGATCCTGATCGACCTTTTTGCCGAGCGCGTCGAGCGCGGTCCAGGCCTCATCCGAGAAGGGCGCGGTGACGCGGGGTTTTTCGTCCACCCGGTCCACGCGCATTTCAAAGGCGAAATCGGCGCGGGCTTCGCCGGCATAGGAGCCGTCGATCGGCGCGGCGGAAGCGTAATGCGGCGTGGCCGCGAGCGGCAGATGGCCTTCGCCCGCGAACAGGCCGGAGGTCGGGTCGAGGCCGATCCAGCCGGCGCCGGGAATATAGACTTCGGCCCAGGCGTGGAGGTCGGTGAAGTCGTGATCCGTGCCGGAGGGACCGTCGAGCGCTGCGAGGTCGGGCTTGAGCTGGATCAGATAGCCGGAGACGAACCGCGCGGCGAAGCCGAGATGCCGCAGAATCTGCACCAGCAGCCAGCCGGTGTCGCGGCAGGAGCCGGAGCCGAGTTCAAGCGTCTGCTCGGGCGCCTGCACGCCCGCCTCCATGCGCACCACATATTTGATCTTCTGCTGAAGATTGTGATTGAGCGCCACCAAAAAATCTACCGTCGGCGTTTCCGCGCGGGGAATCGTGTCGAGATAGGCTTGCAGCAGCGGTCCGGCCGGCTCCGGGCCGATATAGGCGGAAATGTCCTTGGCGAGGCTGTCCGCATAGGTGAACGGGACTTTCTGGGCGTAATCCTCGATGAAGAAGTCGAACGGATTATAAACAGCCAGTTCCGCCAGCAGATCGACCGTGATGGCGAATTCGGTGGTCGGCTCGGGAAAGACGAGACGGGCGAGATAATTGCCGTGCGGGTCCTGTTGCCAGTTGATGAAATGATTGGCCGGCTCGATTGTCAGCGAATAGGCGTGGACGGGAGTGCGGCAATGCGGCGCGGGGCGCAGCCGCACCACCTGCGGTCCCAGCATCACCGGGCGATTGTAGATGTATCGCGTTGAATGATGCAGCTTGGCGAGAATGGCCATGATCGCCCCGTGTTTCCAGTGTGCCCGGAAGCTATATGGGGGGGCGGGCGGAGGCTGTCACGTCCTAAATCTGGCCAGATCGACAAAGGGGCGGCGCGGGCGCCCAAGACTTGTGCATGGACCGGACATTCTCTTGCGAACATGCGACCCTTTGTCAGGCCTCAATCGTCGGTTGTGGCGTCTTGCGTATTGATTCGTCGCCGGCGCCCTCGCTATCCTGCTTAAGCTAAGAATCGACCAGGCCTCATCTGGCGGGAGACGGCGATGGGGAATGGAGCGGGACAGCCTATGTCGAAACGGGCGAGGGCGGCGAGCAAGCCGCGCAGGCCCGCCGGGAGCGCCGGCGCCGGGAAGGCGGACCAATCCTTCGTCGCGCCGGCGGCCGTGATCGCGATAGGCGCGAGCGCCGGCGGACTCGACGCGCTGGAAAAATTCTTCGACTTCGTCCCCGACGACACCGGGGCCGCCTATGTCGTGATCCAGCATCTCGATCCGAATTTCCGCAGCATGATGGACGAGTTGCTCTCGCGTCATTCCGGCCTGCCCATCCGCAAGGCCGAAACCGGCATGCTGATCGAGGCGAATGTCATTTACCTCAATCCCGCGCGCCAGGACATGACGGTCGATCAAGGCCGGTTCCGGCTGCTCGCATCGGAAAGGACCGGCGGCCTGAGCCTGCCGATCAATTGTTTCTTCGCTTCGGTCGCCACGGAATTCGCCGAGCGCGCGGTCGGCGTCATCCTGTCCGGCACGGGATCGGACGGCGCCAAGGGTTGCGAGGCCATCAGAAGGGCGGGCGGCGGCGTCTTCGTGCAGGAGCCGTCGAGCGCCAAATTCGATTCCATGCCGGCCTCGGTGCTGGCCAAGGGCCTCGCCGACGGCGTCGCGTCGCCGGAAAAGCTGCCGGCGCTGATCGCGCAACGCCTGGCGGGCGACCTGCGGCAAGTCCGCCGCGACCTCATCCTCGAAACCGATCCCTATTCGACCATATTCTCCATCATCAAGGCGCGCTACGACCTCGATTTCAGCGTCTACAAGCACACGACGATGGAGCGCCGCATCAGCCGGCGCATGGGGCTGGTCGGCAGCGCCAGCGTGGTCGATTACGCCGACCTGCTGGCGATCGATCGCGACGAGGTCGCCAATCTGTTCGACGACCTGCTGCTCGACGTCACCGCCTTCTTTCGCGATCCCGAGGCGTTTCAGGCGCTGGCCACACAGGTCGTGGCGCCGCTGGTGGAGTTGATGAGCGCGGAGCGCGAGATTCGCGTCTGGATCGCCGGATGTTCGTCCGGCGAGGAGGCCTATTCGCTCGCGATCAGCTTCGCCGAAACCGCCGAGGCGGCTGGAAAGCGGTTGAACCTCAAGATTCTCGCGACCGACATTCACGTCGAAACGCTCGGCGTGGCCTCCGCCGGAGTCTATCCGGCCTCGGCGGTCGCCGCGCTTCCGGCAGAAAAGGTCGATCGTTATTTCGAGAGCGAAGGCGACAATGTCCGCATCCGCAAGGCGATTCGCCGCCTGATCGTCTTCAGCCAGCACAACATCCTGAAAGACCCGCCGTTTGCGCGCATCGACCTGCTTTCCTGCCGCAACGTTCTGATCTATTTTGACGAAGGCGCGCAGAAATTCGCGCTCAACCTGTTCCATTTCTGCCTGGTCAAGGGCGGTGTGGCTTTCCTCGGCCCGAGCGAATCGCTCGGCGACCTCGCCAGCGAATTCAAGACCGTCAATCAGAAATGGCGCATTTTCGCCAAGACGCGCGACGCCCGGTTGCTGCCCGCCGGCGTGCTCTCTCCGCACAGCCTGAACTCCGGTCACGGCGCCGGGCGCGGGGTCGGCTCCCATGGTCGCGGCGGCCTCGCGCCCGGCCGCGACATATCGCGCGCCACGTTCGAAGCGCTGAAGGAGATGCTCGCGCGCTTCGCGCCGCCCGGCTTCCTGCTCACGCGCGAGGGCGCGCTGCTGCACATTTTCGGCGACGCCTCGAAATATATCGAATTGCGGCCAGGCATTTTCAGCCAGAAGATCACCGACATGCTGCCGCGCGAACTGGCGCTGGTCGCCGCCAATGGGCTTGGCGTGCAGTCGC
Organism: Rhodoblastus sphagnicola; assembly: GCF_002937075.1. GTDB lineage: Bacteria > Pseudomonadota > Alphaproteobacteria > Rhizobiales > Beijerinckiaceae > Rhodoblastus > Rhodoblastus sphagnicola. The sequence continues at coordinate 25,806 of NZ_NHSJ01000073.1, forward strand.
GCATGCCGTTCCCGAAATTTCGCCGCAGCATCAAGCGCCAGACCGATCAGGGCGAGCGGGTCGAAATCGTGTCGATCGAGCCGGTGTCCGACGCCGACGGGATGAGCGACTTTCTGCTCCTGACGATCGAGACCATGCAATTGGCGCCGCAATCCCAGGATCCGACGCCGGCGCTCGACTCGACGCCGACGGCGGATGAAGTGCTCGAATTGCGCCGTCGCAACGAGAGTATCCTCAATGAATTGCAGTCGACCGAGGAAAATCTCCAGTCGGCGATCGAGGAACTCGCCACGAGCAATGAGGAGTTGCAATCCACCAACGAAGAACTGATGGCTTCGAACGAGGAATTGCAGAGCACCAACGAGGAACTGCATTCGGTCAACGAGGAGCTTTATTCCGTCACCTCGGAGCACCAGCGCAAGATCGACGAATTGATCCAGGTGACGCTGGATATGGAGCACCTGCTGAAGGCGACCGAGATCGGAACGATCTTCCTCGACGACAAACAGCATGTGCGGCGCTACACGCCGGCGGCGGCGCAGGCGTTCAACCTCATTCCCCACGATGTCGGCCGGCCGATTTCGCACATCACCGTGCGCTTCGACGGCGAGAATTTTCAGGCGCTGCTCGATCACGTCGGCGAGACGCGCGAAATGTGCGAGAAGGAAGTGAGCGTCAGCGGACGCGTCTATCTGCTGCGCATCCTGCCCTACAAGGTCGATGGCGAGGACATGCACGGCTCGGTCGTCACGCTGGTCGATATCGACAAGCTGAAGCGGGCGCAGGCCCAGGTGCGCGAACTCGACCGGCGCCAGCGCACCATCCTCGGCTCGATCCAGGATTCGATCGTGAGCTGGGATGCGCGCTCGAACCGGATCACCTTCTGCAACCACGTGTTCGCGTCGGTTTACGACACCACGCCCCCGGACCTCGTCGGCCGCGACATTTTCGCGGTGCTGGCCGGCAGCGCGCCCGAAGCGATTTCCCACGTCAACGAGGCGGTCGACACCCTGAAAACCGAACGCAAGTTCGAGACTCTCGTCCGCACGGGGCGCGCCGATGGCGGCGAAATCTGGCGCACCATCATCTATACGCCCGTCCAGGACGACGACGGAACCACGCTCGGCTATGTCGCCTGCGGACGCGACGTGTCCGAGCAGGTGCGTCATGTCGCGGCGCTGAAAGAGCTGTCGGCGATCGAGGGCGACCTCAATCGGCCGGTTCAGGAGGCGGTTCAGCCCGCTCTGGATATCGGCCTGCGCCTGCTCGGGCTGGAGCGGGCGCTCGCGACGGAGGTCGTGGAAGATCGTCATCGCCTGATCGCCGCAGCGGGCGCGCAAGACATGGATCTGCAGCCGGGCGAAATGATCTGGCTTCCCCAGGACTTGTGCGATCGGACTTGCGGGACGCCGCAGGCGGGAGCCTGCCGCTTCGGCGAGACCGGCGTGCTGTGCTGGCCGGGAATAACGGCGGGCGCCGAGGCCCGCTCAATCGTTTCCGACGACGGGGATCTCTGCGAATTCGCGCTCGTGGGCGCGCAATGGCCGGGTCCGGCGACCTATATCGGCATGCCCGCGCACGCGCACGGCAAGGTCTATGCCGTCAGCTTCTTTTCCGACAAGGGTCCGAAGTTCGGGCCGCTCACCAGCATCCAGCGCGGCTTCGTCAAACAGCTCGCGCAATGGATCGGGCTCAAGGTCGAGGCGCACAACGCGCATAACGCGCTGCTGCGCAGCGAGGGCAAGCTGCGCCTGTTGTTCGACAGCGTTCCGCAAGCCATCTGGCTGATCGATTCGGAGCATCGCGTGCTGCGCGCCAACCGGGCGGCCGCGGCGACCGTGGGCCGGACGCCCGACGAGGTGGTCGGCGCGGTCATCGACAGCATGTCGGCGCTGTCCGATCCGGCATGGCGCGCCGCCAATGACAAGGCGCTGCAATCGGGCCGCGGACTCTACAATGTCGTCACCCACGCCACCGAAGCCAACGGGACGACGCGCTGGACCTCGACCGATCGCATTCCCCACCGCGACCCGACGACCGGCGAAAGCTCGATGCTGATCGTCACCACCGACATCACCCAGTTGAAGGCGCGCGAGACCGCCCTGACCGCCGCCAATGCGGCGCTGGACGCCAGCCAGATCCGGTTCGAGCAGCTCTACCGTCACACGCCCGTCATGATGTGTTCGTTCGTCGGGGATCGCAGCATCGTCGTGGCGAGCGACGCCCTGCTCGCCAAGACCGGCCGCGCGCGCGAGGACGTCATCGGCCGCGATATCTGCGATTTGCTCGACACGGCCTCGCGCGCCACGCTGGCCGACGAAATCCTGCCTTCGCTGTCGCGGGCGGGATATTGCCACGCCATCCCGCTGCGCCTGGTCGCCACCGACGAGTCGGCGCTCGATGTCGAGTTTTCCGCCTTCGCGGAAGCCGAAGCGGACGGCGAGCCATCCTACCTCTGCGTTCTCGCCGACGTGACCGCGCGCAATCGCGCGCAGGACGAATTGCAGCGCGCCAACCAGCGACTGGCGAACGCCAACGAGGGATTGGAGAAATTCGCCCATGTCGCTTCGCATGATTTGCAGGAGCCGTTGCGCAAGATCAGCGTGTTCGGGAAAATCCTGCTCGACGAACACAGCGCGACGCTCAACGACGACGGGCGGCATTGCCTGAATGTGATGACGGACGCCGCCGTGCGCATGCGCGAACTCGTGCATGATATTCTGGCCTTTTCCTACGTCAACAACGCCAAGGCCGATGTCGAGGACGTGCCCCTGGCCGCGGTCGTCGTCGAGGTGGTGAACGAGCTGGAGGCCTCGATCAAGGCCGCCAGCGCCAGCGTCGATCATGCGGATTTGCCGGTCGTGCGCGGCGACCCCACGGGAATCCAGCAATTGTTTCGCAATCTTGTCTCCAACGCGCTGAAATATCGGCGGCCGGAAGTCGATCCGCGCGTGACGATTGCGGCGGCGCGCAACCCGGACGGCGATTGCGTCGTTTCCGTTCGCGACAACGGGCGGGGGATCGACGCTTCGCAACAGGCGGTGGTGTTCCAACCGTTCACGCGGCTTCAGCCCAGAAGCAAGATCGCGGGGTCCGGCCTCGGCCTCGCCATCTGCAAGTCCGTCTGCGACCGCCATGGCTGGACCATATCGGTCGAGAGCGAGCCTGGCGTCGGAACCGCGTTCTCGGTCATCATGCCGGCGCGCGATGTGGGGAGCGCCGCGCAATAGCGACAGCGAAAGGGCGGGCGCGCAATCGTTAAGAGCGCGGAAACAACCCTTGCTTGTGTTAACTTTTCATCTACTATTTTTGACGGAAGCTGGCATGTAGAGTGATTCGCTTTCGTGTAGCTTGCGTGAGCGATGGTGTTGTTCCAATGGAGGCAACCGCGCAATGTTCAGCGTCGCCGGACCAACGGAGCGTCGCTACATTCCGATCGTGGACTCAGACGACGTCTTCCTGATCAAGAACGCCTTGAAGGATTGTTTGGAGCGCCGGCGGCTGTTTCGACAAAAGCTTGGCGTTGCTGTCGCGGACGGATCTGCGCGCGCATTTGCTCGCTGCGGCGATTCGCGACATCAACGGGCCGAGGCGCGACGGGATTGGCGTCCTCAAGGCTCTGGGATCCTTGGGGCTTGCGCGAACTGACCGGCGTTGCCCGTGCGTTTGTTGGTTTGGTGTATTGGCGCGGATGAGGAAGCGCAAGGACTGGAGGCCTGACGCTTGAGCATATTCCGCGAGAGTGGCCGCCGGTCTTGCAAAAAAAAGATTGCGATTTCAAAGCCTCACTCGGGACGATGCGTGGTCGCGAGGGCTTGCGGACTCGGATGGAACTATTGATCCGACGTCCGGGATTTTGGATTTTGGATTTTGCCGCTTTATTCGATTTGCCGACATGCGACTTTGGGAAAGGGATTTGCAATGATGGCAATCCAGGACATCGACATGGACGTCGGCTCCGACTTCCAATATCTGGCGCCGTCGGCGCGTGAAACCGTGCGGGTGCTTTTGGTCGACGACGATCCGACCGACAGGGAGATCATCGTGCGCGCGTCCAGGGGCGGCGAGCAACTCGACATCTGCTTTACTCAATGCGGGACGATGAGGGAAGCCAGGGCGTCGGTGGATCGCGACCGGTTCGATCTCGCGCTCGTCGATTACTGGCTCGGCGAGGAGACCTCGATCCCCCTCATCCAGGAATTTCATTACAAATACAATCTGCCGGTCGTCCTGTTGACGGGGCTTGACACGCCGGAGGTGCGCCGGTGCGCGTTCAGGGCTGGCATTGCCGGCTATCTGTCCAAGGATGGGCTGATCGTCCAGGCGATCGAAAGCGCCGCGCTCGGCGTGCTGTATTCGGCGGCCGGCGGCGTCGCCGCCCGATGAGGACGCCTGCTCCCGCTTTCATGCCGGGAAGAGCATAGGCAAGCCTCGCTCAAGTCTGGGCTGCTAAATCGGATCATGAGAGGTTTACGCCTTGCCGGTCTCCTGAAGACGGGATCGATGCGTGACCTTCGTTGTCCCGTCACGGATTTCGGACCGACCATGAACATTCATTCGATCAAGTTCCGTATTGTCGCCCTGTCCGGTCTTTGCGTGGCCCTGGCCACCGGGGCGCTGGTTGGCTACGGCGTTTACTCGGCCGAGCAAACCGCCGCCTATGTTGGCGAAAACGTCGACGGGCTGCTCGACCGGCTGAGCCAGGACTCCCTGTCCCGATTGGCTTCGACGCAGGCGGGCGTGATCCGCGCCGAGGTGGATTCCGCCTTTTACGCCGCCCGCGCGATGGCGCGCGGGCTTGAAACCTTGGCCCGGCCGGAAAAGCAGGGCGGCTCGCCCGCGTCGTCGCGTCGCGGCCAGCTCAACGACATTCTGCTGCGCGTGCTCAAGGACAATCCGCGCTTCAACGGAACCTACAGCGCCTGGCTGCCTGACGAACTCGACGGCCATGACGCGGAATTCGTCAACCGCAAGGATCTCGGCTCCGACGAAACCGGGCGGGCCTTGCCCTATTGGACCCGCGACGCGCAAGGCAAGATCGCGTTGCAGCCGCTGGTCGAATACAGCAGCCGCGAGCTGCATCCCAATGGCGTGATGAAGGGCGGCTGGTTCCTGGGGCCGCAGGCCGACGGAAAGGAAAGCATTCTCGCGCCGCTGCCTTACATCGTCCAGGGCAAGGCCGTCCACCTCGCCACCATGTCCGTCCCGATCGTGGTGGACGGCGCCTTCGTCGGCGTGGCCGGCGCCGATTTCAACCTGGAATTCATCCAGACGCTTGCCGAGAAGGTCAATGCTTCGATTTACGAGGGCAAGGGGTCGGTCGCCATCATCACCAACGCGGGCCTCGTGGTCGCCGCGAGCGGCAAGGCTTCGGCGATCGGCGGCGCCTTCGAAGCGATCGATGACAAGGCGAAACAGGATCGCGATGTGCTGCGGGCGGGCAGCGCCGAGGTCCGGGTCGACTCGGAGCACGACTTGCTAAAGGTGTTTTCGCCGGTGCCGCTGGGACGCACGGGGGCTGCGTGGTCGGTGATCATCAGCGAGCCGCGTTCCGTGGTGCTCGCGGGAGCGCGTCAGCTCGCGGCGGCGCTGGCCGATCGCGAGAAAAACGACGTGACCTTGAAGATCTTCGCGGCTCTGCTGGTCGCCGCCGTGGCCGTCGCGATGATGGCGCTGGTCGCAACAGGCATATCCTCGCCGATCGCCCAATTGTCGGAGGCGCTGCGTCGTCTCGCGCGCGGCGAAAAACTCGACAAGATCGCCGGCGCCGAACGCAAGGATGAAATCGGCGAGATTTCCAGGGCCGTAGACCAGATTCGGGTCGGCGCGGAAGAGGAAACGGCGCGCAAGACGGCGGCCGCGGAATCGGATCGCCAGCGGCAGGAGAAAGAGCGGCAGGCGACCATGCTGCGCCTCGCCGACGAATTCGAGCGCGCGATGGGCGATGTCGTGCAGGGCGTCGTCGCCGCCTCGACCCAGTTGCAATCGGCCTCCACCTCCATGTCCACCGCGACCGGCCGCGTGGCCGGGCAGGCGCAATCGGCGGCGCAGGCGGCCGAGGAAGCCTCGCACAATGTGCGCACCGTCGCCGCCGCCGCCGAACAGCTGACGGCCTCCATCGCCGAGATCAAGCGCCAGGTGGACGAGTCCGCCAGTGTGACGGCGCAGGCGGCTTCCGAGGCGGAATCGACCTCCAGCAAGGTCAAGGAGCTGTCGGAATCCGCCCAGACCATTGGCCAGATCGTCGATCTCATCAACAATATCGCCGGCCAGACCAATCTGCTCGCGCTCAACGCCACCATAGAGGCGGCGCGCGCCGGCGAAAGCGGACGGGGCTTTGCCGTGGTCGCCAACGAGGTCAAGGATCTCGCGACCCAGACCGGCCGCGCCACCTCGGACATCGGCGCGCAGATCAACGAAATCCAGCGCTCGACGGAAGCCTCGGCGGCGGCCATCGTCAACATCGCCAGCGTGATGGAGCGGACCAAGTCGATCTCTGCGACCATCGCGTTTTCCGTCGATCAGCAGGGCACGGCGACCGAGGAAATCGCGCAAAGCGTCGCCGAGGCCTCTCGCGGCACCAGCCAGGTGTCGGCCGATCTCGTCGGCATTAACACGGCGGCCCAGGATTCGGCCGACGCGGCCAACCAGGTCCAGACGGCCGCCGCCGCGCTGGCGCGTCAGGCCGAAACCCTGCGCGGGGTGATGGGGCAATTCCTTCAGACAGTCCGCGCCGCCTGAGCGTCAGGGGGCTTCGGCGGGGTCTGGCGGCAGCGGCGCCCGGGCGTGTTCCCGGGCGTCCGCGCGCGGGACGCCGAGCGCGACCAGGACCCGCTCGGCGGCGTCCATGCCGGCCTCGGCGCTCAGCTCGGGCCGCTCCAGCGTGTGGGCGATCGCGCCGATGGCCGCGCCCGAGATGAAGGCGACGACGGCGTCCAACTGGTCATCGGTGAAATCGTAAGATCCTTGCGCGCGTCCAGCGATCAGGTCGGCCAGCGGCTGTCCGGTCCACAATTGGCGAAGGGCCGCGGCGCTCAGGCCGAAACGGATCAGGAAGCGGCCAATTTCGGGATCGCGCGTCGCGCTCAGGATATACAGTCTTATGCCCGCGGCGAGACGTCCGACAGGCTCGTCCCCTGTCGCGATGGACCGAACCACGCGCGCGCTGATCGCGAGGGCGAGTTCGAGCGCGACAAGATCGAACAGGCCGGCGAGATCGTCCAGATTGTTGTAGATCGTTCCGCGCGCCACGCCCGCCGCCTGGGCGAGGTCGGTGACGCTGATCTGCGTGGCGCCGCGCTCGCCGAACAGTTTCAGCGCGGCGCGGTGAATGTGACTCTGGGCGGTGGCGCTCATTGACGCAGCCATGGTGGCGAAGACTCTCTTATCATTATAGCATTTGAACACTTGTGTTCAAATGCCGCCCTGCCTATCTTTGTGTTGCCGCGATCCAGTCGCTCCGCAAGGGATTTTTTGTCATGCTTGACGCCTTGAGCAAGCTTTCCGCCTCTCCCAGCCTGCGATGGCGGACCTTGGCCCTCGCGCTTGCTTTCGGCCTCGCCCTTCCAGGCGTTGCGCCGGCGAATGACAAGCTCGACGCGCTGATCGCGCAATTCCGCCCGAAAGCGCTGCCGGAGGGGTTCAGTTCGGCCAATGGCCGGCTGGAATCCGAACAGGTCGAAATCGCGACCAAGCTGCCTGGCCGGATCGCCGAAGTTCTCGTCAAGGAGGGCGACGCCGTCGATCAGGGGCAGGTGCTCGCGCGCATGGATGTCGCCGACATTCGCGCGCAATTGAGCGCCGCCGAGGCGCAGGAGCGCCGCGCCCAGCAGGCGCGGGTGCTGGCCGAAGCGGTGATCGCCCAGCGCGAGAGCGAGTTGACGCTGGCGGAGCAGGAGCTCGGGCGGGTCGAGGCTTTGTTGGCCAAGGGTTTCGCCACCGACCAAACGCGCGACCAGCGCCGCGCGGCGAAAAATGTCGCCGACGCCGGGCTCAATGCGGCGAAAGCCAGTCAGAGCGACGCCGTCGCCGCCATCGACGCCGCGCGGGCGGAGATCGTCCGCATCCACACCATTCTCGACGACAGCGAGTTGAAGGCGCCCCGCCGCGGCCGCATCGAATACAGACTGGCGCAATCGGGCGAAGTTTTGGGCGCGGGATCCCGGGTGCTGACGCTGATCGACCTGACCGACGTCTACATGACCGTGTTCGTCCCCTCGCATGTCGCTGCGCGCCTCGGCTATGACGACGACGCCCGGCTGATCATCGACGCCATTCCGCAATATGTCGTGCCCTCAAAGGTCTCCTTCGTCGCCAGCGAGGCGCAGTTCACGCCCAAGGCGGTGGAGACGCAGGAGGAGCGGGAAAAGCTGATGTTCCGCGTCAAACTGACCCTGCCGCCCGACCTGCTGCGCAAATATGAGAACGAAGTGAAGACCGGCGTGCGCGGCATGGCCTATTTGCGGGTCGATCACGCCAAGGACTGGCCTGAAGCCCTCAAGGTGAAGCTGCCGCAATGAGCGACGTCGCCGCCCTCGCAAACGTCACCCAGCTCTATGGGACGACGCGGGCGCTCGACGATGTGACCATCGCCTTGCCAGAAGGGAAGATGATCGGCCTGATCGGCCCGGATGGCGTCGGCAAGTCGACGCTGCTGGCGCTGGTCGCGGGCGTCAGGCGCATCCAGAGCGGCGGCGTGACGGCGCTCGGCGGCGACATGGCCGACTCCGGCCACCGCGCCGCCTGCGCCGCGCGCATCGCCTACATGCCGCAGGGATTGGGCCGCAACCTCTATCCCACCCTGTCCGTGTTCGAAAATCTCGATTTCTTCGGCCGGCTGTTCGGCCAGGGCGCGGCGGAGCGCGAGGCCCGGATCAAGGAATTGCTGGCGTCCACCGGCCTCGATCCCTTTCCGGACCGCCCGGCCGGGCAATTGTCCGGCGGCATGAAGCAGAAGCTGTCTTTGTGCTGCGCGCTGATCCACGACCCCGATTTGTTGATCCTCGACGAACCCACCACCGGCGTCGATCCGCTGTCGCGCCGGCAATTCTGGGATTTGATCGACCGCATCCGCGCGCGGCGGCCGGGCATGAGCGTGGCGGTCGCCACCGCCTATATGGAGGAGGCCGAGCGGTTCGACTGGCTCGCGGCGCTGGACGGCGGCAAGATCATCGGCTCCGGCGCGCCGGCCGATTTGCGCGCCCTGACCAGGGAAAAATCGCTCGACGCCGCCTTTATCGCGCTGCTGCCGCCGGAGGCCCGCGCCGACCATAGCGCGGTCGTGCTGCCGCCGCTGGTCGAGGGCGAGGGTTACGCCATCGAGGCGGAAAACCTCACCTGCCGGTTTGGCAAGTTCACCGCCGTGGATCATGTAAATTTTCGCATAAGGCGCGGCGAGATTTTCGGTTTCCTCGGCTCCAACGGCTGCGGCAAATCCACCACGATGAAAATGCTGACCGGCCTGCTCGCGCCAACCGAGGGCGAAGCGCTTCTGTTCGGCCAAAGGCTCGATGCGGGCGACATGGCCACCCGCCGCCGCGTCGGCTACATGTCGCAGGGCTTTTCGCTCTATTCCGAACTGACGGTGCGGCAGAATCTGGTGCTGCACGCGCAATTGTTCGAATTGCCGGAGCCCGGCGCCACCGCGCGGGTGAAGGAGATGCTGGCGCGGTTCGACCTCGACGGGGTCGCCGACCAGAAGCCGGAAAGCCTGCCGCTCGGCATCCGCCAGCGCCTGCAACTGGCGGTCGCGGTGCTGCACAAGCCGGAGGTGCTGATTCTCGACGAGCCGACCTCGGGCGTCGATCCGATTGCGCGGGATTCGTTCTGGCGCCTGCTGATCGCCCTGTCGCGCGAGGACGGGGTGACGATCTTCATCTCGACCCATTTCATGAACGAAGCCGAGCGTTGCGATCGTATCTCGCTGATGCACGCGGGCAAAGTTCTGGCGGTCGACGCGCCCGCCGCTCTGGTGGCGGCGCGCGGCAAGGCCGATCTGGAGCAGACGTTCATCTCCTACCTCGAAGGAGCCGGCGAAGGCGCGGAGCCGGCCGAAGCGGTCGGCTTTTCCGCGCCGCGCGCCGCCGCCAGCGCCGTCCGGCGGTTCGATCCCGCGCGGCTGTGGGCCTATGCCCGGCGCGAGGCCATGGAAATCTTGCGTGATCGGCTGCGGCTGATCTTCGCCTTTGTCGGGCCGCTGACGCTGCTGCTCACCTTCGGCTATGGCATTTCCTTCGACGTCGAAAATTTGGCCTATGCGGTCAATGACCAGGACAATTCGCTGGAAAGCCGCGAATTGCTGGAAAATTTCGCGGGGTCGCGCTATTTCAGCCAGAAGTCCGACGTCACATCGGCGAGCGAGATCGACCGCCGCCTGTCCACCGGCGAATTGAAGCTGGTGGTGGAGATTCCCGCCGGCTTCGGCCGCGATCTCGTCGCCGGCAAGGGGCCGCGGGTGGCGGTCTGGATCGACGGCGCCATGCCGTTCCGCGGCGAGACCATCCGCTCGTACATAACCGGCATTTCGCAAACCTGGCTCGCCGAGCAGCATCGCCGGCGCGGCCTGACCGTCGCGGCGTCGCCGATCAACGTCGAGACGCGGTTCCGCTACAATCAGGCGTTCAAGAGCATCTATTCGATCATTCCCGGCGTGATCATGCTCATCCTCATGCTGGTGCCCTCCATGCTGACGGCGCTCGGCGTGGTCAGGGAAAAGGAAGTCGGCTCCATCGCCAATTTCCGCTCGACGCCGGTGACGCGGGTGGAGTTCCTGCTCGGCAAGCAGGCGCCTTATATCGTCCTGTCCTTTGTCAGCTTCGGCATATTGATGGCGACGGCGCTGCTGCTGTTTGGCTTGCCGGTGCGCGGTTCCGCGCTGGCGCTGGTTCTTGGCGCGGCGTTTTACATTTACGCCACGACGTCGCTCGGCATTTTGTTCTCCGCATTCCTGCGCACGCAGGTGGCGGCCCTGTTCGCTACGGCGGTGGTTTCGATCATTCCGGCGGTGAATTTCTCAGGTTTGCTGGTGTCGGTCGCCTCGCTGTCCACGGGCGGACGTCTGGTGGGGTTGGCTTTTCCCTGCGGCTGGTTCCAGGAGATCAGCATCGGCGCCTTCACCAAGGGCATGGATTTCATGCATCTCGCGCCCAACCTTTTGGTCCTGCTGGCGTTCGGCCTGTTCTACCAGCTCTGCGCCGTCCTGGCGCTGCGCAAGCAGGAGGCTTGAATGGTCTCGTCGCTCTGGCGTATTTTCAGGCTCAGCGTCAAGGAGTTCCGCAGTCTCCTGGCCGATCCGGTCCTGCTCGGCATCATGTTCTACGTTTTCACCGTGGCGGTGGTGCAGGTGGCGACGGGGCTGAAATTCGAGGTCGAATCCGCCCAGGCGGCGATCGTGGACGAGGATCATTCGGAACTGTCGCGCCGCATCACGTCGGCGCTGTTGCCGCCGCTGTTCAAGACGGCGGATGTGATCGCGCCGTCGGAGATCGATTCGGGCATGGACAGCGGCCGTTATGTCTTTGTCGTCGAGATTCCGCCCAAATTTGAATCCGACGCGCTCGCCGGCAAGACGCCGTCGATCCAGATCAATGTGGACGCCACGGCCATGGCCTTGGCCGGCAACGGGGCTGTTTACATTCAGGAAATCGTCTTGCGCGAAACGGCCTCCTTCCTGCGCCGCGCCGATGGCGACAGCGCCGCGCCGGTCGATCTGGTGGTGCGCTCGAAATTCAACCCGAACCTCAATTCCATGTGGTTCACCGCCGTGATGGAGGTGATCAACAATGTGGCGATCCTCTCGGTCATCCTGACGGGCTCCGCGCTGATTCGCGAGCGCGAGCACGGCACCATCGAGCATTTGCTGGTGATGCCGGTGACGCCGCTGGAGATCATGCTGGCGAAGATTTTCGCCAATGGCGCGGTGATCGTCGCCGCCTCGATGCTGTCGCTCCAGGTGGTGGTGCGCTGGGGCTTGGGCATTCCCATCGTCGGATCGGTGCCGCTGTTCATCGTCGGCTCGATCCTGTTCATGATTTCGGTCACGGCGCTCGGCCTGCTGCTGGCCACTTTCGCCCGCACCATGCCGCAATTCGGCTTGCTGTCGCTGCCGGTGATCATCATCCTCTATCTGCTGTCGGGCAGCACCACGCCGCTGGAAACCATGCCGTCCTGGCTGCAATTCGTGATGGCGTTCACGCCGAACACGCATTTCGTCGCCTTCGCGCAGGCCGTGCTCTATCGTGGCGCGGGCGTGGACATGGTCTGGCGGGAGATGCTCATCCTGGCCGTGATCGGCGTGGCGATCCTCGCCCTATGCCGGACCCGGTTCGCCAAGACGATCAGCGCGCAGGACTGAGAACAAGCTGAAGTGCGACGATTTGTCGCGCGCGGCGGGGGCGCGCAGAGCTTTGTCAGAACTCAGAGTTGCTGGATGGCGCCGGGAGCGACGCGCATGAGGGCGTCCAGGATACGAATTCTAGGCGCGGAGCCGTAGAATTCCGCGATCATCTTGCGGTAATCCGGCCCATGCCAGCGTTGCGCCGCCGCACGGTCGGGCCAAAGGTAGACGCCGCCGCCTTCGCCTGTTTCAGGATCGAAATAGTAATATCTCGCGATCAGGTCTGGATTATCCGCCCAGCGCGCCGCCGTCTTTTCATAAAGCGCCATGGCGGTTTCGCGGGTCGCGCCATTGGGCAAATTGAAGAGCACAATTTCAACGATCATCGCTCTTTTCGCGCGTCAGGCGCGCAAGCGGTAGGCGAGGCGGCGCTGGGACAGGGCGAGATGCGCAAGCGCGTCGGCATCCACGGATTTGTCGACGAAAATATAGTGCAGATCGGCTAATTCCGCGGGATCGGGCTGCTTGTGCGAATAGAGGATGACCTCGGCGCCGCGCTCGGACAGGGAGCGCACGAGATGTTGGCCCACGGCCGCGAAATCGACCACTGCGACGGAGATTTGATGCAGATCGAGCAGGCGGGAGGCCGTTTCAGCGCTGTCGGCGATCTGGATGTCCGCCACGCCTCGACTGCGCAGGGCTTTGGCGACGGACCTAGACACTTCGAGATCACTCTCGCACAGCAACATGCACATGATCTGGCTCGCTCTAACCGGCTATGTGTTCTTGTGACCCAACTGTGAACATTTAGAAGTCGTTACTTTTGATTGTCGCATAAGGGTCATCGTAGCACAGCCCCGCAAAAGCGAGAGTCATTTTTCGCGGCGCACAATCAAAAACGTACTCAATCTGGTTTGTTGGGGTCTTGCAATGCGTCGTATCGTCGCGCATCAATCGCGACTTCAACGTGACGGGACAGAAGCCATGTCGGACGAAATGCTGGAAAACCTCGCGGCGCGCGCCGGAATCGCCACCTCCTGGCGCGATCAGACCGGCGCCGACCGCCGCGTTTCCGCCGACAGCCTGCGCGCCATCCTGGCCGCGCTCGGGCTTCCCGCCGGCCGAGATGACGAATTGCGGGATTCACTGAGGCTGCTCGACGCCGACACGGCGCGCGCGCGATTTGTGGCTGTGCGGGTCAATCAGCCGATCGACCTGGCGTTCTCCGGCCGCTTGCCGAATGGGATCGAAGCCACGCTCGAAGACGGAACGCAATGCCGGATCCGCCCGATCGAAGGGGCGGCGGGCCGCCTGACCCTGCCGGGTTTCGCGACGCCGGGCTATCACAGTCTGCATCTTCGCGGCGGCGACTGTGTGGTGGCGGTCGCGCCGGAACGCTGCGTGACCTTCGCGGACCTCAACGACGGCGCGCCCGGCTGGGGCTTGGCCGCTCAAGTCTATTCGCTGCGCTCGGCGCATGATTGCGGCGTCGGCGATTTCGGCGGCGTCGCCGCGCTCGGGAGTTCAGCGGCGCGACTCGGCGCCGATTTCCTCGCGATTTCGCCTGTTCATGCGCTGTTCGGCTCCACCCCGGACCACTACAGCCCCTATTCGCCCTCGACGCGGCTGTTCTTCAATCCGCTCGCGGCCGATCCCGCCCTGGTCTTCCCGGAGGATTTTGTTCGGCGCGCCGTCGCGGCGGCGGATTTGGGCGAACGCATCGAAACCCTTTCCGGCGCGCCGCTGATTGACTGGCCCGCCGCGCATGCGGCCAAGCATGCGCTGTTTCGCGCCCTGTTCGACCTGCTGCCGCAGGCCGAACAGTATGGCGACTTCAAGCGTTTTCGCGACGACGCGTCGGACCTGTTAAAAGATTTCGCGCTGTTCGAAACTCTGCACGGCGCCCATTGCGCCGATCCCGCGCGGTGGGACTGGCGTCATTGGCCCAAGAGTCTTCGCCGACCGGGCGCCGCGGCGCGAAAATTCGCAGGCGCCCATGCGGCCGAACTGGAGTTCCAGATTTTCCTGCAATGGCTCGTCGAGCGCAGCTATGGCGCCGCGCAGCGCGCCTGCCGCGACGCCGGCATGCGGGCCGGGCTGATCGCGGATTTGGCCATTGGCATCGATCCCGCCGGCGCGCACGCCTGGGCGCGGCCGGACGAGGTGTTGCAAGGCCTGAGCATCGGCGCCCCGCCCGATTATTATTCCGCCGAGGGCCAGAACTGGGGCCTCACCGGTTTTTCGCCGCGCGGCCTGGCGGCGAAGAGCTTCTCCCCGTTCATCGACACCCTGCGCGCCAATCTGCGCCATTCCGGCGGCTTGCGTATCGACCATGTGATGGGCCTGAGCCGGCTCTGGCTGATTCCGGAAGGCGCCGGCGCGCTCGACGGCGCCTATGTGACCTATCCCGCCGAAACCCTGTTCCGGTTGACCGCGTTGGAATCCTGGCGCCATCGCGCGCTGATCATCGGCGAGGATCTGGGCACGCTGCCGATGGATTTCGCCGACGCTCTTGCCGCGCAAGGGATCGCGGGAATGCGGGTGCTGCGATTCGAGCGCGACGCGCAAGGGTTTCGGTCGCCCTGGGGCTGGTCGCCGCAGGCGGCGGCGATGACCTCCACCCATGACATGATTTCGACCGCCGGATGGTGGAAGGGCGCCGATCTCGAGTTGGAAACGGACCGCCAGCAGGCCGAGGACATTCGCGCCTGGGATCGCGGCCTGCTCTGGGCGGCGTTCCAGCAGGCCGGAGTCGCCTCCGGCGAGCGCCCCGCGCCGGCCGATGCGGCGCCGGTGGTGGACGCCGCGTTGGATTTCATCGCGCGCAGCCCCTGCGCGATGAAGCTTGTCGCGCTGGAAGACGCGATTGCGAGCGATGTGCAGCCCAATGTTCCCGGCACGACCGTGGAAAAGCCGAACTGGCGGCATCGTTTCGCCACGCCGGCGAGCGCCTTGCTCGACGATTCCGCGACGCGCGCCCGACTTGGGCGTCTGGGGCCGCCGCGCCAAGCCTGATTCGGCGGCTGCGCACGGCCGCCGGACGCAACCTTTAGCGGCGTCGGGCAGGTGGCGCCCAACCTTGTGACATTTGCGCAACGTCGCTTGGACAAGTCATTATTCATGGCGTTATTTGCATAATAAATGAGCAAACGCCTAAGTCTTGAGCTTGAGGGATTGGTTGCGCCGAGCGCATGTTTGCATCACTGATTTCGTCCTGGAGAATACCTATGAACAAGCTCTCCCTCGCCGCCGTTGTGCTGGCGGCTTCGGCAGGGACCGCCTTCGCTGGCGACCTGCCGAGCACCAAGGCCGCCCCTGTCGCCCCGATCGTCACCAGCCCCTGGGATTACGACATCGGCGCCGGTCTCACCTCGGACTACCTCTTCCGCGGCATCACCCAGTCGAACCATCAGCCGAGCGTCTCGGCCCATGGCGAAATCCGCTACAACTGGACCGCTGATTACCAGTTCTATGTCGGCGTCTCCGGCGAATCGATCAAGTTCACCAACAACATCTTCCCGGTCGGCTCGCCGGCGCTCGAGCTCGATGGCTTCGGCGGCATCCGCGGCACGCACGGCGCGTTCTCCTTCGACCTCGGCGCCATCGGCTACGGCTATCCGGACTCGCCGACCAACCGCGTTCAGAACGCGGCCTATACCTCGTCCAACGGCATCATCGGCTTGGCTCCGCGCAATCCGACCTTTTTCGAAATCTACTTCAAGCCGAGCTATGCGATTAACGACGCGCTCTCGCTCGGTCTGAACGTCTTCTATACCCCGAGCTACCTCAACACCGGCGCGGACGGCGAATATCTGTCCGGCACCGTCAAGTACACCCTGCCGGGTCAGCTTTCGGCTTTTGCTCTGTCGGGTGAATTCGGTCACCAGTGGCTTGGCAAGCTGGACAGTGTTTACAGGGGTGCCAATTCGGATAACTACGTCTATCTCGGCGACGCCAGCGGCAAGCTGCCGGACTATAACTACTGGAATGCTGGCGTGTCCTACACCTGGAAGTTCCTGACTCTCGATCTGCGCTACTACGGCACCGATCTGAGCCGCGCGGCTGCTTACCAGTTGGTCGGCATCCCGACTGTGGTTAATGGCACGAACTGCAATTACGCCGACGACCGCTTCGTCGCGACGCTTTCCTTCGACCTGACCTCGAAGGACCTGAAGTAATCGGAATCCCGTCGGCGCCAAGAAGCCGGCGGGTCTCCCACGACTTCAACGCCCGGTCGCAAGACCGGGCGTTTCTTTTTGCGCGGCTTTCTGGCGGTTCGCGACCATCTCAGCCTTCCAGTTCGGAATCCCAGTAGAGAAAATCGTTCCAGGTCTTGTGCAATTCGCTGTTCGCCTGCGGCAGGCGGCGGGCGATCATGTCGAGTTGGAACGGGGTCGGCTCGAACGGCGCGCGGCGCAATTTCAGACCGGCCTGGCGCGGGGTCATGTCGGCTTTCAGAAGATTGTCGCGCTGGCAGCAGGTGACAATGTTCTTCCAACTGGTCTGGCCGCCTTTCGCGCGCGGCGTGACGTGGTCAAACGTCAGATCCTTCGCTAGCCCCTTCTGGCCGCAATACTGGCAGGTGAATTCGTCGCGCAAAAAAACATGATAGCGCGTGAAGGCGATGTTTTTTCGCCGGTGATAGCTTTTGAGCGCCACCACCGAAGGCACTTCATAGGTTTGGTTGGCGGAATGCACCCTGATGTCGTCGTAATTGGCAACGGGATAAACGCGCCCCTTGAGCAAAGCGACCAGAGCGTCCTGCCAGCTCCAGATCGAGAGGGGCGCCCAGCTCACGGGCTGCATGTCGGCGTTGAGCACGAGAGTTCGAAGATTGGCGACGGAAGCGTTCACTCCGCCCTCCATGTCGTGAAAATTTCAGGAATTTTCCCACACGCGCACACGCCCGGCGTCGCGGCCAGGCAGAGGGGAGGCGAAATCAGGGATGCGTAGAGCGGCGGCGGCGTTTCCGCATCGCTTCCGGGGGAAGAATGCAGAAACGTGGCGCTCATCCCGCCCTCCGAGTCCTGGGATGGAGGGGGATCGGTCTTACGGGCGCAAAAGCCCTGACCCTGGCGCGGGCCGGATCGCAGATATCGGAACTGGGCCAGTCATGAAGGATCATGCGCCGTCTCCGTAAACCGGTCGGGCGAATGAGTCCACCACCGATTCCCTGTCGGCGATAATCTATAGGCTTGATGACGCCTTTGTGAAGACTCTGGTAAGGGTTTCTTGACTCAGCGCAGCCGCCTCAACGGGTGGGAATGGGCGCCCCGCTGCGATAATCGTAGAACCCGCGCTGCGTCTTGCGGCCGAGCCAGCCGGCCTCGACATATTTCACCAGCAGCGGGCAGGGGCGGTATTTGGAATCCGCCAGCCCCTCGTGCAGCACCTGCATCACCGACAGACACGTGTCCAAGCCAATGAAATCAGCGAGTTGCAGCGGCCCCATCGGGTGATTGGCGCCGAGCCGCATGGCCGTGTCGATGGCGTCCACCGAGCCGACGCCTTCGTAGAGGGTATAAATCGCCTCGTTGATCATCGGCAGCAGGATGCGGTTGACGATGAAGGCGGGGAAATCCTCGGAGACTGTTACGGTCTTGTGCAGCTTCTCGATATAGACCCTGGAGGCGGCGAAGGTGTCGTCATCGGTCGCAATGCCCCGGATCAACTCGACGAGTTGCATGCGCGGCACCGGATTCATGAAGTGAATGCCGATGAAGCGGCCGGGACGGTTGGTGACCGAGGCAAGCCGGGTGATCGAGATCGACGAGGTGTTGGTGGCGAGGATCGCCTCGGGCTTGAGGTGATTGCACAAAGATGTGAAAACGGCGCGTTTCACCTCCTCGTTTTCCGAGGCGGCCTCCATCACCAGATCGGCGTCGGCCAAGGCGGCGAAATCGGCGGCCGGTCTGATGCGGGCGAGCGTTTCGTCCTTGTCCGCCGGGGCCATGCCGCCGCGCTCGACGAGGCGGCCGAGATTGGCGGCGATCCGCGCGATGCCCGCCTCGATCCGCTCGGGGGAAACATCATTGAGCAGAACTTCGAAACCCGCGGCCGCGCTGACCTGGGCGATGCCACAACCCATCTGTCCCGCGCCGACGACGCCAATCTTGCGAATTTCGAAACTCATGATTCATTCCCGGAGGGTGGAACCGGCGGCGATCATAGGGCTTAATCGTCGGCAGTCCATAGGTCTAGAGTCGATGGCGTTTCTTGGCGGCGCCATCGACTTCGAAAGTTTTCAGATCGCCCGCTCAGCGGCCGATCTTGCCCAGCTCTTCCTTGAGTTCCGGCAGGGCCTGATAGAGGTCGGCGACCAGGCCGTAATCGGCGACCTGGAAGATCGGCGCCTCCTCGTCCTTGTTGATCGCCACGATCACCTTGGAATCCTTCATGCCCGCCAGATGCTGGATCGCGCCGGAAATGCCGACGGCGATGTAAAGCTCCGGCGCCACCACCTTGCCGGTCTGGCCAACCTGCCAGTCGTTCGGCGCATAGCCGGCGTCCACGGCGGCGCGCGACGCCCCCATGGCCGCGCCGAGCTTGTCGGCCACCGGCTCGATGTAGGTCTTGAAGTTTTCCGCGTTCTGCATCGCGCGCCCGCCGGAAATGATGATCTTCGCGGACGTCAGCTCCGGGCGGTCCGAAACCGCCAGCGCCTCGCTCTTGAAGCGCGACAGCCCGGAATCCGCAGGCGCCGAAACCGCCTCGATCGGCGCCGAACCGCCTTCGCCGGCCGCAGCGAAGGTTGACGTGCGCACCGTGATCACCTTCTTGGAATCGGTCGCCTGCACGGTCTGGATGGCGTTGCCGGCGTAGATCGGGCGCTCGAACGTGTCGGGCGACACCACTTTCGAGATTTCCGACACTTGCGCCACGTCGAGCAGGGCGGCGACGCGCGGCAGCACGTTCTTGCCGTTGGAGCTGGCCGGCGCGACGATGGCGTCATAGCCGCCGGCCAGCGACACGATCAGATCGGCGGTGGCTTCGGCGAGTTGGTGCTTGTAGACGTCGCCGGAGGCGGTCAGCACCTTTTCGACGCCCGCCAGCTTGGCGGCGGCTTGCGCGGCTGCATCCGAGCCGCAGGCGACGAGAATATGCACCGGGCCGCCCAGCGCGCTCGCGGCGGTGAGCGCCTTGGCGGTGGCGTCGTTCAGCTTGCCGCCATGAACTTCAGCGAGAAGAAGGGTCGTCATCAGATCACTCCGGCCTCATCCTTGAGTTTCGCCACCAGTTCGGCGACCGAACCGACTTTCACACCCGCCTTGCGCGCCGCCGGCTCGGTGGTCTTCAGCACTTTTAGACGCGGCGTCACGTCAACGCCGTAGTCGGCGGGGGTCTTGTCGAGAATAGGCTTCTTCTTCGCCTTCATGATGTTGGGCAGCGAGGCGTAGCGCGGCTCGTTGAGGCGCAGATCGGTGGTCACCACCGCCGGCGTCTTCAGCGTCACCGTTTGCAAGCCGCCATCGACTTCGCGGGTCACATCGACCGTTCCGTCGGCGACCTCGATTTTCGACGCGAACGTGCCCTGGCCCCAGCCGAGCAGCGCGGCGAGCATCTGGCCGGTCTGGTTGGAATCGTCGTCGATCGCCTGCTTGCCGAGGATGATCAGGCCGGGCTGTTCTTCCAGCGCCACGGCCTTGAGAATCTTGGCGACGGCCAGCGGCTCGACGGTTTCGTCGGTCTTCACCAGAATGCCGCGATCCGCGCCCATGGCGAGGCCGGTGCGCAGGGTTTCCGTCGCCTGCTGCGGGCCGATGGAGACGACGATCACTTCCGTCGCCTTGCCGGCTTCCTTCAGGCGCAGGGCCTCTTCCACCGCGATTTCGTCGAACGGATTCATCGACATTTTGACATTGGCGAGTTCGACGCCCGACCCATCCGTCTTGACGCGAATCTTCACATTGTAATCGACCACCCGCTTTACGGGCACCAGAAGTTTCATCGGCTTGAACCTCCAAACGCGGGAATAGTTTAGGTATGATCTATTGGGATCCGTTAGGTTTGTTAGTCGGGGCCGATCGCTTAGTCAATCGCGGCGCCGCTCGGAAAAAAGTCCTTCCCGCTTATCTGTTGGCGCCGGGGCGCCACAGCACGTCGGTCGCGCCATCGGCATTGGCGATCCGCGCCGCCACGAACAGGAAATCGGACAGGCGGTTGACATAGGCCATGGCGGGATGGCCGATCTCCTCGCCCTTGCGCTGCGCCTCGACCATGCGGCGCTCGGCGCGCCGCGACACGGCGCGGGCGAGATGCAGACCGGCGGCGGCGGGCGAGCCGCCCGGCAGCACGAAAGAGTGCAGCGGCGCCAGGCGGGCGTTGAGCGCGTCGATTTCGCGCTCCAGCCACTCCACCTGCGCTTCGATCACCCGCAGCGGTTCGTGCTCCGGCGGTTTTTCGGCGGGGGGCGTCGCCAGATCGGCGCCGAGGTCGAACAGGTCGTTCTGAATGCGCTCCAGCATGGCGTCGAGATCGGGCAGATCGCGGGTCGAGAGTCGCGCGAGGCCGATCACCGAATTGGTCTCGTCGATCGCGCCATAGGCCTCGACGCGCGCGTCGCATTTCGGCCGCCGCGCGCCATCGGAGAGGCCGGTCGTGCCGTCGTCGCCGGTGCGGGTATAGATTCTGTTGAGCTTGACCATGGAGCCTGCATCGTGTTGGGCGCGCAACATGACGCGGAAACGCGAGGAGTGAAAGTGATAAAAACTAATTGGGACGGATCAACCTTTCCAGATAGTCCAGTTCCTCTTGCGCGCGGCTGGGGTCGGCGAGCCGTTTGCGGACTTCGTCGAGGATTTTTCGCGCCTTTTGCGCGGCGGTGGCTTTGACGGCGTCGCTACGCTGGGCGTTGTCGAACGGGCCTTCGCCGTTCTTGTCGCGCCCGCCGCGCTGCTGGCCGCCGGCTTCCTGCGAGTCCCCGTCCTTTTCGCCCTTGGCCATTTCGCCCGCGCTCTTGCCCATCTGGTCGAGCGCGCGCTGCTGGTCGGCCATGGCGTCGTCCTCATCGCCGTGCTTCAGCGCGTTCTGCGCGTCCTTCATGGCCTCTTCGGCCTGTTTCAGCCCGTCGGCCGCCTTGCCGTCCATGCCCGGCGCGCCGCGCCTGAGCGCATCGAGTTTTTCGCGTAACTGGCCCTGGCGCTGCTCCAGCGCGCCGCCGGGGGCCGGTTTTTCGCCCTTTTGGGCTTTGCCGCCGGGCTTTTGGCCTTCCTTTTGGCCTTCGCCCGGCTGAGGGTCCTGTCCTGGCGACCCCGGGGGGCCTTTGGCGCGCTCCTGCTCGGCGGTTTCGTCGCGCAATTGTTGCTGCTCGCGCATCATTTTGTCGAGATCGCGCCGGGTCTGGCGGCTGCGCGATTTTTGCGACGGGCCGCCTTCGGCGTTCTGAAGGTTTTCCAGCATGGATTGCATCTGGTCGAGCAGGGCCTGGGCGGTCTCCATGTCGCCGTCTGCAAGAGCCTTCTTCATCTGCTCCAGCATTTTCTGGAAATCTTCCGGCGAGACCGAGCGGCCCTCGCCGGTCTGGTTTTCGCCGCTTCTGTGCGGCGCCTTTTTCGTCATTTCCGCCAGAAAATTCTCCATCGCCTTTTGCAGGTCGCGGGTGAGGCGGTCGATTTCCTCCTTGGGCGCGCCGGCCTTCATGGCGTCGCGCAGCGCCTTTTCCGCCGCGCGCAACGCGCGCTCGGCCTGGGACATCTCGCCCTCCTCGATCTGCAACGCCATGGCCCAGAGATGGTCGGCGACCTCGCGCAAATCGTCGTCATTGCGGGCATGGCGCAGGGCGGTGACGCCATAGCGCAGGCCGAGATGGACGGAAAATTTCGGCGTGAACAGATCGGGCGCGAAATCCAGCGCCTCCAGCGCAAACTGGGTTTGCGCCCTGCGGTCGGCGTCCAGCGCGAGGATTCGCCTCTGTTCGGCCAGCGCCAGCGCCAGCGGGTTCTTCAACGGCTTGCGCGGCAGTACGAAATCGCCGACCAAGACCTCGCCTTCCTGTCCGGCTTCGTCACGAACGCTCAGGCGCAGATCGACCTTGCGTCCGGCATAGGGACTGTCGCTCCAGTCCAGCGTGCTCCGGGCTTCGCCAAGCCCGCCCGGCTCCGCCGGCAGCTCCAGCGGCGCCTCGGGCGGGTCGTAAAGCGCGCGTCCCCGGTCCTCGACGGGACGGGCGGTGATTCTGGCGTCGCGCGCGCCATAATCGTCCTCGATGCGATAGGACAGCGAGAACGTGCCGCGCGCGTTAACCTTTATGTCGCCGACAACAGAAATTTTCGGCGGCAGGTCGGGTTCGGAGTGAACGGCGAAAACCCCGGAGGCCGCGCCGGAGAGGGTCAGTCGGCTGTCGCCGCGCAGCACAAAACGCCTTTCGTCACCTTTTTCGGGCGCCGGCTCCAGGCCGTCCGACGCCGCGATGTCGAGGGCGCCGGGATTGCCGGCCCGCGCCACCACCAGGGAGCCGACCGGCGCGGACACGGCTTGCTCGCCGGCCCGGTTGAGCGTCAGCACGATGGGCGGCTTGCCGGTGTAGCGCGGCGGGTCGATCCAGAGATCGACGCGCGTCGATGCGCCGGGCGCGGCGGCGCGCCAGTCGAAGGCGGCGGCGAGGCGGATGTGTTTCTCCGAGCCGGCGACGAAAGCCGTGGCGCAAAGCGCGAGAACCGCGAGCGCGCCAAGGCCGAGGGGATCGTGCGCGGCGAGGCGTGGCGCGGGCGGGGGCGCGCGCAGTTTTTCCACGCTTTTCCGCACGCGTAGAAGATGCGCGGTCCATAGCAGGCTTGTCGGGCCTTCGGCCGGCCCTTCATTGGCGAGCGCGTCGGCAAGGGCGGCGGCGGGGGCGTCCTCGCGGTCGCGGTCGAGTTTTTCGCGCGCTTGCCGCCGGTCGCTCCAGCGCAGATGGCGCAGGCGGGCGAGCGTCGCGACCAGCAGCGCGCCAAGGCCAAGGCCGCCGGCGATCCGCCCGGCCGGCGGCGCGTTCAGCCACAGCCCGGTCCAGGACAGGGCGACAAAAGCCAGCAGCAGAGCGACGGCGGGGGCGAGCAGGACGATCAGGGTTTCGAGAAACAGGGCAAGCTGCGTCAGGAGGGTGAGCCGGTTCAGCCGCGCTTTTGCCGCGCGCAGGTCGTCCCGCTCATCCTTCATGCTGTCTCCGCTCCCGGCCTGGCAGGGATTATGCTCCAGATCCTGAGCCGTTTCCACGGAAACGCCTCAGGATCTGGAGTCTTTCACGCGAGCCTGATCTTTTCCAAAAACCGGCCTCCACTTTTTGGGATCATGCTTTAATCCAGCCAGTTGGGAACGCGGTCGAGTCCGATCAAGTCCTGATAGCTCAGGCGGGGACGGATCACGGCCGTCCTGTCGCCATCCACGAGCACTTCCGGGACCAGCAGTCGGCTGTTGTAGGTGCAGGCCTGGGCCGCGCCATAGGCGCCCGCCGACATCACCGCCAGCAGGTCTCCGGGTTGCGGCACGGGCAGGGTGCGGGCCTTGGCGAGGTAATCGCCGGTCTCGCAGACCGGGCCGACCAGATCCGCCTTGATTGTCGCCGCGCCCTCCGGCGCCTGCGCCACCGGAAAAATGTCGTGGTGGGCTTCGTAGAGCGTGGGGCGCACCAGATCGTTCATGGCGGCGTCAACGATGATGAAATTTTTCCCGGCGCCGCGCTTCACATAAATGACCTTGGTGACGAGGACGCCAGCGTTGCCGACGATCAGCCGCCCCGGCTCGAACACTGTTTTCACGCCCAGCGGTTTTATATGGCGGCGCACGACCTCCGCATAAAGCGCGGGATGATAGCTTTGCGGATTGTCCTGTTCGGAATAGGGGATGCCCAGGCCGCCGCCGAGATCGACATGGCCGAGGGCGTGGCCGCGTCGGCGCAATTCGCCGACGAATTTGGCCAGAATGGCGAAAGCGTTGTCGAACGGCGCGAGATCGGTGATTTGCGAGCCGATATGCATGTCGACGCCGGCGATCTTCACCCCCGGCAGTTTGCCCGCGCGGTCGTAAACGTCGGCCGCGACCGAAATCGGAACGCCGAACTTGTTTTCCGACTTGCCGGTGGAAATTTTCGCGTGGGTCTTGGCGTCCACGTCGGGATTGACGCGGATCGAAATCGGCGCAACCGCGCCGCGCGCAAAAGCGATTTGCGAAATGCGCTCAAGCTCCGGCTCGGATTCGACGTTGAAGCAGAAAATGCCGAGATCAAGCGCCA
This sequence comes from Rhodoblastus sphagnicola, assembly GCF_002937075.1. Lineage (GTDB taxonomy): Bacteria > Pseudomonadota > Alphaproteobacteria > Rhizobiales > Beijerinckiaceae > Rhodoblastus > Rhodoblastus sphagnicola. The sequence goes on from NZ_NHSJ01000073.1 coordinate 50,348, forward strand.
GCGCGATTTCGCGCTCGGTCTTGCCGACGCCGGAAAACGTGATCTTCTTTCCCTCGACGCCGGCCGCCTTCGCGCGCAAAAGTTCGCCTTCCGACACCACGTCCATGCCCGCGCCCATGCCCGCCAGCAGTTTTAACACCGCCTGGTTGGAATTGGCCTTCATCGCATAGCAGACCAAAGCGTCGAGATCGGCGACGGCCTGCGAGAACACGTTGAAATGGCGGCGGATGGTGGCGGCGCTGTAAAGATAGAACGGGGTCTCGACCTCCCGCGCCAAATCCGGCAACGCGTGACCTTCGGCGTGAAGCACGCCGTGTTCATAAGCAAAATGACGCATGGGTTACAGCAGGATGTCGAAGGGCGTGGGCTGCTTGGTCGCGCCGGCTTTCAGCGCGGGATCGTTTACGCCGCGCGGCAGCCTTTGCGGCGAATTGGCCGGCAGTTCGGCGGTCGAGGCCGCCTCGGGAACACCCTTGCGACCGCAGCCTTCGAGCGCGAGCGCGGCGGCGAGCAGGGAAGCGGCCGTGAGGACGCGAAGGATTTTTCCAGCCAAGGTCAAGACCTCTCCGTTTGCGCGGACTATAGCTTAAAGCGCGCGAAAAAGTCGCGCCCCCAAAATTATTTCTGCGCGAGTTTCTGCTTCCAGCCGCGCGCCTGCACCAGCACGTTGCTTGGCGCCGTGCCGCCATAGGAGAGACGGCTGCGCACAGATTTCTCCACGCCGAGCACGTCGAACACCTCCGCCGTGATGGCCGGCTCGACGCCTTGCATCTCATCAAGCGTCAACTGTTCCAGCTCCTTGCCGCTGTCGGCCGCCAGCGCCACGATGCGGCCGGTGACATGATGGGCCTGACGGAACGGCAGATTAAGCGCGCGCACCAGCCAGTCCGCGAGATCGGTGGCGGTGGAATAGCCCGACCCCGCCGCCGCCTTCATCTTTTCCAGCTTGGGCGTCATGTCCCTGATCATGCCGGCCATGGCGGCGATGCACAAAGACAGGCTTTGCAGCGAGTCGAAACAGCCTTCCTTGTCTTCCTGCATGTCCTTGGAATAGGCCAAAGGCAGGCCCTTCATCACGATCAGCAGGCCGGCGAGATCGCCGATGACGCGGCCCGACTTGCCGCGCACCAGTTCGGCGGCGTCGGGATTGCGCTTTTGCGGCATGATCGACGAGCCCGTGGTGAACTTGTCGGACAGGCTGATGAAACCAAATTGCGGCGTGGTCCATAGCACGATTTCTTCAGCGAAACGTGACAGATGCGTGGCGGCGATGGCGGCGGCGGCCAGGGTTTCCAGCACGAAATCGCGGTCGGACACGCTGTCGAGCGAGTTGGCGGTGGGGCGGTCGAAGCCGAGCGCCTGCGCCGTGGCGAAACGGTCGATCGGGAAAGACGTGCCGGCCAGCGCCGCCGCGCCGAGCGGGCATTCATTCAGCCTCGCGCGGGCGTCGCGGAACCGGCCCCGGTCGCGCGAGATCATCTCGACATAGGCGAGCAGGTGGTGGCCGAACGTCACCGGCTGGGCCGATTGCAGATGGGTGAAGCCGGGCATGACCGCTTCGGCATAGGTTTCGGCCTTGTCGACCAACGCCGCTTGCAGGTCGGCGAGTTGGGCGTCGAGGTCGTCAATGGTGTCGCGCACCCACAGCTTGAAATCGACGGCGACCTGATCGTTGCGCGAGCGGGCGGTGTGCAGGCGGCCCGCCGTGGGGCCGATTTTTTCCGCCAGAGCGGATTCGACATTCATGTGAATGTCTTCGAGCGCGCGCGAGAAGGTGAAGGCGCCGGACTCGATTTCGGCGCCGACCTCGTCTAGACCCTTGGCGATCGTTTCCGCGTCTGCGGCGCTGACGATGCCCTGCTTGGCCAGCATGGCGACATGGGCCTTGGAGCCGGCGATGTCCTGTCTGGCGAGGCGATAGTCGAAACCGATGGAGGCGTTGATCTCTTCCATGATGGCGTCGGGGGCGCTGGCGAACCGGCCGCCCCACATCTGATTGCTCATGACTTGCTCCAAGCGACCGCTGCAAAGCCGAGGCCGAAATGACTGAACAAGAACCGCAAGACGCGCCGCAAGCCACTCCCGAGCAGATGCGCCGCATCGCGCGAAAACTGATCCTGCCGCATGCGATCTTTGTTCCCGCGGCCATGGCCGCGTGCGTGGCGTTCGTCCTATACGGGTTGAACGGGGGAGGCAAGAAAGCCGCCGCTTTGACCCAGTGCGAGGCGTCGCGGGCGGTCGCCGCCCGTGTGGCGCCGCTGGCCAAGGGCGAGTTTTCCGCGCTGGCCGTGCGGCCCGACCCGAAACCCATGCCGGAGTTGGTTTTTGGCGGGCCGCAGGGCGCGACCACGCTGGCGAGCTTCAAGGGCAAGACGATTGTGCTCAACGCCTGGGCGACGTGGTGCGTCCCCTGCCGCGAGGAAATGCCGGCGCTTGATCGCTTGCAAGGGATGAGCGAAAGCGTGATCGTGGTGGCGCTCAATGTCGATACGACGAAGAAGGAACGCGCGAAGGCGTTTTTCGGCGAGATCGGGGTGAAGAACCTCGGCTTTTACGAGGATTCCGAAGGGAAAAGTTTTGAGGCCCTGCGCAGGGCGGGCAAGGTGTTGGGCCTGCCGACGACATTTCTGATCGGCCCGGACGGCTGCGAAATCGCGGCGCTGGCCGGGCCGGCGAAATGGGACGGGGATGAGGCCAAGGCGCTGGTGAAGGCGGTGGAGTAGATCGGGAGCGTCTCCTTCTCCCCTTGCGGGAGAAGGTGGCTCGCCGCCATCAGGCGGCGAGACGGATGAGGGGTAGATCCCTCAAGTACAAACATATGAGCGGCGGCCAAGCCCCCTCATCCGGCGCCATAGCCCGTCGAAAGACGGACGCCCTATGGAGAGAAGGGAAGCGGCGGAGAGATTGCGGCTTACGCCTGCGCCGGGTCCTTCACCGCCACGCCGGCGGTCTTGAACGCGGTGACCAACTCGCCCGAGGCAAACATTTCGCGCACGATGTCGCAACCGCCGACGAATTCGCCCTTGATGTAGAGCTGCGGGATGGTCGGCCAGTTCGAGAACGCCTTCACGCCCTCGCGGATTTCCGCGTCCTCAAGCACGTTCACGCCTTTATACGGCACTTCGAGATGGCCCAGAATCTTCGCGACCTGGCCGGAAAAGCCGCATTGCGGGAAATTGGGCGTGCCCTTCATGAACAGCACGACATCATTGGCTTCGACGTCCTGCTTGATGCGATCGAGAGCCTGTTGCAACGGATCCGACATGTCTGTTTCCTTTCAACGGAGGTCAAGGCTCCGTTGTGACCGAAAATAGTGTGCTTTTGATCTGAATCAAGCCGTTTCCGGCGGCGCGGTTTCCAGCGCCAGCGCGTGCAGCGCGCCGCCGACATTGCCCTTGAGCGCCGCATAGACCAACTGGTGCTGCTTGACGCGGCTCAGGCCGCGAAAAGCTTCCGAAACGACCTGGGCGCGGTAATGGTCGCCGTCATTAACCAGCGCCGTCAGGTAAACCTCGGCGTCGGGCAGGGCGTCCTTGATCATCTTTTCGATGTCTTGGGGTTCCATCGGCATGGGCTTTTCCTCAGGCTTTTCCGCCGGACATATAGGCCGGCATCCAGGTTTCGTGGGCTTCAAGCAAGTCCCGCACCACGAGCGGGGCTGTAGCGCCGAGTTTCAGCGTATCGCCGCCGGTCTCGCCGATCAACGCGGCCGGGACACCTGCGGCCTTGGCCGCCGCCAGCAGCGCCTCCGCCTTGGCGGCGGGGACGGCGAGCAGATAGCGGCCCTGATCCTCGCCAAACCAGTTTTGCGGCGAATCGCCGCCCGGCGCGGAAACGGTCGCGCCAATCTTGCCGGCCATGGCCATTTCCGCCACGGCCACGGCGAGGCCGCCGTCGGAAAGGTCGTGAACCGAAGAGACTTCGTCGCGTAAAATAAGGTCGCGGACGAAATCGCCGTTGCGCTTTTCCGCCGCCAGATCGACCGGGGGCGGGGCGCCTTCCTCGCGGCCCAGAATCTCGCGCAGGTAGAGCGACTGTCCCAGCCAGCCCTCGCCTTCGCCAATCAGAATCAACTTTTCGCCCGAAGCGCGGAAGCCGACGCCGACCGCCTTGGTCACGTCCGCCACGAGGCCGACGCCGCCGATGGCGGGCGTGGGCAGGATGCCCTTGCCCTGCGTCTCATTATATAGAGAGACGTTGCCGGAGACGATGGGATAATCGAGCGCGCGGCAGGCCTCGCCAATGCCCTGAAGGCAGCCGACGAACTGGCCCATGATCTCCGGCTTTTCCGGATTGCCGAAATTGAGATTGTCGGTCAGGGCCAGCGGCTTGCCGCCGACGGCGGTGATGTTGCGCCAGCTTTCCGCCACCGCCTGTTTGCCGCCCTCGACCGGATCGGCGTAACAGTAACGCGCGGTGACGTCGGTGGTGAGCGCCAGACCCTTGGGGCCGTCGTCGATGCGCACCACCGCCGCGTCGCCGCCGGGGCCGACCACGGTGTTGCCGAGGATCAGATGGTCATATTGCTCCCACACCCAGCGTTTTGACGCCATGTCCGGGCAGGACACCAGCTTTTTCAGCGCCTCGCCAATGGCAAGCGGGGCGGGCAGGGCGCTGGCGTCGAGTTTGGGCGGCTTCGGGGTGGGGATATGGGGCCGGTCATAGAGCGGGGCCTGATCGCCCAGCTCCTTGATCGGCAGATCGACCTTGATCTCGCCGCCATGCTTCACCACGAAGCGCAGCGTGTCCGTGGTCTTGCCGATAATGGCGAAATCCAGCCCCCACCTGCGGAAAATGGCTTTCGCTTCCGCCTCCTTGTCGGGGTCCAGCACCATGAGCATGCGCTCCTGGCTTTCCGACAGCATCATTTCGTAAGCGGTCATGCCGCGCTCGCGGCAGGGCACTTTGTCGAGATCGAGTTCGACGCCGAGATTGCCCTTGGCGCCCATTTCCACCGCCGAGGAGGTCAGGCCGGCGGCGCCCATGTCCTGAATGGCGACGACGCAGCCCTTCTGCATGATCTCCAGGCAGGCTTCCAGCAAAAGCTTTTCGGAGAAGGGGTCGCCGACCTGCACGGTGGGGCGTTTCTCATCGCTGTCGGCGTCGAATTCGGCCGAGGCCATGGTGGCGCCGTGGATGCCGTCGCGCCCGGTCTTCGAGCCGAGATAGACGATGGGACGCCCGACGCCGGTGGCGGCGGCATAAAAGATCTCGTCGGTCTTCACCAACCCGACCGCCATGGCGTTGACCAGGATATTGCCGTCATAGGACGGGTGGAACTCGGTCGAGCCGCCGACGGTGGGCACGCCGAAGGAATTGCCGTAGCCGCCGACGCCCGCGACCACGCCCGACACCAGATGCCGCGTGCGCGGATGATCGGCCGAGCCGAAGCGCAACAGGTTCAGGCAGGCGATGGGGCGGGCGCCCATGGTGAACACGTCGCGCAAGATGCCGCCGACGCCGGTGGTCGCGCCCTGATAGGGCTCGATATAGGAGGGATGGTTGTGGCTCTCCATCTTGAACGCCACCGCCTGGCCGTCGCCGATGTCGATAATGCCGGCGTTCTCGCCGGGGCCTTGAATCACCCAGGGCGCGCTGGTCGGCAGCTTCTTCAAATGCAGGCGCGAGCTCTTGTAGGAGCAATGCTCGTTCCACATGGCCGAAAAAATGCCCAACTCGGTAAAGGTGGGCGCGCGGCCGATCAGGTCGAGAATGCGTTGGTATTCGTCGGGCTTGAGGCCGTGCTGGGCGATCAGGTCCGGGGTGATGGCCGGTTCTTTGGCGGGGGTCTGGGCGGTCAAGGGATCGGCCTTCGAGTGGGGCGCGGCTTTAGCAGGCGACAGGCGCGCGAAAAGAGAAAAGCTTGCGCGTTTCGATAGAGCTTCACGTCCGCCTTGGCAAGAATCGACCCGTATTCCGCGGTCGTGTCTTTTTTGCAACGGGCTGGAAAAGTCTTGCGGTGGACCAGCGGTTAATTGATCTCAATCAAGTAATTCAACGGTAGCGCGGGCCAGTGTGAATTCGGGCCTGGAGCGCGTTCGCGACGTTCTTCGCTGGAATTCGCAAACCGCATCAATGGAATATCCCCCATGAAGACCCTCGTTTCCTGCGCTTTCGCCGCCGCTCTCCTCTCCTGCGTCGCGGTTCCGGCCTTCGCCGCCGACCTGCCCTCGACCAAGGCCGCTCCGGCCCTTCCGGCGATCGACACGTTCGACCCCTTCCTCATCCGCGTGCGCGGCCTCGCCGTCCTGCCGGACGCTTCGGGAACCAAACTGGCCGACAAGACGCTTTCCGGCGCCAAGCTGTCCGACAACGGCATTCCGGAAGTCGACTTCACCTATTTCTTCACCAAGAATATCGCGGCTGAGTTGATCGCGGGCGTGACACATCATCGCCTGACTGCTGGCGGTTCGAATGTGGCGCTGGCCAATACCACCCTGCTGCCGCCGACCCTGACCCTGCAATATCACTTCGCGCTGGGCCAGCTCGACCCCTATGTCGGCGTCGGCGTCAACTACACCTGGTTCCTCGGCACGAAGTCGCCGGCCCTCAACGGCGTGGTCAACATCCACTCCGCCGTCGCCCCCGCCTTCCAGTTCGGCGCGGATTATTACCTGACCAAGAACTGGCTGATCAACGTCGACGCCAAATACATCATGCTGGAAACCGACGCCAACGTCGGCGCGCGCAACAACCTGCAGCTGAAGGTCAACCCCTGGATTGTCGGCGCCGGCATCGGCTACCGCTTCGGCGTTTCGGACGTGGCCGCGCTCGTCGCCAAGTACTGATCAAATTCGCTTCGCGGCGAATCGAAAGCCCGGCCTGCAGGCCGGGCTTTTTTCGTCGTCGCCCGGAAAATTTAAAAATACCTTGAACCGTTTTCCCGTTCGCCGCGACCCATGGGCGTAAAGGCCGCAAGGGGCCTTGATCTCAGGGAGCAGAACGATGACCACCACCCTTCGCAACAGCCTGACCGCCCTCGCCGTCGCCGCCGCGCTCGTCACCGCCGTCCCGGCCGCGCAAGCCAAGCCGATGTTCTTCCCCCATCCCCACCATCACTGGGGTCCCGGCATCGGCATTGGTCTGGGTTTGGGCCTGATCGGCGCCGCCGCCGCTTCCGCCGCCTACGCCGACGATGGTTATTGCCACACCGAGCGCCGCTATGACGAATATGGCGACTATATCGGCCGCGTCCGGGTCTGCGAATGACTTCAACAGGCGGCGGGGCCTTGACCTTTGGTCTCCGCCGCCCGATCCTCCCGAAGGCTCATTTTCTTCAGGGGGTCATGCGCAAACAGGCGACGGAGACCGGCGACGATGCGGCGCTGCTGGCGCGGATCGCCCGAGGCGACAGGCTGGCGATGCAGGTTCTGTTCGCGCGCCACCGCCTGCGTGTGTTCCGGTTCATCCTGCGTTTCCTGCGCGACGAGGCCCGGGCCGAGGACGCCCTGTCCGAAACCTTTGTCGATGTTTGGCGCCAGGCTGGCGCCTTCGAGGGCCGGTCCAGCGTTTCCACCTGGATCCTGTCCATCGCCCGGTTTAAGGCGCTTTCCATCGCGCGGACGCGGCGAGAGGCGGCGCTCGACGAGGATTACGCCGCCGGCCTTGTCGATGAGGCCGACGACCCCGAAATGGAAATGGCCAAGAGCGACAAGGCGGCGGTTTTACGCGCCTGCCTGCAAAAACTCTCGCCGGAGCACCGCGAGATCGTCGATCTGGTTTACTACCACGAGCAATCCGTGGAGGAGGCCGCCGCAATCATCGGCATTCCCCCCGCCACGGTGAAGACAAGACTCTTTTATGCGCGGCAAAAGCTCTCGGAGATTTGCAAGCGCGCGGGCGTCGATCGAGGTTGGCCATGAACGCGCAAGACAGGCAGAAGCTCGCGGAACTGGCGCCCTTCTATGTCGCCGGAACCCTTGCAAACGATGAGCGGGCGGGTTTTGAACGCGCCCTGGCTGAAGATCCCGACCTCGCGCGCAACGTCGAGGCGGCGCGGGCGGAACGCGACGAGGTGATCGCCCTCAACGAAGCGCTGCCGGCGCCCGGCGCGCGCGCATCCGAAAAATTATTCGCCTTGCTCGACGCCGAACCGGCGAGGGCGCCGGGTTTTTGGCGTCGGCTTGATCTTGGCGCGCGGCTTGCCGAATGGTTCAGCCCCCGCGCGCTGGGCTGGGTCGCCATGACCGCCTGCCTGCTGGTCGCGGTGGAGGCGGGGTTTCTGGCCAAACCGTCGCCGGTCGGAAGCTATGCGACGGCTTCGCGCGACGAGGTCGCGCCCGTGGGTCGCCTCGCCCTGGTCGCCTTCAACCCCGACGCCAGGGCGGACCAGATCGCGGATTTGCTCGCGCAAAATGGAGCCCAGATCGTTGGCGGACCCCGCGCGGGGTTCTTCCAGGTCAGGCTTGGCGACAAGGACATGAGCGAGGCGCAAGCCGCCTCAAAGCTGGACAGTTTGAAGGCCTCCGGGCTCGTGCGTTCCGCGCTGAAAAAAGGTGAGTCATGAAAGCCTGGCGCTGGCTTCTCGTCCTGCCGCTGATTGCGGCGCTCGCCTCGCCCGCGTTGGGGCAGGAGCGCAATTTTTCGCGCGGCGGCGCGGGCAACTATCGCCCCGGCGCCGGTCATCACGGCGATTTTTACGGCGGCGGGTTCTTGCCGGGCCTGCTGCTGGGCGGGGCTGCGGCTGCCGCGCATGCGCGCGACCAGGAGTTTTACGATCCCCCGCCGCGCCCGCGCCATATCCGCCGGCCGCCGCCGGACTGGATGGAATCGGACGAAGCTCCGCCGCCGCGCCATCGCCCGCATCGCGCCCGGCCGGTCGTCATGGAATCAGAGGCGCCGCCGCGTCGTAAAAAACCGCCGCCGATTTTCGCGCCGGCGCGCGCCCGGCTGCCGGCGCTGGCGGAACAAAGGCTCGCGCCCGACGAAATCCTGGTCGCGTTCCAGGCGGAAAAGGTGGGGCAGGCCCAGGATTTCGCCCGCGGGCAAAAACTCGACCTCGTCGAGGCGCGGGGCTTAAAACTGATCGGGGTCACGGTCTATCGGCTCAAGCTGCCTCGGGGCGGCGACCTGCGCAAAACCCTGCGCCGGGCCGGGCGCGACGCGCGCCTCGCCTGGGCGCAGCCGAACTATTATTATCAGCTGCAGGAGCCGGACGCGCCGGCGTCAAGCCCGCCGCCGCAACCAGAGACCAAGGACTCGCCTGCCGTCGCGCCCGCGCCGGAGGGCTATGCCGGCGCCGCGCTCAATTTGGCCGAGGCCCACAAACGCGCGCGCGGGCAGGGGGTGGCGGTGGCGGTGATCGATTCTCAGGTTGACGCCGCCCATCCCGAACTCGCCGGCGTGGCCGTCGAAAATTTTGACGCGATCGGGACGCCCGGCGCGGCCCATACCCATGGCACGGCCATGGCCGGGGCGATTTCCGGTCACGTCAAGCTGGCCGGGGCCGCGCCCGCCGCGCGTTTGCTGGCGGTGCGCGCCTTCGATCCGGGCGGGGGCGGCGCGCGCGGCGCCACGCTGAACATTTTGGCGGGGCTCGACTGGGCGGCGGACAAGGGGGCCAAGGTCGTCAGCATGAGTTTCGCCGGCCCGCCCGATCCGCTGATGGAAAAAATGGTTTTGGCCGCGACCGGCAAGGGCATGGTTGTCATCGCCGCCGCCGGCAATGAGGGGCCGGGGGCGCCGCCGCAATATCCCGGCGCCTATGCGCCGGTGATCGCGGTCGGTGCCGTGGACGAGAACGCCAAAATCTACAGCCGGGGCAATCGGGGCGCCTACATCAAACTGGCGGCGCCCGGCGTGGACGTGCTGGCGGCGGCGCCGAACGGCGGCTACGATCTCTCCACCGGCACGTCGATCGCCTGCGCCGAAATCAGCGGCGTGGCCGCGCTGGTGCTGGAAAAAAATCCGAGCCTCGATCTCGCGGCGCTGCGCAAAATTTTACGCGACAGCGCCCGAAAAATCGTTGGCGAGGCCGATCTGGGCGAGGCCGACGCGGCGGCGGCGCTCGCAAGGTCTCCTTCTCCCCTTTCGGGAGAAGGCGTCTCGCGCTGACAGCATGAGACGGCAGGGGTCGCCGGTCACTCCGTAAAGACGATGGTTTTCCGTCCGTTGATCACCACGCGGTTTTCGACATGATAGCGCACGGCGCGGGCGAGCACCCGGCGCTCGATGTCGCGGCCCTTGCTCACCAGATCGTCCGGGCGGTGGTGGTGGGAGATGCGCTCGACATCCTGCTCGATGATCGGGCCCTCGTCGAGTTCGGCGGTGACGTAATGCGCGCTGGCGCCGATCACCTTCACGCCCCGCGCGTGGGCCTGATGGTAGGGCCTCGCGCCCTTGAAGCCGGGCAGGAAGCTGTGGTGGATGTTGATGCAGCGCCCTACGAGCTTGGCGGCCAGTCCGTCGGACAGAATTTGCATGTAGCGGGCGAGCACCAGCAGGTCGGCGTGGGATTGCTGCACAAGCGCCCAGATCTGCGCTTCCTGCTCCATCTTGGTCTCGCGCGTCACCGGCAGGTAATGGAAGGGAATGCCGTCGAAATCGAGATGTGGAAAAGTTTCGCGCGGATAATTGCTGGCGACGCCGACGATCTCCATCGGCAATTCGCCGATGCGCCAGCGATAGAGCAGGTCGGCCAGGCAATGGTCGAATTTGGAGACGAGGATCAGCACCTTGGACAGTTGCGACTGGGCGCGCACCCGCCAGGTCATGTCATATTCGTCGGCCAGAACCGAAAAACTCGCCTTCCACGCCTCTATATCGGCGCCCTCGCGCACCGGATTGAATTCGACGCGCATGAAGAACCTGTCGGTGTCTTCTTCGTCAAACTGACGGGTATCCGCGATGTTGAAGCCGCACTCGAAAATATGGCTGGCCACGCGGGCGATGATGCCCGGCCGGTTGGGGCAGGTCAGCAGCAGGTAGTAGATTTCGACGGGCGGCGCGGCGGGAGCGGATTTGTTCGCAGGCTTGTGTTTGGACATGATCCAGCACGGGCGATAGAGGGAAGCGTGAAGCTCAAGGGGTCTCTAACGCCTGAAGGCTGAAAAGTCGAGAAATTCACATCCGAGGGTTTCGGATTTTGGCGAAGGCGTAGGCAGGCAGCAGCACCGGCGCGCGCCTTCCGCCGCCGCGTCCCTCGTTCTCGTCGGTGGGCAGCAACATGATGGCGGTGGCCGCGACAACGCCGCCGAAGGTCATGCCGAAACTGCCGAACATCAGCGCCAGAAACTGCCACATGGCGTCGGATCTGAACATCAAGTCGCGGATGTTGCCGAGATTGGAGACCAGCACGCCAGCGGCGCAGGCGAACCCCACCGCCCAGCCGAACGCCCAGTTGAAGATCATCATGCGAACCAGACGGTTAGGCTTGCGGGACTGCTGCATGGCGCGGCCTCCAAAAGTTTGATCTAGATCAAACTAGGTGGAAATCGCGCGCCGCGCCAGCATTTTGTTGCGGGAGGTCGAGGCGAAGCACCTGGACCTGGTCGCCGAGGGCGCGCGCCGCGATTTCGACGACGTGGTCGTGATGGGTGAACAGGATCGGCTGGAGGGCCGGGCTCAAGGCCGCAAGGGTTTTCAGGCCGGCGGCGACGCGCGCGTCGTCGAAACTGGCGAAGAGATCGTCGCCGATGAACGGCGGCGCCTCGGATTTTTGCGCGTAATCTTCGAGGAAGGCGAGGCGCAGGGCGAGATAGAGCTGGTCGCGCGCGCCTTCGCTCAGCGCGGTCAGGGGCAGGGCGGCGCCGTCGCGCCGCAGCGCCAGCAGATGCAGCTTGTCGTCCTCGGCGAAATCCTGCTTGAGGCCCTCGTAGCGGCCGGAGGTCAGGGTGGCGTAAATGGCGCCGGCGCGGGCGAGCAAGGGGTCCTGCCGGCGCTGGCGATGGCGTTCGAGCCCGGCGCCGACCATGAGCGAGGCGATTTTCAGCACCGCCCAGCGCCGCGCCTCCCGCGCCATCTCCGCCTTGGCGGCCTCGCGGTCGAATCCCGCCTGTTCCGCGCCGGTGCTGTCGTCATGGGCCTGCAATTGCTTGCTGGCGTCGTGTTGCGCCAGCAAAGCCGCGTCGCGCAATTTGTCGCGGTCTTCGCGCGCGCGCGAAATTTCGGACAGGCGCAGCCGCGCCGCATCGGCGTCGAAATCGCGCGCTTGCGCCGCGAGATCGGCCTCGTCCATCCCCTCCGCGACCGGCGCCAACCGCGCCAGTTCGGCTTCGATGGCGTCCGTCTGGGCGCGGCGCAGCAGCAGGCGCTCGCAAAGCGCGGCGGGATCGCCATCAAAACCCGCCGCCGCGCAGAAATCGGCGAGACCCGCATCGGCGTCGGCGTTCGCCTGCGCGGCGGCGGCGAGGGCTCTTTCCGCCTTGACCAGCAGTTCTTGCGCATGGTTGCGCGCGCTTGCCCGCTCACGCTCCGCGACAAGGCGCTTGTGCAGGACGCGCGCCACCTCGACCGCCGGGCGCGCCGGCAGGCCGCGCCCGCAAAGAGCGAGCAGCGCGTCAAGTTTCTGCTCGAATGCGCCGAGGTTTTCGTTGATCGTCGCCACGCGGCGGGATTCGATCTCTTCTTTCTTCAATGTGCCGGGCAGGTCGCGCCACAGCGCGATCCGCGCCTGCGCCTCGTCGAGCGTGGCGTCGGCGTCGAGCCGCAATTGCGCCAGCGCCGCCACAAAATCGGCGCGCCACAGCGAATCCTTGTCCGCCAGCTCCGCAAGCGTGGCCTTCAGGGGGGCGATGCGTTCGGGCGCGCTGGCGATTTTGGCGGAAAGCTCGCGCGCGTCGGCTTCCGCGCGCGCCAGTTCTTTCAAGCGCGCGGCGATGCGGCGCGCGAGCGCCCCGGCGTCGAGTTGCAGCGGGGCGAGGCCCGTTTCCGCCGCCAATTGCTCCAGACCCGGCGCGACCGCGCCCAAGCGGCCTTCGACGGAGGACAGCAGCGCCTGCCTCTGCTTGAGCGCTTCGCGCGCCGCCAAAAGGTTGTCGGCCTCGGCGCGCCATCGCGCCATCGCGCGCGGCGCCGCCGGGACCACGCCGCTGGCGCTCCAACTCTGCGTCCAGCGCGCATCGAAGCGCGCCGCCTGTTCCGCGAGGTTTTTCGCGGAGTCTTCCGCCTCGGCCAGGTCCACGCGGGCGGCCTCGCGGGTTTCGCGCGCGGCCTCCATCTCCACCACCCGGGTGGCGTTGTCGAACAGGGCGTCGGCGGCGGAATCCGCCTGGGCCTGCGCCGCGACGAATTGTTCCGACGCCGCCGCCCAGAAAGTCTGGTCGCTTCGCGCGGAAAGCAAGTCGGCCCAAAGCGCATCGCGCCGCGCCCGCAGCTCCGCGAGTTGCGCCCGGCTCACCAGAGGACCGGCCGTTTCGAGCGCCTTCGCGGAAACCTCCGCCGCCTTCAGTCGCGCGCGCGCCTCGTCCCGCCGGCGGCGGGCCTCGCTTTGTTGCGTGGCCAAGGCGTCGAATTCCTGCCCCGCCAGTTCGATGGCGGAAGCGTCGGGGCTCGGTGCGGCGGCGAAACGGTCGAGGTCGGGCAGGGCGGGGCTGAGCCGGGCGCGGCGCTCGTCAAGCTTGCGCGCCTCGTCGGCGCAGGCGAGGGAAAGTTCGGCGCGGCTTTCCTCGTCCTTTTCGACATTGCCGAACGCGGCGAGTTTTTCCGCCAGCGCCCGCGTGTCGGGCGGCGCGACGCCCTGTCGCGCGCGCAGGTTCGCCAGCGCTTTTTCCTCGCGCTCCAGCGCCGCCAGCGGCTCGATTTTCCGCGCCAGCAAGTCGCGTCCAGCGGCGATCAGCCGCTCCGCCCGCGCCAGCACGGCGGCGTCGGGCAGGGCGGCGCGCAGCTCCGCGCCATCGTTCAGGCCACAGGTGAGCGCCCGCAGGCGCAATTCGTCATTCGCCTCCCGCAGCGCCTCTTCGCGCCGGGGCAGGTCGTCGAGCGCCTTTCCGATCGCGCCGAGTTCGAGTTGCAGCGATTCAATCGTCTCGCCATTGGCGATGACGTCCGCATCGACACAAAACTTATCGGCTTCCTCGCGCGCCTCGTCGCGGGCCTGCGCGGCGCGCGCGGCGCCCTCGCGCGCTTCTCGCCGCGCGCCGAGCAGGATTTCGAGCTTCGCCGCCCAGTCCGGCGCATAGGCGGACAAATCGTCGAAAGCGGCGAAGGACGCGCGCAGCCGCTCCAGGTTTTTCAGGATCGGCGCCGCGCGCAGCAGGCGATTCAGCCGGATCGACTCGGCCTCGTCGGCGCGCTCCCGCGCCTTGATGTCGGCGAGTGTGGCCTCGGCCTCCTCGATCTGGCGGCGCAGGCTTTTCAGGACCGTTTCGGAAAGCCGTGTGTCCTTTTCCGCCTTGCTGGCGTCGTCGAAACGCGCCTGCGCCTGATAGAATGTGCGATGGCTCGCCTTGCGCTCGCCGAAAATCTCGTCGGCTTCGCCCTCGATGCCTTTGCGCAGATCGATCAGCCCGCGCAGACCGGAGGCGGCGGCGAACAGGCTGGCTCCGATCTCGCCCTCGGCGCGCAACATTTCGTCGCCGCCCCTGCGCAAGTTGTCCGCGTCGAGGCCGAAGGCGCGATGAAAAATGTCGCGGCTGGCGGCGCCGAGGAAGGGGGCGAGGCCATCGTCGGGCAAGGCGGCGCCGGAAGCGTCGAGCAGGGTCGCCTTGACTCCGCGCCGGCGAAAAAATTGCAGCATCTGGCCGTTGCGCGCCTCGACCGTCGCGCCGATACGCAGGTCCGCGGGGCGCAGGAAGGTTTTTTCCGCGCGCGAGGGCACGCCATAAAACAGGTCGCCGATGGCGGCGAGCGCGCTGGATTTGCCAGCCTCGTTGGGACCGTGGACGATATGCAGCCGCGCCGCGCGGTCGAACTGCAATTTTGCGCCGGCGAAAGGCCCGTAGGCTTCGAGCGCGAGGTCCAGCAGCCTCATGGCGTCGATCTCTCCGCGCGCGCCAGCGCCAGATCGCGCGCTTCGGCGAGCAGCGCCGCAAAAGCGTCGGAGGGAAGCTCGCACTTCGGCGGCATCTTGTTTTCTATGGCCGAGACCGCCGCCCGCGCCTCTTCCGCGAAGGCCGGATCGGCCAAGACTTCGTCGAGCAAGGCGGCGAAATCGAGTTCGCTGTCGCGCTTGGCGGGCGCGTGAGGGGCGCGGGTCTCGATCAGCAGTTTTTCCAGCTCGATGGTCTCACCGGCATGGTGCAGGGCGTTCTCGACCTCGACGCGCCAGCCCGAGGGATCTGCGGCAAGGTGCAAGTGCAGCGGGCTGTCGCCATGCACGCGCAGCCGCGCCGCCAGGAAACGGCCGGCGGCCCCCTCGATTTCCTGCATGGCGCGCGCGGAAATTTCGCGCAACAACTCGCCCGGCGTCTCGAACGGCGCGGCGTCCACGCAAATCTCGGCGAAACGGGCGCGATCGACGATCAGCCGGCGCAAATCCCGGATAACCCCGTCCTCGACATCGACGAGAACCGCGCCCTTTTCGCCACATTCCCGGATCGAGCGGCCCTGGAGATTGCCGGGATAGACAATGAAGGGGTCGCGGGCCACCACCTCATGGGCGTGGACATGGCCGAGCGCCCAATAATCGTAGTTTTTTACGCGCAAATCGTTCAGCGTGCACGGGGCGTAATTGGCGTGGCCCGGCCGACCGTCGAGCGAGCTGTGCAACACGCCAATGTTCAGCCAACCGTCTCTAGGCTCCGGATAATCCGTGACGAAATTGCCGCTTTCGGCGCGATCGGCGAAACCGCGGCCATGCAGCGCCACGCGCAGGTCGGCGATCTCGAACGTCTTCGCCTTCCGCGACGGAAACTCAAACGCCAGATCCGGCAGCGACAGGCTCTTGGTCACCACGCTTTCGGCGTCGTGATTGCCCTTGAGCAGATAGACCCGCGCGCCCTCGCGGGTGAGGCGCGCGATCTGGCGGTTGAAGAACAGCGCGGCGGAGGCGTCGCGCCAATCGCCGTCGAAAATGTCGCCGGCGAAAACAGCGAAGGCGATGTTTTCTTCCAGCGCGCGGGTGATCAAATCCTCGAACGCCTCGCGGCTGGCGGCGCCAAATCGCTCGGCCATGCGGGGGTCGCGCAGGCTCAGGCCCTGGAACGGACTGCCCAGATGCAGGTCGGCGGCGTGGAGAAAGGTGAAACGCATAAAATACCACAGGTGATTCGGTGCCTCATCTTAAGGGGCGGCGGGCGTTGACAGAAGCTTGGGCTTGCAGCTTGGGCTTGCAAGCCTGGGCTTGTCTTGCGGCGCGAAAATTGCAATTGGGATTACATATTGAAGGAGGGCGAATGAAAGTCGCGCTGATCCAGATGAACTCGCTCGCCGACAAGGCCGCCAATCTCGCGCAGGCGCGGCGGCTGATCGAGGAGGCCTGCGCCAGGGAGCGGCCGGACTGGATCGGTCTGCCGGAAGTGTTCGATTTCCTGGGCGGAACGCGCGAGGAAAAATTCGCCGCATCGGAAATTCTGCGCGAGGGGCCAGCCTATGCGCTCGCCGCCGAACTGGCGGAAAAACATGGCGTGTTCATCCATGCCGGCTCGTTGCTTGAGAAGAACGCCGGGGGCGACAGCCTCTCCAACACGACCGTCGTGTTTGACCGCAAGGGCAAGGAGATCGCTGTTTACCGCAAGATCCACATGTTCGACGTGGTGACGCCGGACGGCGCCGCCTATCGGGAAAGCGCGCTGTTCACGCCGGGGACCGAGCTTGCGACCTATTCCGCCGAGGGCTTCACCTTCGGCTGCGCCATCTGCTACGATTTGCGCTTTCCCGCTCTGTTTCAAGCCCTTTCCGCGCGCGGCGTCGATGTGATCGCGCTGCCGGCCGCCTTCACGCTGCTGACCGGCAAGGACCATTGGGACGTGCTGTGCCGCGCCCGCGCCATCGAGACGCAAAGCTATTTTCTCGCCCCCGCGCAGATCGGCGCCCACAGGATCAAGGACGAGACGCGCCACACGTTTGGGCATTCGCTGGTGTGCGATCCCTGGGGCCATGTCGTCGCCAAGGCGTCGGACGCGCCGGGTTTCGTCACCGCGCGACTCGACCGCGCGCTGATCGAAAAAACCCGCGCCGCCAATCCGGTGGCGTCGCAAAGAAAGCCGTTTGCTTGAGCGATCTTCTCCCCACGCTGACGTCGGAACAACTCACGGCGATTTATCTGAGCCTGCGTGTCGGCTTCACCGCGACTCTGTTCAGCCTGCCTGTCGCGGTGCTGGTCGCCTTCATTCTGGCGCGCGGCACTTTTCCCGGAAAAACCCTGCTCGACGCCGTGGTGCATCTGCCGCTCGTCCTGCCGCCGGTGGTGACGGGCCTGATCCTGCTGCTGCTGTTCGGGCGGCGCGGCCCGATCGGCGCCTTCTTGTATGACCATTTCGGCATTGTCTTCGCCTTCCGCTGGACCGGCGCCGCCCTGGCCTCGGCCGTGATGGGCTTTCCCTTGATGGTGCGCGCCATCAGGCTGTCGATCGAGGCGGTGGACGTGCGGCTGGAACAGGCCGCCGCGACGCTCGGGGCGCCGCGGCTCGCGGTGTTTTTCCTCATCACCCTGCCGCTGGCGGCGCCCGGCCTGATGGCCGGGGCGGTGCTGGGCTTCGCCAAGGCGCTCGGCGAATTCGGCGCCACCATCACCTTCGTCTCCAACATTCCCGGCGAAACCCGCACCATTCCCGCCGAAATCTATGTTCTGACCCAGACGCCGGGCGGCGATTACGACGCCATGGTGATGTCGGCGGTGTCGGCGGCGCTGGCCATCGGCGCGCTGGTGATTTCGGAGTTTCTGGCGCGGCGGATGCGGATTGAATCGCGGGGGCTGTCGTCATGATTGCCGTCGATGTGAAGATTGCGCGCGGGGATTTCTCGCTTGAGATCGCCTTCGACAGCGCGTCGAAGATCACGGCCTTGTTCGGGCATTCCGGGTCGGGCAAGACGACGCTGATCGAGTTGATCTCGGGGTTGGCGCGGCCGGATTCGGGCCGCATCGAAGTGGCGGGCCGCGTCCTCGTCGATACGGCGAAAAAGGTGTTCATCCCGGCGCGCAAGCGCGGCATTGGCCTGGTGTTCCAGGACGCGCAACTTTTCCCGCATTTCAGCGTCGCGCAAAACCTGCGCTTCGCCGCCTTCTTCGCGCCGAAGGACGCGCGAAAACTGCCGTTCGCGCGCGTCGTGGACACCCTTGGAATTGGCCATCTGATGAAGCGGCGGCCGGCGCAGCTTTCGGGCGGGGAGCGCCAGCGCGTCGGCGTCGCCCGCGCCCTGATGTCGGCGCCGCGCCTTTTGCTGATGGACGAGCCTTTCGCCTCGATCGACGTGAGCCGGCGCACCAAGGCGATGGAACTGGTCGAACGGGCGCGCGATGAATTCGACACGCCGGTGGTGCTGGTCTCGCACCAGATCGAGGAGGTGATGCGTCTCGCCGGAACCGTGGTGATGATCGAGCGCGGCCGGGTCGTGGAAGTCGGCGCGCCCGAAGACATTTTCGCCACGGCGCGCGAGGACACGCCGGCCGACCGTTTCGGCGTGGGCGCGAGCCTCGCCTGTGGCGCGGCGGATTTCGACGCGCGGTATCGCCTGACCAGACTGCACCATCCCGCCGGGGACATTTTCATTCCCGACCGTATCCCGCCGGCGCGGGAGACGCGGGTGTTCATCAAATCCGTCGATGTGACGCTGGCGCGCCGCCCGCCGCCGGACACGTCGATCCGCACGATTCTGCGCGGCAAAGTCGCAAGCATTGCGACGGGCAAGGGGCCGCTGGCCATGGCCAGCATCGAACTCGACGGCGGCGAGAAGCTCTTTTGCGCGCTCACGCGCATGGCGGTCGATGACTTGGGGCTCGTCCCCGGCGCCGAGGTTTTCTGCCTCGTCAAGGCGGTGGCGCTCGACGAACGGCAGGTCGAGACGGTTTGACTTTTGCGCGCGAGCGCCTAGACCGCGCCGATGGACGCCGAAAAATTCCTCGCGCGCATCGGCCGGAAACCGCTGGTCATGGGCATTCTCAACGTCACGCCGGATTCCTTTTCCGACGGCGGGCTTTTTTCCCACGTCGAAGCGGCCCTGGCGCATGCGCGACACATGGTCGAAGCGGGCGCCGACATCATCGACATGGGCGCGGAATCGACCCGCCCCGGTTTTGCGCCTGTCACGGTGGAGGAGGAATGGGCGCGGCTCGAAGCGCCGCTGACCGTCCTGCTGCGCGAAAAAATCGCGCCGGTTTCGGTGGACACCACCAAGGCGGAGGTTGCGCGCCGCGCCGTGGCGCTCGGCGCGGCGGTCATCAACGATGTGTCCGGCCTGCACGGCGATCCCGCGCTGGCGGATGTCGCGGCCGAGAGCGGCGCGGCTCTGGTGGTGATGCACCATTGCGCCGAGGTCGATCCCGCGCGCGACATTGTCGAGGACATGCGCGCCTTTTTCACCCGCGCGCTCGCCCGCGCGCGGCAGGCCGGGGTCGAGCGCGAAAAAATCATCCTCGATCCCGGCGTCGGCTTCGGCAAGACTTTTGAGCAGAATCTGATCGCGGCGACGAGCGCGGCGGCCTTGAAAATGGCTTTTGGCTTGCCGGTTCTGGTCGGCCTGTCGCGCAAGCGTTTCATCGGCGCCCTCACCGGCATGCCGGTCGAGGGGCGTCTCGCCGGGACGCTTGCCGCCGATCTCGCCGCCTTGCGCGCGGGCGCCGACATTTTCCGCGTCCATGACGTCGCCGAACACGCGCAGGCCTTCAAGGTGTGGAGCGCTCTTGTCTGAACCTTATCTCGTCGCGCTCGGTTTCGGCGCCAATCTCGGCGACGCGCAAGCCAACATCCGCCGCGCCGTCGAGTTTTTACGCAAGCGCGGCGTGGATTTCGTCGCTTTGTCCTCGCTCTATGCGACAAAACCCTGGGGCGTCGAGGACCAGCCCGATTTTGTCAACGCCTGCGCCCTGGCGCGCACGGATCTGGCGCCGCGCGACCTGCTCGCGCTCACGCAAACCGCCGAACGCGCGCTTGGCCGCACGCCGGGATTGCGCTGGGGGCCAAGGATGATCGACATCGACATCCTCTTCTACCAGGGTCTCGACTGGCGTGACGACAAGCTGGTGCTGCCGCATCCGGAAATCACCCGGCGCGCCTTTGTTTTGCACCCTCTGGCTGAAATCGCGCCAGACATGATCGTATTCGGGGCGCCTATTCACCAGCTTTCCCGAAAGTTTGGTTCCGACGAGGTAAAAATACTGACGCCTTTTTAACCGTCTTCTCAACCTGTAGTTGGGTTCACCTTTCGTACTCTTCAAACAAAATCTTTTGGATACAGGACTTTAATTTATTTCGATGACATTGCATTCACGAACGTAGGTTGCAATTCAAGAACAACAATTAGGTACGGCAATGTCGATCATCGTTATCGTCGACGACCGGAGCATAAACCGGACGATCTACGCCAAGCTCGCACAGTCCATTGGGCCGGACGTACAGGCCCGCGACTTCGGCGATCCCGCCGAGGCGCTCAACTGGCTGGCGCACAACCGCGCCGACCTGATCGTCACCGATCACGACATGCCGCAGATCGACGGCGATGAATTCATCACGCGCTTTCGCACGCTGCCCCATGCCGACAGCGTTCCGGTGATGATGATCACGGTCAAGGACCAGCGCCTGCTGCGGCTGCGCGCCCTGGAGAGCGGCGCCAACGATTTCCTGCACTCGCCCATCGACCATTGCGAATTCGTGGTGCGCGCCCGCAATCTGCTCAAGCTGGCGCAGGCGGTGGAATTACGGGGCGATGTGGCGTCGGCCGGAACAGCAAGGGCGCCGGCTGAAACGGCAAGGGCGCCGGTCGAAACGGCAAGAGCGCGGGACGCCGGCCCGGAGGCCGCCCAGAAAACAGCCCCGGATTTGGAGCCGGTCGAGGATTTGGCCCAGCCCCCGATCCAGACCGCCGCGCCGGTCGCGAGGCTCGACGCGCGTCGCATGCGCGCGCCAAAGCGGACCAAGCCGAGAGACTGGCGCTTCGCGCTTCGACTCGATCTCAACACTGGACGCGTCGCGGGCGCGCAGGTGTTGCGCGATGGCGTTCCCGCCGATCTCGCCGACCCCGACGCCCTGCGCGTCGTGCTGGACAGCGCGGCGCCGCTCCAGGGCTTGAGGCGCGCGCCCATCCGCTTCACGCTGGCGGCGCGGCTCGACTCCAAGCCTTTGGCGCCGGCGGCCTTGCGCCTGCCGGGCTTATTGGCGGAGGCGAGGGTGGCGCCGGGCTGGCTCGACCTGCGCTTCGACGCCGAGCGGATTCTCGCGGCGCCCGACCGCGCGGAGGACGAGGCGCGGGCTTTCGCCGCGCTGGGCGCGGCGCTGTCGGTCGATCTCGGCGCTTTTTCTCGCGAGGCCGGAGAGGGGGCGTTGGCGGCGCCGCTGGAACAGTTCATTTCGAGCTGGGAGCCAGCGCTCGTTTTCGCTTGCGGCGCGCCGGAGGAGGCGCCGCGACTGGCGCGGGGGCGGGAGTCCGTTGCTCTTATCGCCGCGGGGGTCGGCAACGCGGCTCTGCTCACGCCGCTGCGACGCGCCGGCGTTCGTGAGGCGCAGGGCGCCTGTTTCGGCGCGCCCTTCGCGCCGCGCGACCTGTCGAACCTGTTTCCGCCCATGGAAAACAGCGCGCTCAAACGTCCGGCCTGATCATGACGACCTTCCTGTCGACCATCGGCGCGTCGTTGAGCGCGCGCTTCGAGGCCAAGGCGTCCGACGAGCGCGCGGTGATGCGCAATCGGTTCGGCCTCGCCGGCGTCGCCCTTTGCGCCGCTGTCGTCGCCTCTCTCCTGGCGCGGGGCGAGGGCGAGGCGGCGGCGTTCTTGCGCGCGGGCCTGCCGATCCTGCTGGCGCATCTGGTCGGCTCCGCGATCCTGATGGCGCATATCGCCTGGCGTCCCGCGACCAGCGCGCCGCGTCTGGCGCTCGCCCTGACGCTGGATGGGCTGGCGATCACGGCGGCCATGATCCAGGGCGGCGGCGCCGCGGCCTATCTGTTTCCGCTGTACTGGTGGATGATCCTTGGCGCCGGCGCGCGGTTCGGCGCGGCGTTCCTGGCCTTCACGGTCGCGCTGGCGGCGCTTGGCTTCGCGGGGGTCGTCGCGACGACGCCGTTCTGGCGCGGCCAGGACGCTCTGGCGGCCAGCCTGATGCTGTCGCTCGTGGTCCTGCCGCTTTATGGCGCGCTTCTCCTGCGCCAGATCGCGATGGCGCGGGCCGGGGCCGAGCGCGCCAGTCGCGCCAAAACCCTGTTTCTCGCCAGCGTCAGCCATGAATTGCGCACGCCGCTGACGGCGATCGTCGGCCTGACCGGCCTGCTGGAAAAAAGCCGGCTGGACAGCGAGCAGCGCGACATGGCCCGGACTCTTGGGGACGCGGCCGAGACGCTGCTGGCCCAGGTCGAACATTTGCTCTCCGGCGCCCGTGAAGAGTTTTCCCCCGAGGTTTCCCCCGAGATCGGCGAGGCCGCGCGGGAGGAAACAATCGACCTGTTCGCCCTGCTGATCACGCTGCGGGCCTTGCTGGCGGTCGAAGCGGAGGCCAAGGGCGTGAGCCTGGGCCTGATGATCGAAGCCGAAACGCCGCGCCACATTCGCGCCGACCGCCGCCGGCTCCAGGAGATTTTTCAAAATGTCGCCGGCAATGCGGTGAAATTCACCGGCGAAGGCGCGGTGGCGATCCGCGTCGGCGCCCGGCGCGAGGCGGGCGGACTCTGGCTGCATGTCGAAGTCCGGGACACCGGCCCCGGCGTCGCCCTGGAGGCGCAGGACCGCATTTTCGAGCCGTTCAGCCAGGGCGATCCGTCGATGCGGCAAAGATTCGGCGGCGCCGGCCTCGGCCTCGCCATCGTCCGCCGCGGGCTGGAGGCCATGGGCGGCGACATCGCGCTGGACAGCCGTCCTGGCCAGGGGGCCATGTTCCGCCTGCGCTGGCCGGTGGTCGAGGCGGAGGGGACGGCGGCGCCGGGAACGACGGGCTTGCCGGTCTGTCTGCCGCTGACGGAAGATTTCGACAGCCTGGAGGTCGCGCGCCGGCACGCCCTGGCGGTTCTGGCTTGTGGCGAGGACGCGCCGTCGCTGGCGCGCGCGCGGAAAATCGCCGCTGAGATCGCCGCTTTGCGCGGGGCGGCCAACCCGCGCGCGAAAATCCTGCTGGCCGAGGACAATGCCGTGAACGGCCGGGTGCTGGAGAAAATCCTGACGGGCGCCGGGCATGAGGCGCGCGTGGTTCGCGACGGCGCAGCCGCGCTGCTTGCGCTGCTGCGGGAAGACTTCGACTTCGTTCTGCTCGATGTGAACATGCCGCGTCTCGGCGGCGTCGAGACGGCGCGCATCTACGCCGCCGCAAGCGGGCGCGCGCCGATGCTGGCGCTGACCGCCGACGACAGCGCCGAAACCCGGCGGCGGTGCCGCGCGGCGGGCATGGTCGCCTGCCTGCGCAAGCCGATCTCTCCCGAAGCCCTGCTCGCCGCCCTCGACGCGGCCGCGACAGCGGCGCCCATGGAGGTCGAGGACGATGTCGCGCGCGCCAGAAAACGCGATTCGGCGACGCTCGATCCGGCGACGCTGGCGGCGCTGGGCCGGCTTGGCGGCGCCGAATTCGTCCGCGAACTGCTGGTGCAATTCGCCGGGGACGCCGCCCATCTCGTCGAGGACATTCACGCAAGTTTGGCGCGCGGCGACGTCGCATCCTTGCGCCGTCAGGCCCATGCGCTGGAAAGCATGGCCGGCAACACAGGCGCCGCCGCTCTGGCGCGCCTGTGTCGCGCGTGGCGCGAGATGAACGAACGAAAACTCGCCCTTTCGGCGGCGCGCGAGAGCGGCCGGTTGCGGCGGCGATGGCGGATGACGCTCGACGCCCTCGGCCGGGCCTTGGTCCAGACGTGAGCGCGTCCCTTGAAGCGCAATCTTTTCGGAACCAAATCTCCTGATGGCGCTTGTTCGCAAGCGACAGGAGGCGACCCAATGGCGCAGGCGATTTCCTATTACGGCTTACTGGCGATTGAAACCCTCTTCAACGTGTTCGGCTTGCGCCTTTATGAGGAGCCGCGCCACACGATCATCGACCGCGTGGAGACCGTTGAAATCAGGCGCTACGATCCCCGCGTCGCCGCCGCAGTCGAGTTCTTGCCGGGCGAGGCGGGGCGGGGCGAGGCCTTCAAGCTGCTGTTCGCCTATATCTCGGGCGCCAACACCAAGGCGGATCGCATCGCCATGACGGCGCCGGTCGCGGTCGGCGAGAACCTCGCGGCCAAGGACCAGGGCGCCAAGGACGAAGAGGGGGGGGCCAGGGAGCGCTTGGCCATGACCGCGCCGGTGCTGAGTTCGGACAGCAAGCTGGCGTTCTACCTGCCCGCCGCCTACGATCTGGCGACGGCGCCCACGCCGCTGGACGCCAGGGTGAAGATCGAGGCGGTTCCCGCGCAAACGGTTGCTGTCCTGCGCTTTTCCGGCTTCGGCGGCATCGCCTGGCTGCGCCAGCGGCAACTGGTGTCGACGCTGGCGCCATCGAAATGGAGGCCCGTCGGCGAGGCCTTCATGTTGTATTACGACGCCCCCTTCACCTTGCCGTTCCTGCGCCGCAACGAGGCGGCGGTGGTGGTGGAGGCGCGATAAAAGGCGTCCCTTCAGGCGTGCAGGGAGGCCGACACGCGCGTCTCCAGCTCGGCGATCTTCTGTTGCAGCCTGTCGCGCTGCGCGGTCAGCAAGGCTTCGATCGGGATCGGGAAGGTCGCGATCTTCAGCGCCGCGTTGAATTTTTCAACATTGCGCCTTTCCTCCTCGATCAGGCCGGGCGGGACGCCGTCGTCCAGGCCCTGGAACAGCGCGCGCACATTCACGATCGCGCGATGAACCGCGCCCATGAAGGAGCCGTCGGGGCTGGCCTTTTCGCCGAACCCGGTCAGGACGGCGGCGATTTCCTGCGCATTCAGTTCGTGCAAGCCGATCATGTCGGTGAAGACCGGGATCAGCTTGTCGTCCTCGGCGTGTTCGTTCGCCGCCTCATAGCCGTCGCGGGCGTCGATTTCGCTGGTGTGAAGGATTTTCAGGTGTTCGAGAGCTTCCTTGTCCACGGGGACCTCCGTCGCTGCGCCATCGGCTGGATGGCGTTGCATAGGAAACGGCGGCGAACGGGGGTTGGTTCCATTCAGAACTTGCCCGCCTGATAATCCGCATAGGCCTGCATCAACTCCTCGCGCGTGGTCATCACGAAGGGGCCGCTCCAGGCGACGGGTTCGCGCAACGGCCGGGCCGCCAGCAACAGCGCTTTGGCGCCCGCCGCGCCGGCTTTGAGCCGCGCCGTCCGGCCCGGCCCCAGCGCCGCCAGCGTCAGCCCGCGCAGCGCGATGGCGCCGGTTTCGCCCGGCGCCTCCGCCTCGCCCTCATAAACCACGAAAAAACCTTCGTGGTCTTCGGGGAGATCGTGGACGAAGGCGGCGCCGGGGGCGAGGGCGATGTCGAGGTAAACGGCGTCCACATGCGGCGCCCGCACCGGCCCCGCGACGCCATCAGCCGTTCCCGCGATGACTTTTATCGTCGCGCCCTCGCGCTGAACGACCGGAATTTGCGCCGCCTTGAACTCCTGATAGGCGGGATCGGACATTTTTTCCGCCGCCGGCAGGTTGATCCAAAGCTGAAAGCCGCGCATCAAACCTTCGGTTTGCTCGGGCATTTCGGAATGGATCAGACCGCGTCCGGCCTTCATCCATTGCACGTCGCCGGCTTCGATCACGCCGGAATGGCCGTGATTGTCGAAATGCCGCATTTTTCCGGCCAGCATGTAGGTGACGGTCTCGAAGCCCCGGTGCGGATGGTCCGGGAAGCCGCCGATATAGTCGCCCGGCCGCTCCGAGCCGAAGAAATCCAGCATCAGGAAGGGGTCGAGCGGCGGCTGGGCGCGGGAGCCGATCAGCCGGGTCATGCGGACGCCGGCGCCGTCGGAGGTCGCCTCGCCGTGGGACAGGGAAATGATTTTGCGATTTGTCGCGCTCATGAGAAGTCTCCTTGAGCGCCAGATCGTGCCTTGTGCGAAAATAAGAAGGGTTCAGGGCAAGAGTTTGCAAAAACGCAAATTAAACACGGGGGCAAAAAGTCTCGTAGAGCACGCCGATCAGCCGTTCCACGCGGATGTCGGCCAGCGCATAGCGTATGCTCTGACCATCGCGGGTGGCGCGCACCAGACCGTCCTTGCGCAGCAGGGCGAGGTGCTGGGAAATGAGGCTCTGCCGCGCCGCCAGTCGTTCGGTGATCTCGCCGACCGTGGCCTCGCCGTCGGCAAGCAGGCACAGGATGCGCAGGCGCACGGGATTGGCGAGCGACTTTAAAAACTCGCTCGCCTGTTCCGCCGCCACGCCCAAAGCGGCGGGATCGCTGATTGCGGGGTTGACTTCACTCTTTTTTGTGCGCGCCATGCTCGAAAGTCCGCCAGTCCAAACATCTTGTCAATCGCGTCCGCCGCTGGGCCGGGCGCGCGGGAGCCTTTTCCACAGCATCGGTTTTGACCCCGCCGCGCGCCAGGGGTAAAAGCGCGCCCCTCACAGGGGCCGCACCACGAATCGAGATTGCGACATGAACGCCATCAACCGCCGAATCGCTCAGGAATTGCAGGTCGCGGAGACCCAGGTGACGGCGGCGGTCGATCTGCTCGACGCCGGCTCGACCGTGCCCTTCATCGCCCGCTATCGCAAGGAGGCGACCGGCGCGCTCGACGACACCCAATTGCGCAATCTCGAAGAGCGCCTGCGTTACTTGCGCGAGTTGGAGGAGCGGCGCAAGGCGGTGCTGGACTCGATCCGCACGCAGGACAAGCTGACGCCGGAGCTGGAGAAGCAGCTTTTGGGCGCGGAGACCAAGGCGCAGCTTGAAGACATTTACCTGCCCTACAAGCCCAAGCGCCGCACCAAGGCGACCATCGCCCGCGAGGCCGGCCTCGGCCCGCTCGCCGAGGGACTGCTCGCCAATCCCGCGCTCGACCCCCGCGCGGAAGCGGAGAAGTTTGTCGATGAGGCCAAGGGGATCAAGAGTGTCGACGAGGCGCTGGACGGCGCGCGCGCCATTCTGGTGGAGAAATTCACCGAAAAGGCTGAACTGGTCGGGCATTTGCGCGAGAATTTCTGGAACCGTGGGCGTCTTGTCTCGAAAGTTCGCGACGGCAAGACCCAGGACGGCGCCAAATATTCGGATTATTTCGACTTTTTCGAACCTCTGACCAAACTGCCGTCGCACCGCATTCTCGCGCTGTTTCGCGGCGAGAAGGAGGAAATGCTCGACCTGACGCTGGAGCCGGAAGGCGCCGCCGAGACGGAGGCCAACGGCGAACGGGCCTATGAGCAGGCGATAGCCGCCAGTTTTGGCGTGGCCGAGCGCGGCCGTCCCGCCGACAAATGGCTGGGCGACGCCGTGCGCTGGGCCTGGCGCACAAGGCTGAAGATTTCGCTGTCGGTCGATCTGCGCGCAAAACTCTGGCAGAACGCCGAGGAGCAGGCGGTCAAGGTTTTCGCGGGCAATTTGCGCGATCTGCTGCTGGCGGCGCCGGCGGGGCCGCGCGCCACCATGGGACTCGATCCCGGCTTCCGCACCGGCGTAAAAGTCGCGGTGGTCGACGCCACCGGCAAGGTGGTGGACACAGGCGTGATCTATCCCCACGAGCCGCAGCGGCGCTGGGACGACGCCCTCGCCATTTTGGGCGCGCTGTGCCTGAAGCACAAGGTGGAGCTGATCGCCATCGGCAATGGCACGGCCTCGCGCGAGACCGACAAGCTCGCAAGCGAATTGGTGGCGAAACTGCCGGGCTCGAAGATGACGAAAATCGTGGTCTCCGAAGCCGGCGCCTCGATTTATTCGGCCTCCGCCTTCGCCGCCGCTGAATTGCCCGACCTCGACGTCACCTTGCGCGGCGCCGTCTCGATCGCGCGCCGCTTGCAGGACCCGCTGGCGGAACTGGTGAAGATCGACCCGAAAAGCATCGGCGTCGGCCAGTACCAGCACGATCTCGCGGAATTCAAGCTGTCGCGCTCGCTCGACGCGGTGGTGGAGGATTGCGTCAACGCCGTGGGCGTCGATCTCAACACGGCGTCGGCGCCGCTGCTGGCGCGCGTGTCGGGCCTGGGCGAATCGCTCGCCGGCAATATTGTCGCCCATCGCGACGCCAACGGCGTTTTTAAAACTCGGACGGAGCTGAAGAAGGTGCCCCGCCTCGGCGCCAAGGCGTTCGAGCAATGCGCCGGCTTTTTGCGCATTCGCGATGGCAATGACCCGCTCGACGCCTCGGGCGTCCATCCCGAAGCCTATCCGCTGGTGCGCAAGATTTTGGCCGCCGCCAAGGCCGACATTCACGTGGTGATCGGCGATTCCAAGATTTTGCGCGCGTTAAAGCCGAAGGAATTCGCCGACGAGCAGTTCGGCCTCCTCACCGTCACCGACGTGTTCAAGGAGTTGGAAAAGCCCGGCCGCGATCCCCGCCCCGAGTTCAAGACCGCCACTTTCATGGACGGTGTGGAAAAACTCTCCGACCTCAGACCGGGCATGGTGCTGGAGGGCGTGGTCACCAATGTCGCGGCTTTCGGCGCCTTCGTCGACATTGGCGTGCATCAGGACGGCCTTGTGCATATTTCCGCCATGTCGAAAACCTTCATCAAGGACCCGCGCGAGGCGGCCAAGCCCGGCGATGTGGTCAAGGTCAAGGTTTTGGAGGTGGATGCGCCGCGCAAGCGCATCGCCCTGACCATGCGGCTCGACGACGCCTTTGACGCCAGGGCGTCCAGTGGGGGGGCAGGGGCGGGCGGTCGCCCGCAACAAGGCCAGCGGCAGGATTTTGCCAAACATGCGCCGTCGCGCCCGGCGACGGGCAACGCCTTCGCCGAGGCCTTCGCCCGCGCCAGCAAGGACGCGCCGCCGCCGAAAAAGGGCAGATAGCTCAGGCGTCGCAGCAGAGCGAGGGCGCAAGAGGCTCCTCGCCCGAACCGTTGGCGCGAAACCTATGGTTTACCACCTTGTGGTAGCAATCATATGTCAATACCCGTTAAAGTTGAATCGTCAGGCGTCGAGCGCGGCCTTGAACGCCGGATTCATGCTGCTCCGGGTAGCAAAATTCCCATTCCGGCACAAAGGGAGGGCTGACTTTGCCCAAGATTCCGGCTAAGGCGAGGCAATGAAAAAAGCCGCAGCGCTCGGACTGGTTCTCGGTCTCCTCCTGTTCGCCGCCCTGACCTTCTATGAAGGCGCAGGCGATGTCGCCAACGCCTTCGCGCGGATCGGCCTCTTCGGCGCGCTGCTGATCACGGCGATCCGCTTCTTGCAGACGTTCGGGGCCGGTTTCGCCTGGCGCTTCATGATTCCAAAGCCGCGCCCGGCGCCGTGGATCTTCTGCCAGTTGCGCTGGGTGCGCGAGTCGATCAACAACCTGCTGCCGGTCGCCGCGGTCGGCGGCGACGTGTTTGGCGCGCGCCTGCTGAAAAAGCGCCGCGTCGGCGGCGGGCTGGCCGGCGCCAGCGTCATCGTCGATCTGCTGGCGCAGACGGCGACCCAGGCGATTTTCACCGTGATCGGCGTCATGCTGCTGTTTCACGCCGGCGTCGAGGCCGACCTGACCACGGCTGCGGGCGTGGGCGCCGTGATCATGGTCCCGGCCATAGCCGGATTCTGGCTGGCGCCGCGCCTGCTGTCGATGCCATGGCTCGACCGCCTCGCCGAAAAAATCGAGACGCAAACCGGATGGCCTTCCGTGGGCGGGTTGCCCGCCCTGCGCGACGGGCTCGACGCGATCCTGCGCAACCGGGCCGGTCTTGCCCGCGCCCTGGCGATTCACATGACGATCTGGTTCGTCGGCGCGCTCGAAATCTATGTCGCCTTGAATTTCCTCGGCGACCCCCGGTCGTTCGCCACGGCTGTGACCATCGAAAGCCTGGGCCACGCGGTCAAGGCTGCGGGTTTCCTCATCCCCGGCGCCTGGGGCGTGCAGGAGGGCGGCTTCATCGCGCTCTGCGCGGCTTTCGGCGTGGGTTCGGCGGACGCCATCGCCTTGTCGCTGATCAAGCGTATTCCCGATCTCCTCTGCGGCGCGCCCGGCCTGATGCTGTGGCGCCGCCTGGAGGGCGAAAGTCTGGCCGCCATGTTCTCGCGCGGCAAGCTCTCGAAGGAGGAAGCCAGCCATGTTTAACCGCCGCGTCTTTCTCGCCTTTGTCGCGAGCCTGCCCGCATTCTCCGCCCATGCGGGCGAAGCCGACGAGGCCATCGCCGTCGTCCGGAAATTGCAGGACAGCCAGATCGACGTGCTGCGCCGCGCCGCCCAACTGACGCTAAAGCAGCGCTTCGCCGCGCTGCGCCCGGCGCTCGACGCCGCCTTCGATCTCGAAGGCATGGCCAAGCTCGCCCATGGCCCGGGTTTCGATGAACTGCCCGCCGCCGAGCGCGCCGACTGGATCAAAAGTTTCGGCGATTACGTCGCCGCCACCTATGCCCAGCGGTTCGAATTCGTCGAGGCCAAGGGTTTCGAGCGCGACGCCAAGGCCGAGCCGCGCGACGGCGCGCTGGTCGTGAGCACGCGCATGATTCCCGTCTCCGGCGAGCCGATGCCGATCGATTATGTTGTGAAGTCCACGCCGCAAGGCTGGCGCATCGGCGATATTTTGGCTAATGGCTCCATATCTGAACTCACGCAATGGCGCCGCGCCTTGCGCGGATTGGCGCTGGCGGAGTTGCGCAAGCGGGCAGGCAATCTGCTCGAGCCCTGAAGGAGAGGCGGATGCTGACCCTATTGGACCGGGGCGATCTGTTCGACGTCTCGCTGCCGCTTGGTCTCGTTTGCGTTCTTGCGTTGGCCTCCTGCCTCTATACGCTGCTGTCGATCTTCGCGCTGCGGCGATTTCCTCGTGAAAACCGCGACGCCGCGCCAAGAATGGCGCCGAGCGTCACCATATTGAAGCCGCTGTACGGCGCCGAACCCCGACTCGCCGACCACCTCCTCACCTTCTGCCGCCAGAGCTATGACGGCCCCGTGCAGATTCTGTTCGGCGTCCACGATCCGCTGGATCCGGCGGCGGCGGTGGCGCGGCGGATCGTCAACGCCGTGCGCGCCGGCGAGATTTTGGGCGCGCCCGCCGGACTGACGGCCGAACTCGTGATCGAACCCGCCCGCCACGGCGTCAACGGCAAGGTGGACAATCTCATCAACCTGTCGCGCGCGATCGCCGGCGAAGTCGTGGTTCTGGCCGACAGCGACATCATCGTCGCGCCGGATTACCTCAGCCGGCTGACTGCGGCGCTGGAGCCGGAAGGGGTGGGCGCCGTGACCTGTCTCTATCGCGGCGTGGCCATGGAGGGGGTTTGGTCGCGGCTCTGCGCCATGGGCGTGAACTATGCCTTCCTCCCCAATGTGACGACCGGTCTGGCGCTGAACATGGCCAAGCCCTGCGTGGGCGCCACCATCGCCCTGCGCCGTGAGGTGTTGGAACAAATCGGCGGCTTCGCGCCGCTCAAGGACCAGTTGGCCGACGATTTCATGCTCGGCGCCCTGGTGCGCGACCTCGGGCTGAAAGTGGTCGTCGCGGATTTCGCCGTGCTGCACGCCCACGGCGAGCGCAGCTTTTCGGACCTGTGGCGCCAGGAAATGCGCTGGGCGCGCACCATCCGTTCGCTCGATCCGGCCGGCTATTTCGGCACCATCGTCACCCATGCCTCGGGCTGGGGCCTGCTGGCCATGGTTTTCGCCGGCTTTGCACCCAGCGCCGCGCTGCTTTTCTTCGCCGCCGTGACGTGCCGGGTGATCTTGCACGACGAGGTCGACCTGAGATTCCCCGGGCAGGCCCGGCCGCTTCATCTGACGCTGCTGCGCGATCTTCTTGGCTTTTGCGTGTTCTGGGCGAGTTACCTGCCGGGACAGCTCTATTGGCGCGGTCAGGATTTTTCCCTGCGCGACGATGGCGTGATGACTCCGGTCGAGGAGGAGCGCGCCGAGGTCGCGCGCTGAAACTTGCGGGACGGCCGCGCAACCTTATCTATGAGTCAGGTTTCGCCCGGAGATTTGAATGGCCGACACGTACAAGACTACCCGTGAGGACGCCGAATGGCGCGCGCTGCTGACGCCCGAGCAATATGAAGTGCTGCGCGGTCATGGCACGGAGCGGCCGGGGTCCTGCGCGCTCAACCACGAAAAGCGCGCCGGAGTCTTCCGCTGCGTCGGTTGCGGCCAGGACTTGTTCCGCTCCAAGGAGAAATTCGAGAGCGGCACGGGCTGGCCGAGCTTCTTCGACCCCCTGCCGGGTTCGGTCGCGACCAACCGCGACACATCCTGGGGCATGGTGCGCACGGAGGTGCATTGCAGCCAATGCGGCGGGCATCTCGGCCATGTGTTCGAGGACGGGCCGCCGCCCTCTCGCCTGCGTTATTGCATCAATGGCGTGGCGCTGGACTTCACGCCGGGCGAATCCGGGTGATCCGGCGGGAATTGCGGACTGGCGATTCGTAGACTGGCGATTCTCGCGAAAAAAAGCTATGCAGCGTGCGAAAACTTCAGGGCGTTCGCCGCCCGGATTGTCAGGACAGGTCAATGCGCAAGGTTGTCGGCGCCAAGTTGCACGGTATCCACGTGACGGACGCCAATATCGATTATCACGGCTCGATCACGCTGGATCCCGATCATTGCGAGGAGGCGGGAATTCTGCCGCTCGAATTCGTCGAGATCTGGAACAAGAACTCCGGCGCGCGCATCTCCACCTATGTGATCCTCGGCGAGCGCGGCTCGCGCTGCTGCATCCTCAATGGCGCGGCGGCGCGCACCTGCCAACCCGGCGATTCCCTCATCATCTGCTCGTCGATCTATGTCGACGCCGAGGAAATCCCGAGCCTCAACCCCAAGGTGCTCGCCTTCGACCGCGACAATCGCGTCATCGACCGGCTCTCCTATCAAGTCGATTTCGACGAGCAGGGCCGCTACCGCTTCGCCATTCTCGACGAAACCGGCGCGAAACAACCCATTCCACTTAAATCCAAAGTCTGATAGGACGCCCGCAAAGAGCGGCCCGACCCGTCGCGCGAAAGTGAAACGCTTTCGCGCTTTTCCTTTTTGTGGCGGCGGCGGACCTTCGACGCACGAGGAGACCAAGATGAACGCACGTCTTTCGCTGTCCAAGGACAAGATCAAAGTCCTGCTCCTCGAAGGCATCCACCACAGCGCGGTCGAACTGTTTGAAAACGCCGGCTACAGCAATGTCACGCGCCTGACCAAGGCGCTCGACGGCGACGCGCTGCGCGAGGCGCTGCAAGGCGTCCATATCGTCGGCATCCGCTCGCGCACCAAACTCACCGAACAGGTGTTCGAGGACGCCGACCGGCTGATGGCGGTGGGCTGTTTCTCGGTCGGCACCAATCAGGTCAAGCTGGCCTCGGCGGCGGCGCGCGCCATTCCCGTGTTCAACGCGCCCTTCTCCAACACCCGCTCGGTGGCCGAACTCACCATTGGCGAAATCGTGATGCTGCTGCGCCGCATCCCCTCGCGCCTGCTGGATTGCCATAATGGCGGCTGGGACAAGAGCGCCACCAACAGTTTTGAGGTGCGCGGCAAGACCCTCGGCATTGTCGGCTATGGCAATATCGGCAGCCAACTGTCCTATCTCGCGGAAGCCATGGGCATGCGCGTGATTTTCTTCGACATCATCGACAAGCTGCGCCACGGCAACACCGAGCCGACCCACACTCTGGAAGACCTGCTGGCGCAGTCCGACGTGGTCAGCCTGCACGTGCCGGAAACGCCGCAGACCCAGCACATGATGGGCGCGGAACAATTCGCGGCGATGAAGAAGGGCGCCTATTTCATCAACAACGCCCGCGGCACGGTGGTGGATGTCGAGGCGCTGGCGCAGGCGCTGACGAGCGGCCATCTGCTCGGCGCGGCGGTGGACGTGTTCCCCAAGGAGCCGGCGGCCAATGGCGAGAAATTCGTTTCGCCGCTGCAAGGCCTGGAGAACGTCATCATCACCCCGCACATCGGCGGCTCGACCGAAGAGGCGCAGGAGCGCATCGGCGCGGAAGTGGCGCGCAAGCTGGTGGATTATTCCGACATCGGCTCGACGGTGGGCGCGGTGAATTTCCCGCAGGTGCAGCTGCCGCCGCGCCCCAGCGGCACCCGCTTCATGCATGTCCACCGCAACGTGCCGGGCGTGCTGCGCAAGCTCAACGACGCCTTTTCCAGCCGCAACCTCAACATCGCCTCGCAGTTCCTGCAAACGGACGGCGAGGTCGGTTATGTGGTGATGGAGGCGGACGGCTCGTTTGAGGATTGCGAACTGGTTCTGGAGGAAATCCGCGCCATCGACGGCACCCTGCGCGCGCGCATCATTTACGAACGATAAGGCGCGCTGTCACGGCCGCGGGCGATCGCGGCCGATCGCAAAGGCCCGGTCGTCCGGCGCTTCGACAAGCTCCGCCAGTGAAGCCTCGGCGCGCGCGGTGGGGCCGTCGCCGCATGCGTTCGTGTCGGGGCTGTCTCGCGTAAAATTCGATAAATCTGGTGTTTTTTACGCTTCGACAATGACGGAGGCGGGCGGTTTTTCTCGCCGGCCGTTCCGCGCTCTCGCACGTCCCCCGATGGCTGCTCACGTTGCGCCGGCTGATGCGTCGCATCGGCATTCCAGTCACGATTGAGACGCTTGCGTCATAGCATGGTCGAATGAACTGGAAAAGCAATTGAAATTGACGTTCCTACTAGGAAAAAGGATTATTCGCCCGATTCAACCGGCCAATGCGATTGGCTTGAAGCGAAAAGGGGCCCCATGGTTTGCGTCTCTCCCATCCGGCTGCGAAACGAGGCTCCGTTCACCGAAGTCGTCGCCGGCCATCCAGAGTTTCCGCTGCTGATCGCCTTGAAGATCGACGTGCAGCGCAGGGGACTCAACTACACCAGGCGCGCCATGGACGCCGTCGATCCCGCGCGCCATCAGATCTATATGTGGGAGGGCGTCGCCTATCCCCATTCCATGCTGCTGCGCGACGGCACGACCATTCTCGCCTATCCCCAGCCTCGGGATCGCAACCCCTATGATGTCGATTTTCTCGACGGCCGCTTCGTGCTCATCGATGGCGGCGAGGTGGTCGAAACCGTCGATCTCTGGCCGAAACCGCTCTATTACGACAAGAAGACGCGCTCCGGCCTGCCGATGAAGGAAGTGGTTTCGGCGCGGCCGCAACGGCTCGATATTTTCGCCAGCAGTTTTTGCCACTTCGCCCATGTCGACGACCAGGGTTGCCAGTTCTGCCCGCTGCCGCACCACCACAGCCAATTGCGCGAGACCTACGACCTCCCGACCCGGCTGAAGTCCGAGGACGTCAAGGAATGCATCGCCGAGGCGCTCAAGGAGACCGGCCGTTTCACCAATATTCACATCACCGGCGGCTCGGTGATCAAGGGCCACGAAATGCTCGACGCCGAGCTGGACTATTACATCAAGCTTTTGCGCGCGATCGGCGAACTCTTCGCCACGCCGCGATTCCCCAGCCAGTTGCTCGCCAGCCCCTTCAGCGAGGGACAGCTCATTCGCCTGCGCGAGCAAACCGGTCTCGGCAGCTACACCTCCAACATCGAAGTGCTGGACGAGGCGCGCTTCAACTGGATCTGCCCCGGCAAGGCCCATCACATCGGCTACCGGGAATGGAAGCGCCGGCTGGTGCGGGCGGTTGAGGTTTTCGGGCGCGGCAATGTCGGCACCGGCATTGTCGGCGGCGTCGAAACCGCGCCGCCCCACGGCTTTGTTTCGGAGAGCGACGCGCTGCGCGCCACGCTCGACGAAGCCGAGGATTTGGCCCGCCAGGGCGTGACCACGGTCCACACCGTCTGGGCGCCGCAGAAGGGCTCGAAATTCCACGATCTGAAGACGCCCTCGCTCGATTATTTCATCCGCCTCGCCAGCGGCTTGCAGGCGATCCGCGCGCGTCACGGGCTCTCGGTGGATTTCGATGACTATCGCCGCTGCGGCAACCATCCCGACAGCGATCTCGCCCGGCTTCAGTGAGGACAGACATGACGATTCGGCTCGACCCGGACGTGGCGGACCTGCTCGCGGACACCGACACGATCAAGATTCTGGCGACCGTGGGCGCCGATGGCGCGCCCCATGCGGTGGTGAAACAATCGATCCATCTCGGCGAGGACGGCAATATCCATTATCTTGAACGGCTGGAATCCTCCGTCACCAACAAGAACATGGTGCGGAGCATCTGGTTCAACCGCACGGTCGCGATCACGCTCGCCCATGGCGACGGACGCTCCGTGCAGATCAAGGGGCGTCCGGTCAAGGCGCATATCACCGGCGAACTGTTCCTGCGCCATTACCGCGCGGCGCGGGCTGGAGACCCCGAAGCCGATCTCGCGGCCGTCTGGGTGATCGAGCCACAGACAGTCACCAACCAGAACGCGCGCGCGCGCCGCGAGGCGGAGGCGGCGCTCCACCCGCATTTCATCCATCTGGACCGGCTGGCGCGGGCCTGAGAAAACAAACGCCCTCGCTGGTTGGGCCTGCCCGAGCTTACATTGGCGGATGGCCGGCGGGAAGCTGTCGTCCATGGACGCTCCTGGAAAGGGCAAGGATGCGCCATTTCCCGCCTGACCCATGCTTGATCCGGCCCCGAACTTAAGCGGTCGTCGCCAACTGGCCAACGGCGAGCCGAACCAGGGCGTCCTCGAATTCCGGCGTCCCGATCAAGGCCGAATCTTCATGGACGGCGGCGCGGATGGCCCCGAGCACGCCTCGCGTCGCGACGAACATGGCTGCGTCGCTTGGCGGCGGAAAGGCCGGGTGATTGCGGCGGACAATGGCCAATTTGATCCGCGCCGCCAACGCCTGGGCCGAGGCTATCACCTCGGGCGAATGATCCAACCGCCAGCCGCGTTTCAGCAAGGGACGGAAAATTCGTGGCGCCACGCCAAAGCCATCGACGAGCGCGCGGACAAAAAGCCTGATCAGCAACAGAGGGTCGGTGTCGCTGCTTTCAGTATCCACAACAAACTGTTCAAGATGAGCCATCATGCGCTGGCGCTCGCTGGCGATCATCGCCAGGAGTATGGCGTCCATGTTGGGAAAATACTGGTAGAGCGTGCCAATGGAAAAGCCGGCGCGCTCGGCGACCCGATTGGTGGTCAGCGCCTTCTCGCCCTCCTGGTCCAGAATCTGAGCCGTCGCCTCAAAGATCGTGAAAACGGTGCTCCGGGAACGCGCCTGCTTCGGCTTTTTCCTAACGCGTTCAGTCTGTTGTTCCTCCACGACGGCGCCTCCTGGGAATGCGAGTCCAAAATGTGAGCCTTGCTCACTATTGTGACGAGGTCCAGCGCCTGACGTCCACGCATCTTTTCTCAGGGTGTGCGACGGCGGCGTTTCGATCAAAACCCCGAGGCGCCGTCATGTCAGCCGATCCCGCGATCCCGTTTCCTTCAAACAAACCCCGCGCCGTCATCATCGGCAGCGGCTTTGGCGGATTGGCGGCGGCGGTGCGACTGGGCGCGCGCGGCTATGACGTTACTGTACTCGAACGGCTCGATCGGCCCGGCGGTCGCGGCCGCGCCTATGTGCAGGACGGCTTCACCTTCGATTCCGGGCCGACGATCATCACCGCGCCCTTCCTGTTCGAAGAACTTTGGCGGCTCTGCGGTAAGACTTTTTCCGACGACATCGATCTGCGCGCATTGGACCCTTACTATCGAATCGTGTTCGACGCCGGAGGCCATTTCGACGCCTGTGCCGACGACGCGGCGATGAAGCAGGAGATCGCGCGCATCTCGCCGGAGGACGTCGAGGGCTACACGCGCTTCATGCAGCACAGCGAGCGGCTGTTCCGGATCGGATTCGAAAAATTCGGACACGTCCCGTTCGACCATCTGTCGCAGATGATCGGCATTGTTCCCGACCTCGTTCGGGCGCGCGCGGATCGCAGCGTTTACGCGACCGTTTGCGACTATGTGAAGCACCCGCATCTGCGCTTTGCGTTGAGCTATCATCCCCTGTTCATCGGCGGCAATCCGTTCCGGGCCTCGTCGATCTATTGCATGATCTCCTATTTCGAGCGGCATTGGGGCGTTCACTTCGCGATGGGCGGCACGGGCGCGCTGGTCAAGGGCCTGGTCGGGCTGATCGAAGGCCAGGGCGGCGTCATCCGCACCAAAGCCGAAGTGGCGGAAATCACCGTCGAGAACCGCCGCGCCACTGGCGTCCGGCTTGCCTCCGGCGAAACCATCGCCGCCGATATCGTGGTGTCCAACGCCGACACCGCCACGACCTATGCAAAGTTGCTGGCCAAGGCGCCGAGAAAATGCTGGACCGATCGCAAGCTCGATCGCGCCGCCTATTCGATGAGCGTCTTCGTCTGGTATTTCGGAACCCGACGGAAATACCCGCGGGTACAACCGCATACGATCCTGGTCGGGCCGCGCTACGGCGCGCATGTCGCCGATATTTTCGACCGCAAGGTTTTGGCGGAAGATTTCAGCCTCTATCTCTATCGCCCGACCGCGATCGATCCGAGCCTCGCGCCCGAGGGCTGCGATACGTTTTATGCGCTGTCGCCGGTTCCGCACATGGACAGTGGCGTGGACTGGTCGAGCAAGGCCGAACCCTACCGGCAGGCCATCGCCCGGCGCCTTTCGGAGACGCTTCTGCCGGGCCTTGAAGACGAGGTGGTTACATCGCGGATCTTCACGCCTCAGAATTTTCAGGATGTCCTGCAATCGCGCAAGGGCGCCGCGTTTGGATTTGAGGCCGCGCTGACGCAAAGCGCGTGGTTCCGGCCACATAACAAGAGCGAAGATATCGAACGTCTCTACCTGGTCGGCGCCGGCACGCATCCCGGCGCGGGCGTCCCGACGGTCCTGTCATCCGCCCGCGTCCTGGACGCTGTCACGCCCGATCCGCGTTCGATGCTGGAGACGTGCTGAAAGCTCAGCGGATGGCGCCGGTGGCGACAACCGCGATACGGCATTGGAGTCGTTCGAGCCCATCGCGGGCGACCTCGGGAAGGTCGCATAATGGAGTGGGGCGCTCGCCGGATAGGCGCGGAAGGCTGTTTCAAATGTCGCCAGCGGTCAAAGGGCGAGATCGGCGAGGCGACAGCGCGCGAAGCGCGACCGGCGCCAGCAGATAGGCGAGGGCGGAAACCATCAAGATGGGAAGATAGCCGCCGCCGCCCGAGAGGATGCGGCCTGTCGCGGCCAGCAGCGCCATGCCGCCGAGATTGCCGCACAGCGCGCCCAGCGCGGTGACGCGACCGACGCGCGAGGCCGGAACCGCATCGGTGAGCGTGGCGAACAGATTGACCGAAAAGCTCTGATGGCCCGCCAGCGCCAACCCGAGCACGGCGGTCGCCTGCCAGAGCTGATCGACGCAAAGCGCCAGCGGCATGGAGGCGGCGAGGAGCGCCGACCCGGCCAGCACCCGGCCGCGCGCGACGCTGAGATCGGCCTGTGACCGCGCCAGCGTCGTCGAGAGCGCGCCGCCGACGAAGGCGCCCGCCGCCGCCATCAGGTAGATGCAGGCCACCGGCCGTCCCAGGGCGGCGACGTCGAGATGAAACAGCCGGTTGAACAGGTCGGGCAGCCAGAACAGCAGCAGCCACCACGCCTGGTCCGAGAGCACCTTGGCGCCGACCAGCGCCCAGGTGGCGCGATCCGCGAGAATGACGCGCCAGGAGTCCCCTAGGCCGTCCCTCAGACCGTCTTTCGGCTCGTCCTTGCGCTCGTCCGCGTTGGTCTCGCGCGTGGGCCAGCTTATGCGCGCGGAAAAAACCATCCACGCCGCGCACCAAAAAAGTCCGAGCGCGCCGACGCACAGGAAGCACATGCGCCAGCCGACCAGCAGCGCGAAGGCGGGCAGCGCCAGCGGCGTGACGATGGCGCCCACGCTGCTCGCGGCGTTCATCACCCCCAGCGCCAGGGCGCGGCCGCGCGAGTCGAACAGGGCCGCCAGCGTCTTGATCGCGGTCGGCGTGCCCATGGCCTCCGTCGCGCCCAGCGCCAAGCGCGCGGCGGCGAACTGGCCCAGCGTGACGGCGAGGCCGTGGGCGGCGGCGGCGAGGCTCCACGACCCGACCGCGATCAGGTTGGACGTCCTCGGCCCCAGCCGGTCGACCAGCCAGCCCACCAGCGGGAAGGCCAGCACGGCGCCGAACTGGAACACGGCGGCGAGATCGCCGTAATCCGCGTCGCTCCAGCCAAGCTCCCGCGCCAGAATCGGCTTGAGCACGGCGATCAACTGGCGATCGACATAGTTGAGGATTCCCGCGGTGACGACGAGGGCCAGCAGCCATTTCTGCTTAAACAGGCTCGGGGCGTGGCTTGGCGACGCGGCGCCGGACGAGGCCGCCCGACGCGCGTCGGAAATCGTCACAGCTCCTTGCGGATGCTGATGCCGAAATAGCGGCCGTCGTCGCGCGGAACCCAGCGGTAGACGTAGGCCGCCGTGCCCGGCGCGGCGGTGGCGCCCGAGCTTTGCAGATAGGAGGCGTAGGAGGTGTTGAGGATGTTCTTCACGAGAACGGTGAACTTCAATCCGGCGCTGGCGTTGGACAGCGTCACGTCCGCGTCCCAGATACCATAGGCTTTTTGAATCGTGTCGGGCGATTCGCCGAGGTCATACTGAACCTTACTTTGCCAGCGCACGGCCGTGCCGAAATCGAGCGCATATTGGTCCAGCCACGGCACGGTGTAGTCCGCGCGCAGGTTGGCCTTCCATTTCGGCGTGAACGGCAGGGCGCCGCCCTTGATCGGCCAGTTGCGCCCGACGACATTGGTGCTGGTGATGGCCGCGTCGGTGAAGGCCGCCGCGCCCTTGAGCGAGAGTTCGTCGGTGACGGCCGCGTTGAAATCGGCTTCCACGCCCTGACTTGTCACCGTCCCGGCATTGACCAGATTGGTCACCACCGCGCCGCCGATCAGATTGGGGAAATTCGCCTGGAAATTGTCGAAAACGGTGTGGAAGGCGGCGAGATTGAGCAGGACGCGATTGTCGAACAGTTTTGACTTCAGCCCGAGTTCGAACGAGTTGGACGTCTCGGCGGCGAGCACCTGACCCTGCGTCGCCGGAACCATGTTGAAAAAGACGTTGTAGGCCGGCCCCTTGTAGCCGCGCGAATAGGTGGCGTAGGTCGTCGCCCAGCTTGTGGCGTCATATTCGAAGCCGGCGCGCGCGGCATAGCCCGTCTTGAAGACATGGCCGGTGGAATAGGGCGAAGAGGCGGCGATGCCGGTGTCGGCGGCGGTGGACTGGCGCGAATGATAATAGCTCAGGTCGTCGCCGATCAGGCGCCATCCGGCGATCGCCCGGAAGGTCGGCGCGAGGTTGAGCGTGTTCTCGTTGAAGGCGGCGATATTGTTGTTGCTGACGCCATAGGGGGCGACGCCGGTGTTGGTGACGGCGCCCAGCGTGTCCGTGCGCTGATAGGTTTCCTTGTCGTCGTCATGCAGGAAATAAAGTCCGGCGACATATTCCCAAAATTGCCCGCGCGCGGAGGCCAGCCGCAGCTCCTGTGAAACCTGGTTGAACGCCAGCTTGCCGTGATCGACGGTCTGCTTGGCCGAAGGCGTCGAGGTCCGGTCGAAGTCCTGGCGCTGCTCGTTGTTCCAGAAGCGATAGGCGGTGATCGACGTCAGCGTGTGGTCGCCGAGCTTCTTGTCGACCTGGATCGAGGCGCCGCCATTGTCGTCGTCCGCGTAGGTAAACGTGTTGGTGTTGATGAAGCGGTTGCCGCTGGAGGCGACCACCGGCGAGATCTGTTTGGCGAAGTTCGGGTTGGGCGTGATCACGCCGCCGGGATAGGCGACGTTCGTGCTGGTGATGACGCCGGTGGGGTTGGTCTCGCGCGAATGCAGGTAGTCCAGCGTGATCAGCACGCGCAGGTCGGCTTCGGGGGTGATCTCGAATTTCGCCCGCGCGCCGTCATGGGTCGATCCGTTCACCTTGTCGTCGTTGTAGAGATTGGTGACGTTGCCGTCATAGCTGGTGGCCACCACGCTCAGCAGGCCGTTGACGACGCCGGGAACGATGGCGCCGGACACGCCGGTTTTCAGGCGAACCTCCTTGCCGGTGTAATAGGAGACGTCGCCATAGGCGTGGAATTCCGGGGTCGGCTGCGCCGTCGTGACATTGACCACGCCGGCGGAGGAATTCTTGCCGAACAGGGTGCCCTGCGGCCCCTTGAGCACCTCGATGCGGTCGACGTCGAACAGGTCGAGCGTGGCCTGGCCCGGACGCGCCAGCACAACGCCGTCCACGACCGTGGAGACGGAGGGTTCGGCGCCGGGCGAGGTGGTCACGGTGCCCACGCCGCGAATGAACAGGCCCTGGTCCTTGTTCGAGGCGCCGTCGCGGAAATTGAGGCTCGGCACGAGCTGGCTGATATCGTTGATGTTGTTGAGATTGGCCTGCGCCGCCTGCGCGCCGTCGACCACGGTGACGGCCACGGGCACCTTTTGCGACTTTTCCGGCAACAGCGTGGCGGTGATGACGACATCCTCGACATGGATCGATTCGGCCTGGAATTGCGCTG
The DNA here is from genome assembly GCF_002937075.1 of Rhodoblastus sphagnicola. Classification (GTDB taxonomy): domain Bacteria; phylum Pseudomonadota; class Alphaproteobacteria; order Rhizobiales; family Beijerinckiaceae; genus Rhodoblastus; species Rhodoblastus sphagnicola. The sequence goes on from NZ_NHSJ01000073.1 coordinate 92,844, forward strand.
GCGCGACCGGGGGCTGTGTCGGCTGCGCCTGGGGTGCGGCTTGCGCTTGGGTTGCGGCTTGGGCTTGGCGCGGCGCGGTTTTGGCGCGCGCGTGCTTCGGCTTCTTGGCCTGCGCGTTCGCCTGGGGTTCTTGGGGACTCTCGACCTTGTCCTGCGACCATGCGGCGGAGGTGGCGGCGACGATCATCGAGGCGGCCAGCAGCGCGCCAAGCGCTACCCCGGTCGCGAAGCGGTTCGGCCGCGTGGACGCGCCCCTGCACGGATTGTTGTTGTCGTTCTTCATTCCACGCTCCTGAAAGTTGCGCGCCGTCCGAGCGCCGCGCGTCGAAATGGCGGTCGGGACAAGTGTCAAATATATAGTAAATTGGTCAAATATAATTGATTATGATGCATATTCGCTCAAGCTATGCGTTGGGGGCTTGGCCGCGCGCCGGAGGAACGCAACGAAAGCCGCGGCGGACAGTTGGGGCGGCGTGGCGCCGGGATCTGTGCCTGTTTGCTGAAAATATGATTTTTTATGCTGTTGGCGCGCGCCGACTGAGAAAACGGTCTCTCTAGGCCAGCCTGTTCGATCCGCGCCCGCCGCAAGACCGCGGTGGACGGCCAAGGCAGGCATATGTTGAAATAATCACACTTTATAAGTAGATTTGTGGCTGGATTTCGGGCGTTTTTCCGGGCGATCACGCCTCCGGCGCTGCGACCCTATGTCGCACCCGTCGCGCCGGCTTGCTCACGTAGAGAGGGGCCGAACAGTGACGCTCCCGTTTGAAGGCAGGGCGAACGACCGATGTTGCAGATCCGGCAGATCGAAGCATTCCGAAGCGTGATGCTGGCGGGAGGCATCACCAATGCCGCGGCCATGATGCATATCAGCCAGCCCTCGGTCAGCCGCCTGATTGGCGATCTCGAACGCGCCGTCGGCTTTCCGCTGTTCGAGCGCAAGGGGCGACGGCTTGCGCCGACTCGCCGCGCCGAAGTGTTTTACGAAGCCGTGCGGAAAAGTTTCACCGGGCTCGACCTGCTGGAGCAGGCGGCGCGGCGCATTCAGGCCCATACGGTTGAAACCATTCGCGTCTCGGCGCTTTCCGCGCTCGCTGGCGGCGTTCTCCCCCAGGCCATCGCCGAATTCCAGGCCGAATATCCTGACGTCAAAGTGTCGGTTGACGGCCAGTCGCAACGCGGCGTCGAAGACCGCGTCTTTCTGGGGCAGGCCGATCTCGGACTCGGCGTGCGGCAGCCGTTTCGCGAAGGCGTCGGCGTGACCTCGCTGGCGTCGGCTGAATATGTCTGCGCGCTTCCCCCCGGCCACCGACTCGCCGATCGCGAATTGATCCACGCCTCCGATCTCGAGGGCGAGCGCTTGATCGGGCCGATGCACGAGGCCGACGCCCTGTGGGACGCCATCGACCGGACGTTACATGACGAGGGCGTCGCCGTCCGGCGCCCCGTCGAGACCGATCTGTCGTTTCCCGCCTATTGTTACGTTGCGTCCGGGCTTGGCGTCGCCATCGTCGAGCCGTTTTCGGCGCCGCTGTTCGCCAAGCTCGGAATTGGCTTTCGCCGCTTCCGGCCGAAAATCACGCTGGATTATGTGCTGATCGAACCCACGCATCTCGGTCCCGCGCCGGAGGCGATGGTCTTCTTTCGTGACGCCGTGCGTCGCGCCAGCGACGACTTGCTGAAGAAAGCCGATCGGCTCGTCGCGCCTTGAGCGCGCGACGAGGATCGAACGTGGAGAGGCGGGTCGCCGCTCGCGCCAACGACAGAGAGTTTTCCCCGGTTCACTTGAAGCGGAGAAAACTTTAACAGGCTGAAGTGGATGCTGACCCAGGCGCGTTCACAGACTGGCCGTGAATGCCTGCTCGATGTCCCAGATCAGATCGTCCGGGTCTTCCGTGCCAATGGAAAAGCGGATCTGTTCCGGCTTGACGCCGGCCAGTCTCTGTTCCGCCTCGGTCAATTGACCGTGGGTGACGGTGGCGGGATGGACCACCAGCGATTTGGAATCTCCGACATTGGCGAGGAACGAGAAAATCTTCAGCGCCTCGATGAATTTCTTGGCGCGCTCGAAGCCGCCCTTGATGCCAAAAGTCAGGATCGCGCCGGGTCCCTTGGGCAGATATTTCCGCGCCAGCGCGTGATAGGGGCTTGTCTTCAGGCCGGGATAATTGACCCACTCCACATCCGCGTGGGTCTGCAAAAATTCGGCGATGCGCTGGGTGGTTTCAACCTGCCGCCGCAGCCTTAGCGATAAGGTCTCCAGCCCCTGCAAAAACAGGAAGGCGTTGAACGGACTGAGGCAGGCGCCGAAGTCGCGGAGATAGTGCAAGCGGGCCTTCACGATGAAGGCCTGATTGCCCCATTTCTCCCAGTGGATGAAATTGCTGTAGGCGGGGTCGGGGGTGGTGAAGTCCGGGAATTTGCCATTGCCCCAGTTGAAATTGCCGCCATCGACGATCAACCCGCCGATGCTGGTGCCGTGGCCGCCGATATATTTGGTCGCCGAATGGACCGAAATATTGGCCCCGTAATTGAACGGCAGGAACAGATAGGGCGTCCCAAAAGTGTTGTCGACGATCAACGGCACGCCGTGGTCCTCGGCGATACGGGCCACCGCCTCGAAATCCACGATGTTGATGTCGGGATTGCCGATGGTTTCGACAAAAATCGCCTTGGTCCGCTCGGTGAGCGCGCGGCGGAAGTTTTCGGGGTCGACGGGATCTACCAGGGTGGTCTTGACTCCGTGCTTGGGCAAGGTGTTGACGAACAGGTTGAAGCTGCCGCCATAGAGGGTTTTCGCCGCAACGATTTCATCGCCGGCATGGGTGATGTTCAGGATCGTGGTAGCCGTCGCCGCCGAGCCGGAGGCGACGGCCAGGGCGCCGCTGCCGCCTTCAAGAGCGGCGATCCGGTTTTCCAGCACTTCATTGGTCGGGTTGACGATCCTTGTATAGTCGTAGCCGGCCTCCTCCGCCGAACTGATCCCCTTGGCCTGGGCGAAATCCTTGAAGACAAAAGAGGTGGTCTGGTAGATCGGAACCGCCCGCGCCCCGGTGGTCGGGTCGGGAACCTGCCCTGCATGGAGTTGCAAGGTGTCGAAACTCAATTGACGTTGGCTCATGATGCAATCCTCGGCGCGTCAGGCGACGAAATAGGTTTCGGGGTCGATGCGGTAGGGATCGAGGGCTTCGTCCAACGGGATTTGCAAGGCGCTGTTGAATAGGTTGTTGACGATCATCAGCCCGCCGAACACCGTGAGTTCGACAATCTGCGCCGGCGTGAAATGCGCGGCCAGCCGGGCGTAAAGCGCGTCCGAAACCCGGTTGGCGTTGTCGGCCAGTTGGCGGCCGAAATCGACCACCGCCTGCTCGCGTTCGTCCAGTTTCAGATTTTTCGGATCCTCGCCCCATTGGACGATCTCGCGCTTCATGAAGGTGGCGCAGAGCTCGCAGGCGTTCTGCCGCGAAATGGCGTCACAGAACAGGATCGCCAGACGCTCGCCCAGATAGGGTTTTACCTGAGCGAACAGGTCGTACCATTTCAAAACGGCGTCCAGAGCGACCGGCGAATGCAGCAGCGCCGCCTTCATGTTGGAGATGGCATGGGTTTCGGCGAGTTTTTCATAGTCGGCGCGCTGCGCCGGAGTGGCGGTTTCCGGAGTAATCGGGGGAATGCGGGTCATGTGAGCAAGTCCATTCAAGCGAAGATGCTGTCGATGGCTTCGGCGACGGTGTCGGCGACGAAGTCGATGTGCAGTTCGCTGCTGATCAGGGGAGGGGCGAGGCAGATGATGTCGGTCAGGACCCGGGTGCATAGGCCCCGGTTCATCAGCTCCGCGCGCAATTTGGCGGCCAGGTCGGCCGAGGCGGGGAAAGGCGTCTTGCTGGCGCGGTCGGCCACCAGTTCGACGCCGGCCAGCAGACCCAGCCCGCGGATATCGCCGACATGACGATGGTCCGACAGATTGGATTTGAGCCGGCCCAGCAGCCGTTCGCCCAGGCTGGCGGCGCGCTCGACCAGCGATTCGCGTCGGATCAGCCCGATGGTGGCGAGCGCGACGGCGCAGGCCACGGGATGAGCGGCGTTGGTATAGCCGTGCCACCAGCGCCCCGCCGGCGGGGCCTCGTCCAGAACCTGCTTGATGCGGGCGGACACGCCAATGCCGCCCAGCGGGATATAACCGCTGGTGACGCCCTTGGCGAACTGGACGATGTCCGGCTCCACCCCCCAATGCTCCAGCCCGAACCAGCGGCCGCTGCGGCCGAAGCCGGTGATGACGTCGTCGCTGATCAGCAGGACGTCATGCCGGTCGCAGATCTGGCGGATGCGGCGGAAATAGTCGTTCTGGGGAACGATGATTCCGCCGCCGCCGCCCTGGACCGGCTCCGCGATGAAGGCGGCGACCGTGTCGGCGCCCTCGCGCAGGATCACCTCCTCCAGCAAATCGGCCGCGGCCTCGCCCTGACTGCGACCGTCGTCGGGGACGGGGAAGCGGTAGGGATCGGGCGAGCCGATATGTAAAAAGCCGGGCAAGCGCGGGCCGAAGGGTTGCGAAAACTCCTCGACGCCGGTGGCGCTGGACGCCCCCATGGTCGAGCCGTGATAGGACAAGTCACGGGCGATGATCTTGCTCTTGTCCGGCTTGCCCTGGACCCGCCAGAAATAACGGGCGGTGCGGATCGAACTGTCGGTGGCTTCGCTGCCGCCGCTGGTGAAGTAGAACGCCTGGATTGACGGATAAGTCACCTCGGTCAGCAGCTCCGCCAGTTCGATGGCGGGGCGGTGGGTCGAGCCGGCATAGCAGGTGGCATAGGCCAGCGTGCGCAATTGCCGGGTCGCGGCTTCGACCAGCTCGGTCTGTCCATGGCCGAGATGGACGTTCCACATGCTGCTCAGGCCGTCGAAATAGCGCCGTCCCTGATGATCGATCAGGTAGGGGCCGTCGCCCGCCGCCCAGATGGTGGGCTGTTGATGGTCGCTGGGGTGATGTTGGGGGTGAAGCAGGTGGAGGCGATCGGCCTCCACCCATCCCGCGGAATCGGATTCCCCCCGTCTGGTCTCCGCGCGATCCAAGATCGCGCGGCCGGCCAGGATCGGAAACTCCGCCTGATGCTGGCTCATTCGGCGGGTTGGGCCTTGGACAAGGCGGAGGACGCCTCCAGGTCCCGCTCGATCCGCGCCAGCGTTTCCGGCTGCCGGTGGCGGAGGTAGTTGAAGTACAACACGCCCAGCCAGAGCAACCCGACGAAGAGGTAAGGCAGCAGGTTCAGCGGGTAATCCGGCACCGGATAAAGCACGCCGACGAAGGGAATGCCGACCAGCACGACGGAAATCGCGGAAACCACGACGTGCCGCGCCTTCAGCTCGCCGCGCCGCTTCAGGAACACCGGGGCGCCGAGCGACACCAGCAGGTAGGACGCCAGGAAGCCGAAGGTCGAGACCGAGCCGAGATAGCCATAGACATCCATCAGCTTGACGCCCAGACCGGCCAGGGGCGCGAACAGCACGAGGACGATCAGGGCCGAAATGGCGATGGCGATGTGCGGCGTCGAATGGTCCTCGTGGGCGTCGCCGGCCCTGTTGTGGAGGACGCCCTGACGCGACAGGGCGTAGATGATGCGGGCGCTGGCGTTGATGCAGCCGAGCACCGAGGCGAAGAAGCTGGCGATCACGCCGACGGCGATCACCGGACCCAGGAAGCTCAGGCCAATGCTGTCGGCGATGAAGGACAGCGGCGCGTCGGCCTTGTCCAGCGGGACGGCCGCGCCCTGGAAGCCGGCCACCAGGGCATAGGTGGTGCCCACCAGGAACACGCCCAGCGCCAGCACGGTGGCGATCACCGCGCGGGGAATGACGCGCAGGGGTTGCTTGGCTTCATGGCCGAGGACGGAAGCGCTTTCAAAGCCGGTGAAGCTGAAGAAGGCGAGCACCAGACCGAGTTGAAGGTTGTTGAGGGTCACGCCCTCCAGCGCCAGTTGCGGCTTGTCGAAAGCCGTGCCGTGCTGGATGAAGACCCCCACCAATATGGCGACGATCGCGGTGGCGGTGATGCTCTCCAGGGAGAGGGACAGACGCGTGGACAGCTTGATGCTGCGCCAGGCGACGCCCCAGGCCAGGGCGACGAAGCCGAGCGACAGGATGAGCGACGGCGTCAGATCGTCGAAGGCGCCAAAAACCAGATGCAGCAGCACCAGGGCGTAGTTGACCGCGCCTGACAAGACCGCGCCGGCGCAGAACAGGTAGGCGATGAGCAGGGACCATCCGGCGATGCTGCCCCAGAAGACGCCAAGGCTCTGGCCGACGAAAGCGTAAAGCGCGCCCGGCGACGCCGACCTTTTGGCGAAGACATTGATGTTGAGCGACAGGAACAGAATGGCCAGCGTGGCGAACACATAGGCCAGCCACGCGCCGTTGCCGGCGTTAGCGAAAACCAGGGAGGCGACCAGAGCCGGCGTGGCCGTCGGCGCAACGACGCCAATGGCCTGCGCGACGACATCGGTGAAGGACAGATGATTCTTCTTGAGCGATCCGTGGGATTGGATAGGGGACGACGTCATGCGTCTGCTCCTCGTGCGGGGGGTGCAGTTTAAATGGCGAAATTGTCTGGGAGGGGTTCGCCCGGGCGTTCACGGGCTTTTGGGCGATGGCCTAGGCCATCGCCTTCCTACACGGGTCGGCGGACCCTTTGACGGCGGTCAGGAATATGGCGAAGCCGGCAAAGCCGACCACCTCTTCCCAACCCATTTCGACATGCATGACCATCAGGCCGCTCCGAATATCGAGCACATGATTGGCGACGGACGCGCGTTAGTCAATTAATTTTATCGACTATAAAGGCAAACAGGGTTCATGCAGTGTTGGTCGCTCACCCGGAGAGCCTTGCGCGCCTGGGAGATGCCGTGTGACTTGGCCTCTGGCGCGGCGGGTTCGCCGCGTTCCGATAGCTGCGGCTTCGTCCAGGCTAGTTGTTGCTAAAAACCTATATTTAATGTAGAAATATAAATGGGCATTGCGCCGAGCGGCCAGAGTCATTGTCACCGCGGGCATGGACGCTTGAGCTTGATCAGCGCGTCGTCAGTTTTGAATCGCAGTCGGCTTTGATGCGATGCGTGTTGCGATTGACCCGCCAAGCCTAGGCAGAGCTGGTCCCGGTTGGCGCGGCGCGCGGACGCCCGAGGGCGTTGTCACGCCGATGTTGATTATTTTCGCTGGCGCCGGCATTTTAGGCGCGCGTTCATCCCCACCCCCGATTTGAGGATAGTAAACTGACCCGCAAGCCAAGCTCCAACGCCGACGAAGCGGCCACGACGGATTCTTCGGAAGACAAGGCGTCCAAGCCGCGCGCGCGTAAAGCGGGGACGGCGGAGGTCAAGACCGCGGAACCCAGGCCCGAGGCGCCCGTCGAACTGAACGCGCTGCCGGCGGAGCTTCAGGCGGCGGTCACCGCCCTTGAGGATCTGAAAGCCGAGGAAATTTCCCTGATCAATCTGGAGGGCAAGACCTCGATCGCCGACTGGATGGTGATCGCCAGCGGTCGCTCCACCACCCAGGTCGGCGCGCTTGCCGACCGAGTGGTGCGCGCGCTCAAGGACATGGGCGCGCCGACGCCCGCGGTTGAGGGCGTTCCGGCCTGCGACTGGGTGCTGATCGACGCCGGGGACGTGATCGTCCACTTGTTCCGGCCGGAAGTGCGCGCCTTTTACAATCTGGAGAAGATGTGGGGCGTGGATCGGCCGACGGAGGCGCGGACTTCGGCCTGAGTCGGAGGCTGATGCGTGAAACTTCTGCTGGTGGGCGTCGGGCGCCTCAAGAGCGGGCCGGAGCGCGAGCTGGTGGCGCGCTATGGCGAGCGCTGCGCCGCCGGCGGCCGCAAGATCGGCCTGACCGCGTTCGATTTGCGCGAAATCGACGAATCGCGCGCGCGGCGGCCTGAGGACCGCAAGGCCGAGGAGGCTCAGGCCCTGAGGGCGCTGCTGCCGGCGGGCGTCAAACTCATCTGCCTCGACGAGCGCGGAAAACCCCTGGACAGCGAGGCCTTCGCGGCGCGGATCGGCGCATGGCGCGACGCGGGCGCCCCCGCCTGCGCCGTGGTGATCGGCGGCCCCGACGGCCTCGACCCCGATTTTCGCGGTCGCGCCGACCTCGTTCTGGCCTTCGGCGCCATGACTTGGCCGCACCAGCTGGTGCGGGCGCTCGCGGCGGAGCAATTGTTTCGCGCCATGACAATTCTCGCGGGTCATCCCTATCATCGCGTGTGACAAGGCGGCGGCGGCGCTCGAATACTGTGGTCTTGTTGCGGCAAGGCGGGCAAGACGTTTGAATCTCAGGTGTATTCCTGCGAGGAAAGCTCCAAATGATCTGATGGAGTTTTCCCCAATTCGCTGTTCACAAAAAGTTGTTTCATATTTTCTTGGAAATCGTGCAACAAAGCGACCTGGGCGCATCGGGCGGGAAGAAGACCAAGAGCCGCATGATTCATTCAGGACTGATCGAAGCCGACCTGTTCGAGCTCGCGCCTTGCGGTCTCGCGGTCGTCGCGCCGAGCGGAGAGATTCTTCGCGCCAATCGATTGTTGCGCGGGTGGATCGGGGTTCGCAGTGGGAGCGAAGGCCAAAACCTCGCGGCCTGCCTGGCGGGCGAAGGCCAGGCGTTTTTTGCATCCCTGATCGAAAGCCTGCGCCAGGACGAACCGGTGGAAGAGGTGTTCGCCCTGCTTCAGCGCGGCAATGGCGCGATCCTTCCGGTCTATCTGAACGCCGTGCTGCGCCGGGAGACGGGCGCCGCCGCGCGGGGCGCCGAAACCGTTCATCTCAGTTTCATCAGCGCATGGCGACGCACCGAATATGAGGCGGAATTGCGCCGGGGCAAACGGGCCGCGGAACAATTGGCCGCCATCGTCTCGCATTCGTCGGACGCCATCGTCAGCGTCGACGCGGCCGGGCGCATCCTCAACGCCAACAGGGCCTTTGGCGAAATCTTTCAGTTCGAGCGCGCCGAGATCATGGGCGCCAAGCTCGCGGATCTCATCGTTCCCGAATCCTTTCGCGAACAGTTCGCCGAGAAGTTGAAAAGGGCGGCGCTGCGGCCGATCAAGGGCGAAATCGTTCGTCGCCGTCGCAAGGATGGCGTGTCTTTCGACTTCTCCTTGTCGCTCGCCCCCATCCGCGACGAGCGTACGGGCGCTACGGTCGCGATTTCGGCGATTTACCGCGACGTCACGACCGTGACCCGCGCCGCCGAACACATCGAATTCCTGCTGAGGGAAGTCAACCACCGCTCCAAGAACATGCTCGCGGTGGTGCAGGCCGTGGCGCGGCAGACGGCGCGGTTCGCGGAGAGCCCGGAAGCCTTTACGGATGGTTTCATGGCGCGGCTCACGGCGATCGGCGCCAGCCACGACATGCTGGTTTCGCGCGAATGGCGCGGAGTCGAGATTGCCGAACTCACCCGCATCCAATGTTGCGAGTTGATCGAATCCGAGGAATCTCGGATTTCCGTGTCTGGCGACCTGATCGAAATCAACCCGCGCGCAGCGGAATGCTATGGCTTGGCCTTGCATGAACTGGCGACCAATGCGGTCAAATACGGCGCCCTCTCGACGCCGGACGGCTGGGTGGAGCTGGAATTCGCGCTGGAACAGGACTCCGGGCTCTATCGTTTCACCTGGCGGGAGCAGGGCGGTCCCCCGGTCAGCGCGCCCGAGCGCAGCGGTTTTGGCGTCTGCGTCCTGACGCGCACGGCCCCGCAATCCATCGAGGGCGAAAGCCGCCTGGACTTCCCGCCGGAGGGCCTCACCTATAGCCTGTCCGCGCCCCTGACCCAGGTCGCCATGGCCGGCGCGGAATAAAGACGCTCGAAGTCCGTCTCATTCAGCGCGACAATGACGCTGGGATCGACGCGCGCGCACGGAGGGCGCCAGACGGGGAAAATGGCGGGGATGGGTAAGTTCCGCATGGACGGCGGCGATGATGAACAGGCTGGCGAACAGCATGGGAAGGAGTATGGCCGCGTATGCCATGGCGTCATTCCGCGTCGTTTGAGTTCGATGTCGAGAACAAATAAGGAACAATCGGCGGCTTGTCAAGGGAAAATGCATTGCGCCGGGGCGTCGCCCCATTGCCGTCGCTTCGCGCGGCTTTAATCTGAACGCGGCGAATCGGCGGGAGCGGGATGGCGCGAGGACGAACAACAAGGGGATGGCTCGTCGCGGTCGCGTTCGCCTCGCTTCCGGCGGCGGCGCAAACGGCCGCGCCGCAAACGGCCGCGCCAAAAACCCCCGTCGCCGCCGCGCCGGAGTCCAAGGCCGCCGATCCGAAAGCCGCCGATCTCGACCGGCAGAAGGCCGAATTCAAGGGTGTGCGCGACACGTTGGCGCAGTCGGAGGCGCAGCGTAAAAAGATAGAAGCCGAAATCGACTCCATCCAGAACGACCGCGCCAAGCTGACTGCGGCGTCGATGGACGCGCGACTCAAGGTTGAGGAGGCGGAGACGCGGATGGCGGCGACGGCGGCGCGCCTCGAAACGCTGGCGGGTTCGGAGACCGCGATCCGCAAGTCGCTCGACGGGCGGCGCGACGTGCTGGCCTCCGTGCTGGCGGTGTTGCAGCGCATGGGCCGCAAGCCGCCGCCGGCGCTGCTGGCCCAGCCCGAAGACGTTTTACGCGCGATCCGGGCTTCCATGATGCTCGGCGCCGTGCTGCCGCAATTGCGCGCGGAAACCGAGGCTCTCGCCAGCGATTTGCAGGATCTGGTCTCGCTGCGCGGCGCGATCGCCGGGGAACGCGTGAAACAGGCGGCCGAAGCCGAGGCGCGGCGCAACGAAAGGTCGCGGCTCGACGCCCTGATCGCGGCGCGGCAAAAGGCGATCGGGCAGGCGCAGGAGGCGCTGGCGGCGGAGCGCAAGCGCGCTGAAGCTTTGGCGGGGCAGGCCGCCAGCCTGCAAGATCTGATCGCGCGCATGGAGGGAGAACTCGCCGGCGCCCGCGCGGCGGCGGAAAAGGCTCAGGCGGCGGAGGCGGCGCGCGCCCGGCAGACCGAAAAGGAAGTCGAGGAGGCGCGAAATAAATTCGCCGACGCGCAAAAGCGCGATCCCGCCCGCCTGACGCCGGCCATCGCCTTCGCCCAGGCCAGGGGCCTGCTGTCCCTGCCGGCCGGCGGAACCGTGATCAAATATTATGGCGCGCCCAGCGCTTTCGGCGGCGCCGAAAAAGGACTTTCCCTCGCCACCAGGCCGCAAGCCATTGTTTCGTCTCCATGTGATGGCTATATCGCCTTCAGCGGTCCCTGGCGGTCCTACGGACAACTCTTGATCGTCAACGCCGGTGGCGGCTACTATGTCGTGTTAGCCGGCATGGCGCGAGTCGATGTGTCGGTGGGACAATTCGTTCTCGCGGGCGAACCTGTGGGGTCCATGGGCGACGGGGCGGCGCTATCAGCCGCGTCGGTGGCCATTGCGGCAGCGCAGCCGGTGCTTTATGTCGAGTTTCGCAAGGATGGTGCGGCGATCGATCCGGGACCTTGGTGGGCCAAGGGATCGAGCGGATCAAGCACTCCGGAAAACATGAGGGTTCGCGGATAATGCGCAAGACATCTCTGGTTCTGCTCGGCGTGGTCGTTGGCGCATCCGTCGCCTCGATCGGCGCGCGCGTTCCCTTTTCTACCCCTTGGGCGCCGGCGGGCGCCCATGCGGCGTCGTCCGACGTCTATCGCAGTCTCAATCTGTTCGGCGACGTCTTCGAGAAGGTCCGCACCGATTACGTGGAAAAACCCGACGACAAGAAGATGGTCGAGGCGGCGGTGTCGGGCATGCTCGCCTCGCTCGATCCGCATTCTTCCTACATGGACGCCAAGAGCTTCCAGGACATGCAGATCCAGACGCAGGGCAAGTTCGGCGGGCTCGGCATCGAGGTCATGCAGGAAGACGGCCTCGTCAAGGTGGTCGCGCCGATCGACGACACGCCGGCCGCGCGCGCCGGCATCCTGTCGGGCGACTTCATCACCGCCATCGACGACGAGGCGGTGCAGGGCATGTCCCTCAACCAGGCCGTCGACAAGATGCGCGGCGAGGTCAACACCAATGTCAAGCTGACGCTGGCGCGCGGCGCCAAGAAGGACAAGGTCGAGGTCACGCTGACCCGCGCCGTCATCCAGATCAAGTCGGTGCGCTCGCGCGTCGAGGCCCCCGATATCGGCTATATTCGCGTCACCCAGTTCACCGAACAGACCTATGAGGGCCTGAAGGACGCGATGCAGAAGCTCCAGAAGGACATTCCTGCGGAAAAATTCAAGGGCTTCGTCATCGATCTGCGCAACAACCCCGGCGGCCTGCTCGACCAGTCGGTGGCGGTGGTCAACGCCTTCATCGATCATGGCGAGATCGTCTCCACCCGCGGCCGCAACGCCGACGAGACCCAGCGCTACAACGCCCGCCCGATCGATCTTTCCAAGGGCAAGCCGGTGGTGGTGCTGATCAATGGCGGCTCCGCCTCGGCCTCCGAGATCGTCGCCGGCGCGCTGCAGGATCACAAGCGCGCTACGCTGATCGGCACGCGCTCGTTCGGCAAGGGATCGGTGCAGACCATCATCCCGCTCGGCATGAACAACGGCGCCCTGCGCCTGACCACGGCGCGCTATTACACGCCCTCGGGCCGTTCGATCCAGGCCAAGGGCATCGAGCCTGACTTGACGGTGCTGGAGGATGTGCCCGACGACTTGAAGGGCAAGGACAAGACCGAGGGCGAGGCTTCGCTCAAGGGCCATCTCAAGAATGGCGACGACGAGGCGCATGGCTCCCAGGCCTATGTGCCGCCGGACGCGGCCAAGGACAAGGCGCTGCATGCCGCGCTCGACCTGCTGCGCGGGGTGAAGACCGCCGAGGCCATCAAGGCGGAAAACGCCAAGCCGGTCGCCGACGTCGCCAAGCCCAATTCCGAGGACAAGCCCGCCGACAAGTCCGAGAACAAGTCAGCCGACAAGCCCTCGGGCCGGCCGGCCGAGGCGCCTCCGGCGGCGCCCCCCGTCAGGCCGCAGGGCGAACCGGTGTTGAAGCCTGCTCCCACGCCCGCTCCCGTTCCGGAAAAGTGATTTTTGCTCGATCGGCCCGTCGCTCGCGGCGGGCCGGCTTTTTCTGACGGGCCATGCTGGACGACCTTGACCGCCCGCTGGGGCTTGATCGAACAGAACAGCCGGAGGGCGGGCGCAAGCCGCTTTGGTCGGTCGGCGCTGTTGTGGCCATGACCGTGGCTGCGGGCGGGGCTTGGCTGGCCGCGCAGCAGGGCGTTGGTTTGTCGGGCCTCGGCCAGCAGGCGCCGGGCGGCGAACCCGAGGCGCGCGCGTCGATTCAGCCGCTGCCGCCGCCCGCGCCCCCGGCGCCTCAGGTTCAGGTTCAGCAGGCCGCGCCGGAAGCCGCGCAACCCGGCCAGCAAGGGGAGATCGAGAACGGCGTCCGCGTGATCCGCGGCGGCGGCGCGGCTGGTCCCGCCATCATCCGCGTGCCCGACGGCGCCGCCGCGCCGCTGGCGCCGGCCCCCGATGCGCGCCTCGTCGAAAAGAGCCGGTTCGGCCTGCTGCCCAAGCGCGGCAAGGACGGCGCGACCCCCGCGCAGGTCTACGCCAGGCCGCGGCCGGCGGTTACGGCGCCGCGCATCGCGATCATCATCGGCGGCATGGGGCTCAACGATGTTGCGACCCAATCCGCGATTTCGCGTCTGCCGGCGGCGGTGACGCTGGCCTTCGCGCCCTACGGCGCTCATCTCGAGAGTCTTGCCGGTTCAGCGCGGGAGGCCGGCCACGAAATCCTGCTCCAGGCGCCGATGGAGCCCTTCGACAACGCGGATAGCCCGGGGCCGCATGTGATCCCGGCCGGCGACGCGCCCAGGGCCGAGGACGAGTTGCATTGGCAGATGAGCCGGATGGTCGGTTATTTCGGCGTGATCAATTATCTCGGCGGCAAGCTGACCGCAGATCGCGAATCCGTGTCCGCCCTGATGGCGGAATTTTCGCGGCGCGGCCTGAATTATGTGGATGACGGCTCCTCGCCGCAAAGCCTCGCCGGCGAGGCGGCGGCGGAGAAAGGCGTGAATTTCCTGAAGGTCGATGTCAGGATTGACGAAACGCGCAAGCCGGAAGCTATTGACGCCGCGCTGATCAAGCTCGAAAACTTGGCTAGACAGAACGGCGTCGCCGTCGGATTCGCTTCGGGACTGACAATGACCAGCGAACGCATCGCCAATTATCTCGCCGACATCCGGCGCGGCGGCGTGGTTTTGGCGCCAGTCTCGGCGGCTTTCGCCGGTGACAAGAGGTGAGAATGGATGCTCTGACTTACCGGCCCTGCGTCGGTATCATGCTGCTCAATGCGGAAGGTTTGGTTTTCGTGGGACGGCGCAAAGCCCGGCGTGGCCCGGACGTTCACCCGCTCGAACACGAATGGCAGATGCCGCAGGGCGGCATCGACGAGGGCGAGACGCCCTACAAGGCGGCCATGCGCGAATTGCGCGAGGAAACCAATGTGCGCAACGCCGATTTGCTCGGCGAGGCGCCGAACTGGCTGAGCTACGATCTTCCGACCGACGTCGGCAGAAAAAACTGGCGCGGCCGGTTTCGCGGGCAGACGCAAAAGTGGTTCGCGCTGCGGTTCACTGGCAAGGACTCCGAGATCGACATCGACACGCCGGACAATGGCAAGCATCGCGCCGAATTCGACGCCTGGCGCTGGGAGCGCATGGACCGGTTGCCGGAATTGATCGTGCCGTTCAAGCGGCAGGTCTATGTGCAGGTGTGCTCGCATTTCGCGCATCTGGCGGGGGGGTGAGCGCATCGGGTCACCTCCCCTCGGATTTGTCCCCGAAGCTCGCGAAGCTGAATCGCCTATTCATCCCACGCGACGGCGTCAAGACAGGCCTTGAATTTGCCGTCGATGCAATGGCGATCGGGGTCAAAGGTCAGCACCCGGTCTCGCCCATACCACCAATTTGTGTTGATCGGATGCAGATGCCGAAATGAATAAAATAGGGAGGGCACGTTGCGCGCAAACCATCCGGCGAAACGGTGCGTGCGCCATTGGGCGCGCTCCGGGCAGCGCGCGGGCGCAACGGCCCACTTGCGGCGGCAACTGTTGGGATGCTTGGGAATGACGCCGAATTGCATATTCGGTTTTTCCGCGACGAAATAGTCGCGATGGCGGGCGCGCTCTTGCGGCGGCGTGTCAAGGCCGCCGCCGCTAATTCCATACAACCAGTGGCCCTGGCAGGTGATCGCGCCCAGCGGCGATGATTCCGCCGCCGCAAAAATACTGCCGGGACCCACGACCAGTTCGTCAATGTCGCAATTCAACGCGCTGCGGGCGCGCGCGAGGAAGCGCCAGCGCGCATGCTCCAACATGCCGGATTGACAAAAATCGGAATCCCACGGCCGGTCGCCTCCGCCCAACGGGCCGTATTTGAATGGCCATTCGACGATGGCCGATGCTTTCAATCCGCCGACTTCCGCGATGGCTTGCGCCAATGCGTGGACATCGTAGTCGGTCGAACCGTTGTCATAGAGAAGCAAGGCGTCGGCGCCATGATTATCGCGATGATAGCGAATCCAATCCTGAATCCAGCTCAGCTTGTTGTTCTTTGACAGAGTGAACAGAACACGTCTGCCAGCAAATAACTCTGCACCCGATGGCGAGGCGACGCATTCAACGGCGCCGAGGCTGGACTCCAGGCGCGCGCTCTCGGTTGCAACATCCACGTGCATGCGTATTGCCCGGTCAAGGGGGATTATCCTTGCAGGATGGCGCGCTCCTTCGGCGCACATCTGTAGATGTTCCATCAGCGGTCCAAGATTAAACAATGGCGGCCCGATCATAATGGTCGATTTGCCCGAATTGAAAACGTCATAAAATAAAACGTCATTGTCGAAGCGTTCGTTGAAATCAGCGTCGCGTAAGACAATTGGTCGTGTGGGTTCGCGCCGAACGTGTGAGAACGCGCTGAGCATCACGGGAGTCGGGGAGAAAATGCGTGTTTGAAATTGCAAGGTCTTCATGAGTATCGATGTTTTCTACGCGGAGGCGCTGGGGATCCCGTAGGCGTCGGACGCTCCCCGCCGGGAGGCGTCGGGCATCGACAACTGCGCTCAACCCGCATTGGGTTCGCGCTCGCCCACCGGCTTCTTGTAAGTCAGCACCGGTTTTCGCGCGGCGGCGGTTTCGTCGAGCCTCGTGCGCGGCGCGTAATAGGGCGCGCCGGTGAAACGCTCGACCTCGCCGTTTTTCACGCTGAAGGCGAGATCGCGCAAAGTGGCGATGAACATTTCCAGGAAGGCGGCGGATTCCGATTCCGTCGGCTCGATCAGCATGGCGCCATGCACCACCAGCGGGAAATAGACCGTCATCGGGTGGATGCCCTCGTCGATCATCGCCTTGGCGAAATCCAGCACGGTGACGCCTGAGTCCTTCATCCAATGGTCGTCGAACAGGGCTTCGTGCATGCACAGGCGCTCGGCGAAGGGCGAGGACATCACGTCCTTGAGGCAAACGCGGATGTAGTTGGCCGACAGTACGGCGTTTTCCGAGGCCATGGCCAGGCCGTCGCCGCCATGGGAGAGAATGTAGCTGAGCGCGCGGACGAACATGCCCATCTGGCCGTGGAAGGCCGCCATGCGGCCAAAACTTTGCGTGCCCTCTTTGTCCTCGACCAGCACAAATTTATCGCCGTCGCGGCGCAGGAAGGGCACGGGGGCGAACGGGGCGAGCCGGCTCGACAGCACCACCGGGCCGGCGCCGGGACCGCCGCCGCCGTGCGGCGTGGAAAACGTCTTGTGCAGGTTGATGTGCATGGCGTCGACGCCGAGGTCGCCCGGCCGCACTTTGCCGACGATGGCGTTGAAATTGGCGCCGTCGCAGTAAAAGTAAGCCCCGGCCTCGTGGACCAGCCGCGCGATTTCGACAATGTCGCGCTCGAACAGCCCGCAGGTGTTGGGATTGGTCAGCATGATCGCGGCGACATCGGGGCCGAGCGCGGCGGCGACGGCTTCAGGGTGCACCAGCCCGTCCTCGCCCGCCGGGATCACGCGCACCGAGAAACCGAGCGCGGCGGCGGTGGCGGGATTGGTGCCATGGGCCGATTCCGGCGCCAGCACCACTTTTCGCGTCGCGGCTTCGCCCCGCGCGGAAATCGCGGCCTTGATTGTCATCATGCCGCACATTTCGCCGTGCGCCCCGGCCTTGGGCGACAAAGCCACCGCTTCCGTCCCGGTGAGTTCGATCAGCCAGCGCGACAAGTCCGCCATCAGCTCCAGCGCGCCCTGCACGGTGTAGAGCGGCTGCAACGGGTGGATGTCGGCAAAGCCGGGCAGCCGCGCCATTTTTTCGTTGAGGCGCGGGTTGTGCTTCATGGTGCAGGAGCCGAGCGGATAAAGCCCGGCGTCGATGGCGTAATTCTGCTGCGACAGCCGCACGTAATGGCGCAAGGTTTCCGGTTCGGACAGGCCGGGCAGGCCAAGCGGCGACTTGCGCTCCAACCCGCCGAGGCGCGGCGTGAACTCTTTCGGCGGGTCGATGTCCACGCCGGTGAAATCCTCGCGGCCGTGCTCGAAAATCAGCCCGGTCTCGTGGGCGAGGCCGTGATGGCCAGAAAACGTGCGCGGCAGTTTCTTCTCGGAAAAACGCGGGTTTTCCTCAGTCATCGCGCGGCCTCCTCGCGTAAAGCCGCGATGAGAACCGCGCGGTCGTCGTCGGTGTTGATCTCGCTGCTGGCGACCAGCAGCAGGTTTTCCAACCCGGCGCCGGGTGAAAGCCGCGACACCGGCACGCCCGCGAGCAGCTTTTGGGTCGCCGCCCGTTCAACAAATTCAGCAGCCGAACCGGGCAATTCGATGCAAAATTCGTTGAAGAAACTTTCATTCAGCAGTTTGACGCCGGGGATCGTCTCGATTTCGCCGGCGAGCGCCACCGCATTGGCGTGATTGACCAGCGCGAGTTCGCGCAAGCCCTTTGCGCCCAGCAGCGACAGGTGGATGGAAAAGGCCAGCGCGCACAGGCCGGAGTTTGTGCAGATGTTGGAGGTGGCCTTTTCGCGGCGGATATGCTGCTCGCGGGTCGAGAGCGTCAGCACGAAACCGCGCCGTCCCTGGCTGTCGAACGTCTGGCCGCACAGGCGTCCCGGCATTTGCCGCACATATTTTTCGCGGGTGGCGAACAGGCCGAGATAGGGGCCGCCGAAATTCAGGCCGTTGCCGATCGACTGGCCTTCGGCGACGACGATGTCGGCGCCCTGCGCGCCCGGACTTTCGATCAGGCCGAGCGAGAGGATTTCGGTGACGACCGCCACCAGCAGCACGCCCTTGGCCTTGCACGCCGCCGCCAGCGGGCGCAAATCGCGCAAATGGCCTGATACGTCGGGCGATTGCACGACCACGCAGGCGAGGCTGTCGTCGATCCGCGAGACGAGGTCTTCTTGCGCCAGCGGATCGGGCGGCAGAATCGTGATTTCGTCGTCGGCCATGTCCGACAGCGTGCGCGCCGTCTCGGCGTAATGCGGATGCAGACCGCCGGAGAGCAGGGCTTTTCGCCGCCGCGTCACGCGATGCGCCATCAGGACGGCTTCCGCCGTCGCCGTCGAGCCGTCGTACATGGAGGCGTTGGCGACCTCCATGCCGGTGAGCCGCGCCACCTGGGTCTGGAACTCGAACAGGACTTGCAGCGTGCCCTGCGAAATTTCCGGCTGGTAGGGCGTGTAGGAGGTCAAAAATTCCGAGCGCTGGATCAGGTGATCGACGCTGGCGGGGACGTGGTGCTTGTAGGCTCCCGCGCCAAGGAAGAAGGGGACCGCGCTGGCGGAAATGTTCTTCGCCGCCAGCGCGCCGAGCGCGCGCTCGACTTCAAGTTCGGTCTTGCGGCGCGGCAGATCGAGCGGCGTCTTCAACAGCTTGTCGGCCGCGTCCGTAAAAAGATCGTCGATATCGGCGAGGCCCATGCGGGTGAGCATGTCCTCGCGCTCGGTCGGACTGAGCGGCAGATAGCGCATGAACGTCCTTATTTCAGATAGGGCGCGAGCACGGCGTCGAGCTCGGAAGCCGGGATTTCGCCGGGGCGCCTGTCGCCGTTGATGTAGAAGGTGGGGGTGGCGGTGACGCCGAACTTGGTCTCCGCCACGCGACGCATGGCGTCGATCTTCTTGAACATAGCCTCGTCGTTGAGGCAGGCTTCAAAAGCGCTCTGGCTCATGCCGGTCTGTTTCAGGGTCGTGGTCAGGGCGTCCAGCGGGTTGTTGCCGAAGGCCCAGCCGCGCTGGGTCTGAAACAGCAGTTCGACCACCGCCTCGCGCTTGTCGCCGGAGCAGCGCGCCAGCATGGCGGCGGCGGCGGCCAGCGGGTCGAGCGGGAATTCGCGCAGGACATAGCGCGCCTTGCCCTTGTCGATGTAATTGGCCTTGAGCTTGGGCAGGGTCTCGGTCGTGAAGGCGGCGCAATGCGAGCAGGTCATCGAGGCATATTCGACGATCGTCACCGGCGCCTTGGGGTCGCCGATCCAGAGATCGGGCAGGGCCTGTTCCGCCATCAATTGATCGAGCGGAATTTTCGCGGGGCCTTCCTCGGCGGCCAAGGCGGGGTGGGCGCCCAGACCCAAGGGGGCGACGACAAGAGCGGCGGCGCTGAAGGCGAGAAGGGCGCGGCGGTTGAGGCCGGGTCGGAAAGGCGGCATGGGGAAGTCCTGCGTGAAAAGGCGACGGTCTATATAAACGGCGGCGCCGCGCCGCGAAAGCCCCGCGCTTACACGCCGCCGGCGCGGCCGCGAATCGCACGCGCCCCGAGCAGGGTCAGCGCCTTGCGCAAGCCTTCGTCTAAAACCCCTTCGGTGGCGCGGCGCGCTTCTTCCAGCGCCTCCGGGTCGGGCGGGGCGATCCGAATCGGGCCGGCGGCGCGCTCCAGCGGCCCCTGGCGAATCGCCAGCCGTCCCACGGCGCGCCAGCCGAGATGGGCGTTGACCCGCTGCACGATCTGCGGCGCCATGTGCTGCACCTCGATCGCCATCGCCCCGATCACGCGTAAAACCAGGGTGGCCGGCTCCACGGCCGCGTTGGGGTCGCGCTCGCGCGGACGCGGCGGCCATTGCAGCTTGATCGGCTCGCAGCACTCGGCGAGCCTTTGGCCGATGATGTCATCCCAATGCAGGATCAGGCTCGATTGCCCGAACCCCTGTTTCGCCAGCACAGGATCGACAGCGCCGCCGATGAGGTCGGCGAGCGGTTTGGGATAAGAGGCTTTCTTTCGCGGGTTCACCAAGCCATTGTGAGGCTGTGACACGCAAAAGCAAGAGCGAAATCGGCAAGTCCTCTCTCTCCAAGTCCTTGCTCGTCTGGTACGACCGGGCGCGGCGCGATCTGCCGTGGCGCGCGGCGCCGGGCGAACGGCCGGATCCTTATGCGGTCTGGCTGTCGGAAATCATGCTGCAGCAGACCACCGTCGCGGCGGTGAAAGCCTATTACGAAAAATTTCTCGCGCTGTGGCCGCGCGTTGATGATCTCGCTGCGGCGTCGCTTGAACAGGTTTTGCAAGCCTGGGCGGGCCTTGGCTATTATTCCCGCGCGCGCAACCTCCACGCTTGCGCGCAACGCGTGGTCGTGGAGCATGGCGGCGTCTTTCCTCCGCGGGAGAGCGAGTTGCGCCGCCTGCCGGGGGTCGGGCCCTACACGGCCGGGGCGATCGCGGCCATCGCCTTCGACCAGCCGGCGCCCGTGGTGGATGGCAATGTCGAACGGGTCGTGGCGCGGCTCTTGGCGCTGGAAACGCCCTTGCCGGCGGCCAAGAAAGAGATTTTCGCCTTCGTCGCCGACATTTTGCCGCATGACCGTCCCGGCGATTTCGCCCAGGCGATGATGGATCTCGGCGCGACCGTGTGCGCGCCGCGCGCGCCGGGCTGCCTGATCTGTCCGCTGGCGCGGTTTTGCGCCGCCAGGGGCGGCGATCCCCGGGATTTCCCGAAAAAGCCGCCGAAAAAGGCGCGGCCGTTCCGGCGCGGCGCGGCTTTCGTGCTGCGCCGCGCCGATGGCGCCGTGCTCGCGCGGCGGCGGCCCGAGCGCGGCCTGCTCGGCGGCATGACCGAATTTTTCGGCTCGGACTGGCGCGAGGGCCGCGCCGAGGACTGGCCGGAAAAACGCGGGCGCGAGCGGGCGCCCTGCGCCACGGCGAACTGGCGGCTGGCCGGCGAGATCGACCATGTCTTCACCCATTTCGCTCTGAGACTGGCGGTGTTCGTCGCCGCCGCGCCGGCGGATTTTTCCGCGCCCGAAGGCGGCTTCTGGCTTGCGGCCGACGATTTGCGCGCCGCCGCCTTCCCTAGCGTCATGCGAAAGGTCGAGGCTTGCGCGTTGAAGGCATGGGACTTGCCAGCGCCGGCAAAGCCGGCATGATGCCGCCCGTGATTACGAAAGGTCGGGGAGCGTCCATGTCCAAGAAACGCGGCGACAGGCCCGAGGTTGCGCTGACGGAAGGCGCGATCCGCGTGAGCTGGAAAGGCCGGGTGCGCACCATCCTGCCATCGCCCAAACCGCAGGACGCGGAAGACGAGGCGGATTTTTTCGTCGATCTCGACGATGTCGTGTGCTGGGATCCGCCAGACGACGAGACCGAGATCGAGATGCACGAATTGCAGCGCATCCTCGAAGCCATCGACGAGGCTTTCGAGCGCATGGGGCTGGTGGTGGCTTATGAGTGAGCCAAAGCCGTCCTTGCGCTTTTCCAAAGCCGATGCAGCCTGCTAATACCGCGACAAAGCGTAACCGGAGTGCGCCGCGATGAAATGGGAAGATTTCCGCCAGTCCGACAATATCGAGGATCGCCGTGGCTCCGACGACACGGGCGGCGGCGGCATGATGGGCGGATCGTCCGGCCATCTCGGGCTTGGCGCCATGATCGTGCTGGGCATCATCGGCTACGCCTTGGGGATCGATCCGAGGGTGCTGATCGGCGGCGCGGAAATGGTGTCGCACGTGTCTTCGGGCGCGCAGCACCAGAGCGCCGCGCCGCGCGGCCAGGTGGGCGCGCCAAAAGACCGCATCGGCCAGTTCGTCGCCGCCATTCTCGCCGAGAACGAGGATGTGTGGAAGGACGTGTTGCCACAGCAGGCCAATGTCCGCTTCGTTCCCGCGCCGGTCGTGCTGTTCAACGGCCAGACCCGTTCGGGGTGTGGCAAGGCGCAATCGGCCATGGGGCCGTTCTATTGCCCCGAAGACAAGAAAATCTATCTCGACACCTCGTTCTTCCGCGAGATGCAACAAAAATTCGGCGGCGGCGGCGATTTCGCCTACGCCTATGTGATTTCCCACGAAATGGGCCACCACATTCAGGACCAGCTCGGCATTCTCTCGAAATGGCAGGACGCGCAGCAGAACGCCGGCAGCAAGGCGCAGGCCAACGCCATATCGGTGCGCATCGAATTGCAGGCCGATTGCCTCGCTGGCGTCTGGGCCGCCAACGCCAACCAGAAATGGCAGGTGCTCGAAGCAGGCGACGTCGAAAAGGCGATCGCCACGGCCCAGGCCATCGGCGACGACAAGTTGCAGGAGGCCTCGCGCGGCTATGTCGTGCCGGACAGCTTCACCCACGGTTCGGCGGCGCAGCGCGTGCAATGGCTGCAACGCGGGCTGCAATCGGGCAAGATCGCCAGTTGCAACACCTTTAACTGAGCTGGCGCGAATCGTGCTTTGGCGCATGATCCCAAAAAGTGGACACCGGTTTTTGGAAAAGATCATGCGAAAACCAAGAGGCTAGAGCGCGATGCGTTTCCGTGGAGACGCATCGCGCTCTAGCGTTGCGAAAGGAGCGCCCATGCCGTCGATTCCCGTCGCCAATCTCACCGAACAGGGCCAGGACATGGTGATCGTCATCATGGACCCGCGTTTCGTCCAGGCCAATCCAAGCCAGCAGGAGGCGGTCATCGGGCAGTTGCAGGCGCGTTCCGACGCCTGCGGGCTCAAGGGGACCGTCGCTTTGGTCTGGGATGGCGGAGGTTGGATGGATTATCTGGCGCCGCAGCCCTGGCATGATTTTTTTCGCGGCGTCACGCTCGACGACGTGCGCGCGCGGATCAACGCCGCGATTACCTGGCAAAGTTGACCTGAAGCGCCGCCTCGCCCTAAAGACAGCGCCGAAACGAGGCGCACATGAACGTTCTTCTCATCGGCTCCGGCGGGCGCGAACATGCGCTGGCTCTGGCGCTCGCAAAAAGCCCGCTGCTGACAAAACTGTTCGCCGCGCCCGGCAATCCCGGCACGGCGCAAGTCGCCACGAATGTCGCGCTCGACGTCGCCGACGCGCGGGCCGTGATCGCCTTCTGCCAAATCCAGAACATCGGTTTTGTCGTGATCGGGCCGGAGCAGCCGCTGGTCGATGGCCTTGTGGACGCGCTCGAAGCCGCCGGGATCAAGGCGTTCGGGCCCTCAAAACTTGCGGCGCGGCTCGAAGGCTCCAAGGGCTTCACCAAGGATCTTTGCGCCAAATATGGCATTCCCACCGGCGCCTATGCGCGTTTCACCGACCGCGACGCCGCCTTGGCCTATTTGCGCGACAAGGGCGCGCCCATCGTGGTCAAGGCCGACGGCCTCGCCGCCGGCAAGGGGGTCACGGTCGCGCTGACGCTAGCCGAGGCGGAAAGCGCGGTGAACGACCTGTTCGGCGGCGCGTTTGGCGCGGCCGGGGCGGAATGCGTGATCGAGGAATTTCTCGACGGCGAGGAGGCTTCGTTCTTCGCTTTGTGCGACGGCGACAAGGCTTTGGCGTTTGCTTCGGCGCAGGACCACAAGCGGGTCGGCGACGGCGACACCGGGCCGAACACCGGCGGCATGGGCGCCTATTCGCCCGCGCCGGTCGTGACCGACGCCATCGCCGCGCGGGTGATGGACGAAATCGTCAATCCGACCGTCGCGGCGATGAAGGCCGAGGGCTGCCCGTTCAAGGGGGTGCTGTTCGTCGGGCTGATGATCGGCGAGGACGGCCCAAAACTGATCGAATTCAACACGCGATTCGGCGATCCCGAATGCCAGGTGATGCTGGCCCGGCTTGAGGACGATCTGTTGGGGGCGCTGCTCGGCTGCGCCGTCGGGAACCTGCCGGAAAAGGTCCATCTCTCGCCGAAAACCGCGCTGACCGTGGTGATGGCGGCGCGGGGCTATCCCGGAACGCCGAAAAAGGGCGGGGTCATCGCCGGGATCGCCGAGGCTGAAACAATCGCCGGCGTCAAGATCGTCCACGCCGGCACCAAAATGCACGGCGAAAACCTCGTCGCCAATGGCGGCCGCGTGCTGAACGTGGTGGCGCTGGCCGACAGCGTTTTCGACGCCCAAAACCTCGCCTACCGGGGCGTGGACGCGCTCGACTTCCCCGATGGCTTCTGCCGCCGCGATATCGGCTGGCGGGCTATTGGCCATTAGGGAACAGCCGCGCCGGGTGGCGGAGAATTCAGCAAGACGGGACAAGCGATCATGCAAGCCTTGGTGTTCGACAGGACCGGCGACCTCTCCGCCCTGACCCTGGCCGAGCGGCCAGATCCGGTCGCCGGGCCGGGCGAGGCCGTCGTCGAGGTGATGGCCGCCGGCCTGAACCCCAGCGACGTCAAGAACGTGCTTGGCTTCTTCCCGGCCTACACCACGCCGCCGCGCATTCCCGGTCGGGATTTCGCCGGCGTTTTACGCCAGGGGCCGCCGGAGCTGATCGGCAGAAAAGTGTGGGGCACGGGCCTCGGTCTCGGCTTCACCCAGGACGGAACCCATGCGGATTTCGTCAAACTGCCCGCCGCCGGCTGCGCGCCCATGCCGGCAAAACTTTCGTTCGCGGAGGCGGCGGCCTGCGGCGTGCCCTACACCACCGCCTATGACGGCCTCGTCCGCGCTGGCGTCGGTCCGGGGAAAAATCTTGTGGTGATCGGCGGCAATGGCGCGGTCGGCCGCGCCGCTCTGGCGCTGGGCAAGGCCATGGGCGCGCGGGTGGTGGCGGCGGTTCGGCGGCAAGCCCAGGCGGAAAAGCTCGACGCGCTCGGATACGAAACATTGGTTCTCGGCGCGCCCGACGCTTTCGCCGCGCTGGTCGCGCAAAAATATTCCGGCGGCGCCGACGTGATTTTCGAAACCACCGGCGCCTGGCTGCCGGCCGCCGTGCGCGCCTGCGCCAAACACGGCTCGATCTGCGTGATCGCCCCGCCCGGCGCGGGCCAGTTGACCGTGGATTTCCCGGTGCTGGATTTTTACCGGCGCGGACTGACGCTGATCGGCGTCAACTCGCTGCTGCACGACACCGTCGCCTGCGCCAAAATGCTGACGACTTTCGCCGGCTGGTTCGACAGCGCCGCCCTGCCGCCGCCGCCCCGGGCGGAAAGCCGCCCGTTGAGCGAGGGATTGGCCGCTTATGCGGAGGTCAAGGCCGGCTTTTCCGAAAAGATCGTGCTGGTCCGGGCCGAGGCGCGCTGACGCCTCGGCTCAGATCGGCCATCCGACCTTGAACGGGTCCAATTCGGCGGGATGGCTGGCCGCGGCGCGCTTGTTTCGGAATCATTCGCGGTCGCTGCGGCCCAGAGCATATGGTCGCTGGAAACAGCATCGTAAAGACAAGACAAAAGCCGGCCTTTGCGAAGACTTTTTTGAAAACTTTACCCGAGCAGGCGTAACGCGGCCTTCGGCAATTCGCTGAAATGCGAGATCACCTGGTCTGGCGAGTATTCCTGCACGGGGCGATCCGTATAGCCGAAATCGACCGCGATCACTGGCACGCCCGCCGCCTTGGCCGTGGCTATGTCGGTCTTGCTATCGCCCACCATGATCGTTCTCGCGGGTGCGCCGCCCGACGCCGCAATGGTGCGCAGCAGCGGCGTCGGATCGGGTTTCGCCACGCCGAACGTGTCCTGGCCGCAGATGAAGGCGAATCGCTCGATCACACCGAGTTTTTCCAGCAGAATCTTGGCCGGGCGCTCGATCTTGTTGGTGCAAACCGCGAAAAAGCCGCCCGTCCGCTCCAGTTCATCGAGCGCCGCCTCGACGCCGGGATAGAGCAGGGTTTCGTCGGCGATGCGGGTCTCGTAATGGGCGAGAAACAGGCGGAACATTTCGTCTTCGCGGGCTGCGTCCACGGTCGCGCCCTGCTGGCGCAAGGCGCGCTGGATCAGGGCGCGCGCCCCGGCGCCGAGCAGCGAGCGGGCGTCCTCGGCCGGCGTCGTGGCGAAACCCGCCTGCGTCATCACATGGTCGAGCGTTCCCATCAGGTCGGGCGCCGTGTCGGCCAGCGTGCCGTCGAGATCGAACACATAAAGAATCTTGTCCGCCTGTTGCAACAATTGCGCCTCCTCGCGATTTGTCCCCTATAGCATCGACGTCCCGCTCCGGCCACGCCCGCGCGACGGTTGACAAAGCCGGAGGGCCGGGGAAATTGCTTCCGGGCGGCGATTCGCGCGGAGCGAGGGAACATGGCGAAGCGTTCAAGGTTTTTCTTACCGATCGTTGTCGCGGCGTGCGCCGCGACGGCGGCAGGGGCGGCGCACGCCGGCAATTTCGAATTCCTCGCGGCGCCGGCGACCGATCTCAACCGCATCTTCCGGCTCGACAAGGCCACGGGCGAGATCGGGGCCTGCCAATATGGCCTGACCGACGAGGGCTCGATCGGCGTGACCCTTTGCTACAGGTCTGGCGACGGGGCCGGGCCGCAGGCGCCCAGCGAATACGGTCTGGTCGCCTCGCGCCACGAACGCGAGGGCGGCGTGTTCCGCGTCGATCTGCGCACGGGCGCCATGTCGATCTGCTATGTGCTGAAACAGGCCGTGGTCTGCACCCCGCCCAACAAATAGGGTTTCATGCGGCGCGGCGATCCCGATCCGCAGCAGACGCAAAATCTCATGGGCGGCGCCTTGGCGCGGCAACCATGGCGAGACCATTCCCTCGCCCTGGCGGGCCGCGCGCATCCTCACACCTCGCGCTGGTCTCAAAACAAACTCAGCTGCACCCCTCCGGCTTGCGGGCTGATGAACAGGTCGCTGCGCAGCTTCGTCTTGTGCTTGCCAAACCCCAGCCGTTCGCAGGCGAGTTCGAAGCGCCGGCCCAGTGTCCAGGCGTAGGGTCCGGTTCCCGTCATGCGCTTGCCCCAGCTCGAGTCGTAGAGCTTGCCGTCGCGGGTCGAGCGCAGCAGCGACAGAACCTTGCGATATTTGTCCGGAAAATTCTCCAGCAGCCAGGCGCCGAACAGGTCCTGCGTTTCCAGCGGCAGGCGCAGCAGGATATAGCCGGCCTCGCTCGCCCCGGCGGCCTGGGCGCGGGTGAGAATCGTTTCCATTTCGTGGTCGGTGACGCCGGGGATTACCGGCGCGACCATCACCGCCGCAGGCACGCCGGCGCACGCCAGCGCCTTGATCGCATCGAGCCGCCGCTCCGGCGTGGAGGCGCGCGGCTCCATGGTGCGGGCGAGGCCCCGGTCCAGGGTCGTCACCGACAGCGCCACCTTGACCAGTCCCTTGGCCGCCATTGGCGCAAGCAGATCGAGATCGCGCAGCACATGGGCGGATTTGGTGACGATGGCCACGGGGTGACAGGCCTCCGCAAGAACCTGCAAGACCTCGCGCATCACCCTGTGGCGGCGCTCGGTGGGCTGGTAGGGGTCGGTGTTGGTTCCGATGGCGATGGTCTTGGGCTGGTAGCTTGGCGCCGACAATTCGCGGCGCAGCAGATCGGCGGCTCCGTCCTTCACCGTCAGCCACGTTTCGAAATCCAGCCCCGGCGACAGGCCGAGGAAGGCGTGGGTCGGGCGGGCGAAACAATAGACGCAGCCGTGTTCGCAGCCGCGATAGGGGTTGATCGAGCGCTCGAAGCCGATGTCGGGAGATTCGTTGCGCGTGATCAGGCTGCGCGGACGCTCGTGGGCGATTTGCGTGGCGAAGGCCGGCAAATCCTCCAGCGCGCCCCAGCCGTCGTCGAAATCCTCGCGGCTTTCGCGCTCGAACCGTCCGCTTCGGTTCGCCGGCGCGCCGCGACCGCGTCGGCGAGCCGGCGCGACATCGGCGGGCGCCACGCTGTCGAGAGGAAGGGGGCAGGCGGTCATGTCTCGCTCCCGGAACAAATCATAAACGAACAATCGGAGAACATTAACCTTCTGTCAAGGCCTTTTGCGCCGGGCCAGAAAAGAGGCTAAAGCTGCGCCATGATCTCGGTCGTGCTGCTCTCCCCCTCGCTTCGCGCCGCCGCGCCCGACCCGCGCGCCGCCGAGGCTTTGGCGCGCAGCCTGGGCGCGTTGGTGCGGGCCACCGTGGAGGGCGTGGTGCGCGACGCCGCGCTGATCGGCCCGGCGGGGGAAGACCTTGCCGCGATCGCCGATTACGCCGGCTGCGCCTATGCGGAGGCCCAAAACCTCGGCGAGGGTCTGGCGGGCGCCTTGAGCGAAACGCGCGGCGACATCGTCTTCGTGTTCGAGGGCGGCTATGCGCCGCAAACCGGCTTCATCGAGGAGGCGAGCGATCTCCTTTTGGAAGGCGCTAACTTTTCCGGCGCGCTGCTGCGGCGCGCGCCCCACACTCTGGCGACGCGGTTGGCGCCCAATCTCGCCCGCCCGGTCGGCCTGCTGGCGCAACGCGTCGCCCTGCGCGGGGCGCGGGCGCGCGACCTCGACGCGCTGATCCGCCATGTCAGGCCATCGCGCACCTTAAACGTGCGCGCCGTAAGGACGGTATGAATGGATCTTGATCTGCGCGACCCCACGCTTGCGGCGGCGGACGTCATCGCCGCGCTGCGGCTGCGGGCCCACCCCGAAGGCGGCCATTACCGCGAAATTTTCCGCGACCGGCCCGAAGGCGGGACGCGCGGCGCCGCCACCAGCATCTATTTCCTGCTGGCCGAGGGCGAGGCGTCGCGCTGGCATCGCGTCGATGCGGCGGAAATCTGGCTCTGGCACGCCGGCGCGCCGCTGCGGCTCAATATTGCCGACCCGGAAGGCCAGCGCGAACAAAAGCTCGGCCCCGATCTCCTGGCCGGCGAAACCCTTCAGGCGACCGTGCCCGCTGGCGACTGGCAGGAGGCGCGAAGTTTTGGCGCCTGGACGCTGGTTTCCTGCATCGTGGCGCCGGCCTTCGACTTCGCGGGCTTCGAACTCGCGCCGCCGGACTGGACGCCGTAGCGCATTGTCAAGCGAAGTGGACACCGGTTCGCGTGAAGAAAATGCGTTAAAACAATATTCTAGAGCATATTCCCGAAAAGGGTCTCGCCAAGGCCGGGGCGAATTGATTAACTTGGCACAATGGCCGATTCCTCTCCCACCAACGCCCTCGAAATCAGCGTTTCCGAACTCTCCGGCGCGCTCAAGCGCGCCATCGAGGATCAGTTCGGGCATGTGCGGCTGCGCGGCGAGATTTCCAATTATCGCGGGCCGCATTCGTCGGGCCACGCCTATTTCAGCCTGAAGGACGCCAACGCCCGCATCGACGCGGTGGTCTGGAAAGGCGTGTTCCTGCGGTTGAAGACCAAGCCGCAGGAGGGGCTCGAAGTCATCGCCACCGGCAAGATCACCACCTTTCCGGGGAAAAGTTCGTACCAGATCGTCATCGAGCAGTTGGAGCCGGCGGGCGTCGGCGCGCTGATGGCGCTGTTGGAGGAGCGGCGCAAGAAACTTGCCGCCGAGGGCCTGTTCGATGAGGCGCGCAAGAAGAAACTGCCTCATCTGCCAGGGGTGATCGGCATCGTCACCTCGCCGACCGGGGCGGTGATCCGCGATATTCTGCACCGGCTCGCCGAGCGCTTCCCCCGCCGCGTGCTGGTCTGGCCGGTGCGCGTGCAGGGCGAAACCTCGGCCGCCGAAGTCGCGGCGGGCATCCGGGGCTTTAACGCCCTGACGCCCGGCGGCAAAATCCCGCGCCCGGACCTGCTGATCGTGGCGCGCGGCGGCGGCTCGCTGGAAGATCTGTGGAGCTTTAACGAGGAAGAGGTTTTGCGGGCGGCGGCGGAGTCGCAAATCCCGCTCATCTCCGCCATCGGCCACGAGACCGACTGGACCCTGCTCGACCATGTCGCCGATCTGCGCGCGCCGACCCCGACCGGCGCGGCGGAAAAGGCGGTGCCGGTGCGCGCCGAACTGTTGGCGAACGTCAACGCGCTGGCGCGGCGCCACGACGAGGCGATCCTCCGGCTGATCGAGCGCCGCCGCAATGATTTGCATTCGCTCGCCCGCGCCTTGCCGCAGGCGGAGGCCCTGCTGTCGACGCCCCGGCAGCGCCAGGATCGCGCAGCGGAACGCCTCGCCTCGGCGCTGCGCGGTTTTGTCGGCGCGCGGCGGCTCGCGTTGGCGGAAGCCTCCCGCCTGCTCGCCCGCCACGCGCCGCAGGCGGAGTTGCAGCGCGTCGCCGGGCGGCTGAACACGCTGAAATTTCGGTTGGAGTCGGCAGGCCGGGGGATGGCTGACCGCCGTCGTGAGCGATTCGTCACGCTCGGCGCCCGGTTCGATGCGGCTTTCGCCGGGCGCGTGCGGTTGCTCGGCCATGAACTCCAGGGGCGGCGCGAACGCGCGCAAAATCTCAGGCTCAGGCTCGACGGCGCCTTTGTCGCCGCTCTGGCGCGCCGCCGCGACCGCCTCGCCCACGCCACACAGTTGCTTGGGGCGGTCGGGTATCAGGCGGTGCTGCAACGCGGTTTCGTCCTGGTGCGCGACGCCGAAGGCGGCGTCGTCCGCTCGGCGCGGCAGGTGGGGGCCGGCGATTCGCTGCATCTCCATTTTGCGGACGGTCAGGTGGACGCGATCGTGAAAGGCGAGGAACCCGTCAAAAAACGCGCGCCGGCCAAAAAAACGCCGGGCGGGCAGGGCAGCCTGTTTTGAGGCTCGCCCTGCTTACCGACATCCACGGCAACCGCGAGGCTTTTGACGCCTGCCACGCCGA
This sequence comes from Rhodoblastus sphagnicola, assembly GCF_002937075.1. Lineage (GTDB taxonomy): Bacteria > Pseudomonadota > Alphaproteobacteria > Rhizobiales > Beijerinckiaceae > Rhodoblastus > Rhodoblastus sphagnicola. The sequence goes on from NZ_NHSJ01000073.1 coordinate 123,720, forward strand.
GGCGCGGCGGCTCGGCGCCGAAAATTTCGCCTATCTCGGCGATCTCGTCGGCTATGGCGCCGAGCCCGCCTATGTGGTCGATCGCGTCGCCGAGGATTTTTCAAGAGGCGGCTTTGGCGTGATGGGCAATCACGATCTGGCCGTGGTCGAGCCGAAGGCGCGGCGCATGTATGACGAAGCCCGCCGCGCCGTCGAATTCGCGGCGCGCCAACTCGACGCGGCGCAGCGGGGATTTCTCGCCGCTCTGCCCTTCACGGCGACGCGCGCCGGCGTCTCGGGTTCGGTCTTGTTCGTCCATGCCGAGGCGAGCTTTCCGCAACGTTTCCGTTATGTGCAATCGGCGGAGGATGCGACGCTGTCCATGGATGCGACGACGGCCCATGTCACCTTCTGCGGCCATGTCCATCGTCCCATGCTTTACCACCGCAGCGGGGACGCGCCGGCCATTTCCTTCGCGCCGACGGAGACCCCGACGCCGCTGGCGCGCAGTCGGCGCTGGCTGGCGACGCTCGGCTCTGTGGGCCAGCCGCGCGACGGCGACCCGCGCGCCGCCTTCGCGCTTTACGACCTGGACCGCGCCATCCTGACGTTTCACCGCGTGGACTATGACGTGGAGGCGGCGGCGCGAAAGATTGTCCGCGCCGGCCTGTCGGAGTTTTTCGCGGAGCGCCTGTTTGCGGGGCGTTAGATCTCGTTAATCGCGATCTGCTATGGGCGGCTCATGACCTATTCCCTTGTCATCTTCGATCTCGACGGCACGCTGGCCGACAGTTTTCCTTGGTTCACCCGCCATGTGAACGCGGCGGCGGAAAAATTCGGCTTTCGGCGTGTCGAAAATTTCGAGGCGCTGCGCCATGCGGATTTTCGCGAGACCTTTGACCGGCTGGAGGTTCCCCGTTGGAAATGGCCGGCGATCGCGCGGCACATGCGGCAGGTGAAGACGCTGCATCTCCATGAGATCGCGCTGTTTGCGGGCGTGGAGCCGATGCTGCGGGCGCTGTCCGGGGCGGGCGTGCGGCTGGCTCTGGTCAGTTCCGACAGCGAGGCCAATGCGCGCCGGCAGCTTGGCGCTCTCGCGGACCTGTTTTCGCAGTTCGATTGCGGGGCGTCGGTGTTCGGCAAGGCGCGGAAGTTTCGCCGGGTGACGCGGCTGGCCGGGGTGGCGCCCGACGCCGTCCTCAGCATTGGCGACGAGATCCGCGACATCGAGGCCGCGCGCGACGCCGGCATCGCCTGCGGCGCCGTGTGCTGGGGTTACGCCGCGCCCGAAGTTTTGCGGACGCGGGAACCCGATTTCATTTTCACGCGGATCGACGACATTGTCGAAGCCTTGCTGAAGTCGGCCTGATTCACCCGTACTGCCGCCAGAACACCAGCGCCACGATCACGCTGTTCAGGCCGATGATCGCCAGCCGCGCCTTGGCTGGTTCGAGACGGCGGCCGTAATGGCCGGCGACATAGCCGCCGATCGCCGCGCCGATGAGCAGAGCCGCCATTTGGCGCCAGTAGATCAGCCCCCCGAAGATGAAGAACAGCGACGCCGTGGCGTTCATCGCGGCGTTGAGCAGGTTGCGCGAGGCCTGCATCATATTGATGCTGGCGCGGGTGAGCACGCTCCAGACCGCCAGCATCATCACGCCGACAGCGCCGCCGAAATAGCCGCCGTAAATGCCCAAGACGAATTGCGCGACGGGCAGCGCCGCCGGGTGGACGGATATGCGTGTGTGCAAGAAATCGCCGAGCTTGCGGCCGAAGGCGAACACCAGCACGCCAAACAGGAGCAGGAAGGGAAAAATGTCATCGAATACGCGCTGCGGCGTCGAGATCAGCAGCAGCGCGCCCAAAACACCGCCGACAACGCTGAGGGCCGCCATGGTGGAGAATTTGACCGATTCAAAATTCTGGAAATCCTTGCGATAGGCGAAGGCCGTGGCGAGCGCGCTTGGCACCAGCGCGACGGTGCTGGTGGCGTTGGCGTTGAGCGAGGGCACGCCGGCCGCGACCAGCGCCGGCAGAGTCACAAACGAGCCGCCGCCGGCGATGGCGTTCATCGCGCCGCCCAACAGGCCGGCGCCGGCGATCAGAACGAGATCCTGCACGTGAAGCATCCTGAGTTAAAAATGGTGAGGCCAAACTAGAGCTTTTTCACGTTTCGTGGAAACATGAAAAAGCTCCAGATCTTTGTTTTAACGCATTTTCTTAACGCGAACCGGTGTCCGCTTCGCTTGAAAATGCTCTAGCAGAGTCGCCATGGCCCACAACTTGCCTCGCTCAGTCAACTTCCGTTCGCGCGAGGCCGTCACAATGAATTTTTCCGTCGTTTGTCCCACAAGCGCGATCGCGCAAGGCGGCATGGGCCTGTTCCAGGTCGGCAAGAAGAGCGTGCTGCTGGTCTGGCCGGAGGGCGGCGACCTCAAAGCCTATCGCGGCCGCTGTCCGCATGCCGATGTCCCGCTCACTGAAGCGGGGTTCGACGGCGCATGCGTCATTTGCCCGATTCATCAATGGGGCTTTGACGCGGGCAACGGCAAATGCGTCACCCACGACTTCCCCAAGGCGCTGCACGCCTATGCACTGCGCGTCGAAGGCGACGAGATCAAGGTCGATCTCGGCCCGGTCAGGCCGGCGCGCGCCTGACCTTATTGCGGCGCGTTGGCCTTGGTTTCGTCCGGGGGCGTGTCGCCATGCGGCTGGGCCGCGGCGGGCGCGGGCTTGGCG
>NZ_NHSJ01000074.1:0-5368 GCF_002937075.1 Rhodoblastus sphagnicola
GCCCGTCCAGGCCGCTCCGGCTCCCGTCCCCGCCGCGCCCGCCGCCAAGCGGGGGGCCGGCGCGAGTCTGATCGATCCGCTCGCGGTTGGAACGACCTTGCCGCGCAACGCCGACATGGGCGCGATCCAGGCCGGCGCGCAGGCCGCCAGCCTCAAGGATCTGGCGGAAAAGGGCGACGCCGCCGCGCAATTTGATCTCGGCGTCCGCTATTCCGAGGGGCGCGGCTTCGACCGCGACCCGGCGGCCGCGCGCGCCTGGTTCGAGAAGGCTGCCGCGCAGGGCCAGGCCCAGTCGGCATACCGCCTTGGCCTGATCCATGAAAAGGGCCTCGGCGTCACCCGCGACACCCGGATCGCGCGCGATTATTACGAGAAGGCCGCGGCGCAAGGCCATGTCCGCGCCATGCACAATCTCGCGGTGATCGAGGCGGAAGGCGTGGACGGCAAGCCCGACTATGCCGGCGCGGCGCAATGGTTCCGTCGCGCCGCCGAATTCGGCGTGCGCGACAGCCAGTTCAATATGGCGATACTCTATGCGCGAGGCATGGGGGTTCCGCAGAACATGGCGCAGGCCTATGTCTGGTTCAGCGCCGCCGCCAATCAGGGCGATGCCGACGCCGCGAAAAAGCGCGATGAAGTGGCGGCCCGTCTGTCCGCCGACGAACTGGCGGCGGCGAAGCAGCAGGTGGCGGCTTTTCGCGCCCGCCCGGCCAATCCGGCGGTGAACGATCCGCCGGTTACGGCTGTGCGGCCGCAGGCGTCGGCGCGGATTTGAAGCAATGAATAGCCCTCACCCTGAGGAGCGGCCCTATGGGCCGCGTCTCGAAGGGCGAGGGTGGTCCACGCATCTGGCGCCGCCGGATGCTCACCCCCCAGCCGAAATTCGCTCCACCTCGGCCCCGCACAGGCTGAGCTTGCGCTCCAGCGCCTCAAAGCCGCGATCGAGGTGATAAACGCGCTGGATCATGGTTTCGCCCTCCGCCGCCAGCGCCGCGATCACTAGCGAGGCGGAGGCGCGCAGGTCGGTCGCCATCACCGGCGCGCCCTTGAGCACCGGCACGCCTTCCACCACGGCGCTGTCGCCGTCGAGGCGGATGTGCGCGCCAAACCGCGCCAATTCCTGCACGTGCATGAAGCGGTTTTCGAAAATGGTCTCGGTGATGCGCGAAACCCCTTTGGCGCGGGTCATCAGCGCCATGAACTGCGCCTGGAGATCGGTGGGGAAGGCGGGGAAGGGGGCGGTGGACACATCGACCGGCAGGATCGGTCCGCCATTGCGGGACACGCGCACGCCGGCGTCGCTCGCCTCTACCCGCGCGCCGCTCTGAACGAGCACATCGAGCGCGGCCTGGAAGTCATGGGCGCGGGCGCCCTCCAGCAACACGTCGCCGCCGGTCATGGCCACGGCCATGGCGTAGGTGCCGGCCTCGATGCGGTCGGGCAAGACGTGGTGCTTGGCGCCGTTGAGCCTGGCCACGCCGGTGATTTCGACGGTGGACTGGCCGGCGCCGCTGATTTTCGCGCCCATGGTGTTGAGCAGGTTGGCGAGATCGATGATCTCAGGCTCGCGCGCCGCATTGTGCAGCACGGTGGTTCCCTCCGCCAGAGACGCCGCCATCAGCGCCACATGGGTGCCGCCCACTGTCACCTTGGGAAAGGTGATTTCGGCGCCGCGCAGCCCCTTGGGGGCCTTGGCGACGGCATAGCCGCCCTCGATCTCGATCTGGCCGCCGAGCCGCTCCAGCGCCATGAGGAGCAGATCGACCGGCCGCGTGCCGATGGCGCAGCCGCCGGGCAGGGAGACGCGCGCCTCGCCGCAGCGGGCGAGCAGGGGGGCGATCACCCAGAACGAGGCGCGCATGCGCGACACCAGTTCGTAGGGCGCGGTGGTGTCGACGATTTCGCGCGCGGTCATGTGGACGGTCTGGCCGGCCTCGCTGCCTTCGCCCTGGCGGCGGCCGTCGATGGAATAATCGACGCCGTGGTTGGAGAGGATGCGCACCAACTGGCTGACGTCGGCGAGGCGGGGCAGGTTTTCCAGCGTAACGGTGCGATCGGTGAGCAGCGAGGCGATCATCAGCGGCAGCGCCGCGTTCTTGGCGCCGGAAATCGGAATAACCCCGTTCAGTGTCTTGCCGCCGACAATACGTATGCGATCCATCCGACCTCGCTTCTCGCGCTCATTGCGCCTCGAACTTGTGCGTCAGGGCAGGCTCTATAGCCCCTAATCGTCGGCGGAGCCAGAATTTCCGCGCGTTTCCCCGAGGCGTCTGCGCGCCTGAGCCTTGCGGCGTTTCAGATTCTCGCGCAGGGCTTCGGCGAGTCGGAGTTTTTCGGCCACTTTCCGGGGCGAGAGGGGCGCTGGCGATTCGGAGGGTTTTTCGGGATCTGACATGGCTTGGCGGAGATAGTCTGCGCATGGATCGAGCTCGGTTCATAGGCGCGAAGGCCGGTTTCGTCCAGCCTGGATCAAGGAATTGCGACAAAAGCGAAACAGGCGCTTGCCATAAGGCCAACGCTGTGGCAGAAACCGCCCGCTCCGGCCCGCACTTGCGCCGCCGGGACGATCGGCTGCGGTAGCTCAGTGGTAGAGCACTCCATTGGTAATGGAGAGGTCGAGAGTTCAATCCTCTCTCGCAGCACCATCAAACCAAAATGAACGTGTCTGACCGTGCCGAATGGTGTCGAGCGGCGGCGAACGTTGCTGTCGGCCTCATCGCGGAATTCGACCAGACGGAGAAGAGCCGCTGATGGCTCGGCAGAGCTGATCGCGCTGGCGCGGGCATGCGGAAACCGCATTAGGCATAAGTCTTCAGGGATTGTTAGATGTAAATCGGCAGGATGGGGCGTTGAACCGGGGGACTATGATGGTCTCTACGCCGCGCTTCATGTCGGAAGCCCCATCGGCGCCGCCGCCGGCGCCTTTTCTCGGGTCTGGCATGTTGCTGTCGTTGTTTCGGCGAATTCTGGGGAAGTCCGAACCGACGCTCGTGACGTGCGGCGATGGCGCGGACATGGCGCAGCTCGCGCTGTTCGAAAATGGCGCCGCCGGCATAGCCGAAGTGGACATCGCCACCCGCCGCTTCGTGCGGGTCAACCGGCGCTTCGCGGAGATGATGCGCAGGCCCGTCGCCGAAATGCTGACGCTTGGACCGCCGGACCTCATCCATCCCGGAGACTTGGAGCGGGTGAGCGGCCAATGGTTCGCCGCCATGGACTCGACGGGGCAATGGGAGTCCACCGTTCGTCACGTCGGCCCGAACGGCGAAACCATCTGGATGCGGCTCGGCGTGTCCCTCAGGAATCGCGACGAATCCGGCCGCCCCGCCCGCTGCATCGCCGTGTTGCAGGACATTTCCGAGACCGTCGAGATCACCGAGCGGCTGCGCGAGAGCGAGCAATTGCTGCGGCTCGGCCAGCAAGTCGCGCGAATTGGCAGTTTTACCCGCGACCTCCCGACGGGCGAGATCACCTGTAGCGCGGAATTGCGCGCGATTTTCGGCCACGCGTCGGACGAAAGCACGCTTTCAACGCAAGGCTGGCTGGATTTGGTGCATCCGGATGATCGCGCCCGCATCGTGGCGGCGACGCGGGACGCCGTCGCCCGCCGCGCGCCGGATATCGCCTTCAGCTATCGCATCAATCGCAAGGATGATGGCGACTTGCGCTATATCGAAATGCGCGCCCGTTACCAGTTCGACGCGGAGGGCCTGCCCGCGCGCTCCGTCGGCGTCATCATGGACACGACCGAGCGCAACCTCGCCGAGGACCAGTTGCGCGAGAGCGAAACGCTGCTGCGGCTCGGCATGACCGCCGGCGGAATCGGCGCCTATCACCGCGACATCCGCAGCGGCGAAATCCGGTGCGGCGCGGAAACCCGGGCCTTGCACGGCCTGCCGGCGGAGGGGCCAATTTCGACGCAGGATTGGCTGGCCACCCTGCTGCCCGAGGACGCCAAACGGATCATGGAGGAACTCGCGAGGAATTTCGCCCGCCGCGAGCCGGAATTCTCCTTCCATTACCGCTTTCGCCGCGAGCCGGACGGCCCCATCCGCCATATGGAGGTCCGCTCCAGCCACCACTATGACGACAAGGGCAAGCCGCTGACGGCGGCCGGCGTGGTTATCGACGTCTCCCGGCGCATCGTGGCCGAACAGAAACTCGCCCACGCCGCCCGGCACGACGCGCTGACCAGCCTGCCCAACCGCGTGCTGTTCCGCGACCGCATGGATCTGGCGCTGGCCCGCGCGCGGCGCGGCGAGAAATTCGCCCTGCTTTGCCTCGATCTCGACCGCTTCAAGGAAGTCAACGACACGCTCGGCCATCCCGTCGGCGACAGCCTGCTCGTCGAAGTGGCGGCGCGGCTGCGCGCGCAATTGCGCGAGACCGACACGCTGGCGCGGTTGGGCGGCGACGAATTCGCCATCATCCAGGCCGGTCTCGCCACGCCCAACGATTCGGTGTCGCTCTCGCGCCGTCTGATCGAGTGCGTCTCGGAGCCCTATGACATCGAGGGGAACCATCTGGTGGTCGGCGTCAGCATCGGCATCGCCATCGCGCCGGAGGACGGCGCGCTCTACGAGGATCTGTTCAAGGCCGCCGACATGGCGCTCTACCGCGCCAAGGCGGACGGGCGCGGCGGCTGGCGCTGGTTCGAACCGGAGATGAACGCGCGCATGCAGATGCGCCGCGCGGTCGAGGTCGACCTGCGCCAGGCGCTGGAGCGCAACGAATTCGAGCTGCGCTACCAACCCATCGTCGACACCGCCACAAGGCGCATCAAGAGCTTTGAAGCGCTGATCCGCTGGCGCCATCCCGAGCGCGGCCTGATCGCGCCCGACGCCTTCATCCCGCTGTGCGAGGAAATCGGCCTGATCACGCCGCTCGGCGCCTGGGTTTTGCGCGAGGCTTGCGCGCAGGCCGCGCATTGGCCCGAGCCGATCGGCGTCGCCGTGAACATCTCGCCGGTGCAGTTCACGGGGCGCCGCAAACTGCTCGAAACCGTCGAACTGGCGCTGTTGACGAGCGGACTGGCGCCGGAGAGGCTGGAAATCGAGATCACGGAAACCGCCGTCCTGCAAAACACGGACGCCACGCTCGGCATCCTCCGCGATCTCAAAAAACTCGGCGCCCGTATCGCCATGGACGATTTCGGCGCCGGTTATTCCTCGCTCAGTTCGTTGCAGAGTTTTCCGTTCGACAAGGTGAAGATCGACCGCTCGTTCACGCGGGGGCTGGAACAATCGCGCAAGAGCGACGCCATCGTCACGGCGGTGACCGATCTGTGCAAGGGGCTGGAGATGTGCGCCACGGCGGAGGGGGTGGAAACCGAAAGCCAGTTCGAGGCGCTGCGCCGGCGCGGCTGCCA
>NZ_NHSJ01000074.1:5465-41138 GCF_002937075.1 Rhodoblastus sphagnicola
AACAATCGCGCAAGAGCGACGCCATCGTCACGGCGGTGACCGATCTGTGCAAGGGGCTGGAGATGTGCGCCACGGCGGAGGGGGTGGAAACCGAAAGCCAGTTCGAGGCGCTGCGCCGGCGCGGCTGCCAGGAGGCGCAAGGCTATTTGTTCAGCCGTCCCTGCGAGGCCGGGGAGATTCCGGCGCTGATCGCGCATCTCGGCATATACGTCGCCCTGCCGGAGGCGGCGGAATAGATGATTCCGTGGCTATCCGTTTAACGCGGATACCCACATGCAAAGGGGGCCGCACGCTCGACGCAACGGCGGAGATCGGCGGAAAGCGAGGCCGAAATGACCGGCGGCGCGCCTTTGTTTGACTGGGAGGAGGCCCCCCAGTCCGCCTCGCGTCGCAACTGCATTGGAGAGGAATATGGCCGACACCCTGAAGCGATCCGCCGGCCGGAACTTGGCTAAGCTGGCGACAAAGCCAGCGGCGGCCGATATCATCGAATGCTTCCCGTTGCCGATCGCCGTGCTCGATCACACCGGGGAAGCCGTGTTGCTCAACAAGCTCTTCAATCAGAAGTATCGGCAGGAAATCCTGCATTCGCAGTCGGTGCGAGAGACCCTTCATGAGTCCGGCGCAGGTTGGAAGACGCTCAATATTCCTCATGGAGTTAACGACGCTGTGGCCTGCCGGGCCCAAACCGTCGATCTGCCCGCGGGATCGATGTTGATCTTCGACGATACGGCCGACGAAAAAGCGCTTCGCGAGCTCGATCAACTCGAAACGCAGGTCTCGGCGCTTCGGCGTTTATGCTCCACAGACGTATTAACCGGCGCCTGGAACCGACGCCATTTTGAGGAGGTCGTCGTCGCCGAGCTCGAACGAGGCGTCCGTCACCGACAGCCTGTGTCCCTTGTTCTCTTTGACATCGACCACTTCAAGCGCATCAACGACACATACGGCCATCAGGCCGGAGACCTGGTGCTTCGCGAGCTCGTTTCCGTCGTACGGGCGACCATCCGTTCGATAGATATGCTGTTCCGCTGGGGCGGCGAAGAATTCGTCGTGATCGCGGCGTCAACGGGGTATCGCGGAAGCGCCGCGCTCGCGGAAAAGATCAGGGAAGCGGTCGAGACTCATCTTTTCCAGGGCGTTGGTTCGGTGACAGTCAGTCTCGGAGTCGCGGAGCGCCTCGCGCCCGAGTCGGCGGAGACGTGGTTTCGTCGACTCGACGACGCGCTGTATCTGGCAAAAAACAATGGCCGCAATAGAGTATGGGTCGAGCGGCTTGGAAGTTCGGACTTATGGGCGGCGGAGAGCGGCCCGTCCGTCGTTCGTCTGGTTTGGCAGGAGGCATACGAGTGCGGCGAGCCGACCATCGACGCGCAGCACCTAGAACTCTTCGCGTTGGCCAACGCCGCCTTGGACGCTTCCTTCAAGACGGCGGAGCCGCGCGGGCCATTCGAAGCGGCTATCGACAAACTGCTGGCCCATATCGTGAAGCATTTCGCCGATGAAGAGGCCATCCTCGACGCGCGCGGCTACAGCGATTTGGCTCGGCATAAGGCGGCTCACGCCAGCCTGCTCGCCCAGGCCGACAAATTGCGAGCCGCCGTCGCCGCAGACCGGACCTCGACCGGAGAACTCGTCCAGTTCCTTGCGGACAAGGTCATAGCGCGGCACCTGTTCGCCGCGGACAGGAAGTTCTTTCCTCTGTTTGCAAATCAGTCCGCCCAAGGGTCGAAATGAGATTGATCGCGATCGAGCGCCGGCGTCGGCGGCGCCCTCGGAGCGGCTCGGCGCCCGCATCGCCATGGACGATTTCGGCGCCGGTTATTCCTCGCTCAGCTCGCTGCAGAGTTTTCCGTTCGACAAGGTGAAGATCGACCGCTCGTTCACCCGGGGGCTGGAGCAATCGCGCAAGAGCGACGCCATCGTCACGGCGGTGACCGATCTGTGCAAGGGGCTGGAGATGTGCGCCACGGCGGAGGGGGTGGAAACCGAAAGCCAGTTCGAGGCGCTGCGCCGGCGCGGCTGCCAGGAGGCGCAAGGCTATCTGTTCAGCCGCCCCTGCGAGGCCGGGGAGATTCCGGCGCTGATCGCGCATCTCGGCATATACGTCGCCCTGCCGGAGGCGGCGGAATAAATGATTCCGTGGCTATCCGTTTAACGCGGATACCCACATGCAAAGGGGGCCGCCCGCTCGATGCAACGGCGGAGATCGGCGGATTCCGGACCACCGCGAGCAGCGCCGGCAAGGGCAATGACATTCCTCCCTTGGGCATCGCACGTCGGCTCTTCGTGGACTATCGCTCTGTGAGAGAATCTAAAATAGCAGGCAGTTCATTTAGAAATGTGGAACGGGCTCGCAGGCCCGCCGGGTCTGTTTCTTCCTTTTCATCTTGGATCAAGCGCGCGAAGACCACGGTCTGGGAACCCTTTGTCGCCCATCCGACGAACCATCCATAGGTGTGCGCTTGATCACGCAAGCCATCCGGCGCGACGGGAGAACCCGTGCCTGTTTTTCCGTGAATATCCCATCCGTTCGGCAGCATTGTTATCTGCGTAATTCGGCTCGTCATGTCGAATGCATGAGAGGTGACAGGCAATCGTCGATTGACGACCTTCTCCAAGAAGACCAATTGTTCCAAGGGGGAAATTTTTAAAGACGAACTGAGCCACGCCCGAGTCAAGCCATCATGCTTTCCCGGATTTCCAGAAATGTCTTCGTTGCCGTAGCTAAAATCTCTAATGTATTTCTGAAAACGATCTTCCCCAAGAAATTGGGTCACCTGCTGAGAAAACCAGACCACTGAATATTTTATCCAGTTCGATGGGTCAGTCGTCTGGCGCCAAGCGGGCATCCAATCAGCGTACCCTTCATGGAATGATAAAGCAGGAAAATGCTCGTCTTTCAGGAACTGCGCATCGAAGCCCATCAGGCTTATTGCGATTTTGAAAGTCGACGCAGGCGTGACTCGCTCGCTGCATTCGCCTTGCTGCTCGACGATTCGTCCAGTCTCGGCATCGGCGATAGCCGTGCAAACTGTTCGAGCTTGGCTTGTTGAAGCGGCTAATCCCGCCACCAAAACGCTTAACGCCATGTATCGCAAATTTATCAAATCTTGCCTCGTCTGAAGCGCCATCGGTCGGCACAGGCAGTTATAGGTCTTCCGACGCCGATTTTCCACGCAAGACAGTTCCCATTACGCAGCAAATGGAAACATTCTGCTTGATGCCGTTGGGGCATGGTGGGGGCGTTCGAGACGGCCGCGGGCCTGCTCGGGACTGACGCCTTCGAGCCGATTGCGGCCGATCAGACGGTCTCGATCTCGCTCGCCGCCAAGTCCATATGTCGTGGGCGCCTGCGTGATCGGATGGCCGGATTATTCGGCCTTGCCGCCGCTGAGCAACGTTTTGCGCTTGCTGAGCTGCGCGCCGGCGTGGTCCATGAAGGCGCGCACGCGCGCGGCGTGGCGCAGATCCGGGTGGGTGAGCAGCCAGAGGTCGGCGCCGCGTCCGTTCATCGGTTCGTCCAGGCAGACGATGTCCGGGTGCTGGTCGCCGACGAAGCGCGGCAGGAAGCCGATTCCCAAACCCTCGCCGATGCAGCGGGCGAGGCCGACCACGGTGTTGACGCGCATGGCGATGCGGTTGCGCGGGATGCTTTTCTCGATCCAGTCCAAAACCTCGACGCCGCCGAAATGTTCGTTGAAGCCGATATAGGCATGGCCGTCGTCGTTGGCGTCGAGGTCGGGCTTGTGCAACGAGCGGGCGATATAGCGGCCCCAGACCGAGGCGCCGATGCGCCGGCCGACCAGGGTTTCCGGCGGCGCATAGGTGGAGCGCACGGCGATGTCGGCGTCGCGGCGCGACAGGTTGAGCGGCTGGTTCATCACGAGCACGTCGAGCTGGATGTCCGGATAGGCCTTGCGGAAACTGGTGAGGACGGGGGCGAGCAGATAGCTGAACAAAGCGTCGTTGGTGGTGACGCGCAGCAGGCCTGAGGGCTTTTCGTCGCGGCCGGCGATGCGGCGCTCGAAATCGGTGACGTCGCGGCCCATGCGCTCGGCCAGCGCGATCATTTCCTGCCCGGCGGCGGTGGCGGCATAGCCGTTGCGCGACCGCTCGAACAATTTGGCGCCGATCGCCGTCTCCAGCGCGCCGAGGCGGCGGAACACGGTCGAATGGTTGAGGTTCAAGGCCGAAGCCGCCCCCACCAGCGAGCCGGATTCGGCGATGCCCCGCACCAGCCGGAAATCATCCCAGGAAATCTGATTCATGACCGCAACGTTAAGGAATTCTGGGCGGTTTTCAAGGGCGCGGCGCGGCGGCGCGGGTCAGGCGGTCGTTGATCGCCTCGCCCAAGCCCAAGGCGGGAATGGGCGCGACCGCGATCGCGGCGGCGCCGCTGGCGTCGAGCGCGCGCAAGGCGCTGAAGAGATTGGCCGCCGCTTCAGCAAGATCGCGCGACGGCGAGAGATCGAGGACGTTGTCGCCGCCGGCAAACCGGCCGCCGAAATCGAGCCCGGCCTCGCCCGGCGCCAAGGTCAGCGCATTGAGGCGGACGGCCGCCGCCGGCGCGTAATGCGAAGCGAGCAGTCCGGGCGCCACGGGCGATTCGCTTTTTGGCGCCTCCGCGAGCGCGCAGCCCAGCGCGGCGTCGATGGCTTCACGCGCGAGTCCCCCCGGCCGCAGCAGGCGCGGCGTGTCGTCGAGCAGGGCGACGATGGTGGATTCGACGCCGACCGCGCAGGCGCCGCCGTCCAGAACGGCGTCGATGCGCCCATCGAGATCGGCCAGGACGTGTTCCGCCGTCGCCGGGCTGACATGGCCGGAGCGATTGGCCGAGGGCGCCGCGATGGGGCGGCCGCTCGCGGCGATCAGGTCGAGCGCGACTTTTTGCGCGGGCATGCGCAGGCCGAGGCTTTGCAGGCCGGCGCGGGCGAGAGCGCAGACGCTGGCGGTCTCGTTGAGCGGAACCACCAGGGTCAGCGGCCCCGGCCAGAATTTTTCCGCCAGCATTTCGGCCCGCGGTGAAAAAACGCCCTCGCGCCGCGCCTGTTCGACGCTGGCGACATGGGCGATCAGCGGATTGAAGCGCGGGCGGCCCTTGGCCTCGTAAATGCCGGCGACGGCGCGGGGATTGGCGGCGTCGGCGCCGAGGCCGTAAACCGTCTCGGTCGGAAAGGCGACCAGCCCGCCGTTGCGCAAAATTTCGGCGGCTTGCGCCTCGCCCGACGCGTCGGCGGCCAGCCGCCGCGTCGCGCGCGCTTGTTGTGTCATGGCGAATCCCAAGGCAAATTCATTGACGGATCGGCAGGATTGGTTCATGTATGAACTAAATCCCGGCGACAAGAACGAACGCGCAAATTACATTCGGCCGGGCTGCTGGCAAGCAGGGGAGGGGATATGGAGATTGAAACATCTGTCGCCGACGGGGTGCTGGAACTCACCCTCAACCGGCCGGCGAAGAAGAATGCGCTGACCGAGGCCATGTATCAGGCCCTGATCGACGGCCTTTTGCGCGCCGAAACCGATGAGGCCATCGGCGCCGTGCTGATCCGGGGCGAAGGCGGGGTGTTTTCCGCTGGCAACGACATCGGCGATTTCATCGCCGCCGTGCGGAAGGGTCACGGGCTGGCGGCTGCCGATTTCGTTCGCAGGCTCGCGGGTTTTTCAAAACCGCTGGTGGCGGCGGTGGACGGGCTGGCGGTCGGGGTGGGCTGTACGCTGCTGCTGCATTGCGATCTGATCTATGCCTCGCCCGAGGCGCGCTTTTCCCTGCCCTTTGTCGATCTCGGCCTGCCGCCGGAGGCCGGCTCCTCGCTGCTGCTGCCGCGCCGCGTCGGCAGGGCGCGCGCCAGCGCCTGGCTGCTGCTCGCCGAACCGTTCGACGCCCAAGAGGCGAAAGAGGCGGGACTGGTCAATGCGGTGATCGCCGCCGACGAACTGCTGGGCGTCGCGCGCGAAAAGGCGCGCAAACTGGCGGCGAAACCCCGCGCGGCGTTGCTGGAAGCGCGCCGGTTGCTGCGCGGCGACGCGGCGGAAATCGCCGCGCATATGGAAGAAGAGTTCCGCGCCTTCATGACCGCGCTGCATTCGCCGCACACGCAAGCCGTCTTCGCCGCCTTTCTCGCCAAGAGCAAACAGGAGTCCCCATGACGTCGCTTGCGGGCAAGACCCTTTTCATCACCGGCGCCTCGCGCGGCATCGGCCTCGCCATCGCGCTGCGCGCCGCGCGCGACGGCGCCAATGTCGCGATTGCGGCGAAAACCACCGAGCCGCACCCCAAGCTGCCGGGGACCATTTACACGGCCGCTGAAGAAATCGAGGCGGCGGGCGGCAAGGCGCTGCCTCTTGTCGTGGACGTGCGCGACGAGGGGCAGGTCGCGGCCGCCCTGGCGCAAACGGCGGAAAAATTTGGCGGGCTCGATATTGTCGTCAACAACGCCTCGGCGATTGCCTTGGGCGACAGCCAGGCCATCGACATGAAGCGGTTCGATCTGATGCACCAGATCAACTCGCGCGGCTCCTACATGACCGCCAAGCTCGCCGTTCCCTATCTGCTCAAGGCCGAAAACCCGCATATCCTGATGCTGTCGCCGCCGCTCGACATGAAGGAGAAATGGTTCGCCGCCCACACCGCCTATTCCATGGCGAAATTCGGCATGAGCCTCGCCGTGCTCGGCCTCGCCGGCGAGTTGCGCGCCAAGGGCGTCGCCGTCAACGCGCTGTGGCCGCGCACCACCATCGCCACGGCCGCCGTCAACAACCTGCTCGGCGGCGCGCAACTGATGCGCGCCTCGCGCAAGCCGGAGATCATGGCCGACGCGGCGCATGCGATTTTTGTGTCGCCGAGTCGCGAGACGACCGGCCGGTTCTTCATCGACGATGTGGTGCTGGCGGAGCATGGCGTGACGGAGTTCGATGTTTATCGGGCGGACCCGACCTCGCCGCTGGCGCCGGATTTTTTCGTGCCGGAGGACACGCCGATTCCGGCGGGGGTGAGTTTGAAGCCCTTGGGGTGACGCGACTCCTTCTCCCCTTGCGGGAGAAGGTGGCCCCGACGGGGTCGGATGAGGGGGCGGCCCCGCCGATGAAAGCCCGTTTTTTAGCAAGACCCCTCATTCGTCTCGGCGGCTATCGCCGCCGATCCACCTTCTCCCGCGAGGGGAGAAGGCAAGCAAACGCCCAGCGCTGAAGATCACGGCAAGGAGCCAGACCGCAAAAGTTTGACGCCTCCGCCCCGCCGCTTTAACAGAGGGCGACACGCGCAGCACAGAGTCGGGGCCATGGCCGTTTATACCGATGTTACGGACGAGGCCCTTTACGCCTTTCTCACGACTTACGATCTCGGCCGGGCGCGATCCTTCAAGGGCATAGCCGAGGGGGTGGAGAACACAAACTACCTGCTCCACTGCGAATCCGGCTATTTCATCCTCACCCTCTACGAAAAGCGGGTCAATCCCACCGAACTGCCGTTCTTCATCGGGCTGATGGAGCATCTGGCGGCGCAGGGCCTTTCCTGCCCGCTGCCGGTCAAACGGCGCGATGGCGGCGCCCTGGGCGAACTCGCGGGACGGCCGGCGGCGCTGGTGACCTTTCTCGACGGCGTGTCCGCACGCAAGCCGGAGGTGCATCATTGCCTGGAGACCGGCCGCGCGCTGGCCCGCCTCCATCTGGCCGGCCAGGGCTTTGGCCTGCGCCGCGAAAACGCGCTGGCGCAGCCCCACTGGCGCCCGCTGTTCGAGACCTCGCGCGCCGGCGCCGATACGGTGACGCCGGGCCTGGCCGGGGAAATCGCCAGAGAACTCGACACGCTGGAGAAAAGCTGGCCCAAAAACCTGCCGCGCGGCATCATCCACGCCGACCTCTTTCCCGACAATGTGTTCTTCATCGGCAAGACCCTGTCCGGGCTGATCGATTTCTATTTCGCCTGCGAGGATTTCTTCGCTTACGATCTGGCGATCTGCCTCAACGCCTGGTGTTTCGAGCCGGACGGGGCCTTCAACGCCACCAAGGGGCGGGCGATGTTGCAAGGGTACGAAAGCCTGCGTCCCCTGGAAGCCGAGGAGCGCGCGGCCCTGCCGATTCTGTCGCGCGGCGCCGCCATGCGCTTCCTGCTGACGCGGCTCTACGATTGGCTGAACGTGCCGCCGGGCGCCCTGGTCAAGCCCAAGAACCCGCTGGATTACCTCGCCCGGCTGCGCTTCCATCAGGCGATTTCCGCGCCGTCCGAATATGTGTGGCGCCCGTGACCAAGCGCGTGGCGATCTGGACCGACGGCGCCTGTTCCGGCAATCCCGGACCCGGCGGTTGGGGCGCGATTCTCACCTTCAACGGCGTGGAAAAGGAATTTTGCGGCGGCGAGACGCTCACCACCAACAATCGCATGGAACTGCTCGCGGCCATTTCCGCGCTCGAAGCCCTCAGCCGGCCCTGCGCGGTCGATGTCCACACCGATTCGCAATATGTGCGGCAGGGCGTGACCGGCTGGGTCCACAACTGGAAGCGCAACGGCTGGCGCACGGCCGACAAGAAGCCGGTGAAGAACGACGATCTCTGGAAAAGGCTCGACGAGGCCGCCAACCGCCACGAGGTCGAATGGCATTGGGTGAAGGGCCACGCCGGTGATCCGATGAACGAGCGCGCCGACGCCCTCGCGCGGGCGGGCATGGCGCCGTTCCAGAACAAGCGCTAGCGCATATTCCCGAAAAGTGTGCGCGGTTTTCGGAAAAGAATATGCGCAAAACCAAAGATTTAGAGCAAGTTCGGTGAACGGGAGTTCACCGAACTTGCTCTAAAAAAAAGGCCGCCCGGTGAGGGGCGGCCCGAAATCGGCGGTTCAGATTCAGCGACGGGCTTGCCTGCCGTCGCGCGGGCGGCCTTCGCTCGCGGCGCGCGGCGGACGCGCCTTTTCACCGTCGCGACGCGGCGCCGGCCTCTGGCCGGTCGGTGCGGCGCGATTGGGCGGACGGCCGGACCGGGGGGCCGGCTTTTTCACCACGGGCGCATCGTCGGGCGTGTGCGGCGACAGCCGCATGTCGGTGGAGGGAATCGTCTGCTTGGTCAGCTTTTCGATGGCCCGCAACAGATCGCGCTCTTCATGGTCGCAGAGCGAAATCGCCGCGCCGTCCGCGCCCGCGCGCGCCGTGCGGCCGATGCGGTGGACATAGGCTTCGGGGACTTCCGGCAGTTCGAAATTCACCACATGGCTGACGGCGTCAACGTCAATGCCGCGCGCGGCAATGTCGGTGGCGACCAGCACGGCGACGCGGCCGGCCTTGAACCCGTCGAGCGCGCGCGTGCGCTGGCCCTGGCTCTTGTTGCCGTGGATCGCCTCCGCGGTCAGCCCGGCGTCAATTAAAGCCGAAGCGACGCGGTCGGCGCCGCGCTTGGTGCGGGTGAAGACGATGGAGCGGCTGAAATCGGGATTTTGCAGCAGATCGACCAAAATCTCGCGCTTGCGCTTGGCTTCGCACAGGATCACGCGCTGGGAGACGAGGTCGGCGGTTTTCGCCACCGGCGTCACCGAGACCTTTGACGGCTGGTGCAGCATTTCCCCCGCCAGCGTGGCGATTTCCGACGGCATGGTGGCGGAGAAGAACAGGGTCTGGCGCCGCTTCGGCAGTTTCGAGAAGATCTTTCTGATCGGAACGAGGAAGCCGAGGTCGAGCATGTGGTCGGCCTCGTCCAGCACCACGGCGCTGGTGCCTTCAAGCCGCAGATTGCCCTGCTGCATATGGTCGAGCAGGCGGCCGGGGGTCGCCACGAGCACATCGAGGCCGCGGGTGAGGGCGGCGACCTGCGGGCCGAAGCCGACGCCGCCGAAGACCGTGGCGATGCGCAGACCGGCGAAACGGCCGTAGGCCTTAAAACTCTCGCCGATCTGGGCCGCGAGTTCGCGGGTCGGCGCCAGCACCAGAATGCGCGTTTGCTTGGGACGGGGATGTTCGGGATATTGCAGCAGCCGCGTGATCAGCGGCGCGGCGAAGGCGCAAGTCTTGCCGGTGCCGGTCTGGGCGATGCCGAGCAGGTCATGGCCGGCGAGCAAGGGAGGGATGGCTTGCGCTTGAATGGGCGTGGGCGTCTCGTAGCCTTCGGTCGTGAGAGCGCGCAAAACGCTTTCGGCCAGGCCGAGATCGGAAAATTTGGTCAAGTGGTTGCTTTCGTGAGGGTCACGCTCGCCAGTTTGTTCGCGGCGGGCGTTACAGGCCGCTCGTGCGAACTGCGAGGTGAGCTATCGATGTCTTGGAGATCATGAACTTGGAGATCATGAACTTGGTGATCATGAACGCGGCGGAGTCGCCTGCCTTACGGCCAAAACTCGATGGACAAGGAGATAGGCGACAATGATGTCGAAAGCAAGGCTGATTTTGCTTGGCCGTTGCGGGAGCGCGCCGCCGCAATCGATCGGCCTCGCCTCCGAAAAGCCAAAATTGTGAACTTCTTGCCTGCCAATGCCGGATTGAGCTAGATTGCGCGCAAGCTCCCGTCTCGGGACAAACGCGCCCGGTTCGGGACAAGACGGAAAACTTATGGTCAGTCTGAAACACGCCTTCGTGCGGCGCACCGCTCTTCTCGCAGCAATCGGTTTTGCCGCGCTGCTGGCGTCCGCACCCGCCCGCGCGCAGAGTTGCAACGAGGACATCGCCGCCTTCGGCCAGAAGCGCAACGCCGCCATTCAAAAACTCAACGCCATTTCCAAGGCGCATGGCGGCAAGCTCGACCCGGTCGAGGCCTGCCCGGCGCTGCGAAACTTGAGTGCGGTCGAGGGGCAGATGGGCGCCTATCTCACCAAGAACAAGGAATGGTGCAACATTCCCGAGGACTTCCTCAACAATTTCAAGACCGGCACGGCGAAAACCGGCGGCATGGCCAGCCAGGCCTGCGCCCTCGCGGCCAAGGTCAAGCAGATGCAGCAAAACGGCGGGCTCGGCGCCGCCGCCGCGCCGCCGCCGGTGAAACTGCCGGCCGGGCCGTTGTAATCCGATGAGCAGCGCGGCCCTCCTTCCCGATTCCAGCGCACAGGGTTTTTGGGGGCGCCTGCCGGCGTCGTGGATGCCCTATGTGCAACTGGCGCGACTCGACCGCCCGGTGGGCTGGCAATTGTTGCTCGCGCCCTGCCTGTCGGCGACCTGTCTCGCCGCCATCAACCATGCGGAAAAGCCGCATTTCGGCCTGCTGGTCCTGTTCGCCATCGGCTCCATCGCCATGCGCGGCGCCGGCTCGACCCTGAACGATTTCATCGATCGCGACATCGACGCCAAGGTGGAGCGCACACGGGGGCGCCCTCTGGCGTCGGGACAGGTCACGCCGCGCGCCGTGCTGATCTTCCTGATGGCGCAATGCCTGATCGGGCTTTGCGTCCTGCTCTCGCTTAATCCTTATTCGATCGTGCTGGGGTTTGTGTCGCTGCTGCCGGTGGCGGTCTATCCGTTCATGAAGCGGATCACCTCCTGGCCGCAGGCGGTGCTCGGCCTCGCCTTTTCCTGGGGCGCGCTGATCGGCTGGTCGGCGGTCTCCGGCGAACTCGCCGCGCCGGCCTTCTGGCTCTACGGTTCGTGCATTCTCTGGACCATCGGCTATGACACGATCTACGCCATCATGGACCGCAAGTACGATGTCGAGGCCGGGGTGAAGTCCACCGCCCTGCTGTTCGGCGAGCATGTGGTCGCCGGGGTCGCCTTGCTCTATTTCGGCGCGGTCCTGCTGGCCGAAATCGCGCTGCTCTCCGCTGGCGCGGGGGTGGTGGGGCAACTCGGGCTGGTCGCCTTCGGCGCGCATCTCGCGCGACAGGTGCGCCGGCTCCATGGCGACGAAGAGGCACAGGCGTTACAGCTGTTTCGCTCCAACGCGCTTGCGGGGTTCCTGCTGTTCGGCGGTCTCCTCGCGGAGAATGTGCTGTTTTACTTCGTGTAGGACGCGGACCCCGCGCTTATTCGTAGCAGATGATCTCGCGCTCATCGCGGTGAACCACATGCGGCCGGCTTTTTGCCGACTTGCGCGAGGCGGACATGCGCGAGCGCCGGAATTTTAGCGGCCAGCCGCGCTTGCGCGGCTGCGCGGCGCCGAGCACCAGTTCGCCCAGCCGTCCGTCGAGCGCCACCCAGCTTGTGTCCGCGCCCTGCGCCAGCCGCGGCAGCCGGAAGAATTTCGCCCAGCCGCGCCATTCCGGCACGAGCGCTTCCGGGTTGAGGCTTTCCGCCAGCGTCACCCGCAAGTCGGGGTCGGCGTGGTCCAGCGCGACGCGGTAGAACGGGCCCTGCGCGCCCTCGATCACCGAAAGCGTGACGCCGCGATAGCAGCGCACCGGAAGGGCGAGTCTCATGCGAATGCCGGAGAGGCTGCGGTCGATGCCGATCGTATCGGCGCAAAGGGTGATCCGGCGCTGGCCGCCGTCGGCGCGGGGATCGTCGGCGACGATGTTGGCGAGGGGGGAGGCGGTAAACGACATGGCGACACTCCGCTGACAAATCCTGTCTTTCCTCACCATCGCGCCCCCGCCGCCTCCGTCGGCCTAAAAACTTCCCACAAATTTTATTCAATTCCCGCTGCCGCGCGGCAAGGGGAACAACACCCCAAGATAGTGCTGAAAATTGTCGGCATCTCCGCAGCAAAGCCGAAAACTCTTGCGCGGATCGCCGCGCGCCTTTACATCGGAAAAGCCTTCAACAACGATCCCGCGACTTAGCTCAAGACTTTGGCCCAAACCTTGGCCCAGACTTTCGATCCCGCCGCCCTGGCGCCTCGCGTCGAAGAGATTCTTCGCGAAGCGGGACGCATGGCCCTCGGCTATTTCCGGCCCGGCCGGACGGCGGCCGCCGAAGTGACGCACAAGCATTGCGGCAGCCCGGTGACCGAAGCCGATCTGCGCATTGACGCCTTCCTGCGCGACAGCCTGCCGCCGCTCGCCCCGGATTTCGGCTGGCTGTCGGAGGAAACCGCCGACAGCCCCGAACGGCTCGATCACGATTGCGTCTTCATCGTCGATCCCATCGACGGCACGCGCGGCTTCATCGCCGGCGACCCCTGCTTCGCCATCTGCGTCGCCGTCGTGAGTTCTGGCCGCCCCACGCTGGGGCTGGTCCACGCGCCGGCGCTCGACCAGACTTTTGTCGCGCTGCGCGGCGGGGGCGCGACCTGCAATGGCGCGAAAATCGCGGTTTCCGCGAGAAAACAGCTTGTCGGCGCGCGGCTGGCGGCGCCCGATGCGCTGGCCGCCGATCTGCGGCGCTCCGGCCTCGCCTTTGAAGAAAGGCCGCGCCTGCCCTCGCTGGCCATGCGCCTGCTGCGCGTGGCCGAAGGCGCGTTGGATGGCGCCCTCGCCAACCGCAACGCCTGCGACTGGGACATAGCGGCGGCCGAAATCATTTTGCGGGAAGCCGGCGGCGTCCTCACCGATTTCCTGGGACAGGCGCCGCTCTACAATCGCGCTGACCCGAAACATCCGGCGCTGGCCGCCGCCCCCCCGGGTCTCCAGACCGAGCTGATCGCGGCGGCGCAAAAGGGAAAACGTCCGGCCTGAACACTCCGCGAAACCAAGGGAACGCCCATGTCTCACGAAGTCGAACCCAAGCAGTTGCTGCATCTGGTCTTCGGCGGCGAGTTGAAGGATCTCGCCACCACGGAATTCAAGGATCTCGAAAAAGTCGATCTCGTCGGCATGTTCCCGGATTTCGCCAGCGCAAAGGCCGCCTGGAGAGCCAAGGCGCAATCGACGGTGGACAATGCGCATATGCGCTATTTCATCGTCCACCTGCATCGCGTGCTCGACCCGTCGGACTGAGCGCGGAGTCCCGGCAAGGCTGGCGCCGCGCCCGCCCGCTTTTCGCCACAACTGGCGTATAGCAAGCGCTCTCACTCGCCTTTCGCACGGGCTTGCGCTAAAACTCGACCTTGCGTTCGGGCGTCGCTTCGAAAAAATGGCGCGCGAGAACAAAGATATCATGGACGGCGCGCGACGAAGAGCGCAGGGTGGGAGCAAGGGGTTGAAACGGACGCGATGAAGACGCAAATGTTTCTGCCCGTCTATCGCGCCGCCACCCAATCGCTCGCGCCGTTCAGCGGCCTGTTCCTGCGTCGCCGGGCGCAACGCGGCAAGGAAGATCTCGCGCGGCTGGACGAACGGCGGGGACGGCCGGGCCTCATGCGTCCGGCCGGACGGCTGGCTTGGCTGCATGGCGCCAGCGTCGGCGAGGGCCTCGCCCTGCTGCCGCTGGTCGACCGGCTGATCGCCAAGGGCTTTCATGTGCTGGTGACCACGGGGACCGTCACCTCCGCGCGCATTCTCGACCAGCGCCTGCCGTCGGGCGCCTTCCATCAATATGCGCCGCTCGACGCCCCCCGCTTCATCGAAAGATTTTTGGACCATTGGCGGCCCGATCTGTTCCTGCTGGCGGAATCCGAAATCTGGCCGAACATGATCTGCGCTGTCCACGCCCGCGCGATCCCCATCGCCTCGGTCAATGCGCGGCTGTCGGCGCGCTCGTTTCGGCGCTGGCGGCTGGCCCCCGGCTTCATTTCGGCGCTGCTGAGCCGCATTGACATCTGCCTCGCCCAGAGCGAGGACGACGCCGCCCGCCTGCTCCAGCTCGGCGCCCCGCGCGTCCATGCCGCCGGCAATCTCAAATATGACGTCGAGGCGCCGCCGGCCGACCCGGCGCGGCTCCGGGCCCTGTACGCAGCCATCGGGCCGCGCCCGGTCTGGATCGCCGCCTCGACCCATTCGGGCGAGGAGGCGCTGGCGCTGCTGGCGCACAAGCATCTCGCCCGCCAATTCCCCAATCTGCTCACGGTGCTCGCGCCCCGCCATGACGCGCGCGGCGACGAAATCACCCTTTTGGCGCGCGAAACCGGGCTTGAGGCCGCGCAGAGGTCACGCGGGGAGCCGCCGAATAGCGCCACGCAGGTCTATGTCGCCGACACCATGGGCGAACTCGGTCTGTTCTATCGGCTGTCCAACGCGATCTTCGTCGGCAAGTCGCTGATGGGGCGGGGCGGCCAGAACCCGATCGAACCGGCCAAACTCGGCTCGGCCATTCTTCACGGCCCCCATGTCGGCAATTTCGTCGATGTTTACGCCGCCCTGGACCTGGCGGGCGGCGCCTTCGTCGTCAACGACGCCGACGAACTGGCGCGCCGGCTGGCCGTCCTGTTCGGCGATCCCGGCGCGCTGCGCCGGGCGGCGGATGCGTCGCGGGACTCGGTCGCCGCCATGAGCGGCGCCTCGGATCGGGTGATGCGCGCGATCGAACCTTACTTCGCTGCGATGATCGTATCCGGGCAGTAATTATTTTGTTCGCCGCATTCCTTTGCCGCCCGCGCGGGTTTAAGCTCAAAGACTTCTGTTTGGTGGGGGAGCGATGCGCGCGCCGGATTTCTGGTGGTCCGCCAATCCCGGTCCTTTTCAACGCCTGATCCGCGCCGTGCTGGCGCCGATCGCGGCGGTGTACGGCCGCGTCGCCGTGCGCCGGATGAACCGCGGCGGCGCGCGGGTCAACGCGCCGGTGATCTGCATCGGCAATTTCGTCGCCGGCGGCGCCGGCAAGACGCCCACGGCGCTGGCCGTGGCCAAATGGCTGAAACGCGCCGGCGAAACCCCCGCCTTCCTGACGCGCGGCTATGGCGGCGCGATGTCGGCCGACGGCGGCGCGCATCTGGTCGACCGCCGCCGCCACGACGCGGCGCAAACCGGCGACGAACCCCTGCTACTCGCCCAGGTCGCTTCAACCGTGGTGGCGCGCGACCGCCCGAGCGGCGCGCTGCTGGCGCTGGCCGGCGGCGCCACCATGATCGTGATGGACGACGGCTTGCAGAACCCCAGCCTCGCCCGCGACTTCACCCTGGCCGTGATCGACGGCGCCGTCGGCTTCGGCAATGGCCGCCTGATCCCCGCCGGCCCGCTGCGCGCGCCGCTCGCCCTGCAACTGGAGCGCACCGACGCCGGCCTGGTGATCGGGGAGGGCGAGGCCGGCGACGCCGCCGAGAAAATTTTGCGCGAGGCGGGAAAGCCGGTTTTTCACGGCCGGCTGGCGCCCGACGCCCATGCGGCGCTGCATGTTCTCGGCGCGAAAGTGGTGGCCTTCGCGGGGATCGGCCGTCCCGGCAAATTCTTCGCCTCGCTGGAAGGCTGCGGGGCGCGCATCGTCTCGCGCCACGCCTTTCCCGACCATCACCCCTATCGCGCGGCGGAAATCGTCGCCTTGCAACGGCGCGCGGCGGCGCAGGACGCCCTGCTTCTGACCACCGAAAAGGACATGGTGAAGATCGCGCCGTTCCTGCCAGGCCTGTGGCAGGATCTGCCGCTGCCCGAGTCCTTGCCGGTGGCGCTGGTGGTCGAGGAGGCCGACGCCTTGCGCAAACTGTTGCTCGACGCTCTCTCGCGCGCGCGGCGGGAGCAACTGGGCGATCGCCCCGCCTGCGCCTGACGAAAATCGGGCTTGCGCGCGCCGCGCTCGCTCTTAATCTGTTGCCGTCAAGCGGACGGCAAAGCGGATAACAACAACAATGTACGAGGATATCGCCAAGGCGCTCGAACTCAGGCTCGCCGAGCTTTCGGGCCACGTCACCGACATCGACCAGGAATTGCGCAGCGCGTTGCCCGCCGACTGGGAGGAGCAGGCCACCCAGTTGGAAGGCCAGGACGCGCTGGGAGGCATCGAGAAGCAGAAGTTGCGAGAAATCCAGCAGATCCGCGCCGCCTTGCAGCGCATCGCCGATGGCCGTTACGGCGTTTGCGCCAAATGCGGCGGCGACATCGACCCCAAGCGATTAAAAGCCCTGCCGACCGCCATTCTCTGCTTGTCCTGCGCGGGTTGAGTTTTGATTTGGCTCAGAAACCCGGAGCGGTTCTGCGAGAAACGGGCAGCGATCAAATCATTTTATTTTTGAAATTCGCGGATGTTCATTATGGGCGCTGGCGCCATTTCGTTAATTCTCACCTTGGTCAGCGGCTTATGCTGGACGATTGTCTACATCGAAGGCATCAGACTCGGATTTCGCGAGAAAACATACGCCATGCCGCTTTGGGCCTTGGCGCTTAATTTTTTCTGGGAAATTTTCAACAGCATCCTCGGGTATGCAGAGGTCGGCTTCGACGCCCAGGTGGTCATTAATATCGTCTGGGCGATCTGCGATGTCTTCCTGGTCGTCACATTCTTCCGTTATGGCTATCGCTACGCCAAGAAATATTTGTCGTTCAAATCTTTCATTTTCGGCAGTCTGCTGGTCTTTGCCGTGGCCGCCGTGGTGGAATATGCCTTCATCATGGAATTCGGACTGGCCCATGGCCGGGCCTATGCCGCCTTCCTGCAAAATCTGCTGATGTCCGTCCTGTTCATAAAAATGTTCATCGACCGCCGGGGCGATGAAGGCCAAAGTCTCATCATCGCCGTGGGCAAGTGGATCGGGACCCTGGCGCCGACGATCCTGTTCGGCTTGATCGGCGGCGGCGGCCTGCCGGGGCCGAATACATTCCTTTTGATCGTGGGATTGCTGTGTTCGCTGTTCGATATCGTCTATATTCTTCTGGCCGCCGGGAAGCTTGAGATTTTCGCGCGCTCGCAGTGACTCTGCGCGCCTTGTGAATGAACTTTTCATCGACGCCAAGCGACTGAAAGCTCAGCCGACCGGCTCTGATCACCCTGAAATACAATTATAACGCGCATAATTAATAGTATTTCTACGTTTACGTGTCTTGTGTGAAGCGCTTGTCTTAGAGGGAATCCAAATGCGCCTCGCTCGTCTGACCATCCGTTCGCGATTAACGCTCGTCATCTTGCTGAGCGCGCTCAGCGTCGTGCTGGCGATCGTGTTCGGGTTTGTCACGATGCGGCAGCAGATGATGGATGATCGAAAGGCCATGCTCGACAACGCTCTTGACCAGATCCTGGCGGTTGGCCAGACCGCGATGGCGAAAGCAGGCGGCCCCGGCGGCGAGGCCGGTCGCAAGGCCTTTCTGGACGTGATGGCCGCCGCCCGCTTCGGCGACAGCAAGGATCTCTCCTATGTCTTCGTCCACACGCTGGACGGCGTCACGCTGGTCGCCGTCGATCCCAAAAAGATCGGGCTCAATCGTCTCAAGGATGATACGGCTCTCGACGCGGCGACCATTCGGGAGCAGATCGACCTGGTTTCTGGCCTGGGAGGGCGCGGCGTCCAATATTATTCGAAGGTGAGGCCCGGTCAGGACAAGCCTTTGCCGAAAATGTCGATGCTCCGGAAAGTCGATGAACTCGGTGTCGTCGTTGGCACTGGCATTTACATTGACGATGTCGACTCGGTTTTCTGGAGCAAGACGAAATGGGCTTGCTCCTTTCTGCTCCCTCTGCTTGGCCTCATGATTGCGCTCTGTCTCGCCATTGGCCGTTCGATCACCTCCCCGCTGATGGGGCTGCGCGATTCCATGGACACCCTGGCGACAGGCGACACGTCGATCGCCATTTCGGGCCAGGAATACAAGACCGAGCTGGGCGCCTTCGCGCGCGCGCTGGAAAAATTCCGCGACGACGCGATCGAACGCGAGCAGGCGCTGGCGCGCGAAAAGGAGCAGGACCAGAGGCGCGCCGCGCGCGCGCAACTGGTCGATCAACTGTCCGAACGCTTCGACGCCGACGTCACCAGCCTGCTCAACACCGTCGAGGGCAAGGTCCAGGAGTTCCTCGGCGCGTCCCGGTCGCTGGAATCCAGCGCCGAGGAGAGCAATCAACGGATTGTCGCCGTCGCCTCCGCCTCGGAACAGTCCTCGGTCAATGTGCGTACGGCCGCCGCGGCGACGGAACAACTTTCCGCCAGCATCACGGAAATCGGCGGACAGGTGAAATCCTCCTCCGCCATGACCAGCGACGCCCTGCGACAGGCGCACAAGACCAATGAGCAGATCGCCGGACTGGCGGCGGCGACCACCCGCATCGGCGAAGTCGTCCAGCTGATTTCCGGCATAGCCGCGCAAACCAACCTGCTGGCGCTGAACGCGACCATCGAAGCGGCGCGCGCGGGCGAGGCCGGCCGCGGTTTCGCGGTGGTCGCCTCGGAGGTGAAGAATCTCGCCACCCAGACCACCAAGGCGACCGAGGAGATTTCCAGCCAGATCGCCAGCATTCAGTCGGAGACCGGCGGCGCCGTCGTCGCCATCGCCGCCATCACCAAGGTGATCGAGGATGTCGATCAGGTCAGCGTCGCCATAGCGGAGGCGGCCGAACAACAGTCCCTGGCCACGCAGGAAATCGCGCGCAGCTCCACCGAGGCGGCCCTCGGCGCGGGCGAGGTGGCGCAAAATGTCTTCGTGGTCGCCGAAGCCGTGCAGCGGACCCTTCAAACCTCGGCCGAACTCGGCGAAGGCGCGGTGACGCTGCAGCACGAGGCCGTCAGGCTGAGGCAGTCGGTGCAGGATTTCCTGTCCGGCGTCCGCGCCGCCTGAGGTTTTGGCCTTTTCCCCAACTTTGACGCGCCAAAACCTTGATTCCGCCGGCCTCATGGCGCCTTGTTCCAGACTGGAACAGGGTCCATGAAATTCGACAAGTTACGCCTCATCGGCTTCAAGAGTTTTGTTGAGCCGACCGAATTCGCCATCCAGCCGGGCCTGACAGGCGTGGTCGGGCCGAACGGTTGCGGCAAGTCGAACCTTGTCGAAGCCCTGCGCTGGGTGATGGGCGAGAATTCCTACAAGCAGATGCGCGCCTCCGGCATGGACGACGTCATCTTCTCCGGCTCGGGCTCGCGGCCCGCCCGCAACCACGCGGAAGTCATGCTGGTGCTCGACAACAGCGCCCGCACCGCGCCGGCCGCCTTCAACGATTCCGACATTATCGAAATCACCCGCCGCATCGAGCGCGAGGAAGGCTCGGCCTACAAGCTCAACGGCCGCGAGGTGCGCGCCCGCGACGTGCAATTGCTGTTCGCCGACGCCTCCTCCGGCGCGCGTTCGCCGGCTCTGGTGCGGCAGGGCCAGATCGGCGAGATCATTTCGGCCAAGCCCCAGGCCCGCCGCCGCATTCTCGAGGAAGCCGCCGGCATTGGCGGGCTGCATTCGCGTCGCCATGAGGCCGAACTGCGGCTGAAGGGCGCGGAGGAAAATCTCGTCCGCCTCGAAGACGTGCTGGGCCAGATCGGCGCGCAGACGGAATCGCTGCGGCGGCAGGCGCGCCAGGCCGCGCGCTACCGGGCGCTCGCCGCCGAAATCCGCCGCCACGAGGCTTTGGTCGCCCTGATCGCCCTGCGCGGCGCCACCGCGGAGGCGGCGGAGACCAAGGCCGCCGTCGAATCCAATGTGGTGAATCTGGCCGAAGCCACCCGTATCCAGTCCGAAACCGCCCGCCTTCAGGCCATCGCCGCCTTGGAGGCGCCGCGCGCGCGCGAGGCGGAATCCCAAGCTGGGGCCGCCCTGCAACGGCTGATCATGGCGCGCGAGGCCCTTGAGGGTGAGGAAAAGCGCGCCCAGTCCCGCCAGCTTGAACTGGAGCGGCGCTTCGCGCAGCTTGCCAACGATCTCAGCCGCGAAGGCGCGCATTTCGACGACGCCGCCGCCGCGCTGGAGCGCCTGCAAGTCGAAGAAGATGACATGTCCGGCGCCGGCGACGACGAGGCCGACCTCGCCGAGGAGGCGCGGCTGAAATGCGAGGAGGCCGAAGCCAGGCTGAAACAGTCGGAAGCCGCGCTCGAAGCCGCGCAAAACGCCTTCGCCGGCGTCGAGGCGCAGCGCAACGCGCTGGCCGAGAGCGCGCGCCGCGAGGAACAGGCTTTGGCGCGTTTCGAAGCCGAATTGCGCCGATTGGTCGATGAAATCGAAGCTTTGCGCGACAGCGCCGGCGAGGACGCCGATTTCGCCGAGGCGCTCGCCGAAGCCGAGCGGCTGATGGACGCCGCCGCGCAGGCCGAGGAAGAGGCGCTCGCCGCCGAAAGCGCCCTCGCCCTGGCGCGCGACGAGGAAACATTCTTGCGCGCGCCGCTTTCGGAGGCCGAGCGTCAGGCGCAGGCGCTGGAGACCGAGGCGCGGACGCTGGCGAACCTGCTGCGCTCCGAACACGGCGCCTGGCCGGCGGTGATCGAGGAGATCGTCGTCGAAAAGGGCTTTGAAGCCGCGCTGGGCGCCGCGCTCGGCGAGGATCTTCAAGCCTCCACCGACGACGAGGCCCCGGCGTTCTGGGCGCATTCCTTCGGGCTCGGCGACCCCGCCCTTCCCGACGAGGCCGCGCCGCTGTCGGGAAAAGTCCAGGCCCCAGCCTTGCTGGCGCGGCGTCTCGCCCAGATCGGCGTGGTCCCCAGCGAAACAGGGCGTCTGTTGCAAAGCCGGCTGAAGCCGGGCCAGCGGCTGGTCTCGGTCGAGGGCGATTTGTGGCGCTGGGACGGTTTGGTCCGGGCCGCCGAAGCGCCCACCGCCGCCGCGCGCCGGCTGAGCGAAAAAAACCGGCTCGAAGATCTCGAAATCGAGGCGAAAGCCGGCCGAGAAACGCTGTTTGCTCTGCGCGAGCGCATGGAGGCGGCCGCATCAGCCGTCGCCGAAGCGGTCGAGGCCGACCAGCGCGCCCGCGCCGCCACGCGCATGGCGCAAAAAAACCTTGGCGACGCCCGCGAGACCGCCAGCGCGGCGGAACGGCGCCAGGGCCAGCTTTTATCGCGGCTGTCCAGCCTTGAGGACGCGCGCCGGCGCGCCCAGGACATGCGCGACGAGGCTCAGGAGCGGCTCGCCGGCGCCCGCGAGGCGTTCGAGGATCTGCCGGAACCCGCGACTTTGCTCGGCGAGCGCGACGCGGCGCGGGCCTCCAACGCGCTCGACCGCGCTGAGGCCGCCGAAGCCCGCGCCGCCTTGCAGGCCTTCGCCCGCGAGGCCGAAGCCCGCATCCGCCGCCGCGAGGCCATCGCCAAGGAGAAGAAATCCTGGGCCGACCGCAAGGCCCGCTCGCTGGCGCAAAAGGAAGAGATTCAGGACCGGATCGCGGAGACGCAGGAGGAAATCGAGCGGCTCGCCGAGGCGCCCGACGAATTCCTGTTGCAGCGCCGCGCGCTGACCAGCGGCATCGAGGAGGCGGAGCACAAACTGAAGGACGCCGCCGACGCCCGCGCTCTCGCCGAAACCGCGCTCAGCGAGGCTGACCGCGCCGCCCGCGCCGCGCTGGAGGCGATGAGTTCGGCCCGCGAAAACCGCGCGCGGCTGGAAGCGCAGGCGGAAGCCGCGCAGCAGCGGCTGGCCTTCCTGACTCAAAGCGTTTTGCAGGAATTGCAATGCGCGCCGCATGCGCTGCGGGAGTTGGCGGGCGTCGCCGAAGACGACGAAACCGCCGGCATCGAGCCGGTGCAGCAAAAGCTCGCCGCCTTGAAGGCTGATCGTGAAAGACTCGGCGGCGTCAACCTGCGCGCCGAGGAAGAACTCGCCTCGATGGAATCCGAGCAGCAGAAGCTGGCTCAGGAACAGGCCGACCTTGCCGAAGCCATCCGGAAATTGCGGGCGGCCATTGGCTCGCTCAACAAGGAGGGCCGCGAGCGCCTGCTCGCCGCGTTCGAAAAGGTGGACGGGCATTTCCGCGAATTGTTCACCGTGCTGTTCGGCGGCGGCGCGGCAGAACTGCAACTGGTCGAATCGGACGACCCGCTGGAGGCGGGCCTGGAAATCATGGCCAAGCCGCCGGGCAAGAAGCCGGCGACCATGTCGCTGCTGTCGGGCGGCGAGCAGGCGCTGACGGCGATGTCGCTGATCTTCGCGGTGTTCCTGACCAATCCCTCGCCGATCTGCGTGCTCGACGAGGTGGACGCGCCGCTTGACGACGCCAATGTCGAGCGCTTCTGCGACCTTTTGGAGGATATGCGGAGCAAAACCGACACCCGCTTCATCGCCATCACCCACAATCCCATCACCATGGCGCGCATGGACCGGCTGTTCGGCGTGACCCAGGCCGAGCGCGGCGTGTCGCAACTGGTTTCGGTGGAGCTGGCGCAGGCGGAGCGGCTGCTGGAGGCGAGCTGAGCCGCGCCAGTTTCGGGCAAGACCTTGAGCGTATTTTAGGCGGCGAAATTCAATGGGACCGCACCATGACTTATCTGCATTCGATTTCAGCACGCATCGCATCGATCGCGCTGGTCGCCCTGCTTTTTATCGCCGGCGGCGGTGCGTTCAGCTATTTCAATCTCAGGGCCAATCTGCTCGCGCAAAAGGAGCTGGAGCTCAAGGATGAGGTCAAGACCGTCACGACGCTGATCGATGGCCTGCGCACCCGCGCGAAAAACGGCGAAATGACCGAGGCCGACGCCAAGGCCCAGGCGTTGGCCGCTTTGCGGCCGATGCGCTTTGGCGAGGACGCCAATTATTTCTTCATTTATGGCAAGGATGGCGCCGTTTTGATGCTGCCGCCGGTTCCGAAGGCCGAGGGAACCAATCGGTTCGATTTCAAGGACCCCGACGGTCGGCTTTTCGTCCGCGATTTCATCGCCAGCGCCCAGGCCGGCGGCGGGCTCACGACCTATCGCTGGCTCAAGCCGGGCGAAGCCGAGCCAAGTCTTAAACTGTCCTATACCGCCTTGGAGCCGGAATGGGATTGGGTGATCGGCACGGGATTTCATATCGGCGACCTTGAGGCGCTGCTCGCCCGAAGCTCGCACAACATTGTGCTGGCGCTGATCGCCGCCCTGATCGCCGTGGCCGGTATCGCCACCCTGGTCCAGCGGAGCATAAGTCGCCCCCTCGCCAGCCTGACCACGGCGATGGAGCGTTTGCGGCGCGGCGAACTCGACGCGGCGATCGACGGCGCCGACCGGCGCGACGAGATCGGCCAGATCGCCCGCGCCGTGGCGGAATTCCGCAACCTGCTGCGCGAGCAATTGGCGCGCGACGCCGCCGACGAGCGCGACCGGCGCGCCGAAGCCGAACGTGTCAGGCGCGAGACGCTGCACAAGCTCGCCGGTGATTTCGAGGCGCGGGTGGGCGGCGCCGCCGGCGCCATCGACAGCCAGGCGCAAAAATTCGAGCTGGTTTCGCGCGATCTGCACGCCCTGTCCGGCGCGACCCGCGAGCAGGCCGCCGCCAATGCGCGGACCGGCCGCACGGTGCAGGAAAACATCCAGTCGGCCTCGGCCTCGGCGGAAGAGCTTTCCGCCTCGATCCGCGAAATCCTGTCGCAGGTGTCGCGCGCCGCCGAATTTTCAGGGATAGCCGTGGCCGAATCGGCGCAGGCGAAGGAAGCCATGCGGACCTTGAGCGAATCGTCGCGGCAGGTCGGAGAGGTCGTGGCGCTGATCGAGGACATCGCCAACAAGACCAACCTGCTGGCGCTCAACGCCACCATCGAGGCGGCGCGCGCCGGCGAGGCCGGCAAGGGATTCGGCGTGGTGGCGAACGAAGTGAAGGCGCTGGCCGATTCGACCAAGCGGGCCATCGAAGACATTACCAAGCGAATCGAAGCCATCCAGCGCGGCGCCGACGCCTCCATGGCCTCCAACCGGACGGTGGAGGAAACCATCGGCCGTATCGACGCGAGTTCCGCCGCCATCGCGGCGACGCTGGACCAGCAGAGCGCCGCCGTGGACCAGATCGCCGAGGCGATCACCGGCACGCTGAAACTGGTTGGCGATCTCACGCGCAGCATGACCACTCTGCAGGACCAGGCCGAGGCCGCCGACGGCAAATCGGAGGAGGTCGCCGTCTCCGCCCGCGACATGCGCGGCCGGGCGGCGGACTTGCACGCGCAACTCGGGCAATTGAGTCAGGCCCTTCGGGCTGGGTGACGCTTCACGCGACGCCCTCTTGCGGGCGGGAACCGGCTCATGACGGCTCTTCTTGGTCTGATTTTGCGCCGCCCGACATTGACCCAATGGCCGCCTCATTCCATAGTTATGATTGACCGCAATTTCAGGCGAACTGATAAAATATTTTATAGAACGATAAAAATGAGAACGTTGAGCGCAACCCAAAGAAAATCTCTTTCTTCCAAAAGCCCGCTTGGGCAACAAATCGCCATGGCGTTGCATGAGGCCGCGCACGCAGTTCTGGCGTATCATTTTGGCTACAATGTCACCCACCTTTTTCTGAGTGTATTAGGCGGCGAAGCCGATTACAGGTTTTCTGAACTCAAGCGTTTCAGGAACAACTGGAAGTACCTTTTTCGGCGCGGCGTCATAGCAGAGGGCGGCTGTGCGTTTGTCGGACAATACCTTGAGACCGGAGATGAGTTCGACAAGAAAACCGTTGAGTTGATCGCAAGAGAATTGCATGCGCTCAATCCAGATGGGCCTTCAGTAACAAGACTCTCCGACTCCATCGCGAAGCGCGCGGGCCAGTTGTGCCATCGCTATCGCGCGCTGATCGAGCATGTGGCCTGTGTGTTGCTCGATCGCGGCGAACTTGATGCCGGCGCGTTCCTGGCGGAAATTGAACATTGGAAGGATTAGAGCATTTTCAAGCGAAGTGGATGCCAGTTCGCGTGAAGAAAATGCGTAAAAACAAAAAAATAGAGCGCATTTGGTGAACAAGTCGTGCCTATCCGGTTAACGCATACACCCACAACATGTAGAGGGGAGGCGAGCCAGATCGAGACCGCCGGACCGACCGAGTCCGGCTCGAAGGCGACGTTCGCATGCTTTCATGAACGACGGCTCGGTGTTCGATTGCCGACATGGTCGTCGGCTTTACTTAACGTAGCAATAATCCAGGCGCGTTAGGGTTCAAGCGTTGTCCTTCGATGAAAGAGATTGCGAGATGAGTTCTTTGAACAGCTCGGAAGAACCAGAGGTTTTGGACATTCCGATGTCTGTCACCCTCAGGCGGCAAATCCCCATCCGTTTCGATGAAGCCCCGCGATCCTGGCTCGGCGGCTTGCCGATGATGCCGAAGGGAATGAAATGGCCGCGCGACCCCGAAGGCGCTCCGCTGCATTTCGTCGCGCAAATCGCCTGCGCCGATCTCCCGGCGGCTCTCTGGTTTGGGCAGGGCCCGCGCCAGGGGTGGCTGCTGCTGTTCGTGGAAATCCTGAAATTCCAATACAGTGACGAAGCCGAACGCGGAATGGTGCAGGTTCTGCACACCACGGAGCTCGGCGTCGAGCATGAGCCCCCGCAAGATCTTCCCACCGTCCGTCATGTGATGAGCGATTATATTGGCTATGCCAAGCCGGAGTTTCGGCCCGGCGTGCCGAAACTCTGGCGCAAATGGCCGGTCGATGTCGTCGTCAGGGAAGCTCCGTTGATGTTTTCGGTGGAGGGCCTTTACCAGGAGCCCGTGTCGGAACACTCCATCAAACTTCATGGCGGCATCGACCTCGACCGCCCGCTCACCTGGCGTGGGGCGCTCTATGTCGTCGAAGGCGTCGCCGATGACGTCAGCGCGGAGAATGTCGAACGCAACATCGACAACGCGGGCGTGCTGTTCGAGCCGCCGGAGTTCGACCAGGGGTGGATCGAACGCTGCTTTGAGGCGCTGGACAAGACGAGAGCGAAACTCCAGGAGAACCGCGACAAGAACCAGAAAAGGCTCGACAAGGGCGTGGGGGGCTCTGTCCTGAAGGCGCTTGTGGCGGATGACGAGAGCAGCCTTGAAAGGCTGGACAAAGCCCGCGCTCGCTGGGAAGACGTTCACCGGGCCTACCCCGGTCCCGAGGGCGAGGCGAGCCTGAACGCCGAGATCAAGAGCCTGGGCGAGGCGCATCTGGCGTTGATACCCGAACTGCGAGCCCTGCTCACGCGCCTGATGGACCGCATCCTCGCGCAGGACCTCGACGCGCCTCTTCCGGAGGCAGAATGGTGCGCCATTCGGGCGAGCATGGAAGACTTCAAGAGCACGTGCTGGGTCGCGGCGGAGGGTGTTCCCGAAAAGGCCGAGTGTCAGGTCGTGCGCTGGTACAACCGCCTCGACATGGCCATACGCGAAGACGTGCTGGACCTTTACGCGCGCGGACAGCGGCATCCCGCGCTGGCGGGCGCGCGCCTCCGGGATATCGAGGAAAAGCTGCGGAAACTGGATCGTCCGCATCGCATGGGAGGGATTCCAGCCTCCGGGCAATGCGATAATCCGCTCGAACTGACGCTGTTGATTGAATTGGCGACCGACGCGGCGATGGGCTGGTCCTGGCACGACGCCGGAACGCTCTTCGTGACGACTTCGCCCTCCGCGTTGCGCCGCAACCGCTTCAACAAGCTGGAAGCCTGGATCGAACAGTGATCGCCGGCGGTGATTGCGTTCCGTTGGACGCGGGGGCCGCGCTTGGCAGGGTCCGCTTGGCAGGGCATTGCTTCCCTTCGGCCTACGCCCGCAAACCGCCGCTCTCTGTCTTTGCCCAAGCACTTTGCCCAAGCGCGCGATCCCTCTACATATAGTAGGTGTATGCGTTAACCGGATAAGCAAGGAACAAGTGTTCACCGAATGCGCTCTAGCCGTCGGTTTTCGACTCCTACAGCGGGATGTTCTTGAAGATCTTGCCGTCCTTCATCACCACCAGCAGAGACTTCTCCGGCTGTTCGAACAGTTTTAAATCGGCGAGCGGGTCGCCGTCGATCAGGAGCAGATCGGCCAGCGCCCCCTCCTGGACGATGCCGAGCCTGCCTTCATAGGGACTGCGCAGGCCCGAAAGCGCCAGAAGTTCGGCATTGGTCGAGGTCGCCAACTTCAAGATTTCGGCGGCGGAATACCAGCGCAACAGCCGCGTCAGATTCTCGCCCTGCATCGCCGCCGCCTTGGGGTCGAACAGGATATCCGTACCCCAGGCGGTCTTGACCTTGTGCTTGATGGCGAGGCGATAGGCGTTGTCCGTGCCCCGATACATTTCCTGCTGCTTCCGGTCATTCGGCGAGCCCTCGGGGAAGGCGCTGGGACCGATGTCGAGGAAGGGCTGCAGGCTCCACCAGATTTCCTTTTCCGCCAGCAGCGCCACGGTGGCCTCGTCGAGCAACTGGCCATGGTCGATGCAGCGCACGCCGGCCGCGACCGCCTGACGCACGGCGCGCGGCGTATAGGCGTGGACGGTGGCGTAGGTCCCCCAGTTTTCCGCCGCCTCGACGCCGGCGCGCATTTCCTCCAGCGTGAACTGGGTGACGTCGAGCGGATCGTAGGGCGAAGCCACGCCGCCGCCGGCCATCAGCTTGATCTGGGAGGCGCCGAGCGCCAGTTGCTCGCGGGCGCGCTTGCGCACCGTTCCGGGATCGTCGGCGATGGCGGAGCCGCCGGCGCGTTCGGAAAAAGTGTAGTCGCCAGGCCGCGCGGGAAAATCGTTGGGCATGCGAAAATCGCCGTGGCCGCCGGTCTGCGAAATGAAGGCGCCCGCCGGCCAGATGCGCGGGCCGACCGCCAGCCCGGAATCGATGCCGCGTTTCAGTCCGAACACGGGTCCGCCGAGATCACGAACGCTGGTGAAGCCGCGCAGCAGCATGTCATGGGCGGCCTTGACCGCCGCGACATGGATGAAGCCGACATCCGAGGTGAGGATCACGCTCTGCGGCACGGTGGAAAACATGATGTGGGTGTGCGCGTCGATCAGGCCGGGGGTGAGCGTGCGGCCCTTGCCGTCGATGCGAATCAGGGTGGCGTCGGCGGGCGCGGCGATCGGCGCGGCCGAGATGGTCTGGATGAGATTGCCGACCACCAGCACGTAGGACGGACCCGAGAGCCTGTCGGCCTTGCCGTCGAAAATGCGTACATTCTCGAACAGGATGGCGGAGGGTTTTGCCGGTTGCGCGCGCGCAGGCGTTGGCGTTTCGCCGAGACTCAAGGCGCCGGCGACAGCGCCGGCGCCGATCACGAAGCCACGCCGCGACAGTTCGGTGGTGGCGCGGTGAGTGAAAGTGACCAGACGCGGATCGCAGCACGGACAGCCACGATTCTGGACAAGATGCTGATATTTACCGCCTGCGCGCATCGCAATCGCCTTTTCCAGATGAAATTCACTTCATGCCAAACGCCCGCGCCGTCGATTCTGACGCACGAACATGTCGGCCGCGATACAAAAATCCGTGGTGAGGCGAAGCAAATCGCCCCGGGCGCTCATGCCTCGGCGCTCATGCCGAGCGGCCGGCCGCACCGCGCGCGGGTTGTGTCCGCCATCTGGCGCGGAATATGCTCAAATCGCGCAAAAGCCGCGCCGCGCCAAGCGTCCCGGCCCGATTGCGACACAAGAGAGAGCAAGACGCCATGAAAGTCGCCATCGCGACAAAAGAATTTTCCGAAGTCAGCGGCCACGCCGGCCAGGCGCGGCAATGGCTGGTTTACGATCTTAGCCGTCACACGCCGGGCGAGCCGCTGCCGGAACCGGCGCGCGTCACGCTCGCCAAGGAGCAGACGCCGCATTACATCGAGGACGAAGACGCCCCGCATCCGCTCGACGGTGTGGAGGTGATGATCGCCGGCAGCGCCGGCGACGGCTTTGTCAGGCACATGAAGAAGCGCGGCGCCGACGTGATACTCACCGGCGAACCCGATCCCGCGCTCGCCCTGACCAAACTGATTGCGGGCGAACACCTGCCAGACCAGAAGTTCGACATCACGACGAGCCTGTGCAAGCTGCGCGATTTCTTCTCGCGGCATTGAGGCGGTCGAACCGCTGACCGCGCGCCGGCGGCTTCAATCGCCGGTCAGTTTGGCGTGCCAGGTTGTATCGACATATTCGTAGAGCTCGGTCATCTTCCGGTCCCTGAACTTGATCAAATTGCCGACCATGACATCGATTCTGGCGGAGGTGCCGCGATGGCGCAGCGTGTTGCGACGGCGGATGGCGATGGCGTCGCCCTCGACCAGTACGTTGAGCAACTCTCCATTCGTCTGTTCGATTTCGCCGTCGATTCGTTCGAGCGCCGCGCGAATCGCGGCCTTGCCGGCGTAATCGCCGCTGAAAGGATAGTTGGGAACGCGCCCGACGATGTGAAAAACGGCATCGTCGTGAAAGAAGCCGAGAAAAACGTCGAGATCGAAGCGCGTGGCATAAGCATGGAAGACAAGTTCGCGGATCGAGGCGATTGAATCGCCGCCGTCGAGATCGTTTTCGTGACGCATGGCTTGGGGGTCCGGCGTTTCTGATCGTCCTTGCGTCTCGTTTATACGTAGGACCATGGCTTGGGTAGAGGCGTTGGACGCGGTGTTTGCGCGCCCGCGCTTGCTTCTTTTCTTGCAAGGCGAATCGCCAGGCCTGCGTCAGCCCGCGTCAGACCTTTGGCCCCTGCGGGACGAAGATGCGTTTTTATAAGTCAAATCAACGCATTAATTCATAAGATGAAATCCCGCCTTTATCTTGACAGCGGAAAGTCGCGTCAATATGGTGCGCCCGGTTCAAGAAGGGCGGGGCGCGCAGGCGTTCCGGGTCCGGTCCCATCGGACGGCGCTTCAAACGACCTTCTGCTGTCGAGGCGGCCGTCGGCGCGCCTTCTCCTGAAAAGCGATATTCGCCGATCGCGATATTCGCCGGTCGAACGGGGACGCCATGCGGGACGGGTCGGACGACGCCGAGGACATGAAGGCGCGGCTCGCCAAGCTGGCGAGCGACCTTCAGGGGCGACGCGATGCGGACAAGGTCGACGAGCGCCGCCGCTCCGAGGTCGAGACGTCCAGCAAGAGCCTCGGGCGGGCGATGAGCCTCGGCTTTCGCGTGCTGACGGAATTTGTCGCCGCCACGGTGGTGGGCGCCCTGATCGGGTGGCGCCTCGATGTCTGGCTGGGGACGACCCCGTTCCTGCTCATCCTGTTCCTGGGATTGGGTATTGCGGCGGGGTTCAACAATGTCTACAGGCTGGCGGCGCCGCCAGCGCGACGCGACGGCGATCCGCCGCCGCCGTGACAGGGTTGGAGAGTTTCCCGTCGCGATGACGGGCTTGCGGGTTTCCCGTCAAAGTGACGG
The DNA here is from genome assembly GCF_002937075.1 of Rhodoblastus sphagnicola. Classification (GTDB taxonomy): domain Bacteria; phylum Pseudomonadota; class Alphaproteobacteria; order Rhizobiales; family Beijerinckiaceae; genus Rhodoblastus; species Rhodoblastus sphagnicola. The sequence continues at coordinate 36,257 of NZ_NHSJ01000074.1, forward strand.
GCTTGGCGGATCTTCCGCCGTAATGACTAGGACGGCGGGTTTCGCCCGCGAAGATTGAAGGACGGAACATGTCGGAAGCCGGCGCCTCAGCGGTCGATCCCATCCACCAGTTTCACATCAAGGTCATCCAGCCGCTCGATCTGTTCGGGGTGGACGCCTCCTTCACCAATTCGGCGCTGTTCATGGCGCTGGGCGCGCTGGCCGTGATCGTGGTGATGCTGATCGGCACCTCCGGCAGGAAAATCATTCCGACCCGCCTGCAGACCTCGGCCGAGTTGGCCTACGAATTCGCCGCCGACATGGTGCGCCAGACCTGCGGCGAAGCCGGCATGCGCTTCTTCCCGCTGGTCTTCACCCTGTTCATGTTCGTGCTGGCCTGCAACCTGATCGGCCTGTGGCCCTACACCTACGAGGTGATGGCGCAGATCATCATCACCGCCGGCATGGCCTTCTCGATCATCTTCCTGTCGATCGGCTACGGCATCTACAAGCATGGCCTGCATTTCTTCGGCCTGTTCAAGCCGTCGGGCGTCGGCCCGATCATGTCCATCTTCATCGTTCCGATCGAAATCCTGTCCTTCATCTCGCGGCCGGTTTCGCTCTCGGTTCGTCTTTTCGCCAACATGCTGGCGGGCCACATTATGCTGGCCGTGTTCGGCGGCTTCTGCGTCATGCTGCTCGGCGCCGGCGGCTACGCCTTTCTCGCGCCGCTGCCGCTGCTCGGCATCACCCTGCTGACCGCTTTCGAACTGCTGGTCTCGGTGCTGCAAGCTTACGTGTTCGCCGTTCTCACTTGCGTCTATCTCAACGACGCGCTTCACCCGGGCCACTGATAATCGACCTAACAACAAAGAGTCGCCCACAATACCAAATGGAGTCTTATGATGGGTTCTGAAGCAGCTAGACTTATCGGCGCCGGCCTCGCGGCGATCGGCGTTGGCGCGGCCGCCATCGGCGTCGGCGTGATCTGGGGCAACTTCCTGTCGGGCGCGCTGCGCAACCCGTCGGCCTCGGACGGCCAGTTCGGCCGCGTGTTCATCGGCACGGCGCTCGCCGAAGGTCTGGGCATCTTCGCCTTCCTCATCGCGCTGATCCTGCTGTTCGTCGCGAAGTGATTTTTTCGCGCCCCGGTTCCGCCCGGGGCGCGCCTTTCCTGGAGCGTGTTTGACGAGCCGCCAAACACGCTCCGGTCTTTCGTTTCCACGCGTTTTCTTCACGCGAACCGGCTTCTCTTCGCTTGAAAACGCTTCTCAAGGACCCAAGGAACGTCTATGGCCACGCAAGGCGCTGAAGGGCTCGCCGCCGGAACCGAGGTTCCCGCCGGTCCCGCCCACGAAGATGTGTTTCCGCCCTTCGACTCGACCTATTTCGCGCCCCAACTGATCTGGCTGGCGCTGATTTTCGGCGTGCTCTATCTGCTGATGGCGAAGATCGCCCTGCCGCGCGTCGCCGGCATTCTCGCGATCCGCAAGCAAACGATCAGCGACGATCTCCAGGCCGCCACCAAGGCGCAGGAAGACGCCGCCGCCGCCGCCGCCGCGCATGAGAAGACGCTCGCCAAGGCCAAGGCCAAGGCGCAGGCGCTCGGCCAGCAGGCCCACGCCGCCGCCGCCGCCGCCGCTGACGCCAGCCGCGGCAAGCTCGAAGCCGAACTCGGCGCCAAGCTGGCCGAGGCGGAAAAGAAGATCGGCGAAACCAAGACCGCCGCCATGGCCAATGTCGACGCCATCGCGGTCGAGGTCGCCCACGCCATCCTGCAACATGTCACCGGCGCTTCGGCCGACCCCAAGGCGGTCGTCGCGGCCGTCGCAGCCGCGAAAGCCTGAGGAGCGGAAAATGGAATTTGACGCTGAATTCTATTTCTTGCTCGGCGCGGCGCTGTTGCTGGTTTTCTTCCTTTACATTGGCTTGCCCAAATGGATTGGAAAGTCGCTGGACGCCCGCATCGACGGCATCAAGAACGAGTTGGACGAGGCCGCGCGCCTGCGCGCCGAGGCGCAAGCCCTGCTCGACAGCTTCGCCGCCAGGACGGCGGAAGCCGAACAGCAGGCCGTCGCGATCGTCGCCCAGGCCAAGAGCGAAGCTGAGGTTCTGGCCAAGGAGGCGCAGGCCCGTCTTGAAGACTACATCGCCCGCCGCAAGAAGCAGGCCGACGACAAGATCGCGCTGGCGGAAGCCAACGCCATCGCCGAAGTCCGCTCCGCCGCGGCCGACGCCGCCGTCAAGGCGGCGGAAAGCGTGCTGAAGGCCTCCGGCAACCAGGCCGCCTTCGTCGATCAGGGCATCGCCAGCGTCAAGGCGCTGGTGAACTGAATTTTCAAGATAACCGAATCGACGAGGCCGGGGCATGTCCCCGGCCTTTTTCATTGGCGCGTCCAAGCCTTGGGTCCAGCATTGTTTTTTGTGGAAGCGCCGACGCGAACGACTCGGCATGGCCAAGCCCAAGCATGACCTCAATCTCGCCAACGGCCCGGTGTGGACCCGCGCGCCGGGTAGCGTGGCGGGGGCGCGGTCAATGCCGATCGTCCCCTCCACCGATTGGTCATTGCACCAGGCATTTTTCGGCGAAGCTTCGCCAAGTCAGACCGGTCGCCTGTCCCGCGAGTTTCCGCGCGCGCCAGTCCTCGCCGCAGGCGCGCATTCTTTCGCGCGACGCTGGCGGAAGATTGTAGGGTTGCAGACTCCCCACATCGACATCGACCGGTTGGCGCCCGGTCGCGGCGCCGGCGTTCGGGCAGTTCGGCGCGCAGGCCTCTGGCGTGGTCGCGCTGGGCGCTGCGGCCTTGCCGAATTCGGGGGGCCGCGCCGGCGGGGCCGGTGTCGCCGCGGGCGCGGCGGCCGCGAGGCCAAAGGACACAATCACCAAAGGAACGAGCGCGAAAAGGTCTGGTTTCATCAGGGCTCTGCCGCCTGTGCGACGGTGTTGAATGCGTGTGCGGCCTTCCGTGGGGCGCGGCGCGGGGAAGGGGCGGCGCCGAAAAAAGCGATGGCGGAGACGGAGGGATTCGAACCCTCGATAGGGCTTTACAACCCTATAACGGTTTAGCAAACCGCCGCCTTCAGCCTCTCGGCCACGTCTCCAGCGTATGAGACATGATTCGGGCATCGCCTGTCCGAACCGGTCACCATGTTCAGACATATGCCCGACCCCGAGGCGCTTGGCAAGCATTTCGCGTCGGCGGCGGGCGTTTTGCGCCCGCCGCCCGCGTCAAGATTGCGGCTGGTTTGGCGGCGCCGTTGCGTCTAAAAATATCCGCATGGCTGGATGTCGGCGCATCCCGCGCCGCTTTAAGAAATGGCGGGGAGGTTTCATGGCGGGAAAATGGCGCTACGGCCTGTTGGCGCTGGCCGTCCTGTGGCTGGCCGCGAACTGGGTCGAGACCGGCCGGATCGAGGCCGATCTCGAAGCCCGCGCGCGCGGCGCGCTCGACGCCGTGAAGATCGCGGGCGTGACGCCGCGCGTCGCGGGGCGCGACATCAGCCTCAAGGGTGAGATCGCCAGCGACGAGGCCCGCGCGGCGGCGCTGGCCGGCGTGGCGGCCGTGACCGGCGTGCGCAAGACGGAGGATGCGCTCGCGCGGAAAGCGCCGGCCCCCGAGCCGCCGGCCCCGCCCGCGCCCGCTTTGGCCGATCAGGTCAAGACCGGGGAAGGCGGCAAGACCGGGGAAGGTGGGAAGAGTGGGCAAGCTGACAAGAGCGGAGAAGTCGCGCCCGTCGCTTCGCCCTATCTGTTCCGCGCGGAATCCTCGGGCGGCAAGCTCACGCTGAGCGGCTTCTATCCCGACGCTGATTCGCACGCCAGGATCAAGGCGGCGGCGAGCGCCGGCCGCGAACTGGTCGACCGCACGCAGGCCGGAAGCGGCGCCCCGCGCGATTTCGTCGAAGCGGCGCTGGCCGGACTCGACCAGTTGGCGCGGCTGCGCGAGGGCGCGCTCCACCTGCGCGGTCGCACGGCGCGCCTCAGCGGCGAGGCGGCCAGCGCCGAACTCGCCGACGACATTCGCGCCAAATTCATCGGCGCGCTGCCCGACGGCTTCGCCGCGCGATCGCAACTGACGGGGCCCGCCCATGAGTCCGCGCCGGCGAAGGAAAAGGCGGCGGGCGCCCCGAGCGTCGAGAAGCTGGCCGCCGCGCGAGGACCGGAAAAGCCTGCCGAAACGCCTGCCGAAAAACCGCGCGGCGATGCGGCCGCGTGCCAGGCGCGCATGGCCGCCCTGGTCAAGGAGCATCCCATCGTGTTCCGCGTCGGCAGCGCCCGGCTCGCGCCGGAATCGGCGGCAACGCTCGACGCTGTTGCGGCGGAGGCGAAGCTTTGTCCGGGCGTCGCGTTCGAAGTGGCCGGTCACACCGACGACATCGGTTATGTCAGCGAGAATCGGGAGCTGTCGCGCCGCCGCGCCGAGTCGGTGCTGGTCTATCTCGTCGCCGCCGGCGTCGCGCCGCGTCGGCTGACGGCGGTGGGCTATGGCGAGCGCCGTCCGCTCGTCGCCAACGACAGCGACGACAACCGGGCGAAGAATCGCCGCATCGAATTCAATCTGAAATAGGGCGGCGTCCATGATCTATCTGTCGCAGACCCTTCTTCCCTGGTGGCTGGCGGCCTTCGCGCTGGGCGTCGCGATCGGCTTCATCCCGGCCCGCCGCGACGCCTCGGTCGGGCGCGGGCGCGGCGTCGCGGCGACGCTCGTGTTGGCGCTTGGCGCGGTCGCGGCCACCCTGGCCCTGCCGCCCGGCCGGGCGGGTCTTTGGCTCGAAACGGCGGTGCTGGCCTCCGCCGCCTATGGGGTCGGCTGCCTGTGCGGGGCCGCGATCGCCGCGCTTTTCGCGCGCCGCGCCGCGCTGGCGGCGAATGGCGGGGGACCCGCCCTGGCGCCGCCGGAGG